>CAZRGP010000001.1:0-87898 GCA_964599695.1 uncultured Faecalibacterium sp.
CATTTTTTATTCACCCCTGGTAGAACCAGGGGTTTATTCTAGCTAAAAGCGCCAAAGATACAGGGGTCCGCACGAATGTGCGGACCCCAGACATTTTTTCGTCTAAGAAATTCAGTTTTTGCTTCCAAGCTCATTCCACAGTGAGAAGCCGAGAATAAGCAGCGCCCCGATCCCCTGAAGCGGGGTCAGCCTCTCTTCCAGGAAGGCAACCGAGATGAATACAGCAACCAGCGGATCCAGATATCCGAGGACGGCCGCCTGCTGTCCGGGCAGATCCTTGAGCGAGCTGAAGTACAGACAATACGTTATACCGGTATGGAACAGTCCGACGGCCAGAAGAAGGATCCACCCTTTCATGTCGAGACTTCCCAGATGAAAACCGTCCGTCAGCGCGACATAGGGAAGCACGGCGGCGACAGCAGCTATGAACTGAAGGAACGTCCTCTGGATCCCCTCCACCGAGCGGATAAACTTGTTGAGTAGGATAACGGTAGCATAAAGGCAGGCCGCTCCCAGTCCGAACAGGATACCGATCCAGTCCGATCCGCCCTTTCCTCCCTGGATCTCGGTGATCAGTATGAGACCTATGGTGGAACCGATAAAGCACAGGATCTGCTTCTTCGTCAGTTTTTCGTGAAAGATGATCGGCGACGCGATGGTCACGATGACCGGCGCGAAATAATAACTCAGGGTAGCTATGGATACCGAAGTATATTTGTAGGCCTGAAACAGAAAGACCCAGTTGAAGCCCATGGCCATACCAGAGAGGATCAGCAAAGCGATATCCTTCCTGGCGCTGCGGAACGGTATCTTCGTACGAGTGATCAGCAGATACGATCCGATCAGACAGGAAGCAAGGACCGCACGGTACAATGCCACTTCTCCCGAAGTGACACCGATCCCCCGTACAAAGGGCGCCAGTGTTCCGAACACAAGCATAGAGAGGATATATTCTGTTTTTGGGGTAAAGATCCGTTTCATAGTGCACCAGATAATTGCTCTTTGTCCATTTAAAGCGTTAACAGGGATTATATCCGATGATACTGTTTTTTGCAACTGCTTTAACGGCAAAATGTCAGGGATTCCAATTATCACAATATGATGTGATATTGATCGCATCCGGGAGTTGATTCTATGCGAGGTTTAAACAACCCAAATTTTGGTTTTGCACATGCAAAAGGCTGGAAAGAAAGTGGGAATTGTCCCGCTTTTTTCTTTCCAGCCCATTCTGTTTTTTACGTTGCACCAGACTTCGTTTTCAGGCATATTCACACTTCTTCCGCAACCAAAAGAGCGGGTGCCATCCGGGCACCCGCTCGTCACATGATCGGATTCTGTTATCAGAGGCCGAGATCGCTGTCGTCCAGCTCTTTGAGAAGATCGTCGATATCCTTGGTGATATCTTCCTTTGTCTCTTCCGCTTCCGCCTTGACACCTTCCACGATGTCTTCCGCCTTCTCTTCGAGTTCTTCGGCCTGCTCGGTCAGTTCCTCGAATTTGCCTTTCGCGGCGTTTACGAATTCATTGGTCTTCTCGGTAACTGCGTCCGCAGCTGTCTTCAGGTCTTCCTTTACGGTGTCAACGATGGGCTTCTCCGGAGCTTCAAACTTCACGCTGAACTCACGGGAACCGTTCTCGTCCACTTTATTGGTGACCTTCAGGATCCCTTTTTTCTCAAGATAGTAGGCAGCTCCCGCAGCTGCTGCAGCGAGGGTCGCCAGGTTCAATAACTTTGCCATGATCGTTTCCTTTCTAAGCTTCACAAAGTGTCTTCAATCCGATGAGGATCATATTGTCCAGTCCCTGCTCCCGCTCTTCACGGGTCAGGACCTGTTCTGTTACATAGGGGCCTCCTGCGATAGTCATCAGCATTAAGGCCTGCTTCTGATAATGTGCCGCCACCGTGTACAGTGCCGCCCCTTCCATCTCACTCGCGATGATACCGTACTCCGCCCATAGATCCGGGTGGAAGAACCGCTCATCCCTGTACAGCAGGTCATTGCAGATGGTATTTCCCACATGTACCGGGATACCCATCTCTACCGCCTTGTCATAGGCTTTACGAAGAAGGAAGAAGTCCGCGCACGGAGCATAGCTGCCCTGGAACCAGTGGTCGTTGAGGGAACTGGTTGTGCTTGTGGCCTGGGAAAGGACGATGTCGTTCACCTTCATCCCTTTCTTCAGTCCGCCTGCCGTCCCGATACGGATCAGTTTCTCACAGCCGTATTCGGTGCATAGTTCCGTCGCAAAAATGTGTACGGCAGGGATCCCCATTCCGGTCCCCATGACCGACACCTCTTCGCCGTTCCACTTTCCAGTGTAGCACAGCGCTCCTCTCACCTCATTCACGAGTTTTGGTGAGTCAAAGAATTTTTCCGCAATGTATTTCGCTCTCAGCGGATCGCCGGGAAGGAGGATCCTTCCGGCGATCTCACCCGGTTTCGCCTCAATATGCATGCTCATCGGTCAACCCTCCGGAACATACCACATGTGTACCCGCTTATTTGGAAGCTGCCTCTACGATGACTGCGAAATCATTGGGCTTCAGGGAAGCTCCGCCGATCAGTCCGCCGTCGATATCTTCCATGGAGAGGAGATCAGCAGCGTTGCCCGCGTTCATGGATCCGCCGTACTGAATGGTGAGAGCCTGAGCGACTTCTTCACAGTACAGTTTCGCTACGACGCTGCGGATGAATCCGCAAACTTCTGCAGCCTGCTCCTTGGTAGCGGTCTTGCCGGTGCCGATAGCCCAGATGGGCTCATAGGCGATAACGACGTTCTTGAGGTCCTCTGCTGTCATGCCGCACAGAGCAGCTTCGACCTGTCCGCCGACGAAGGTCTCGGTGACGCCTTCTTCTCTCTGCTGGAGGCTCTCGCCAACGCAGATGATGGTCTTGAGACCGGCAGCCAGAGCGGCGCGTGCGCGCTTATTGACTGTCTCATCGGTCTCTGCGAAATACTGACGGCGCTCGGAGTGTCCGAGAATGACATACTCCACACCGGCTTCAGTCAGCATGCGGGGAGAGATCTCGCCCGTGAATGCGCCGTGATCTTCAAAGTGGCAGTTCTGAGCCGCTACATGGACATTGGATCCCTTGGTCAGCTCGGTGGCCACTGCGATGTCGGTGAAAGGCACACCGATGATGACGGTGCAGCCTGCGTCCTTTACGAGGGGAAGAAGATTGCAGATGAGCTCTTTCGCTTCACTTGCGGTCTTGTTCATCTTCCAGTTTCCGGCGATGATCGCCGCGCGTTTCTCTTTATTCATCTTAACTCTCCTCAATCAGTCTTTGTCGGTCATAGCGGTGATGCCGGGCAGCTCTTTGCCTTCGAGGAACTCGAGGGATGCGCCGCCGCCGGTGCTGATGTGGGTGATGCGGTCCGCAAATCCGAGGGAGTTGACCGCTGCTGCGGAGTCGCCGCCGCCGATGATGGAGGTGCAGTCTGCTTCAGCAAGTGCTCTTGCGACAGCCTTTGTGCCTTCTGCAAGCTGAGGATTCTCGAACACGCCCATAGGTCCGTTCCATACGACGGTCTTCGCGTTCTTGATCGCGTCTGCGAACAGTTCGCGGGTCTTGGGGCCGATATCCATGCCCATCTTGTCTGCCGGGATCTTGTCGGAATCATAGACTTCGGTCTCAACGACTGCGTCGATGGGTTCCGGGAATGCCTTGGTAACAACGGTGTCGACAGGGAGAAGCAGCTTCACGCCGTTCTCTTCCGCGCGTGCCAGCATCTCTTTACAGTAATCGACTTTGGATTCATCCAGAAGGGATGTTCCGATCTCATAGCCCTTTGCCTTCAGGAAGGTGTATGCCATGCCGCCGCCGATGATGAGAGTGTCTGCCTTGTTGAGCAGGTTCTCGATAACGGCCAGCTTGTCAGCGACCTTTGCGCCGCCGAGGATGCAGACGAACGGACGGACCGGATTCTCAACTGCGTTTCCGAGGAACTCGACCTCTTTGGCCATCAGATAGCCGTTGGCAGATTCCTTGACGAACTTTGTTACGCCGACGGTGGAGCAGTGTGCGCGGTGCGCGGTGCCGAACGCGTCGTTTACGAACAGATCTGCGAGGGAGCCGAGCTCTTCGGAGAAGGTCTCCACGTTCTTCTCTTCCTCTGCGCGGTAACGTGTATTCTGGAGAAGGACGACATCGCCGTCTTTCATGGCTTCAACTGCCGCCTTCGCGTTGGGTCCTACGACCTCGTCATCTGCTGCGAAGCAGACATCTTTTCCGAGCAGCTCGGAGAGGCGAACTGCGACCGGTGCCAGGGAGAGTTCAGGCTTTGCTGTGCCCTTCGGCTTGCCGAGGTGGGAGCAAAGGATGACGCGAGCGCCATTGTTGATCAGATACTGAATGGTGGGAAGAGCAGCACGGATACGGGTATCGTCCGTGATGACGCCTTCCTTAAGCGGTACGTTAAAGTCGCAGCGGACAAGAACGCGTTTGCCACTGACAGCCAGATCTTCAACGGTCTTCTTGTTGAATTTTGCCATGTTTGAATACTCCTTTTATCATCAATTTTCTTCTGTCGATTGTATTGCGGTGTCCTTCGGGAAGCCCCCTTCACACCATTGTAATTATAGTTTAAAGGGATATGGTTCGCAAGGTGCTATTGCCTTCTCCCCTCGCTCCTTTTAAGAAAATGGCGCTGTACAAACATGCACCGTCCGCAGTTCCCGCGAACGGTGCATGTACGATTCGGGTGTCAGTAGATCTCGCATCCACTCTTTCCGCTGTCCTTCACGCGGTACAGAGCAGTATCTGCATCCTTAAAGATATCCCCCTGGGGATTCTCCCGGTCTGAGAAAGCAACGCCGACGCTGAGGGATACCGCCGGAAGATCGTCCTTCGGGTGAAGCAGGATGTCGTTCATCCGGTCGATCTTGTTCCGGACAAGCTGTCTGAGGGAACTGTTGACTCGGGTCATCACGACGGCGAACTCGTCACCGCCGATACGGCAGAGGATATCCACGGAACGGAAATTCCCTCTCAGCACCTCAGCCACTCTCTTGAGCACCTTGTCTCCCACATCGTGACCGTAGGTGTCGTTGACCTCCTTGAAGTGATCCACGTCGATGAGGATCAGGGCGATGTGTTCGGTATCGGTGCTCTCCATCCACAGATCGTAGGCACCGCGGTTGAACAGCCCGGTAAGGGCGTCCTGAGACGCCTCCCTGCTGAGTTTTTCCTTTGCCTCCCGGTTTTCCTCGAGGATCCGGTTGTAGGTCCTCGCCACAAAACGGATCTCCTCCACGCCCTTCACCGGCGCCTCTTCCTGATTTTGCATCTTCTTCACCATCTTCAGAAGAGGTGCGCGGATCATAACAGCGATGATGAGGATGATCCCCACTACGATGAAAAAGAACAGGACCGTGAGGACAGTCTGCAGGTTCACCAGCGCGGAGAGCCGCACGGAAGACTGCTTCAGTTCCTCACTGGATGTGCGGATCAGAGATTCGGTGCAGGACTGCACGTTCTCACGGATCCGGTCTTTATATTCCATATAATTGCTGTCAAAGACCAGAGTCTGAGCCAGTTCCTCACGTTCTTCAGGAGTCATCGCCTTCTCCTCCGGAGTGAGAACGATGGATGCGATATCCTCCGGGATATCCTTCGCGCTGTATCTCCCGTTCTCAACGATCAGGCGCATGGCCTTGTCTTCCACAAGGACCAGCTCATTGGAGAGGTCAAGGGCGGTATTGAGACTTTCCAGAGCCTCTGAATCGCTCCCCGCAAGCAGTATTTCCAGATCCTCCACGGCTTTGTCCCGGCGCCTTGTGACCTGCACCTCTTCTTCAAAGTCCTTCAGATACTGAACATCCCCCGTGACGACAAAGCAACGCACCCGGTCGGTCAGATAGTCGGAACCGGCCGACATCTCGGATGCCGCAAACTGAGCACCGATGTAGCGGTCACTGGCCTGAGCCATCCTCTGGTATCCTCTTGCCACAGCGACATCGGCCAGCATAAGGGCCGCTGCCGCGATGAATGCCAGCACCGAGAACAGGATCGAGACCGCTCTCAGCCGTATGGAGGGCTTATCGATGTTTTCGCCGTCCGGAGCGTTTTCCGACATACCGTCTTCATTCTTTTGGGTGTCCGGATCCTTCTTTCCCCTCATGAGGTCGAGCTTGGTCTGTCTCAGTTTCTCATCCACCCTGGACTCTTCTTTTCCCGGTTTCTCCTGTTTTGCGGCGTAGTCCGCTTCCTTTCTCTGGAGGATGAACGCCTCAAACTCGTTAGCAGGAACCGGCTTCGAGAAGAAGTAGCCCTGTACGATGTCACATCCCAGGATCTTCAGCGCCTGCATCTGGTCACCGGTCTCCACGCCTTCGGCAATGACCGGAACAGACAGATAGTCCGCGATCCCGATGATCACTTCCACCATATGGGTGTTGCCGCCCTCGGCAAATGCGTTGCGGATAAACTGCATATCCAGTTTCATCGCGTCAATGGGAAGTTTCGATACCATGTGAAGGGAGGAGTATCCCGTACCGAAATCGTCCATTTCGATCTGGAATCCCATGTCCCTCAGTTTCTGAACGACCTTTATGATCTGCTCAGAATCCTGTGTATAGGCTGACTCGGTGACTTCAAGGAGGAAATCCTGTCCCGAAAGTCCGTAGGAATCCAGGATCTCCTGAAGGGTCTCGGGAAGGTCCGGATCGAAAAGATCGATCCGGGATACGTTGACCGAGATTGGGACCGAATATCCGAGCTGATCCTTCCACTCACGGATCTGCCTGGCAGTCTCTTTCCAGACAGCCTCGTCCATCTTCTGGATCAGGCCGTTTTCCTCAAACAGAGGGATGAACACGCCCGGACTGATCATCCCAAGCGTGGGATGGATCCATCTCACCAGAGCTTCTGCGCTGGCAAGGATCGGGGTATCCGGACGGATATCGAACTTCGGCTGATAATATACTTTGAACTGATTCTCCGCGATCGCGGTGGGAAAATCCTCGATCAGCTGCTCCGCGTAGAGCTGCTGCTTGTGCAGCGTCTCATCGTAATACCCGATCACCCGTGTATAGGTTCCCTTGACGGTATCCGCAGCCATTTTGGCGCGGTCGAAGCGCTGCTCCACTTCCACGGACCTATCGGCGTTCGGATACACCCCCATGCGGAAGCGCACGCGGTTCTCTCCCGAATCCTCTCCCACAAGGCCGGTGGCAACCTTCTCCATGATCTCTTCGTAGTCCTCTCTGTGAGGACCGTAGATCATAAAGGTGTCCGCCTCCCTGCGGCAAACGATTCCGCCCCCTTCGTGAACGAGGGACTGTACACGGTTCGCGACCTGTTTCAGCACGACATCCCCGTATGCCTTTCCGTAGCGCTCGTTGAGCATCCGGAAGTGGTTGATGTCCATGATGACGGCATCGGTCTGAACCTCGGGATGATGCGTGTCATACTGCTGTGCGTAGCTGTAAAAGTATTCCTTGTTATACAGACCGGTGAGGGAATCCCGCTCGGTGTCATTGATGATGTCCCGGTCTTCAAAGAGTTCGATGGTCCTGCGCAGCCTCGCCTGAATGACGCCGATGGCAGGATAGGGCTTGGGGATGAAGTCGATGGCGCCCAGTTCCAGGCTCTCGATCTCGGTCTCCCGCTCCGCTGTCGTCACGATGATCGGGATCCCGGAGAGCTTGTCGTCCGCCTTGACCTCCCTGAGGACATCCAGCCCCGTCTTCACGGGCATAAGGATATCCAGGAGCACCATGGACAGCGTATCCCGGTTCTCCCGCATCTTTTCCAGAGTCTCCGCCCCGTCGCAGGCGAAGAGGATGTCATAATCCCCCTTCAGCATCTCCCCCAGGATCTCCCGGTTGATCAGCTCGTCCTCCGCGATCAGGATCTGTCGCTTGCTTCCTGTTGAGCGAAATCTCTCGTTTCCCCTCAGCATCTGCTCTTTCCTCTCTGTGTGCCGGGTCTGTAAGGCCCGTTTGTTTATGTCCTTGTATATTTCATAAGTACAGCCAGAAGATTTTCCGGCTGGAACGGTTTCGCGATATGGGCATTCATCCCGGACTTCAGACAGGCCTTCACGTCCTCGTCGTAGGCGTTGGCGCTCATGGCGATGATAGGAAGGGACCGGTAATAATCCCCGCCCAGTTCCCGCACCGCCCGGGTGGCCTCATATCCGTTCATCACCGGCATCTGGATATCCATGAGCACGGCGTCGTAATACCCTGCCCCCATATCCCGGATCATCTCGTATCCGATCCTGCCGTCCCTCGCCCGTTCGGTCCATGCTCCGCTCTGCTCCAGGATCATGGCTGCGATCTCGGCATTGATGTCCAGATCCTCCACGATGAGGATCCGCTTTCCGGACAGATCGGAGGCTGTCTCTCCACTGTGCTCCTGCCGGCCCTTCTCTTCCGCGACCGGTGTGAGATCGAGCACGACGGTGAACTCGGACCCTTCGCCTACACGGCTGTCCACCGAGATCGTTCCACCCATGAGCTCAACGATCTTTGCCGTGATCGCCAGCCCCAGTCCGGTCCCCTGGATCCGGTTGGTAAGGGTGTTCTCTTCCCTGGTGAAGCTCTCAAAGATGTGGGGAAGGTATTCCTCGCTGATTCCGATGCCGGTGTCCCGGATGATGAACCGGTACTGCACTTTCCCCTCCAGAGGAGAGTCCTCCTCCAAGGCGGTGAGCACCACGTCCTTTCCGCCGGGCGTATACTTGATGGCGTTGCCCACGATATTGATCAGGACCTGCTCGATCCGCAGCTCATCTCCCCATACCCGGAGATGGGTCACCCTCCCCTTGTCGTAGGTGATATTGAGGCCCTTGCTCTTCGCCTGAAGATCGGTGATGTCCTCGATCCGCCGGAATACGGCTGCCAAGTCGCACTCCCCCTCACTGAGCTGCATCTTGCCGCTCTCGATCTTGGACATGTCCAGGACGTCGTTGATGAGGGACAGAAGGAAATGGCTGGAGGAACCGATCTTGTCCAGGGCCTCCGCCACCAGTTCCGGATCGTCCCGGTTGTTCTTCGCGATATTGGTGTATCCCACGATGGCGTTCATAGGGGTCCGTATATCGTGGGACATGTTGGCGAGGAAATCGTTTTTCGCGCTGGCGCGGGCCTCAGCCATCCGCTGCCGGTACTCCTCCTCACGCTTTATCTGGGCGTCGATGTTGTTGGTACCGATGATCAGGTGGCGTCCGTCCCCGTCTTCCAGCAGCGTCGCCTTCATACTGACATACACCGGTCCCCCTTCCATGACAAGACGGTATTTCATGGTGAAGCTGCCGTCCCGCTCCAGGATGGACATGATCTTTTCCTTGTGGAAGGTCCCCATGAAGCGGTCCCTGTCCTCCGGATAAATGATGCGGTCCATGTTTCTCCGGCTCAGTCCGAAGAAATCGTCTCCCTCTTTCTCAACGCCGAGCTGGCTGTACTCCTCCGCGGAGCTGTATTCGATGAAGTGATCCGTATCCGGATCCACCACATAGATGCTGAAATAGTCCCCCGCCAGGGCCTGGGCGACCCGTGAGTAGGTGATGCTGGCGTTGTGCGCCTCCTCAAAGGCCCGCTTCGCCTTCATTTGTTCGTCCACGCTGCTGAGCCCGATGACCGCGTGGCGCCGTTCTTCCTCGATCATCCTCGTCACCTTGAGGTGCACGTGGGTAGGCCCGCAGCGGAACAGCATACGGAAGGTCATGGTGAAGGTCCCGGTGGCGTCCAGGGAAGCGATGATGTTTTCCTTGGTAAAGGTCTCCAGGAACATCTCCCGGTCTTCCGGATAGATGATCTCCTCAAAGGAGTTCCTGGAGAAACCGATGAGGTCATCCCCCATGGTGGGCAGCCCCAGCTCCTTGTACTCGGGAGAGGAGCTGTATTCGATGAACCGGTCGGTCTCTGTGTTTACGTAATAGATGCAGAAATAGTCCGCAGCAAGGGCCTGCGCCACGCTGGCCTGGGACACGCTCAGCACTTCTTTATCCATAGATTTCTCTCTTTTAATCCTTGATCAGGCTTTCCAGCGTCTCATACAGGACGTCCGGCTGGATCGGTTTGGACAGGTGCGCGTTCAGGCCCGCCTGCATGCTTCTCTGTACGTCTTCATCAAAGGCGTTTGCCGTGAGGGCGATGATGGGGATCTCTTTCGCATCCTCCCGGTCCATCGCCCGGATGATCCGGGTCGCTTCCAGTCCGTCCATCTCCGGCATGCGGACGTCCATGAGGATAGCGGAGTAATATCCCACAGGTTGAGCGGCAAATTTGTCCACCGCGATCCTGCCGTTTTCCGCCCTCTCGGTGACCGCCTGTTTGGAATCGAGGAGCATGGAGAGGATCTCCGCGTTGATATCCACGTCTTCCGCCACCAGGATCCGTTTCCCGGCGAGGTCCGCCTTATGTCCGCGCTGGCGGATGCCCATTCCCTTCCGGTTCATGGCGGAGATGAATTCTTCCATGATGGTGCCGGCAAACAGCGGCTTCGCAAGGAAGCTGTCCACCCCTGCCTGCGTTGCCTCCTCCAGGATATCGTCCCAGCGGTACGCGGTGAGGATGATGATGGCCGATTCATTCCCGATGATCTCCCGGATCCGGCGGGTCGCCTCGACACCGTCCATCTCCGGCATCTTCCAGTCCACAAGGATCAGGTTGTACGGATCCCTCCTCGCGTGGTGAAGCGTCACCATCTCGATCGCGTCCTTGCCGCAGCAGGCGATCTCGGACGCGATCCCCACTTTTTCAAGGACCAGTTTCGCGTGCTCGCAGGCCACCGGGTCGTCGTCCACGATGAGGACCTTCATATCCTGAGGATGGATCTCCTCCATAACTTCTCCGGAGATGTTCCGGTCGGAATCGAGGAGTGTCACCGCCACGGTGAAGGTGGTCCCTTCGCCTTTTTTGCTCTCCACATGGATGCTGCCGTTCATCATCTCCACGATGTTTTTGGTGATCGCCATTCCGAGTCCGGAACTGCCGTACTTGCTGGTCGTGGAGGAATCCTCCTGCGCGAAAGCGTCAAAGAGGTGGGGCAGAAACTCTTCGCTCATGCCGATACCGGTGTCCGCGATCTTGAACTGGAGCGTGGAACGTCCGTCAAACTGTGCCGTCCTCTCCACCTGCAGGGAGACCTTTCCCACTTCCGGTGTAAACTTGACCGCGTTGCCCAGGATATTGATGAGGATCTGGCGGAGCTTCATGTTGTCCCCGATATAGAACTCGTCCACCTGTCCCTCTATGTTGCACTGATAGTCCAGTCCCTTGTCCGCGCACTGCCCACTGAACATGGTATTGATCGCTTCAAGCAGTTTCTGGAAAGAGAACTCCTCGTTCTTCAGCGTCATCCTTCCGGATTCGATACGGGACATATCCAGAATATCGTTGATCAGGTTCAGCAGATGCTCGGCGGAGCCGCCGATCTTCTCCAGATACTCCCTTGTCTTCGCCGGGGTATCCGGATCGTTGAGTGCGATATTGTCCAGACCGATGATGGCGTTCATAGGCGTGCGGATCTCATGGCTCATGTTGGAGAGGAAAGCCGTCTTTGCCCTGCTCGCCTCTTCCGCTGTGGCCAGCGCGTCGCTCAGCGCAAGCTGCTGAGACATGTTCTTTCTCGTCTCGAGGTCCACATCGGTAAAGCACGCGCCGACGTTGTGCACCGTGTCGTCCTCCCGCTCTCCGGGATGGCGCACTCCGGCGAACCGGACCATCTCATAGGATTCCTGATCATGCCGGTTGACTTTATAGGTATAGGAGATGACCCTCTGGGTCTTCAGTCCCTTTTTGATGTTTTCCGGCTGTACGAACTGCAGGAACTCACTTAAATAAGGTTCCGGGATATACTTCCGGGCATACGCCGTGACCGATGCGAGGTACGGGAAGTGCTCCCCTACCTTGAAGCCGTCCTCAATGTCCGAGTGGGACTGGTAGCAGACGCCCTCGTCCTTGTCCAGTTCCAGATAGTAAACGCTCCAGTAGTCCGCCGCGAGGGAGGTGATCATCTCATCCTGCCTCTTTCTGGCTTTTTCCTCCTCCAGGAGCTGTTCCTGCAGCTGGATCCTGTGTTCCAGTTCTTCCTGCTTGACCCGGTTCGTCGCGTCTGCCGTCTCTTTTTCCAGGACCAGCCGGGCATTCCTGCGGTTCTGAGAGATGACATAGGCAAACACTCCGACCAGCGCAGCTACGGTGATCAGGGACTGGATGAAGCTCCTTTGTATGATCCCCCCGGTGATCGGTGAGATCTGCTCGCTGATAACGCTCTCCCGGATCAGGTAGGTCAGCAGCCAGTCGGTACCCTCGACAGGCTTGTAACTCAGCGTCTCCCGGATACCGTTGTAGGTAAACGAACACTCCCCCTGCACTCCGTTCTCAAAATCGTCCCGGACTTTCTCGAAGGAGTAGCCTGTCTCATACTGTGCCAGTTTCAATGCTTCGAGAAGGTTGTCCTCGACGGCGAGGCCGCCCAGGACCGTATTGCTCAGCGCAACGCCGTCCTTCGTATAGATGTTGCAGAAAGTGGCGTCATTCTCCTGGGATGTCATAGAGATGCCGGACAGCATCTCCTCCATGCTGATCTCCATGAAGCAGACCACCAGTTTCCGGTTGTTGAAATTCAGGCTGGTAGGCACCGCGATGACTACGGTCTTATCTGCCTTGTTCAAATTCTTCAGAGAGATCTCCGGCTCGCTCAGGGTACGGTAGTCGAAAGCGTACCCTGCGATATCGGACTGTGTCCCCTTGGAGGTGTAGATCAGGCCATAGGAATCAACAAAAGCGAACTTCTCCAGCGTGAACAGCCGCTTCATCTTGCTCTGATAAGCCTGCAGGCTTTCCATGCTGTAGAGATCCGACTCCTCAATAAGTTCCAGCGCTGTCTCGATATCGGAGATCTTATCCTTCAGATTGTCCGAGACAACCTTCTCCCTTCTCCCCGCCAGCTCATCCAGGTAGAGTGAACTTACCGTCCGGACCGCTTCATCCGTGGCGTTTTTTGCGCTTTGCCCGTTCTGTATCGTACCGATGACCATGACGAGCATCACCGCAACGATGCCGATTGCAGCGATCAGCGCTGTGTTCTTCCTTCTGAACTCCATATACATCCTCCCCTGCCATGTTGGCAAAGAGCAGTACGCATCCTGCCCGTTGTGCCAAGAAGTCTGTTATGCAAAATGTATACTAACCTAGAATAATTGTATCACCATCGGGCGTATCATGCCACGCAGACAAACCAGAATCCTTCTTCTGTCTCTTATTGACTGGGATCTCCGCAAATTAGTAACAGTGAAACTGAATCGTAACATTACCAATGTTACTGTACATAAAAAATGTTACTATCCCCTGTGCGACGGAACAATCACTGAAAATACCAGCAGCCTCCCGTTCATCCGCCGGCTGAATTGTCTCGGTATCACTACATCCAAACAACGCAGCGGCCATTCCAAGTCTGACTTCAGAACAGCCGCTGTTTCCTGTTATTTGATGTTTTTTCAGACCATGCTTCAGTCAAGGAGGATCTCCTCGATCTCCTGCCAGGAACGGACCTCGTAATCCACGCCCTCCAGTTTTCCGAACTTCTCACCGGATGCATCCAGAAGGCAGCTCTTCAGCCCGTAGGAGACAGCACCTCCGATATCGGAAGTGAGGGAATCCCCGATCATCAGGATCTCTTCCTTATGGATCCCGGGCTGCCCTACAGCTTCCAGATAGCGATCAACACGTTCGATACACCCGTCGAAGAACTCCTTTCCCGGCTTCGGACAGCCGAGAGCGCCGGAGGTGAAAACGTCCTCGAACAAATCATATAATCCTGCCACTTTCAGGCGGTTTCTCTGCTGGCCATCCGGCCCGTTGCTCGCCGCGAACAGGAGATAAGACCTGCTCAGCTTCTCCAGCGCCTCCTTCGCGCCTGGCATCAGAAGACCGCTGTCATGGAGCTTTCTCCGGAAATAATCCTCAAAAGCAGGGCCGTCCCCGTCGATCCCGAGTCCCTCAAACACCTTCGCCCACCGGTTCCGGTGGATATCCTCAAAAGTGATGATCCCTTTTTCCAGATCCCGCCACAGCGCACCGTTGATCTCGGTGAATCGGTCATACATCCAGGGTTCATATTCAGGCAGTCCGAATTCCCGGAAGCCGGTCTTCATGGTCTCTTTCACATACCCCACGAAGTCCAGCACCGTATCGTCGATGTCCAGAAACAGCACTCGGATCATGCGCACCTCTCATTCTTTCAGAAAAGGCCGCCGCTTGTACTGCGGCGGTCTGTGCCATTCGCTTCTTAGCCTTCTTCGGGCGGATACACGCCCAGATACTCCTCCAGTGTCACGCCGGAGGACATGATATCCGCTGCCACTTCCTTGCCTACATAGCGGAAATGCCAGGGCTCGAAATTGTAACCGGTGATCTCCCTCGCTCCCTTCGGGTAACGGAGGATAAATCCGTATTCTGCGCAGTGGTCGATGAGCCACGCGTAAGCGTCCGTCTCCTCAAACTCGGTGTTCATGAGGGTCTCGGGACTGTCCGCACCGTTCAGATCAAAGGCAAGTCCGGTCTGATGCTCTGACGTTCCCGCCGCAGCAGTCCAGTACTCCGCCATCTCCTCCCCGACCTGGGCGGCCTTGCTCTCATAAAGATCCGCCTGAGTCTGGTAGCTGCGGTATCCGGATACGATGACGATATCCACACCGTCCGCCTTTGCAGCGTCGATCATATGGCCCAGGGCACCGGAAGCGATCTCGTCCACTTCCCCATAGTTCTCCGGCGCGGGATAATCCTTATTCACCAGGAACACCCGCTCTCCGCCGATGGTCACATACCAGATCCCGTCCTCATCCTGCTGCAGCTCGGAGCGGGGCATCTCATCCACAAAGGAATCCCCGCCGTTTCCGCCCTCCTGCTGAGAAGGCTGGGAAGGCTGTACCGGCACAGGAACAGGCTGAGGAGCCGAATCCGCAGAAGGAGAGGTCTTCATTCCCCGGATCGCCACGAATCCCACCGCAAGCGCCAGGATCGCCGCCATAGCTACAGCAGCTCTCTTGAGCCAGGGGCCGGGCTTCGCGCCGGATCTCTTCTCGGTCAGGACAGGAACCGGCTCAAAGGTCTCACGGAACAGGGCCTCGCGGCCGCTCTCCTGATTCTCTTCGGTCTCTTCCTCCTCTTTTTCTTTATCGTCGTCGACGAGAGAAGGTTCCTCCACTTCCGTATCCTGTATCTCTTCCGGAATGTTGTCCTCTTCCGTCCTATCGGAAGATCCTTCCGGTTCTGTTTCGTTCTCCCCTGTCTCCTCCGGTTCCGGAACGATCTCCGTCTCTTCTGCCTTTTCTTCCGACGGCTGCTCTGCGGGAACGGTATTCGCCGCTTCCGCTTCCGGCTCTTCCGCCGCGTCCGGTACGGAAACGGTCTCTGCCGGAACTTCCATATCCAGGTCTTCCTGTTCTTCCCTCTTCCATACGCTTCCCTTCTCGGTGACGTCGGATCCGGTCAGACAGAAAGCCTCCAGAAGGACCTCCTCCTCGGTCTGTCCCTCCGCGGCGCGGCTCACCGATCCGTCCTTGGGCAGCGGGAAGGTATATTTAAAGGGAATGCCAAGATAGCATTTTCTCTTGAATACGACTTCGTAGCAGTTGTCCTTCTGCTGGAACTTCAGCACATCCCCGTCTTTGGCGGAGAACGGAAGGATCTCATTTCCGGAGATGATGCCCCGGTCGGAGACGGTACAGAAACCGTCCTCAGAGGACAGTCTGCCCGCGTCCAGTCCGTAAGCGAGAAGGATCCCGAACAGAAGCAGCCCGTCCAGAACGCCCATGGCAAACAGAGAACTGTTGTCTCCCGTATTGAAGTAGAGGACCAGCATGATGGCGGTGACCGGGACAGCGCCGATCAGGAAATAGACCAGATGCTCGCGGAAACTCTGGCGCGCCACCGTGCGGAACACCTTGTTCTGCTGCTTCTGGGTCATCTTGACCGCGTATACCGACTCCCTCGCAACATCCTGGATCGCCGTGCGCTCGGTGACCGACTGAAGGCATTTCGCGAAGGCAGCAAAGGCCACCGTGAAGGTCAGCATCATAACGCTGACGCGGTAGCGCTCGATCTCCTCCGGCAGCGGGACAAAAGCGAAGACCAGTCCGGCGATGAGGAAAAGCAGCGCGATCCCTCCCCAGATAAAAGCATCCACTGTGCACCCGTTCAGGGTGCGCTCCAGGTCTCTCTGATAATCCCGGCCTGTCTTCACGTCGTGTTTTTTGCTCATTTGATTTCCTTCAGTCTCTCAGTAAAATGTCGAAAGATAGTGTAACTGTAGTAATTCTTCCTAAAGAATATCGGGTTCTTCCCGTCCCGTCAATTCTCCTTCGGTGCGAAGGGTGGCAAACCCCTGCTGTCTCAGGGCTTCATACACCCCGATAGCCACCGAGTTGGAGAGATTGAGGCTCCTTGCGCTGTCGTCGTCCAGCATGGGGAACCGGACACAGCGGTCATAGTTGGCGGCGAGGATCTTCTCGTTGATCCCACGGTCCTCCCTGCCGAACACCAGGTAGCACCCGTCCGGATAGGATACGTCGGAGTAGATCTTCTTCCCCTTGGTGGTGAAGAAATACATCTCCCCCTGATTCTTCTCAAAGAACTCTTTGGTGCTCTCGTAGTAGGTGATGTCCAGCAGATGCCAGTAGTCCAGCCCCGCTCTTTTGAGTTTCTTGTCGTCCACGGTGAACCCCATGGGTTTCACCAGATGCAGCCTCGACCCCGTCGCCGCGCAGGTCCGGGCGATGTTGCCCGTGTTCTGGGGGATCTGGGGCTCCAGCAATACGATATTGATCATGCTTTTTTATTATCCTTCTCCTGCGCCGCGGTCTCCCGCAGCACATCCAGTATTTTGAAGATGGGATCCAGCGGATCCTCCCCGCTCTTCAGGCTGATCGCCAGGTACTTCTTTCCCTTCGCCGCGTAGAAGACACGGCCGGGGATCTCGGAGACAGCGTTCTTCACCTGCTCCATGGAATAATCGTCGCAGTACATCAGCACCGTGTCCTTCTGCTGGCGGATCTCATAGATGCCAAGCCTCGCCGCGTTGGCGCGGGCAGAGGAAACGGAACACAGCAGACGCACCGGTTCCGGCAGAGGTCCGAAGCGGTCTTTCAGCTCGGCCACCGCGTCGTCGTAGTCCGCCTTGTCGGTCACATCCGCGATCCGCTTGTACATCTCGATGCGGTTCTCGTTGTCCTCGATATAGCTCTCGGGAATATAGGCGGAGATCTGCAGATCGATCTTGCACTCCTTGGCGGTCTCCGGCGCGGGAAGTCCCTGCTCGTCCCGGACAGCCTGCTCCAGGATCCTCACGTAGGTGTCGTATCCCACGTTCTGGATATGTCCGCTCTGTCTCGCGGAAAGCACGCTGCCCGCTCCGCGGATCTGAAGATCCCTCATGGCGATCTTGAAGCCGGATCCGAAGGAGGTGAAATCCCGGATGGCGGCGAGACGCTTGGAGGAGACTTCGGTCAGGATCTTGTCCTTGCGGAACAGGAACCAGGCGTAAGCCCTCCGGCTGGAGCGGCCTACCCTTCCGCGGATCTGGTACAGCTGCGCCAGTCCGAGATGATCCGCATCCTCCACGATGAGGGTGTTGCAGTTGGAGACATCCACTCCCGTCTCGATGATGGTGGTACAGACGAGGATATCACACTCCCCTTCCACCAGCTTCTTCCAGACCTCGGATAGGGCTTCCTCGTTCATCTGCCCGTGGGCCACTTCCACCCTGGCCTCCGGGATCATATTTCTCAGTTTGTCTGCCGTCCGGTCGATGGTCTCCACCCGGTTGTGCAGGTAATACACCTGGCCGCCGCGGCTCAGTTCTCTCTTGATGGCGTTGCGGACGGTGGCTTCGTCATACTCCGCCACGTAGGTCTGGACCGGATGCCGGTCCACCGGCGGGTTCTCGATGACGCTCATGTCCCGGATCCCGCTCATTGCCATGTTCAGCGTTCTCGGGATCGGGGTAGCGGAAAGGGTGAGCACATCCACATTGGGGAACTTCTCCTTGAGTTTCTCCTTGTGTGCCACACCGAAGCGCTGCTCCTCGTCGATGATGAGCAGTCCCAGTTTCCTGAACTGAACGTCCTTCTGAAGCAGCCTGTGTGTTCCCACTGCAATATCCACCGATCCGTTGCGGATCCCTGCCACTCCCGCCTTGATCTCTTTGGGAGAGGCGAACCGGGACAGCATGGTCACCTTGATGGGATAGGCCTCCATCCTCTCCAGGATGGTGCGGTAGTGCTGAAGCGCCAGGATGGTGGTCGGGACGAGGAAGGCCACCTGGTATCCGTCCGATATGGCCTTGAAGGCGGCGCGCAGCGCCACCTCGGTCTTCCCGACGCCCACATCGCCGCACAGCAGGCGGTCCATGGGCTTTCTGGACTCCATGTCCTTCTTGATCTCGTCGCTGCTTCGCAGCTGGTCGTCCGTCTCCTCATAAGGGAAGCGCAGCTCAAAATCCCTCTGCCAGTCGGTGTCCTCCGAGAAAGCGATCCCCTCGGTCTTCTCCCTCTTGGCATAGAGCTCGATCAGTTCCTTCGCCATCTCCCGGACAGAGCGGTAGACTTTCTGCTTGGTCTTCTGCCACTCTCCGGAATTGAGGCGGTCCAGTGGCACCTTACCGTCATCCTTCGAAGAGATGTACGGGGTTACCATATCCAGTCCGGTGACAGGCACATACAGGGTGTCCCCGTCCCGGTAGCGTATCTTGATGTAATCCGCCACAAAGCCGTGGTGGTCGATGCGATTGATGCCGTCGAAGACGCCGATGCCGTGGTTCCGGTGGACGACATAGTCCCCTACCTTCAGGTCCTCCAGGCTTCCGAACACTTCGGAGGATTTCTTCGGTCTCTGGGAGACCTTTCTCACCTGCTTCGCCTCGTTGGAGGAGGTGATGAGCGCGATCTTCAAAGGCGAGATCTCGAATCCGGAGGACAGCATCCCCTTCATCACGGAGACCTTTCCCTCATTCGGGAACCCTTCAAAACCAGTCTGAGCCGGGATCCCTTCCGCCATCAGGTCGTCGCACAGCGCCTTGGCGCCGCGGTCGGTGCCCGCAAGCACCGCCACACGGTAGCCCGCGTAGAGATAGCCCTGCAGGTCCTCCTTCAGGACCGACACCTCTCCGGACCAACGGGGTACCGCGTTGGAGTTCACGTTCACGATGGTCTCGAGAGGGATGTCCCCCACAGCGCGGGGGAAGACATCGCACAGGATCCGGTTCCTGCCGGACACCGCCTCCGGGTAGACGGTATAGTACTGGCCCAGGACAGGATCATACATCCCGTTGGCAGCCAGGGACTCCATATCAAAGGTGTAGCGTTCCATAAGGGAGCGGTACCGCTCCTCCAGCTCCTTGGGCTCCGCCAGGAATACCACAGCCTCCGGCAGATAGTCCAGGACCGTTTCCGGAGAAGCATAGCAAGCGGCCATGTAGCGGTCGGTGCAGACGGGCAAGACGCCTTCCTGCAGTTCTGCGAGATCCCGCTTTATGGCAGCCGAGAGCTGTCCCTCCGGAAGTTTCTTCAAAAACTCCCGGATGGTCTCCACCGCGTCGTCCCCCAGGGAGATCTCCCTTGCGGGAGGAATCTCGCAGCGGGACCGGTCCACGGTCCTGCGCTGGGTATCCACGGCAAATTCCGCGATCCTCTCGATCTCGGTGTCAAAGAACTCCACACGGACCGGCATATCCCGGTCCACGGGGAACACGTCCAGGATGCCGCCCCTCTGGGCATACTGTCCCCTGCCTTCCACCTTGTCGCAGCGGGTGTATCCCGCGGAGATGAGTCTCGCGCAGAGCGCCCGGATCTCCGCTTCACCCCCCTGCTCCAGGACGATCCCGCGGTGCAGGTAGATCTCTTTGGGCATAGTGAGCAGGCACATGGCCTCCAGGGAACAGCAGACCACCTTCAGCTGCCCTCTCGCGGCCTTGCCGAGAGCGGTGAGCCTGGCGATCTCCTCGTCATGGGAGATACCTTCCACATCCAGCAGTGTTACCTCCCTGGAAGGGAGCGCCTCCACCTCGGTGAGTCCGAGGGCTCTCATATCCTCCGCCGCGCGGTATGCGTCCCCGTCGCTGTCGCACACAAAGATCACCGGTCTTCCCGATGCCATGGCGAACGCCGCGGCGGACACGGTCCGGTGGATCTTATGCACGCCAAACAGCGCCGCCGATCTTCCCGGTTTCTTCACCGCGGAGATGAGGTTCTGTATGGGTTCGGTTTTGGCCAGTTCCTGAAGGATGGTCATATGGATTATTTTCCTTTTCCGTTGTATTTGCTCTGGGCCAGGGTGAAGTCCCCGCCGATCATCAGATCCACGGCGCCTTCGATGTCCGGATAGCGCTTCCGGACCGCCTCCATATCCTCTTTGGAGGGTTTGCCGAGCACGAAGTCCACCAGCTCATCGCCGGATGGAGCTTCCCCGCCCACTCCGATCTTGATTCGGAGGAATCCGTCGCTTCCCAGTTGGGAGATGATGCTCTTGAGTCCGTTGTGTCCGCCGGCGGAACCCTTGTCCCTGAGACGTATGGTGCCTGCCGGAAGGGTGATGTCGTCGCACAGGACGATGACATGATCCGCGGGGACCTTGTAGAAGCGGGCAGCTTCCCCGATGCTGTCCCCGGACCGGTTCATATAGGTCATGGGTTTGAGGAAAAGCACCTGCTCCTCCCCCACCTTCGCCGTGCCGGTGAGACCCTGGAACTTGCTGCGGGTAACCGATACGCCTTTCCTGTCCGCCAGGTAATCCAGCGCCAGGAATCCCATATTGTGCCGGGTTCCCTTGTATTTCTCGTCCGGATTGCCGAGACCTGCCACGATCCAGGTCACTCCGGTCTGTTTTTTTCTGAATAGATTCCGAAACATATTTTTGCCTTTCACACCGCAAGCCCCGGGATGGAACCATCCCAGGGGGTGTCGTTCTTTTCTGATGCTCAGTCGTCCAGTTTCAGGACGGCCGTAAATGCCTCACTCGGGACCTCCACGCTGCCGAACTTCCGCATGCGCTTCTTTCCCTCTTTCTGCTTTTCCAGCAGTTTCTTCTTCCTGGAGATATCTCCGCCGTAGCACTTGGCGAGAACGTCCTTGCGAAGGGCTTTCACCGTCTCCCTCGCGATGATCTTTCCGCCCACTGCGGCCTGGATGGCAACCTCGAACAGCTGACGGGGGATGTACTCCTTGAGTTTCTCCGCCGTCTTGCGTCCCCTCGCGTAGGCGTTGTCCGCGAACACGATGAAGGACAGGGCGTCGATCTGGTCTCCCGCGATAAGGAAGTCCAGACGGACCAGCTTGCTCTCCCGGTATCCCTTCATCTCGTAATCGAAGGAGGCGTAGCCTTTGGTCCGGCTCTTGAGGGCGTCGAAGAAGTCGTAGATGATCTCCGCCAGCGGCAGCTCATAGTGCAGATCCACCCTGGTCTTGTCCAGGTACTGCATGTCGTAGTAGATGCCGCGCCGGCTCTGGCACAGATCCATGATGGACCCCACATAGTCCGTAGGGGTAAAGATATGGGCATCCACCACCGGCTCCTCCGTCTTCGCGATGAGGGCGGGATCCGGATAGGATGTGGGGTTGTCGATCTCCAGCACTTCGCCACTGGTCATGGTGATGCGGTATACGACGCTGGGTATGGTGGTGATCAGATCCAGGTCAAACTCCCGCTCCAGCCGCTCGGTGATGATCTCCAGGTGGAGAAGTCCGAGGAAGCCGCAGCGGAACCCGAATCCAAGTGCTCCGGATGTCTCCGGTTCGTAGGACAGGGACGCGTCGTTGAGAGCCAGCTTGGCCAGCGCGTCCTTCAGGGATTCGTAATCCCCTCCGTCCGCGGGATAGACGCCGCAGAACACCATGGGCACCGCCTTGCGGTATCCGGGGAGGGCCTTCTCGCAGGGTCTCTCCGCCATGGTGACGGTGTCACCGACACGGGTATCCGCCACGTTCTTGATGCTGGCAGTGATGTATCCGACCTCTCCGGCAGAGAGCTCGCTGCAGGGCTCATGGGAGAGGGCGCGCATGTGGCCCACCTCCACCACCTGGAACTCAGCTCCCGTTGCCATCATTCGGATGCGGTCTCCGGGCTTTACCTTGCCGTCGAAGACTCGGATATAGGTGATGACTCCCTTGTAACTGTCATAGGCGGAGTCAAAGATCAGACACTTCAGAGGCGCGTCCGGATCCCCCTTCGGCGCGGGGATGTCGGTGACGATCCTCTCCAGGACCTCCTCCACGTTGGTCCCCAGCTTCGCGGAGATGAGCGGAGCATCGTCCGCGGGGATCCCCACGAAGTCCTCCAGCTCGATCTTGCACCGCTCCGGATCCGCAGAGATCAGGTCGATCTTGTTGATGACCGGAAGGATCTCCAGATCGTTGTCCACTGCCAGATAGGCGTTAGCCAGAGTCTGTGCCTCCACTCCCTGGGTGGCGTCCACGATGAGGATCGCCCCTTCGCAGGCCGCGAGGGAACGGGACACCTCATAGTTGAAGTCCACATGTCCGGGGGTGTCGATGAGGTTGAATTCGTATGTGTTTCCATCTTTCGCCTTGTAGGAAAGGGACACGGCGCTGGCCTTGATGGTGATGCCGCGCTCCTGTTCCAGTTCCATTCCGTCCAGCAGCTGGCCGCGCATATCGCGCGACGAAACAGACCCCGTCAGCTCCAGAATGCGGTCTGCCAGGGTGGACTTTCCATGATCGATATGGGCGATGATGGAGAAATTTCGGATGAATTTCTGTTTGTTTTCCATGTATTCTAAATTATATAGAAAAGCTTCTTTCCCGACAAGATTATGCCGGAAGAAACTCATTCAACAAACTCTTTCAGCGGATTATGATTATTCTCCTATAAAACGAAACGACCGCTTTCCCAACTAGGGCAAGGATCGTTTTTGCAATTACTCGAACTGACATTTACGGCATCTCGACTACGGTTTTTTTGAGAGACAGTTTTTCCAGATTGTAGTGTATTTCTTCTCTTTCTACGGTTTTCTGCAATTTGACTGCCAACAATCTCCTTTGTTACATGTCGAGCAGATCACTATGCGTTCCTGTCCGTACTGCAGTCAATATGAGAGATTTGTTATCGGTATAGTATATTAATAGCCAATCTGGAAGAATATGACACTCTCTATGCCCTGTATACTGACCAACCAATGCATGGTCGTGATACTTCTCTTCCAACGACTCTCCTGCTAACAAGGTGTCAATTACGTTTTCTAGAAGCCTCATGTCCATGCCTCGCTTTTGGCACCGCTTATAGTCCTTGCGGAACTTTCCAGTCGTTTTTAATTCCATCATTTCCCATCAAGCTCCGCAAACAATTCACCTGCGGAATGATAGGCCTTTGCTTCTATCCTTCCTGCAGCAATGTCTTCAGCCTCTTTCATAGCAGCTTCTGTCTCCTTGTTAAATCGCGGAATTCGAACATCAAAGGGAATCCCTCCGACAAGAAGAGACTGAGAGATGAACATATTCACGGCCTGCGCAAGTGTCATCCCAAGAGCACGGTACAAGATCTCCGCATCTGTTTTTTTCTGTTCTTCAATACGCATATTGAAATTGGCTGTTTTTGTTGCCATCGAAATCACCTTCTTTCTGCTAACATCTTATAGCATTTGTATTACTTTTGCAAGTATTTGTGACATTACCGTTTACCACAAATATAGAACTACTTCTCTTCTTAATCTTCTCCTGTATACAGAACACCGTAAGTCCTTCGCAGGAGGCCTTACGGTGAGCCATTTCAGATTCTTACAGATCAATATCTGCCGATAGGAGGTTGAACATATTCCGGAAGCGGGCAGGTATATTTTCCGCCGTTTTTCCTCAGCAGCTCCTGACGCGCTTTCTCGATCAGTTCAGGCTGTTCCATGGTGTACACGGCAGCGAGCGCCATGACCTCCGCCGCCTTGAGCATTCCCTTCATCCCAATGGAGGAATTGGAATAGGCAGTGTTCTGCCAGGAGTGACCTACGTTGCCGAGACCGGCCGTAGCGATATGGAGCGTGACGGTAGGCGTGGCGTAGCCTACGTCGCCTACGTCGGTGGATCCGGACTCGTAGCGTGTCTCGTTCGGATCGAAAGGTCTTGTCACCGAATCCAGAGGCTTCTTCAGCATGACGCTCTCCACCTCATCCGGGTCGAAATACTGGGCGAGCTGCTCCAGGATATTCAACTGTGTGCTCTTAGGATAGGTGCGGAAAAACTCCCCGGCCAGCTTGTACTCCTCTTCCGTCCACTCCGGAGGACCGGCCTCCTCCAGCGCGCGGGACATGACCGGCGCCAGTGTCTTGTTCTGGATGTAGTCCGAGAACGCCATGGTCACTTCATAGTTCATGGTGGTGCCCGTCATCAGGGCAGCTCCCTTCGCCACATCCACGACGCGCGTGAACAGCTCCTGCATCTGGTTGACTTTCGGCGCACGGACCTCATATTTGATGACCGTGTGGCTCTGTACCACGTTCGGAGCGGTGCCACCTGCGTTGGAGTAGGCGTAGTGGATCCTCGCCTGATCGATCATGTGCTCCCTGAGGTAGTTGCAGCCCACATTCATGAGCTCCGCGGCGTCCAGGGCAGATCTTCCCAGGTGCGGTGCGCCGCCGGCGTGGGACGAGATCCCGTCGAAAATGAAGTTCGCCCCCATGATGGCCACACTGGATTTCCCCGAGACCTCATTGCGGGAACTGGGGTGCCAGGTATAGGCAAAGTCCACATCGTCAAAATAACCTGCCCTCGCGATGAACTGCTTGGAGCCTGCGCCTTCCTCGGCGGGGCATCCGAAGTAGAGGATCTTTCCGTCTTTTCCGTTGTTCACGAGGTAGTTCTTCAGCGCGACTGCGGCGGCAAAGCATCCGGTGCCGAGCAGGTTGTGTCCGCACCCGTGACCGCATCCGCCTGGAACGACCTCCTCACGGGACGGCTGCCCCGCCACCTGGCTGAGCCCGTCCAGGGCATCATACTCCCCAAGGAAACCGACCACCGGCCTTCCGCTGCCCACGGTATATTCCGCGATGAAAGCGGTGGGGATACCGGCGATCCCTTTCTCCACTTTGAATTCTTCCGCCTCGAAGGTAGCCTCCAGTTCCGCCGCGGACTTGGTCTCCTCATAGGAGAGCTCCGCATATCCCCAGATATCCCTGGCGATCCGGATGGTCTCCTCCGCCTTGTCCTTTACATATCCTCTGATCTCTTCCAATGCGCTCATGATCGATATCTCCCTTCTCTTACATAACCATGCTCAGAAATCTTCTTGTCGCGGGATCCCTTGGGGAGGCGAACAAAGTCTCAGGACTCCCTTCCTCCTTGATCACGCCGTCGCTGATAAACAATATGCGGTTGGACACGTTCCGGGCAAAGCCCATCTCGTGGGTCACGATGACGCAGGTCATTCCGGACCGGACCAGGTCCTGGATCACATTGAGCACCTCTTTGACCATCTCCGGGTCCAGCGCCGATGTGGGCTCGTCAAAGAGCATCACGTCGGGGTGCATCGCCAGCGCTCTCACGATGGAGAGACGCTGCTTCTGTCCTCCGGACAGTTTCCTCGGGAATTCCTTCTCCTTATCCAGCAGTCCGACCCGCGCCAGGAGCGCTCTCGCCTCCTCTTCCGCCTCTGTTTTCGGCAATTTTCTCTCCAGGATCGGAGCCAGCGTGATGTTCTCCAGCACAGTCATATTGGGGAACACATTGAAGTTCTGGAACACCATCCCGATCTTCTGCCGGTAGGCGGAGATGTTCTTCTTCGCCGCCGTGATATCCTCCCCTTCAAAGAACACCTTCCCGGATGTTGGTTCCTCCAGGAGGTTGAGACAACGAAGGAAGGTGGACTTCCCTCCTCCGGAAGGCCCGATGATGGACACGACCTCCCCGCGCCGGATCACGGTGGATATTCCCTTGAGCACCTCCAGTGACCCGAAATTCTTGGTCAGGTTCTCGGTGCGGATGATCTCTTCAGTCACTTTCCCTAAGCCTCCTCTCCAGCAGTCTCAGCATCCATGAAAGGACGAGATCCAGCAAAAAATAGATGATACCGGCGATGGTCAGGGACTGCAGCGCCAGAAACGTCGCCGACTGAACTGTCTTGTAGCTGGTGATCAGCTCCGGCAGGAAGAAGGTGGACGCCAGGGAGGTCCCCTTCACGGTGGAGATGAACTCGTTGCCCATAGCGGGAAGGATGTTCTTCACCGCCTGCGGGAGGATGACCCGGAAGAACACGTTCTTCTCGGACAGCCCCACGCTCCTTGCCGCCTCCCACTGTCCCTGATCCACCGCCCCGATCCCGGCGCGGATGATCTCAGAAATGTAAGCCGAGGCGTTGATGACCAGCGCGCAGACCACCGACTGGGTGTCGGTCATCCCCAGGGCGGGAAACAGTTTCGGAAGCCCGATCCAGAAGAAGTAGAGCTGGAGCAGGACCGGCGTCCCTCTCAGCACTTCCACGTAAGCCGACGCGACAGCATTCAGGGGACGGATGCGGCTCATGCGCATGGCAGCCACGATCAGACCGAGGATCGACCCGAACACGATGGTCACGGCGGAGATCCACAGCGTCCCTCCCAGCCCCCTGAGAAAGACGGGGTAGTATTTTAACCACAGTTTATATGTCGTCGCAAAAAACATGAAAAGGATATCCTTTCAAACGATAGGCCGGCAGCTATTGCTTCCGGCCTGCATTTCTTACAGAATCTTCGTTCCGCGTTAATCCATGAGGCCCAACGTCTTCGCGTACGCTTCCGCCTCATCGTGCCACTTCTGAATGTCTCCGCTCGCGATCACTTCGTCGATGCAGCGGTTCACTACCTCCATCAGCTCATCCGTTCCCTCCAGGCACGCCGCCACACGGGTGCCAGTCAGCTCGTCCGACACGTCGAAGCGGAAATCCGGAAGATAGAGCCCGCCGTTCGCCTCCGCATAGAGTCTCGCGGATCCGATGGAACAGATGCAGGCATCCGCCTTCCCTTCCGCGACAGCGAGATAACCGTCAGTCATGGAGGAAACAAGTTTGAATTCCTTGGACGATCCGACATAGAGGTTATACATGGCTTCCTGTACCGATCCGCTTTGTGTCACAACGACAACATTCTTCAGGTCATCGATAGTTTCGATCTTGCCCTTGTCCTCTTCACGGATCATGAATCCATATCCGTCCCCGCCGAACCAGTATCCCTTGGACATGGCCATAGCTTCCGCCCTGGCAGGGGAGTATGCGAGCGCGGAGATCGCGAGGTCATATTTTCCTTCTGCGATCCCGGCAAGGACCGCGCTGAACTCGAGAGGAACGATGCGAAGTTCCACGCCGATATCATCGGCAATATATTTCGCTAATTCCATGTCATATCCGACATACTGATCCTGCCCCGTCTTGGAGGAATCGATAAACTCATTCGGCGCAAAATATGGTTCTGTACATACTTCGATATATCCTCTCGCCTTGATCACCTCCAGCCGGTTCTTGGGCTCCGACTGGGAAGTACCACAGGAACACATCCACAGCGCAGCGGCAAGGATGAGGAGCAAACTCGTGATCTTTCTGATATTTTTCATCTCCATTTTTTCCGTTCTTTTTGTATTTCTGAGGATGAGTATATCACCGGCACTTTCGCAAGTCAATATGCTACTATGCTAATATGTGAAAGTAACAGAATTAAGCCTTTCTCTCTTCCCGGTTTGTTGCGTTTTGACAGAAGACACACAACTGTTAGGTCTTTGCTCTGTTCTTCGATTGCGCCGAGTTTTTCTCTTTTGGGGAAAACTGACTTTATTTAAAGTACTGTTGTATGAACAAAAGTGAATTATGATTATTCATATATATCCTTAATGTGTGGGAGAAATATTATGAGCAAACGATCGATCTTATCCTTACTGGCACTGCTGGTCATTGCATGTTCCGTATTTTCCGTTTTCCCCTTCGCCGCTTTTGCGACTGAAGTTGGCACAGACGAGGTGCCCACTGAAAACTCCGTTCCTGCTGAAGGCTCCTCAGGCACGGATGACACAAAAAATTCTGGCAATGACAATTTCTCGGACGATTCCGCCTCCGGATCCACGGAGGGATCTGTCCTATCTTCGGATACAAATCCTACCCCTTCCGGAGATACATCTTCCGAGGGATCCGGCGATTCCAGCCTGAAGCAGGATCCTTCTGAAACGAATGACAAGGAGACAGATCCTGCCGCAGAAGAAGGCACCACTTCTGTCGAGCAGAAAGTGATCACGGACTTTAAGGTCACGCTCACCACCTTCCCTGAGATCGGAAAAGATGCTACAGGACTGGTAACTCCATCCGTTGAGATCGACGGGTGTTCCTTTGATATCCGTCCCGGAACATGGTCGGAATACACCAGTTACAAGCTAAGTCCTGAAGGTTACTTCACAGAGCAGATAGATTTTATGCAAGCGAGTGAATTCAAGACTTTCCGTGCAGGGAAGCATTATATGCTAGTTTTTCTGATCCGTTTGGAAGGCTGGAACGCGGAAACGGCACCGGAAGTGTATCCGTGCGTCTTTGACTACAAGAACCTGAATGTGACAGTGAATGCCGGCGATCATTACGAGCAGTTTTTGTGCTACCCATGGCAGTACGACCATGATAACCATGATAAGGCAATCGTACTTGAAGTCGTCTTTGTATTCTCACCGCTTGAGTATGAGATCCTTGAAGGTGAAGATCCCACTTTTGAGCAGGGCTCGGAAGAAGGAGTGGAGATCCATCTGAACGGGGATTTCGAACTTTTTAAAGAACTGAAGATCGACGGCGTTGTCGTTCCGAAAGATAAGTACACGGTGCGGGAAGGAAGTACCATCATCACACTTGCTGCGGACTACCTGAACTCACTATCCAAGGGGACTCATACCGTTTCCGCCGTATACACCACTGATTCACAGCTCAATGACACGGAAGATGAAGTGGTGACCACTCTTACTGTGGCTACCGACTCTGAGGAAGCCTCGACAACAGAGCCCACAAGCGGCACAACTACAGCTCCACCTTCCCCCTACAACGTTCCTAACACAGGAGACGCGGAAGATCTGTTCGCATACTTTGTGCTTCTTGCTTTGGCTTCAGTATTCCTCTGTCTGCTGATCCGAAATCGGAAAAGGGCTTAATCCAATTCGCTCCAATTCTCTATAAAGCAGCACTGACCGGGCACATGCCGATCAGTGCTTTTTTGTATGCAGTTGTTTTTCCATGGATCTACTTTGTTATAAGACGTACGCAACATCATAATACATAATTAAGAATTCCGAAAAATCCGTTTTATTGCTTTTTGCCCTGAAATACACTATTATGAGAGCATGGACGAGAATGAGAAAAAATTGGATTTTGCTTTTACGCCGGAGTCTGAAAAAGAGGACGTGATCTGGAATCAGGGAGAATCCGAGACTGCGGATGCGGAGGTTACAGCAGAGGAGATCCCCGCAGAAAATGTCCCGGAACCGGAAGCGGACGAAGAGCCTTCTCCGCTTGATGATTACGTAACCGTAAACAACCCCGACAAAGACGATTTCGACTTCGATAAGGCTGTGACCGAGCAGATCACGGCTCAGATCGGTGCGTTCTTCGATGAGAAAGACGCCGAGGAAGAGAAAGCGGCACAGAAGAAGCCCTCTTCAAAAGCGAAGAAGGCCGCATCTGTTTCCGGAAACAGCGCTGCCTCAAATGGACACAAAGAGGACATTCAGAAGAAGCGCGCGAACCGGAAGCAGACAGAACTTCAGAAAAAGAAGAGGATGCGCCGTCTCCTCCTGTTCGGGATCGTGGTCCTGATCGCCTTCATCGTGCTGGTCACTTCCTTGATCAACCTGGTGCGGGTCCTCGTGAGAGGAAGGACCGAGAATATCGGACCTCTTCCCAGCGACACGGTTGTAGTGCATAAGGTGCCGATCTATTATGATTATTCACAGCAGGTACCGGAGGCGTCTCCTGTCTCAGACAGTTACTTCTCGGATGCGCTGTTCGTTGGTGACACAAGGGTGCAGTGCCTCGACCTCTACGGAGTAGGCAACTTCCAGACGCTGCTGTATGGTACCTCCATCGATGTTACCACAGCTCTCTCCTACAGCTGCAAGAGTTCTGACGGAACAGACGGCACACTGAACGACAAGGTGTCCCTCAACCAGTACGGCAAGATCTACATCAATCTCGGCATGAACGAGCTCGGCTGGTCCAACCCCGACACTTTCGCCACCAACTACAGACTGCTGGTAGAGGAACTGAAGATCAAGCAGCCGAACGCTGTCATCTACATCTGCGGCATCATGCCGGTGTCCCTCAACCGTGACGGACGTGTGAGTTACATCACCAACGACCGTATCCAGAAGTACAACACGCTGCTTCGCACCGTCGCGACAGACACCCAGGTCTATTATCTGGACTGCTATGATGGCATCGCCGATGAGGAAGGATATCTTCCTTCCGAGCAGACCAGCGACGGCATCAACCTTCTTGAAGAGGGATGCCAGGTATGGTATAACTACCTGAAGACACATACTGTAAATCCGGAGGATTATTCAAATTGAAAAAAACATTAGCAATTCTTTCCTGCCTTGTACTGGCGTTCGCACTTGTTTCCTGCGGCGGCGGTGGATCATCCACCAGTTTCACCCTTGACACCAAAGCTCTCATCGATGAGCTTCACGGCGCGAATCTTTTCATCGACAGCCTCTCCCCCATCTCCGAGAATGCTCTGAACAAAGTCGTCGGCGTCTCCACAGACGGGATTACCGATTTCACCTATGAGATGGGCACCGGTGTCACCGGCGAAGAACTTGCCGTCATCACCTGCGACAGCGAAGACAGCGCAAAGAAAGTCTTTGAAGAAGTCACAGCACACCGTGAGGACTACATGAAGCAGTATGAAAGTTATGCTCCTGATGCTCTTCCCCGTATGGAGAATGCGGTCCTGGTACAGAAGGGCGTTTATGTCATCTATGTCTCAGCAGAAAACGATGCTGAAGCGCAATCCATCGTAGATAGCTATTTGAAGTAAACCATAGATCGTATAGCCCAAGAGCCACTAATCAAACTGATCGGTGGCTCTTTTCTGTATCCGCTATATAATTCTGACTATATAGTCCCTATCGGGTATAATTATCACACAAACCAGACGTGTTATACCATATGAGGAATTATGGCAACAATAGGCGATTATTTAAAGAAGAAAAGAAGCTGGTTTGACCCAGGAAGAATTCGCTTTACGCTCTGGTCTGGGCCTTTGTTTTATCCGTGAGCTGGAACAGGGAAAAAAAACTGTGAGACTGGATAAAGTCAATCAGGCACTCGGAATGTTTGGAATGGAAGCTGTTCCTGGAAGGATCAGAAGAGATGATACAGAAAACCTGTGAAGTATATGTGAGAGATGCCCTGGCAGGAATACTTGCCCAAACAGATGAGGGTTATGAGTTTTCTTATACCCAAGAAATCTCCTTGACCCCAATGCGCAGCCCGTGAGTCTGACTCTCCCCAAAACCGGTGAAGTGTATTTCTCAACCACCCTTTCCCCGTTTTTTGATGGTCTGATACCGGAAGGTTGGTTGCTTAACGTGATATGTCACAATTGGAAACTGGATCCATCTAACTGTTTTGAGATCCTGTCGAAGGCCTGCAGAGACTGTATAGGCTGTGTGAGCATTCGGAGGGCTGAGACATGATATGTTTGTGCTGCGGAAAAGAGATAAAGAGTAACGCTTATAAAGGAGGCACCCTTCCTGCGTGAAACGATTCTTCGGAACATCTGAACTGCCTGAGATCGAGTTATCTGAGAAGTCTCTTCTTGATCTTGCTAAATCGTCTCTTGATGTTGGAAAAACTGTGACAGGGGTTCAGAAAAAGCTGTCGTTGAACCTGAGTGTTGATAATAAACCAAGGCTGACTATTGTCGATTATTACGCAGGTTATATACTGAAGCCACAGACGCCAGAATACCCGTTCTTACCGGAACTTGAATTCATCACTATGAAGATGGCTGAGCGAGCGCACATTAAAACTGTTCCCTCAGCACTTATACCAACAAGCGGAAACGAGTTTGCTTATATCACAAAACGTATCGACCGAACGCCAGACGCTGACACAGGCACTGTGCAAAAGTACGCCATGGAGGATTTCTGTCAGCTTGGAAAAAGAATGACAGAAGACAAATATAACGGATCCTACGAGCGATGCGCTAAAATCATCGCCTTTTATTCTTCGCAAGAGGCTTTGGATTTAACGGAGTTCTTTATGCGTCTGGTTTTCTGTTATATTGTCGGATATTCGGATATGCACCTTAAAAACTTTTCGCTTGCTGAATTCCCCTATCTCTTCGGAGACCATCAGGCACTTCCGAAAACACCCGAGAAAACTGAGATGGTTTTGTGTTTTCCGCTCGGTTTTGCTTGATTCTGGCGGTTTCTGTAAGCAAAAATCTGAACCCCGGTTACAATCTAACCCCTGTACGGAGTGAGGATTTGCTGCATATGTGCTTCATACCCATTGCATCCCAGGGCGATGGAAGACGGCATAAAATGTGGGAATCCTCACTCTTTTGTCTGATATAATCACGATAGACTTAAAAACCATGCAGAAAACATAGAAGAACAGTCAGCGAGATTGGGAGCCTAGTTTGTGTAACTCACCAGTAATACTATCGCCTTCATACATGAAGAGCGCTTCCCAGTCAGACCAGCTTGTTATTGTGTAATCCTCGGCATGAATCTCTTTTCCTGCATCAACGATCCAAACCAATTTCATACCTGTTTTTGCAAGGAAGCTGTCCAAAACATCTTTACGAACAACCACGCTGTTACATTGCTGCGTTCGATCAGTATCGAAGGCGGCTAATTTGCCTTCAGTATCGAAAAGAAATCCATCTGCAGCCAATTGCGTCAAGCCCATAACCTCTATTAGTTTTGCACAAGGGAAACCCTGTGAAATCGTGTCTTCTTTTGTTGCGTCATATTCTTCTTCCCAGAGCAAATTCGATGTAGCATGAAGTATTTTGCCAATCTTTTTCTCTATTCTACGTTCTTTAGTTATAGTCTTATACCGGATTTCAAATTCTGAAGAATTATTATCCTTATCAACGCTTGTATTCCGCTCAATCTTATCTTCTTTTATAACCTGAGAACCACCGGCGTCCAAGCTACTAGGTTCTAATTCACTCAATACTGCATCTTCATCGTCCCAATTATACTTTTTCAGCAACAGTTCGAACGGAGACATATCCGGAACCTGAATTGTCTCAGTTACTATTTCCACCTCACCAGTAGGTATCTGCGCATCGACCCACGCGTATTCCTTGAATTCACGACAGCTTGGTGACCACGGGTACTCTCTATTAAAAACGGTATATGTTTCATGGTGGGATGCTATTTCAGAAGTAACGATTGATACTCCTTTTTCAAAACAATTGCTTAATTCTACTGACTGCTCAGGCGTAACAAAATACGCATATAGCCAACTCCAAACCAAGAGTCTCTTTTTGTTGAGATCTCGATGATCAGTGTCGCAGTATTTTGTGAGGCATACCCATTGAACTCCAGAATCGTCCGTTAATAACAACGTATCCTTCAATTCTTTGAAAAAGACACCATACTCTTCTAACCATTTTTTCTGTATGCTTGGGTCAGAAATATCTACTGTTTTGTTCTCTGCAATTCCATTGGCTTGATGTTCCTCTAATACTGCAAAAGAAGGGGCATCGTTGTAAATCATAAAACTTTTGTTTAGCGTAGGATCAAAATCCCTAACATATGGATCCCAAGCCCCTTCGAATTGAACTTCTTCTTTCTTTGGATAATTCCAGCGATCTACCATTTTACAATTATCGGCGATACGTGCGAGCATATTGTACATGGTAATCCACTGATATTTTTTCCCAATTCGTTCTGTTTTGGCAGTTAGATGTCTATCAAAAGAATTGCACCTGCAATCATACTCTCCAAAATACTCTTCACTAAATCCTATATTGTTCAGAATATTATAAATCGCATAATTAAACATCTTCTTGTCATCCACATCAAAGCTGTGGAGAGCACTTTGGAAAACATACCGACCGAAATCTCCATATCCGCCCATATTCTCTATACGCATTGACATGATTAATCTCAGGACAGCTCCATCATAGTCATTCGTATCGTAGTGTTGATCCTCAATTTCAGGAATAGGGTCGGATGTATAAGGAGGAATAATTCTCAAGTGATCTATCACACCGAAATATTTTGGGGTTTCCCATAAGAATCTTTCAATAATCAACCGCGCATAATCCCGAAGCAGAACATCCGGATAAACCTTATCTTGGTGGAAAACACTTTCGTATACATACTCAGCAACGATTTGCAGGTTACCCGATGCCCTTTTACAGGACGCACCAAATATTATTCCATAAATCCGTTGTAACACATAAGGATCATTAACATTTTTAAACTTCTCTAAAACAGGTAGACATAATGAAAAATGATCTTTCAGTATTTCTATCATAGCTTTGGACGTATAATCCCTCAGCCATCTGTTAGAGGACGTTAAAATCCAACCAAGCAAGGTTAGAAGCAACTCTATCTGCTCTTCACTAGTATTGTCTAACCTTTCCCCGCGGTCATACAACTGTACTAGTTGTACTATTCGATTGTCCTCATCAAGAGGTAGCTTATTAATAAAAATAGTCCAAAGATAATCTCTTTTATTTATCTCGTAGTTTGATAGGAACTTATGCAAAAAATGCGCGTTTAAAGGATGATGAACTTTAATACTATTTCCAATAAGCATTGGCCAAAGATCTTCTGGGCTACAGGGGTATTTTTGCAGAAGTTCGTTAAGCAGTTTGCCACTGATATATCTTGAATCTCGCCATTGGAAAGAGCGGATAAATCTTGAAAACACCTCCCATTGTTCTCTTTTTTCCGTTATTGAATCAATAATGTCAATGCATTCTTCGCCATACCTTTCTGCATAGAGAACACAACAATTTACGAACAAGTCAATATCTCCGAAGTTGCCCAGTTTTCCATTTTCAATCTTTAGGATCTGCTTCGCTAAGCAATCTCGAATTGCTGTTTTATCTGTGTAAGTATCTACAATAGCCTTTGCACAATAATAATCGTTCATCTGATCATAGGCAAAGTAAAAGTATTCTACACTATCAAAAGCATAATTGTGTAAAAACCCTTCTTTGACAAGTAGTTGTATAAATGGCGCTGGTGTAAGCCCATACTCTTTCCAGTAATCCAGTTTCATCAACGCTACATTAGATATTGCCCTGCGATCATTTGCGATCATATGTGCAGAAATCTGACTGACCAAAGGACTAAGGACTTCATAACCTTCAAAAAAGCCTTTGGAATGGAGGCTCAATGCTTCAAAGATATTGGAACCAATCCTTTCAATCAAGCGTTCATAAAGCGTAGGAAGACTAATCTCTTCACCATTATAAGTCTTGCAATATAATGTGAGGAATAACGGATTTGACATTTCCGATCCAAAGAATTCAAGTGGTGTAAAGGGGATGTTGTAATGGTTTAAGAACTCCCGTATAGCGATGCCACTATTTCCTTCAAATCCTCTGTGCATCATAGAGATAATTTCCCCGCCGTCAATCCCTTGTTCTATAGATTCAGAGAAAATCATTTGGTTATATTCAGGGCGACATGAGAATACTAGCTTTACCATGGACGTCTGTTTGATTTTTTCGACAATCTGTGGCAAGCCTGTTTTCCATAGTCTCTTATTCCACGTTTCATTTAGTGCATCAATAAAAATCGGAACAATACAATTGTCACGTTCTCCAATCGTTTCTAGAACATCGATTAATTCCTCAAAGCTATAATTCAACCGTAGGTTGCTCATGATTTGTTCCTGAATAGGTGCATCAGAGAAATAGATTCCAGCCAATAAAAGGAGAGCAGTTCTATTCTCGGCCAAAAGACAATTAGTCTTATAGGTTAATAACTGCGATTTACCTGTACCAGCTATACCTGACAAACTCATGATTTTGTTTCGGAGCAACTGTTGTTCCCGCCTAGATAACTCTATCATTCGGGGCAGTTCCAGCAGATAATTTATGTTTTCAAGCAATTGCTCCATTTCGAGATATTCTTTCCGTGCAGCTTCCCTGGATTCTTTTGTTTGTGTATTATTGTAAGCACGTGAATATGCGTTATCCCGTTTTTTCTCTATACATTTGCTGTTTTCTAAATATTTATCAAGATAAGGGTTGACCCTTGTAGAAACTGTATCGACCCAAGTAATAGAATCATACAAAGTTTCGGTATCCACATTGGTTAAAGACAGTACTGCTTCCCTTAATGCGTTCAAATAATCCCTGTTCTTTTCGTGTTTCCAATAGTTTTTCTCTATTTCACTAAGTAATTGGGCTTTTTTCTCATTGAGATATTCCGCTGCAGTCTGGTCATGAAGGAAAAGTGATAATTCATAAGAATACGCAGTCTGAACATTAAAATCGCGATTATACCGTTCACCAAGCTCGTCAGCCATAACAGTGGTATGTGTTCTAAACCACTCCGGGCTCAACGTATGATTGCCAAAATAATATAATCCAAGGTATGGATACTTGTTCCTCACGAGATCAAGAATAGCATAATCCGTAATCAGTTGAAGAGATATATTCGCACTTTGAAGTATATTTATTGTTTTTTTCAGACTATCTGTGGTCAAAGGTTTATTACAATAAAGATACACGAGGTCTACTTTGCCAGAATAAGTCCTTTTAATTTTTTGAGCCGATTGCTCGATTTGACTATAACCAACTCTATCATCAAAATACTTTGCCTGAAATCCAATTCTCCGCTTATTTACCTCGTCATAGAGTGGTTCTGACTCAAGACCTGCATTGTTCGGATTTGAATGAAGATAGCGGAATTGTTTATTGGAAGAAATAAACTCGTTTACAAACAACTGGCGACATAAATCTTCAAATTTATAACGAACGCCACGTGAATCTTGGTTGTAGACTGTAAAGTTATCCCAGTTGATTTGCAGCATAATGAGTTTCCTTTCCAAGCTTCTATTCTGTGTCAATTCTCTTTCAAATAATTCCGGACATGATTCTATAACTCTCTGGAAAGCGATGAGATGTCCATGAGAGTTTTGAAAAGGACTGTGTGGTATGGCCTGTTTTCCTTGATATTACGCAGTTTTTCAGACCTGAGCCGGTAAGCAGATGCAGTTTTGGCAATCATGTCCAAGGACCTATACGGGCTGGTTTTGCTACATGCTTGCTACATATCACCTGATCCGGACGCTATTTTTGCCCTTTCAAAAGCATTAAACCTCATCAATTCCTATTCTTCATGTTTATCATCAGAGAGAATACTTCTAATAATATCAAATATCTTCTGGAATTCAGAGAAGTCAAAATACATCGAGAAGACGTTTTCAGATAGAACTAATTCCGCAAAATCATTTTTCGATAGAGCAATCGACGATTTCTCTTCTGGATCTGCATACACATCATATACTTTTTCGTCTATTATTCCATTTGTGGAGGCCTTTTTATCTATCACTTTAAAACGAGTGTGGAGTTTACTATCTTTACTGAAACCGCTTGCATAAAACTCTGATCCCAAAAACAGGCGGCGACCGTTCGTATCTGTTTTTGTCAAGTCAGCCCTCTTATAATAATGCTCGATAGATATTTCATCGCCATATTCATTAGCATTTACTAGAGGTATTGCAAAAGCATAGACGTTATTCTGGAGTGAGATATAATCCTGGGTTTCCAATCCCGGACACTTTATATGAGTAAAATTATCTCTGTCAAAGATGCCTATTATTCTCCTTGCCTGCCTTATTCTTGCATATCCTTTTAATAGTTGTAGAAGAGCATCATCACCTAAAACATCTTCGTACTCATAGAAGTCAATGTCTAAATCCACGATACCGAGTTTTTTCATTGCCGCTTTAATATGTTTCCAGTCAGTTTTTCCTTCAGTAATTATGAGCGGCTTTGTATCGCTCTTTATTTTCGCTTGTAAATCTTTGAACTCTATGAGATATCGATTGTTTTCAGAAACCATTATGTCATAAACTTCTTGATACAGGTCAACATCCTGCGGAAGACATGGCATTCCCCCGTTTTCTAAATCATATATTTTGTAGGCTACCGATGTTTCTTCCTCAAGTCCTAATCCCAGGAATGGTGAATGAGAAGAAACAATAAACTGGATACCAGGAAATAACGCTAAGAGCTTGGGAAGAATTTCTCTTTGCAATTGTATATGTAAGTGTTTATCGATTTCATCAATCAAAACGATCCCCTTTACGGTAACAGGCGTTTTTTCAATTTCATCTGCTTGTTTAACTAACTCACCGAAGAGACATAAAAGTGATAATTCTCCGGATGACATGTTAAAAATACTTGGATAGACTTGATGACCCTCATTGTCTCTATCCATAATAGCAATTCTACTCGCGCCTGAATTGCGAGGACCAATTCCTAACCGAGTCTGACATCCTGTTTTAGAAGACAATATGTTGTTAATAACGCTATTAATCTGATCAAAAAGAGATATCGCTGTCCCACGATAAATCTGACGATCTAATACAAGATCCATTATCCAATTTGCTAGCTGCGGCAAATCTGATGTCACCTCAATAGGATTTGGAAGATACCCGGAGAAACGAGCTTCTTTGCTGAAACTAAGATCGAATGAATATGGGTCATTTAAATATGCTGGTTTTTCATATCTATAGGCAGGGAAATATGTCAAGAGATTATCCGAAAAAATCGTGGCAATTTCTTTCTTGTTGGATATAGACCAGTATTTTACTACGTCAGCCTGTTTAAGTTTGTTTTCAACCGTAGAAAACGGGATTTTATCAGATAACGGTATCAGTTCGTCATAGTAGTCTGAGGAACAATTACCACGGAAATCAATATAATCAATATTTACCCCGTCATCACTTATGAACCGCATATATACAATAGATGGCCTTGCGTTATCCATTGAATCGATACCGGAAGAAACTCTATAAAACTTGTTGGATTTTCCTTCAAACTCATTTTCGTATGCGGTACGAGCTAGTTCGAAAAAGGAATCAACAATATATGATAAAATCGTGGTTTTTCCGGCGCCGTTTATGCCAGATAATACGGCTATATCCTCATCATCAAAATCTATAAACAAGCGATCAAAAGGGGCTCTGTTAATTAACTCAATGCTTGATAGTTTCATATCGACTCCTCAATTTGTCCTTTTTGCCAGTAATTATTCAAATCCCGAGTAAAATTACGCTGCCAATGCATTCGAATTGACCTGTTCAATCACTCTCCGAATGCCCATCCAAACAGTCAGATCCGTGAAGACTTCCACGATGCTGCCTTGGTCTGTGAACGGAGGCTCCTGAAGCACAGACAGATCTTTCATCATGCCGTTGTGGACAATGTACTCCACGATCTGATTGACGAAATAGATCTGGCGGCTGTCCAGGTGCGTTTCATCCAGTCGATCGACAGGATCTCGTCATCAAAAACCGTATCGTATATGATCTTGCCGGTCGGGATATACTTCATCAGATCCCGCAGACTCTCGCGGATATGCTCAAATTCATCGATGCCGGCATTGTCCAGATAGTCCGTATGCAGGATCTTGTCGATTAGCTCCGCCTGCATCATAATCTCCGGGATGTTGGCCACACTGGCCACAGCGGAGACCTTCTTTATCAGGTCGTGCCTGGCCCGGCTGTATTTCTTTCCCGCGAGATACGCCAGCTCAATCCCATACATCAGGGCATCGAACCGCAGAGCTTTGGCATCATCGTTTTCCGGCTCGATCAACGGAGTCAGCTCTTCCCGGACCATGAGCGTATCCTCATAAGTCAGGGCCTGGTAATTCTCCGGAAAGGCATACTGATCCACATACCGCAGATGCTGCCGTACTGCGAAGTTCTCCCGGTTCAGCTCCTGCACCTTACCAGTCATATAATCTACTAAAGCCTTTCGATAGGCAATCAGCAGCTCGGTCTGATATTGCAGATCCTGGAGCTTATATGTGATCTCAAATTACAGCCCGAATATGGCACCCTGCAGGGCGATCATGTTAGCTGTGGGCTTGCCTTTGTTCATGCGGAAGAACTCAAAGTTTCCGTAGAAATCGAAGATATAAATTTGTCCTTGTCTACACCGTCGATCAAGCCCGGGCAGAGACGTGTTCCGCGCCTGATCTGCCAGAACTTGGCTTTACTCATGACCTTTTTGAAAAAAACAGGTTCAGCACTTCCGGTACGTCGATGCCGGTGTCCAGCATGTCCACAGAAATCGCGATCTGCGGCATCTTTTTGGGATCGGAGAATTCGTCGATGGCGCTCTGGGCATCTTGTCAAAACCAATTACAAAATAATTATTCGTATTACGACTATGCAATGCACTTTGCTTTCATGAAACCCTGTTTTTGATACCATCTATACACCAGATTGTCGCCTTGTTTAAGTTTATCACGAAGTATACTTCAGATTAAACTGAATATTAATATGTCCTCAAGCTTCAGCCTGCGGACATAGTCGGTTAGTTATGATTATCGAGAGTTATCTCTTACAGCAAATTGACAGGGATCATGCTGTTCTCCACATCGATCGGGAACGGCTTTGCAGCTATGCAAATAATGCCTCCTGCCCCGATGTCTTTTCCGCTTTTTTCGAGTAAGGAAAAAGTTTTAATGACCTTCTTATCCGGTGATGCCGCACGTTTGATTTCAAAGGGATGGAGCTGCCCGTCTGTTTCCATGACCAGGTCGATCTCTTTTTGATTTGTGTCCCGGTAAAAATTCAGATTCACTTTCTTCTCTCCGTAATATGAGTTGCGGAGCATCTCTGAAACAACATAGTTCTCAAGGAAATGGCCGGATGCCGCTCCGTTCATCAGTACGTCACGGCTGGTCCAGGAAGACAGGAACGCACAAAGCCCAGTATCACAGAAATACAGTTTCGGTGCTTTGATCATGCGCTTCAGTTCATTATTGAAGTAGGGCTCCAACAGGAAAATGATTCCCATCGTCTGGAGAATTATGACCCATTCTTTTGCCGTCGCACCGGAAACACCTGCGGCGTTTCCCAGATCATTATAGTTGATCAGCTCTCCGGTAAACGCTGCACAGGCCCTTAGCAGCTTTCGGAATCCTTCTGTATCGTGAATGCCGTTGTCATCCACAGCATCCCGCATAAGATAGGAATCAATATAAGAATTCCAATATTCACGGCGAAGCTCGGCATCCATTGATATCATATCCGGCATGCCGCCTTCCCAGATGCGGGTATAAACATCCTGAATATTGTTCTCCGGATAGTTCCGGCTTCTTACAAGCAGCGAAGAGAGGGTATAGTCCTCAGGTATATCATCCGGTCTTCCTTCAAGTTCTTTCGCTGACAGACTGAACAGTTTTAGGATGCCGATCCGGCCTGCCAGGGAATCGCCGGCCTGCTTCATTAGTTTTCTGCTCTGGGAACCGGTCAGCCAAAACCGCCCCCGTTCATCACTTTCATCACAGAGGATCTTGATCTGCTCAAAGAGTGCCGGTGCTTTCTGCGCTTCATCTATAAGGATAGGAGGCTGATACATCTGAAAGAAGAGTTTCGGATCACTTTCCGCCAGCTCCCTGATATCCGCATCATCCAGGGAAACATAAGTGCGGCCGGTATCCTGAGCCAGATATTTCAGCATCGTAGATTTTCCGACCTGTCTGGCTCCGGTCACCATGACTGCCTTAAAGGCGCTGCTCATTTTAAGAAATTTTCTTTCCAGAGAACGATGGATATATGCCATAATGATACCTCATTTTTAGTTTAATCTTAAGTCTACTTCATTTTAAACTTATTTTTTAAAGTCTGTCAAGGTCTGTCTGTTCTTAATAGTCTGCCTTTGTCGATTTGCTGCATGTACCTGACATCTTGCTGCCATCGTATGCGAACATTATTTTCGTATTACGCTATTGCAATTCTCACAGCTATGTGCTGCAATACTATCCGAAGGTGAAAAAGCATGAATACGACTCCCTCAAATATAGGTACCCGGATCAGGGATGCCCGGAAAGCAGCAGGGATGAGCCAGACGGTCCTGGGTCAGCATCTGAACAAGACGCTCCGCACGATCCAGAAATATGAAAGCGGAGAGATCGAGCCATCCATCGCTACCATAAATGAACTTGCAAAGATCTTACATGTTTCTTCCGCAGAACTGATGGGCTATAAACGACAGGAGATCCGGCTGGAATCCTTCGCCGATGTACTGGAAGCCCTGAACGAACTCAACAAGAAAGCCGGCATCCGATTCCATATCGATGTGAAGCGGCCTCCGAATGCGGAAGGGTGAACCTGCTCTCTCACCTTCGACGGGAATGACCAAACAGCCGAACACAATTCGGATCTGAGCCTCTTTCTGGAGAGGTTCGCGGAGAAACGGGAACGAGTCGAGACCTACTGGACCGATCAGGCCTACTTCGACCGGTGGTTCGATCAGGAACTGGCCTACTATGCTGAAGTTAAGCTTCCGGATAAAAAACAGGAAGACCTGACCCCGGAAGAACGCCTGAAGCGCCGGAATGAGCTCATCGGACGCAGTGCGGAAGAAACAGAGCAATTCCGAATGTATCCTCTGCGAAAGATCTCGTGTTCGCCTCTTTCGTTCCGGAAAAGATATCAGAAGAATACATTCACCTAATCGACTCACACATTGGTATGTTCAATTGAATATCATATATTGAGATCAGTTCCTATTCTTAGTGCAACGCTCCCTCGATACGTCGTCGTATCGAAGGAGCGTTGCTTTCTTACTATTTTATCCGTTATTCGCTACCGGCTGTTCCGGTTCCTCGTAGTTCCGTACTGCCGTAATGTGATATTCCTCTCCGTCTCTGGTGAGTTCATAGATCATGTTCTTTACGAAGACCAGGTTGTCTGTAGTGGCTCCTGTAGGATCGATCACGATGCTCTGGTCATACTGCATGCAGGCTACTGTCAGATATCTCTTTCTTCCATCGCGCTGGATGTCAGTGATCTGAGGAACATTTCCTCCGATCAAACTGGTGATCGGAATGATGTAGGTATCCGATTCCGGATCATATACGAAGGTCAGGTCTGCGTCGACCACGTTCCCTCTCTCCGGAAGGGCATCCTCACCGTACATCCTTGTGAAGTAACGGTCCACCTCTACAGCAGGGATCATCATCTGTTCGTACTCGTTCTTGGAGTACTTCTCGGTGTCCTCTCTCGTGAGAACAGCCCAGATGGCGGATTCCATAAGGATATTGGGGTCTGCATCTTCTATCGTCTCGAAGGGAATCGGATTGAGTCCCACCAGCGGCGAGATCAGCTGAGTATACGCGTCGATATCGTCGGCCGGATTGAGCCGTGTCCGCACAGCGCTTACCCCTGTATGGATCAGGAATACAAGACCGATGACGGCGAGCACCGTGAAGAGGAACCCCCTCAGCTGCCTCACCCTGCGGCGGCGGCGCTTGATGCGCTCCACCCGGTCTCTCTGCGCTTTCGTTCTTCCTGTTGTTTTTTCCTGGCTCTTTGCCATTGATTCAACCTCGATGTTCTGTCATCTATCTATAGACTACACAGGAATCCGTGAGTCTGTCATTGAGCGTTCTGTGGTCCTTGCCGAAGATCAGAAGTCCTCCCACAACCGTCCAGTCGGAGATCAGTTTCCCGAAGGAAGCGCGGAAGAAGGACTGCCACCATGTAAGAGGTGCTCCGGACTCCACGTCCACGACCCGAAGACGAAGCGCCATCTTTCCCAGCGTCGCTCCTGTCCATTTTACCATCATCGTCTCGTAGATGAGACCGAACAGGATGCCGAAACATACTCCCAGCGGGAAGTCGAAGAAGAACGGCCTCGATGCTGCCGTGTCGAACAGGATCGTGGCAGAAAGATATCCACACATACCGAGGATCCCTTCAATTGTCAGGTCCAGCATGCGGGCGAAGTACCTTACCCAGAATCCTCCGGGCAGCCACCCGTTCGCCTCGTACAGTTTCTCCGCCTCCGTCTTGTACTCCCTGGGAATCTGAGCGATTATCTCTTGTGGAGCAGACGTGTCGTAATAGGCGTATCCTTGGCCATCACTGGGTTGCGGAATGCTCTGGTCCCCGGTTTCCTGGCTGTTATCCCATACTTCTTGACGGTCTTCTTCCAGGTTCGTCTCGCTACCATTCCAAGCAGACGTGACAACAGGCTGTGCTTCTTCTTGCGCGAATGCTTCGACAACACTCTCCCGGACTTCTGCTTCATCCTGTCCCTCCGTGTTTTGTAAAAGGTCCTTTTCATCCAGCATAGGAACGAACCTCACCATTTCTCTTTTCCATCATCTCCTTGAGCGTCTGAGCGTCACTCTTGGGGATGGCTTCAATGATCTTCCCGATCAGGGCGGAGTACCATGCCTCCTCTGCCACATAGGGGTAATCCTCATATGCGACTCCGAGCTCATCCTCGAAGGCGTACAGGGAATCCTCACACTCGATGATCTCATCGATAAGGCCGTTGTTCAGAGCCTGTGTGGCGGTATAGGTCCTTCCGTCTGCGATCTTGCGGAGCTGACTGCGGTTGATCCCTCTCGCATCCTGAACGATGTCGAGGAAGCGCTCGTAGCACTCATCCACCGTGGACTGCAGGATCGCCCTCTGCTCTTCGGTCAGGGGATTGTACATGTTCCCCATGGCCTTGTTCTCGGAGGAACGGATGTAATCCACCTTGACGCCAAGCTTCTGGGCAAGTTCCGAAACGTCCATCATCTCGATGTAGACACCGATGGAACCGACATCTGCAGTACGTTCCGCTGTGATGTAATCCGCGGCTGAAGCGATGTAGTAGGCACCGGAAGCCATCATGCTGAAGCATCCCGCCTTGATGGGACGCCCTGTAATCTCCTTGTACTCCATGAGCGCCTGGTAGATCTTGTCACTGTCGTATACCGATCCGCCGGGGGAATCGATGGCGAGGAAGATCCCCTTGTTGGCGTCATCATAGGTGATCTCATCGATATAATCGCAGATCGTGGTAGTGGAGAGCGTGATCTCATTGCCGAACATATCGTAACTCGTCTCTCCGATGGTACCATAGATTTCGATGACCGAAACATAGGGCTCGTTGAGGATCGACTCGCCGCCTCCCATTCCACCGAAGAACCCGGAGAAACTGACGCCGAGGATCGCTGTGATCAGGATGACCGCACAAACGATCACCACTGTTACTGTCTGTTTTGTCTTCATGTATTGCTCCATAAATGATTTAGGTTTCACGTACCCTTTATTATACATTATTAGAAAGCATTTACAACGCCACGGTTCTTTCATGGTACCGTCTGATTTGCTATAATGATGCTACCAAAAACAAAGAAGGTTTGTTTGATGAAAAAGATTCGACTGATCGCATCTATCCTTCTGGTCATGCTCCTCTTCACCGCATGCGGTGCAAAGACAGAGACTCCGGAAGACGACAATACACTGGAACCACTGCCCGAGATCCCTACCTATGAGGGGACATCGGTCGCCGACTCCCCCTTTGTGGGATCCTATCGCTGCATCTGGTCCGCCCTCGAACACAGCAGCACCGACGATTCTTCCTGGGAAGGGAGAGTATCCTCTCTTGTCTGCAATGCAGATGGAACGTTCACCCTCACCTTTGATTCCCTGGAAGAAGCCGGAATGGTAACCGTCTCCGGCACTTTCACGGTGGAAAACGACACCGCCACCTGCACGGTGAAGGAACGCACCGGGGAGAATTATCTCGGTGTTGAATTGGAAGAGTTCCGTCTGAACCTCATCGACGAGAATGAACTCCGGTACAAAGGAGAACAGCAGGGGCTGGTCGCCGACCGGGACATCTTCGCTAAGGAAGGTTAAGGATCACATATGGCACTGGATTTTCTCATCCTCTATGAACATATCGTCCGTGAACTGGACTGCGACGCCCTCCTCATGGCGGAACTGCAGCGCAGAGGGTACTCTGTGGAACTGTTCCAGCTCATGGACCGGAAGAAACTGAAGTACTTCTTATGGAAGAAGCCGAAAGTCATCGTGACATCGGCAATGTATGACAACGAGACCCTCAACTCCTTTGTTTACAACAATGTGGGCAAGCTGGACAAGGTCGTGAATCTCCACTGGGAGGAGGTGCTGTCCCGGGAACAGGAGGAAAGTAACTTCTACAACCTCAACGAAAATGCCGCCAAGTGCACGCACATCTGCTGGGGCAAGGCTGCGAGGGACCGCATCGTGAAGAACGGCGTGCCGGAGAACAATGCCGTGATCACCGGTGCCATCCATCTGGATTTCTTCCTCCCTCAGTTTGAATCCCTTTTTAAAACAAAGGAGCAACTGGCGGAAGAATTCGGTCTGGATAAAGACAAGAAGTGGTTCTGCTATATCAGTTCCTTTTCCTGCGCTCAGATGGATGACAAGGAGATCGAGGAGCTCAACGATATGACCAACCTGGACTTCACCGGCTTCAAGGCGGTGGGGAATCGCTCCATGCGTGTGACCCTCCAGTGGTTCGATCAGCTACTGGATGAACACCCCGAAATCGAGCTCATCTACAGACCGCATCCCAGTGAATGGAACAGTCCTCCCCTGGACGAGATGTGCGCAAAACATCCCAACTTCCATGTTATCACCAACTATACCGTGAAGCAGTGGATCAAGGTGTCCGACCTTCTCGGCACCTGGCTGAGTACTTCCATCGCCGAGATCTACTACGCCGGAAAGAACTGCGTGGTGATCCGTCCGGAGCGCCTCTACGATGACTACGATCCGGTGACCTACGAGAACTGCACCGCGGCCGATTCCTACGAAAAGTTGAATGCCTATGTGAACGATCCGAACATGGATTTCCCCATCGACATCCCGACACTTAAGAGTCACTATGACGTGATCGAGGGCTATCCCTCCTACATGCGTATCTGCGACCTGCTGGAGGAAGTATACAAAAATCCTCCCAGAGACTATCCGTTCTCTGAGGGATATAAGCCGCATTTCAATGTGATCAAATTCATCGCTCTGTGGATCTTCTCGGTGATGCGTTTCTTCCACATCAATCCCCACTGGTTCGATTTCCTAGGTAAGAAACTCACCGACACCACTGAGCGTATGATCAACTACCATGCCAAGGCGCATGTAGATAAAAAGGACCTCGACCGGCTTGTAGCACAGATGAGATCCTGTATTGAAGAGAAATAGCCATGTCTAATGAATCCATACAAAAGGTATACAGATTCGTATCCTGGTCCATCATCTTTACGCTGATTCTGCCCGCCTTCTGTCTTGTCATCCCGGAACTGTTCCGGTTCGACGGGATCAACTGGCAATTGGCGGGGTATGTCTGGGATCACTTCGGAACATATCGCTATGCCTTCCCTGTTTTCCTCTTCTTGTATCTGTTTCTTCTCCTTTTGATGAGGAAACTCTGGGTACCCACACTTCTTATGCCACTTATCTCCTCTCTTATCGGCATTGCGAATTATGACCTGCTTCGCCAAAGAGGGACACCCCTGGTTCCGGAAGATTTCTCTGGTATCTTTCGGGCGATCTATGCAGTGAGGCATGGTTATACCGTAAGCAAACCTCAGGGAATATGGACGGTGGTGATCGTAGTAGCGGTATTATGGTTCATCACACTGTTTACGAATATAAAGAAGAACCAGATGCCGACTTGGATCAAGGTAATATCGGTAGTTCTTTCTATAGCGACCCTGATGGGTTGTTTCTTCTACTTCGCCACAGTGCTCTCCGACAATGATCTGTTGCTTCAGATGGGAAGAGTTGAAATAGTTAACGTCGAAAAAGCATATGAGGCAAATGGATTCTATCCTGAACTATTCGCTCTGTTAGTCAAACGCATCTCTATTATTTCTGATGTCTGACGTTATATCATCTGATACAGTTTTCGACCCCTGCTGATTTTAAAAGTCAACAGGGGTCGTTGCTATATGCACCTTATACATTACTTATCAACTCAAGCGATATCTTTAATGCTTAGCCCTTGATATGCCTCACGATATCGAATCACAGTCGCATTCACACGCTGACTGATGTCTTCTTCAAATGCCTGAGATTCCATTCGATCTCGAACTTCTTCTTCGCCGTATGGTAATCGTAAAAACAAATGGACCCCAGACTGACTCTTTACAACTTCGGAAATCTCTCCCTCATTAAGAGAAAGTATAACCTCTTCCAGGTCCGGCGCTATCATTCCGCCGCTTAGAATGTAGGGCTCAAGCGATCCTTCAGAGTATTCCTTCATCAGGACATCGAATTCTTCACCATCTCGAATTCTCTTGAGCAATTCTTGAACAATCTGTATTTTTTGCTCGGAATCGGAGCCATCTTCGTTTGTGTATAAAAAAATCTGTTTGAATGAAAAGGGTTTCTCTTCCTCAATGTACTGCTGAACAACTTCATCCGGGACTTTATAAACCGCGCCTTCAGCAACCTTCTCATATAATTTCTGAATAATCAGACTTTTAACGATGCGAACATAGTGAACATATTCATTCTCATGGTTTTCATTAAGTTGTTTCAAAAACTCTTCTTCACCGCCTGCCTTTTCGACATCGGCATAATATAACGCTCCAGCCTCCTTCTCGACGCTCTTTGCATCTATCCCCAATTCTTCTGCCTTCGAAATCAGAGCATTCTCCCTTTTGATTTCGTTCTCAATCGTCCAAAACAAGGGTTCTTCAACCTGTTTATTGTCATCCCACCATGAGTTATTTCCATTATCAAAATACGTTTTGTAAGGAAGAACGATATACACATATTCGTCCCATGTCATCTTGCTGTTTCCAATCTCCAGCACCACGTTTTTATCTGATTCCGATCTGTTTTGGGACAACAAAACCAGAAGAGGCGTGGCGCCCTCTTCTTTCTTTGCCTCTTGCTTGTTTTCACACCCTGTAAAAACAAGACCTATCACAAGAGCAAATAATATTATGGTTTGTAGGCGTTTAAACTTTTTGATCGTTGTTATCTCCTAACAAAACATTCATTTTTCTCTCAAACACATAATGTTGATAAGCGAATGTAATCAGCCATGATACCGGGTAGCACATGTACAGTACAAACAGTGTCGGGGATAAAGCGAAAATAGTCTTAATCCACACCCATCTGAACAGTGATGTCCCGATTACCGTTGATATCAGCGGATACACAGCATAATCGATACCGCGCATTGCTGAGCATATCGATCCCTGAAACGCACAAAGGAAATAAGACAAGCATTCAACAGCTACACGTACATAACCTGTGTCGATAACTACAGCATTGTCAGATGTATAGATTGCCAATAGCGGCTTACCAAATACAGTCGTGGCAACACCTAAAATGAACGTCATAATTAAACCCACGACATAAGCATCCATTACAATACTTTTGACTTCTTTGTATCGTTTTCCTCCATACGCCTGACTTACAAATATAGCCGTGGCTTGTACTACTCCCTCAGAAGCGGGATTTACCAGGATATTCAAAACACTATTTGCCGCTGTCGCTCCAGCAATCACATCTGTTCCAAAAGAATTGATTGCTGATTGAATCACCACATTAGAATATGTCATACAAACTGATTGTACCATCGCTGGCAATCCGACTGATACGACCCTTTTGAATTGGTATGGATCGATAATTAGTTTTGTTAACTTGATCTGACAATCGTTCTGTTTTGAACATAACAGAAACAAGGTGATAATTGCTGACAGACTCTGCGATATAAGAGTGGAAAAGGCAACTCCGAGTAGCGCATCTCCCTTAAGCACCACCTCATACCAGCTGATGGCAATATGTAGGATACTGCTTCCGAGAAGTATTTTAAGCGGGGTGCTCGTATCACCATTCGCCCTAAATACTGCAGCACAAAAATAGTAAACCGCAGTGGCAGGGACAGTGAGATAGTAATATCTCATATAGTCCACGGCCATATCAAATATATCCGTAGGACAATCACTGTTCACCAATGTCCACTCTATCAGAAGCGTTCCGCACACTGCTATAATTACACCACTTATCACGCCAAGAAGGACAGCAGTATGAGAAGCCTTTGAGATCCTATCTTTATCATCCAATCCTATACTCTGTGCTACAGCGATACTGGCGCCGGATGAAAACGCCAAAAAAGCATTTGTAAAGAGGTTAATAATTGGTGTCGCAACACCAATTGTAGCAAGAGCTTTTTCACTTCCAAATCTTCCTAGTAATATCGTGTCAATTGCATTTGAAAGCAATTGAAGCAACAGTGTAAACATCACCGGAACGGCATATTGGAAGATTCTTTGTCTATAAGAATCTATATTCTTCTTTGAAGGCGCCACTTTGAACACATCATCCATTTAGGTCACCCGATAATACTCATTGCTATATAGAACGCTACGGGTATTGTAATCACACACAATACTTCACCCAAAGCTGCACAGTTCGTACTATATCGGTTATCTTTTCCCACCAACTCCATAAAACTTGCTGATCCATTTCCTGTAGGAGAACACATCCCCACAAGAGCAATCATCGCTATCATCTTATTCACATTCGTAAAGAAAAAGGGAATAATAAGAAATGGTGCCAACACTAGCTTAACGAACGAAACTTTGTATAAAGAAAGATCATGAAAGCATTCTGTCAGGTTCGCTCTCGCTACGTAACATCCAGCGATAATTAGACCAAGAGGAGACTGAAGACCCGCCAGTTTTTGCATAGAAAGAAGAAGTGGCTTCGGCAAAGCAAAGGGAAGATAACTCATTAATACGCCTAGAGCAATGCCTATGATTGCAGGATTCAGAAGGATCTCCTTGATTCTAGGCTTTTCTGAAGTCAATACAAACCCATATTCCCAAAGCAAAACAGAAGTAAAGAGGATCTGAGCTGATATGAGAAATGTTCCTTCACTTCCATATAGCGCTTCTGCTATCGCGTAACCGAATATCGCATTATTGGGTATGACACTGCACAGTCTCTTTTGCTCATATTCCTCCATTGTTTTCGGAAACAGAAGAGCAGAAACAAGAATGACTACGGCAAGAGCCACCCCGGATATACCTAAAACGCTTGCCCAATCTCCGATTCTGTCCTGAGAGAAGTGCTCACTGAATGACAGTGCCAGAGAAATAGGCAAACAATAATTCATCGAGACACCGCTTATCTCTTTCACAGTATTGTTGCTGATTTTATTTGACTTATACCCAACGTAGCCAAATGCCATGCACACAAACATAACAAATACCTGGCTGAGTATAGAGATAAATACTATTCTCATCTCGCCCTCCTCCGAGGAGGATGGAACCCGAATATTCCATCCTCCCCTTGATCCATTCAATGCTCTTCCCCTCGTTTCACAATTCATCAGCCACATCAACGTTGCTGAACGCCGCTTTTGAAAACAGACGATAATCACGTAATCGGTTTTAGTTCATGTGTGGACATGAATTCCTCAACCGCTTTCATGCTCTTGACTCCTGTCGATGACCCTAAAGAAGAAACTGTCATCCCAGCTGTAGCTGTTGCAAACTTCGCCCTTTCATATAAGCCCATTCCTCTGAGCGTGGCCGAAATGAAACCAGCAGCAAAATTATCTCCCGCCCCATTCGTATCAACTAATTCCACATCATATGTAGAAAGATAATACTTTTCGGTTCCGCTCGTCACAAAGCACCCCTTGCCTCCGAGCTTAACGATTACGTTTTTTACGCCCAAACTCATAAAGTAGGCTGCTATTCTTTCAGGGTTGTCTTCACCACTGTAGAACTGTGCTTCATCCTGATTCACAAATAGATAATCGAGGTAATGCATTGCGTTGCGATAACGATCATAACCAGAAGTCAAATCAAGTTTGTTATCTGCAAAAGTGATACAGCCAGCATCCTTAGCTTTTTTCAGAATCTCCGTTAGTTTTTCATCTGTAATACGGGGAAAACAGAATAAACTGCCATATGAAACGATTTTTGCTTCTTTAAAAAGATCAAAGTCCACAACATCAATATCAAAATAGCGATTTGTAGATTCAGCTGTGCTCGGACACATATGCCTATCATCCCTATCTCCCACCATCAAAACTACTGTGGAGGTTGGGACCCCTTCGCGAACAACAACAGAAGATACATCCACTCCATTGCTGCTGAGAGAACTAAGCACACATTTTCCCGCATCATCATCACCTACATTTCCCATAAAACAAACTTTATGGCCAAGTCGTGATAATGTTGTGGATTGATTGACAGCATCTCCCCCGACACAGAGAGTGATCCGACTCGCCCGTGTCATTTCATTTTTGAAGAACTCACTGAAGTCAGCTCCCAAAACAGAAACATCCACGCTGCAGAGGCCCATTGTAATTACGTCAATCTTCCTGTCCATCATGCGCCTCTCTCCTTATGTAAAGTCGATTACTCCCTTTACAACTTCTATCTTGTTATTCAGCGCCTCATCAAAAGCACGGGCACCATCTTCAAATTTGTAAAAGTGCGTCGCAATCTTTTTAACATCGATCGTTCCGCTGGATACGGCATTCAATGCTACAGGATACTGATTCCTGTAACGGAATACAGTAACAGTGCGAACCTCTTTAAGCATCACAGAAGCAGAAGAGTATTTATAATCGCCCCCCATAGAACTTACGAAAGCGATTATTGTGTCAGCTTTTGCCATATAGAAGCATTGCTCAACAACGACAGGCGCTCCGGCACACTCAAGAATGACATCCGGACCATCGCCAAGAATCTCTCTTACCTTGGCAACCGGATCACATTCTTTTGAGTTAATGATATAATCCGCACCGAGTTCTTTCGCTTTTTCCAGCCTCTTATCGAATATGTCAATAACGATAACTGTACTCGCACCTCTGGCTTTAGCCACCATCATATTGACGATTCCAATACAGCCGGATCCGAACACGACGACCGTATCTCCAAGTTTTACGTCTGCAAGGGCATTCGCATGAAGGCCTACCGCTAAAGGTTCAAACAATGCGCCTTCTACTGTTGAAACATTGTCCGGAAGTTTGAAACACATATTGGCTGGGAAATTGATATACCTTCTAAACGCTCCGACGTTAGGAGGAGAAGAGATAAAAGACATCTTCCTGCAAAGGTTATACAATCCCTTGCGGCAGTAATCGCACTCACCGCAAGGAACACCAGGCTCCAGCGCGACGCGGTCTCCTTCCTTAAAATTCTTGACATTCTTTCCGACACCAACTATATACCCGGCTGCCTCGTGCCCGCATACGATGGGAAGCTCCCATGGCCTTGCTTTTACCTTCGGATGCGCATTGTCATAAAAATGCAGATCCGACCCGCATATTCCCACATGCGCAGTTTTGATCAGTACCTCATCGTCTTTCACATCAGGCATTGGCATGTCTCTGATCTCAAGCACATGTGTATCTGTCAGGAACAATCCTTCGTTCTTCATTTTTTTACTCTCCTCCGCTCATTCATTGTTTGACTAGGGCAAGATACAAACTTTTTCTCCCTCACCGCGGACAAGGATCTCAAATCCCTCTTTCCAATTATCCAAAGAAACCGTATGTGTTACGGAAGACTTGCAATCCAGAATTCCTGCTTCCGCAAGACGCAGGCACTCTCTCCAGGATTCAGCATTATATCCCTGATGTCCGATGATAGTAACCGCCTTGGAATTGATGATATCCAGCGGCATATTGAATGGCGCATTGTTGAACCCGACACGCACCAGACGCCCCTTATTGCGCAACATCTGGAGACCATAATAGGTAAGCATAGGCGGTCCGGCAACTTCAGCTACTGCATCGACTCGGCCAGGTCCTCCCAGAAGACGAGCTACCGCTTCAACAATGTCCTCCTCTTCATCGGAGCACAGGAAATCCGTTGCACCATATTTTTCAGCGATTTTGAAGCGCATCTTTCTGTCTGCACTCATACCTATCATGATGATTCTGCTAGCTCCGCAAAGTTTTGCCCATTGAACATCCATTACGCCGAGCGGTCCAGGTCCAAAAATAACTACCACCTCTCCGGGGCGCACATCCAATTCCTGGCATACTGTTTTATAACCATTCGCTGCAGGTTCCATGGCAGAGGCTTCCGGGAACGAAACATTGTCCGGAAGATGCATCAGTGTGCTCGGGAACCGAAGCAATGTATCCCCAGGGATTCTGGCGTATTCTGCAAATCCGCCCGGATAACCGTCATTTACACCGATACAAGTACGCTGCGCACAGTTTACGAAATCCCCTTGATTGCAGGCAGGGCAATTGCCACAAGCATAACCGGTATTGTCCGTGACGACTCTCTCTCCCACTTTCCACTTTGTCACGTTTTTTCCGACTTTTGCGATTACTCCTGCGAACTCATGTCCGGTTACCATAGGTTTGGATGGATAATATCCGCCTTTTCCTATGTAACGCTTAAAGTCGCCACCACAAATACCACAGCTTTTCACTTGAATCAGAACATCATTATCACCAATCTCAGGGATTGGAAGTTCCTGAAGTTCCATTCTCCCGGTTCTGTCCATCAAGACAAGACCACGCATCGTTTTTTTCTCAGACATTTCTCCTACTCCTTTCAACATGTTTTTATTAAAACTATTTTATTTTGCTATTCGTTTTCTGATGACGTTCACAACTCCTATTGAGGCAAACAGAAGTATACCGAGGACCCAGTCCTTTACATAGGAAGGCGTACCTACCATTACCAATCCGTTTGTAATAATGGAGATCAACAACGCACCGATGATCGTTCCAGGAATGTTGAACACACCGACCTTATTGAACATTGCTCCAATCATTACCACCATAGAAGCCTGGTTCATCATCGAAGCCCCCAATGAAGGGTCACATCCATTGATCATAGAACCGTCTATAATTCCGGCCAATCCGCAAAGAAGCCCGCCGATTATATAACCTTTATATTTCTGGACACCGGAATCGATACCCAGATAAGTGCAGGCTTCGGGGTTTGCTCCGACTGCATAGAGATATTTTCCGCTTCTCGTATGTTCCGTAAAGAAGATCATCACTGCACTTACTATGATTAGGATGATTACCGTGATCGGAATAACACCCCAAAGATAAGTTTGTCCTAAGAATGTGAAATACCATACGGTACCATTGGAAAGGCCTAGGACAGCAGTGCCGTTAAAGATAAGCTTCGCCAGACCTGTCAGAATAAACTGTGTACTGAATGTGGTGCAGAATGCAGGAACACGTAATTTAACGTGTATCAAAGCGTTCATGAGCCCCAGTAAAGCACAGCATATCAAAGTCAGGAATATTGCCAGGAAATAGTTAATGTGGAAATCCTTCACGAACAAAACCATCAAGAAACACCCCATCGTGAGGATCGATCCTGTAGACAAGTCGAAGTCCCCTGTACACATCGTACAGGTTGCACCTATTCCCGCAATTGCAGTAAGGCAGGCATTGCTGGCGATATTCAACAGGTTTGTGAATCCAAGTGTCGCGGGCGCTAACGCTCCAAACCCCAACAGTACCAGCGCAGTAAAGAGAAGCAGCCAATACTTATAGAAAAATGTTCCTATACTTTTTTTCGTGTTCGCATTCATCTCTTTAGCTCCTTTACTCGTTGGTGAATGATACCTTCGGCAAACCGTCTTCCCTAATCGCCGCAACGATGATCAATGCGATGAGAAGCAACGCACCCTGTACGATTTCCTTATAGTAGAAGGATCCACCTATGGTAATAACGCCGTTTTGTATTGCGATAATCAAAATCGCAGAAATGACGGAACCCGGGATGTTGTACCTTCCGATTTTCCAGAATGCAGCACTCAGAACAGTGGCACAAATCCCAGGGAACTTGTAGTAAGTTCCCATCGTCATATTGACATTATCAAACACAGACAGAAGCATTACTCCTGCAAAGCCACAGAAAAATCCGCAGACTGTCATCGCCTTGACTTTTTCTTTATTTACATCGATACCCACCTGTTTCGCTGTTATTGCATTAGCACCAGCAGCAAAGTTATATCTTCCTGCTCTTGTTTTTTCCTTATAAATATGTGCAAATACCGCAATTACGAAAAACAGAATCGCCGGAACCGGGATCACTCCAAACAGGTTCGTTTGGCCAAGAAGCGTTACGTTTTTGCCCCATTTGGAGGAGAACAACACTTGGTTGTTGGTTAGATATCTAGCAAACCCTGTAATCACAGATTCCAAGGTAAGTGTTGTCAAATAAATGGAAATATTCAGTTTTATCGCAAGTTTGGCCATGCACCATGCCAAGAGCCCGGACAGCAAAATCGGCACCAGGATTGCTACCCAATAAAGCTGATCGGGAACATACTGCATCAAGATACCAAGTATTGCAGCAGCAAGGGTCGCCTGTGTGCCAACGGCAAAATTGGTATCACCAGTGCTGCTGACGAAGGAACCTCCCATTCCCAGAATTCCGACAATGCTAGCTGTTCGAACAATATCCAGGACATTGGTAACATTGAAAAAATTCTTGTTGATAGCTCCGAATACCACAAACGTCAGAACCAGCACTATGAGCATAAAGTAACTTGCGAATATCTCTTTGCCCTTTTCCTTTGTCATCTTCTTCATAGTTTTCTACCTCTGACAGCAGTTTCAAGTATGACGGACTTGTCAAATCCATCCCCTCTGAAGAAATCATCAATTACGTTTCCTCCGGAGAAAACATAGATCCTGTCGCAGGCAATAATCAGTTCTTCCAATTCTGAAGATATAAATGCGACAGCCATATTCTGTTTCTCTGCCAGTTCCCTAAGATGAATATAGATCTCGTTTTTGGCTCCGACATCCATTCCCGTTGTTGGCTCATCGAGTGCTAACAACTTACATCCGGCAATTTCAATCGACCTTCCGATAATCACCTTCTGCATATTTCCACCAGACAATTCACCAATCGTCTGATTTGGGCTGGAGTACTTTACATAATTCTTCTTAAGAACAGAGTTGGCAAACTCCCTGCCTTTTTTCTCATTGATCACACCGATGCCTTTGGTGGCAAGCGTGTCCCTGTAGAACAAAGTGTTGATGTTCTCCACAAGAGAGAAAGATTTAAACACCGCGTCCTTTCTGTTTTCAGGGGTAAGAATCAGGCCTTTTTCAATCATTTTGGAAGGTGTGATCTTCCCCTTAATCGTTTCACCGTTCAGTTGAAATTCTGATTCACATCTGCGGATCCCATACAGACACTGGAACGCTTCCGTACGTCCTGACCCGACTAGTCCGTAGAATCCCACAACTTCTCCCCGGCGAACTTCAAACTTTACATCATGATCCTTGTGATCATATCTGAGACCGTCAACCTTCAGCATCTCTTCCCTTTCCTCGAAAGGAATGGAATTGATGTTAACCGGCTGCAGCTCCCCATTGCGAAGCATTGCAGCAATACACTCTTCCTGTGTCAGTTCAGTCTTCGGTCTTTGAAGAACCAACTTTCCGTCTGTAAGGACCGCTATCTCATCAGAGATCTCAAAAACCTCATTGATCTTGTGAGAAATGAATATCACGGATAATCCCATCGTTTCCTTCAAACTCATGATAAATTGGAGGAAAGGCTCTATTTCTCCTTCTCCCAATGAAGCTGTCGGTTCATCCAGAATCAGGATCTTGGGCTCGTTATGTATTGCCCTCATGATCTCGATCAACTGTTTTTCACCCGCTCCAAGTGTGCTTACAGGCACATCCAGCGGAACACGGACATTCAGCTGTTCCTCGATCCTTTGCGCTTCCTGTTTGGTCTTTTCCTCATCGATAAAATGGCCTTTCATCGGTTCATCATTGAGTACGATGTTCTGAGCTCCAGTAAGTAACTCAACAAGATTCCTCTCCTGATATACCATGCTGATTCCCATCTTGACCGACTCAGCCACACTGTGGAAATGCACTTCATTTCCTTCGATCAGAATCTGGCCTTCATCCGGTTGATACATACCGGTGAGCATTTTACACAGGGTACTTTTTCCAGCACCATTCTCTCCTATAATAGAAACGATCTGCTTTGGCGCTACAGAAAAGTTCACATGATCATTTGCAATTACGCCAGGAAAACGTTTTGTAATTCCTTTCAGTTCAAGTATTTTCTCTGACATCTTAAACCTCTATTAACCGAATGGGGATATTGCTATCCCCATTCTTTTCTCTATTGATGAACGTCTTCTGTCCGATTCCAATGAAATCAGCTCGTCTTGACCCACTCCTGAACAACATAGGGACCAGGGCCGTCTGTCCAGTTGTACCAGGCATCCTTATTGGAAGCATCATAGTAATCGAAAATTGTATGGATGTTCGTTCCAATCGGAGGTGTATCAGCCTTTGTGCAAACGAATCCTGTTGCAGTAACCGTCTCACCGATTCTGCTGATGGGGCATCCGGCATCACCGGGGTTCAGCCCCTCAACCTGAATCGCGTTCATGATCTCAAACACGTTGTGGGTGTAGAGCTCGAAAGGCTGGCAATATGAGTAGTGGAAAGGTGTATCGTTCCTCAGATATGCGAACGCCCTGTTACCACCATCAATACCACAGGAAGCCCATTTATCACCATGAGCATCGCCTGCCGCCGCAATTGCTTCTGCGGAGTTTACTCCGAATGTATCTGCACCGGTATAGATGAAGTTCATTTCTTCACCGTACTTCTGCAGCCAGGTCTGAGCGAGTTTATATGTCGCTGTCGCTGCTGAGGATTCACCAAGAGTCGTATAGTCGACCTTGTCGAGAAGTTTCAGGTTCGGATAAGCGCCGCTTTCAATAAGAGCAACAACAGGGTCAACACGCTCGATCATCAGCTGCTGCTGTCTGCCTTCCACGACGCAGATGTTCATATCCCATCCATAGTCTTCGCCGATCTTGTAGAAAAGAAGCATACCTGCTACACCATTGGACTGAGTGCAGTTGGAAATGATTCCATCAACGACCTGGTTGTCATTGCAATATACACCTATGCCCTGTTTTCTCGCGGAAACAAACAAGTCTATCTTCGCTTCCTGAGAAGAACCGGAACCAATGATGATTGCATCGACTCCCTGGTTTACAAGGTTCTGGAAACTGTCTCTGAAGTTGTTATCCTCTTCATAAACTACTTCGATCAATTCCCAACCTCTGTGTGCGCACTCGACTTCAGCCTGCTGCAGCGAGCGCTGGGTTGCCTCAGAGTTGGAACTCTGTACCATATATCCAACTTTAAGGGCGTCTTTTACTACGGGATGTCCATATTCATCCCAAGTGTCTCCTGAAACCACAGGAGTGGTCGACCCGCCTTGAGACGAAGGCGTCGTATCTGTATTTGACGGCGCTGGTGTCGGTTCACTCTGCTCTCCGCATGCTACCAGACAGAATGAAAGAGCGAGTACCAAAATCAGTGACAATAACCTTTTCATTTCTTCCTCCTTGTTAATTTTAAAAAACTATTATTAGCTCAATCCTTAGAGCTTAATAAAACGGTGTCATAGAGCTCGAAGAGGTGCTTTGCTTCTTCCCTGATGGATGCTTCTGCTACCTCAATCGCTCCGTTAAGGCTGAACTTGCCCTTACCTACATCGATCTTTTCGATCACTGCATCTTTAATCTTTGAGCAAGCAGCATTCTGCATATACGTCACATAATTGACCTTATTGATTCCGTTCTTAACTGCCAGCCTGAATTGGTCATCCGGCAAACCGGATCCTCCGTGCATTACAAGAGGTAATTTACCTACGGATGCTCGGATCTTTTTCAACAAGTCAATCTGGAGTTTGGGTGAAAAATCATAGATTCCGTGCATTGTACCAATCGATATTGCCAGCGCATCGACCCCAGTCTGTTCTGCAAAAGCAACCGCTTCATCCGGCTGTGTATAGATGGAGGATCCACCATCACCCTCTGTCTTCGACTCAGCCATACTTCCTACGTGACCGATCTCGCCTTCCACGCTGATACCTGCATTATGAGCCATCTTCACAATTTCTTTGGTGGCAGCAACGTTTTCCTCAAAAGGCAGAGTCGATCCATCAAACATAAGGCTGGGAACACCGTAACTCATAAACTCACATGCCTGTTTATAGCTTCTTCCATGGTCGAGGATCATTGTTACGGGTACACTAACAGACCGACACATATCACTCAAATACCGGAAATAAGTGACCGGACTTCCCATCATCTTGCATCCTGCAGGATGGACAAGAAAAATAAGCGGAACCTTCATTTCTTCTGCCTGCATTAGGGCAGCTTCACTGGTGATCAAGTCTCCTCCCCACAAAGCTGGAACCGCACAGTTTTTTTCAACAGCCTTATCCAGGATCTCTTTCATTGGTACTAACATCGCATTTTCCTCCTAAACAGAATAACTGCCTGATCACAGACCATAGGCAGTTATAGCTTCATCCAATTTATTCATCTCTTCTTCGGAAAGAACCCAGTCCATTCCGGCGCAGTTCTCCTCAGAGTGGCGCTCATACGTGACCCCTACTAATGCGGTCGACACGTAGTCTTTTTGTGTCAACCAATTGATCGCTATCTGCGATAACGGGCAGCCACCATGATTCGCAGAGACCTCATCCATCACCGAGACAAGCTTCATGATCTGGGAGAACTTCGGTTCTACGAAATAATCATATGCAAATGTTCTGGCATCATTAGGTCCATAGTTGGGCAGTTCTCGAATCTTTCCGGTCAAGATACCCGCTCCAAGCGAACCGTGTGTCATTACAGCGATATCATTGTCGCGGCAGTATTCAAACAATTCCTGATTTGAGCGCGATATCATGGAAAACTGGTTCTGAACAACCGCGATATCCGCGTATTTCTGTGCTTCCTTGAGCATATCCAGAGTATAGTTGGACACGCCGATGAATCTGGTCTTTCCCGCTTTCTTCAGATCATTGAGCGCTCTCATCGTCTCTTCAATGGGATGTGTGGGATCCGGTTGGTGAACAAGATAGAAGTCCAGATAATCGATACCCAATCTTTTCAAAGATATATCGCAACTTCTGATCATATTCTCATATCCGGCGTCACGGATCTGCTTGCCGCTTTCGTCCAACCGAAAACAGCCTTTGGAAGTGACATACACTTTGTCTCTGTACTCACGGATAAATTTCCCTATGATCGTCTCCGAAGCACCTTGCCCGTAATTGATTGCTGTATCAAGATGGTTGGCTCCGAGGTCGATCATCTTTTCGATTGCCTTGATATATTCCTTCTCCTCGACCAAGCCCCACGCAGCATTGCCTACCCCGTAAGTGCCTACAGACAGTTCGCTAACGCACAAACCACTCTTACCAAATCTCTTGTATCTCACTCTATAACCTCCTTTCTTGAAACATCTCTACTTTTAGTTTATCTAAAATTATAATTTCTTCAATTCAATTTTTGTACAAATTTTATAGTCTGTTTTTGTTAAGTATTACATTTTTTGTATTAATACAAATATTTTTGTTTCCATTTTGTCACCTCTCGTTTATCATAGTCTCAGGGAGGTTAATGCCTTCCTGGCTGCCAGCAACAGTACATCTAAAACGATAGTTGCTTATTTCATTTTTCTCTTTTATATTCTGAGTGATTGCCCATACAATACATATCGAACGGATGTTTTCTCCTATTCAGTGATGTACTGTTGCTGTCTCTGTCCAGGGAACCGTATCATCCTGTTTCGTATATATTTTGTTTGCTTTTAAGCGCGTTATTCTCTAAAATAGCCTTTAAGAACAAGAGAGTTCAAATTTGTTTGAATTATAGCAACATCTTTTGCACTTACTACTAACAGTTTATTTTCAGAGGAATCTTTATGGATAAGGATTGTATCGTAAACTCGTCCCGCTCCGTCTTTTATGATTTCGGAGTGGAGAAAACAACTTTAAAACAGATTGCTGAAGCCTGTAACACAACCACATCGCTGATCCGGTATTACTACGACAGCAAGGAAAGCATACTTGCAGACCTCGTCAGAAAATACTCCCTCGAAATAGACTCAGTCATTGGTGACTGGTTCTACTCCCATGGATATCAGTATGATATTTTCAATATTTCCCAGATCTCAATGATGCTCCAGTTTGAGCTTTACCGCAGGGATCCTCAAGCGAGAAAGGTTTACATCGATTACCTGAATTCCGGTCTACGCCACTGCTTCGTGGAAAATTTTGAAAAGACATATCGGGATGCTGACCGGGCCCGTCTTTTTAATCTAGATCGCAGTTATGATCAGATCCCACTCCTCGCTACGGCATACCATGGCATGCTTCTTTCCGTGCATTACATGTTCTTCTCCGGCCGTTTGAACTGTACAGAAGAACAGATCAATGATTACCTGTTACTCGCCTTCTGCCGCTCTACGGGATTTTCGGATGACGCTGCGCAAACGGAGATCGATAAAGTAAAAAAAATCTTTTCACAAATGAAGATCTCCATTGAACCATATTTCCATATAAAACTGGACTAACAATATCTCCTTATCCTTTTCGCGTTTTAGGAAACAAGTAACTGTAATGAATTATTTATGTCCGAACTGTGGTAAAAGCATTTATTTGCCGGAAGATTTATGCGATATCTTCTGCCCCTATTGCGGCGCCCATTTCAGCTCTGAAACAATCAAAGAATATGCATCAAAAAAAGTAACGGAACTTCATGACGAATTGTTCCGTTACTTTTGCAATTATGACTATGACAAGGTGAATATGATCCTGAGTGATAGCCTCGATTTTGCAACCGAAGACCCTCTTATTGAGGTCATTCGCTCAGTGGCTGCCATCGTGATTACACAAGAAAAATATATAAAAGATGCCGAAGAGTTATTAATTAGAACAAGAAAAAAGGGCCTAAACAATACAGTCAAAAAAATCTTTCTCGGTGCCGATGACTACAACAACAGCAGCATTCATCCCGATTATTTTTCCAAAATCCAAAAAGACATCTCGACATTGGAGGCCTATTTATCTCTTCTTCAGAACACATTGACAAAAGAAGAAATATCTATCATTGCTGATCGTGCTATAAGGCGATTGCTCTTCACACCTGATGATGCTCCAGAATATACCTTCATGTCCTTCTGGGCAGACGACCATTTCTGCATTTCTCTTCTAAATTACTTATCCACGGAAGAACTAAACCAGCTTCACAAAGAATATGCAACGCCAGACAAGGAGAAAAACGCTTTTCCGAACCAAAAGGAAATAATCATCTGTTTGCGCACTCTTCTCGAAAAAAGAGGGATACCTATTTTAGCCTCCAAGACAAAATGGTTATTCCATTTTGGAAAGTGATAAACGCTAATTGACAATAATCCCAACTAAAAAGAAATTAAAATACCAAATAAACCAAAACGCCATGGGAACATCAATGACTCAAAGATAAAAGTTGGTACTTAAATAGCACAACAATGAGTTTTTTCTGGTGAGCTTCCCATCAAGCAGACAGTAAAACAATATAAGAAATTGTTCTTGCAAGAGCATCCGAGCGGGTGCTCTTGTTTCGTTATACAGCTGTCTTCAGAATATATATTACCATGGGTGTCAGCCCCCACAAGATTTCGCTGCACACTTCGGTTGTTGTAATAGTCCATATAGTCTTCAATCATTCACACCAGCCCTTCTCTGGAAATAAAGCGTTTTCCGTAGCATCACTCTCTTCAGGATTCCCCAGAACCCCTTCCATAGGCCGTTGTCAATACAGTGTACCACCCGGGACATGCTCTGGGTTATGCCATGGTCCACCAAGAAATTGTTGATATATTGGCATCCTCTTTCGCTGTGGAAAATGGGTTTGGCGTCCGGACAACTTTCAATCGCCAGATCAAAGGTGTCAAAGACCAATTTGTTGTCGTTGGAATCTCTCAACATATAAGACACAATTCGTCGGTCACGCAGATCCCGAATGGCACTTAGATAAAGCTTGTGTACAGTCAGCCCTTCATACCATTTAAACTCCGTCACGTCTGTTACCCATTTCTCGTTCAGCGCATTTGCACGGAACTTCCGGTTCAAAACATTTTCTGCTGTATACTAAGGATCTTTCTCGCTTCTCGTGCAGTCGCTATTCCCGTATTGAATACGTCGCGGCATTTTGGACATATGGATCGGAGATTTTAGACACCTGCAACGGAAAAAACTAGACACTAACATCGGAGATAGTTGGACACCATTGTCGCTCCAGATTAGACACCTTGTGGATTTAATAATTGGCGGAATCCTAGGTTTTATACCTTCATTTAGGATGTAAAGAACAGATAAAATGAGGGCTTTGCCCTCATACTCCCAGGGTTTACCGCATTCTTTTGCCGGAGAGAGTGGCTGAGAAAACACTCTTAAAGTGTCCAAATTGCACCGATGAGTATGTATTATTAACTCCGATAACTATGTCTAACCTTCTCCGACTTATAGTGTCTAATTACACCGACATATGCACCGTATTAAATTGCCTCGGTCATTTAAACAGTTTTCTACGGCCTTCAGCCTTTCCTCTGCACTGTGTTTTTCCTTCCTATAAAAATACTCTCCTCCAGATCGACAATGAAATATGGGTTCTAGAATAAAAGTTGGGGCGGCGTAAAAGCTCTAACAGAAAATAAGACAAAAAAGTAGAGCATATACAGAAAACCAAGTAGAATGAAGTTGCTACACACATTCGAAAGGAGATCTGCAATGCTCTACAACTATTTTATCGAGGAATCTCTGGGTGCTCAAGATATAAAGCTAGAAGAGTACGAATTCGATGGAAAGAAATTCAGTATATAGCCTGCCGAAAAAGCCCATTCTCTAATATATGAGACAGAACAATCAGCAGAATACCTAAAGCTTTCGCTACATCTATCCAGTTGATTCGCTGTGAATAATTGCTCATTGTCAATCCTCTAAAAGAAATCACTTAACCATCTCCGAGCCTTTTATCAGCATACCTTCAGATCCAGTATGGCTTATAACTTTCGCTGGTACACCTGCAATTGAAATGTTGTCTTCTTCAAAGCTTTTATTGACTACAGCATTCGCTCCAATCGCCACGCCATTACCGATCGTAATAGGGCCAAACAGCTTTGCGCCAGGAGCAATATAGACGTTATTACCAATAGTTGGTGCCTGTCCGGTTGTTCCGGCCGCTGTGCCAATATTCACACCTACATGAATACGACAGTTCTCTCCAATCCTAGCAGCACTGCTGATAACCACCGGGCCGATATGAGCTAAGGATAGGCCTTTGCCGATGCAATTCCGGCTAATTGAATACCCACATTTTGTTCCCAAAGAAAATGTTCGGTACGCATAATACTTGCCTATTATCCTATGCAGTACCTCCTCCACATTGTGATAATATTCATTTTTCCTTAGCGCAATTTCATACTTCCAAATAATATCCTGAAATTTTGGATGTACTTCTTTTCTTCCAAGGGACAGTCTGTCTGCCTCCAAATACTCACGGAGATCGCTTTTACTTTGTATCATATCCGAATCCTTTCAAATCGTTTTCGTGCCCAATTCGTCCATTGCTTTTACGATTATCGAGCATACAGTTGTTGCTATTTCGTCATAAGAGCCATCAAGCGGATTCTGAAACACAAGCAGTCTATGTGTGTCCGAATAAGTTCCTGTGTCTTCCTCAATTGAGGATACTGTTACTGCAAAGGCACCATCCCGATCCATCTCCAGAAGTCACTTACCATCGGCAATCATTTCATTCCCTAAAGGGAATCGACCTGTTCGATGTCATGCCCGTTCTGTACAAGGACATCTATAATAATCTGTTTATACATTCTGATTTCTCCTCCATGCCTTAGTCCCTCCTGAACAAGTCTCTCGTATACACTTTGTCCTGGACATCATCCAAACAAGAATCATAACGATTGGCGATGATGGAATCACTCCGTCGCTTGAACTCCTCAAGATCGTTAATGACTTTGCTCCCGAAGAATGTCGTACCATTTTCAAGGGTTGGTTCATAAATAATAACCGTAGCGCCTTTCGCCTTGATCCGCTTCATAACACCTTGGATGGAGGAATGCCTGAAATTATCGCTATTTGCTTTCATGGTTAACCTGTAAACTCCAACCGTGACTTCTCGTTCCATGGATGCATCATAATTGTAATCCGATGCATATCCGTAATATCCTGCTTTTGTCAAAACCTGATGCGCTACAAACTCCTTACGTGTTCTGTTAGAGTCCACAATCGCCTTAATCAAATCCTCCGGAACATCTGCGAAGTTTGCCAGCAATTGTTTTGTATCTTTGGGAAGGCAGTAACCACCATATCCAAAGGAAGGATTATTGTAATGTGTCCCAATACGCGGATCAAGGCAGACGCCTCGTATAATGTCCTCTGTGCTTAAGCCTTTCATCTCAGCATAAGTGTCCAGCTCATTGAAGTAGGAAACCCGAAGAGCAAGGTATGTATTGGCGAAAAGCTTCACTGCCTCCGCTTCCGTAAAACCCATAAATAAAACTTCTATATTTTCCTTCTCTGCGCCTTCTTTAAGCATGCCAGCAAAAGTCTCTGCTACTTTTCTTGTCCCTTCATCACAACCGACGATGATTCTGCTTGGATAGAGGTTATCGTAGAGAGCCTTGCTCTCTCTTAAAAACTCTGGACTAAAAAGAATACGATCTGTATTGAACTTTTTACGAACACTTTCAGTATAACCAACAGGAATAGTGGATTTGATGACCATCACAGCTGATGGATTGCTCTCCATTACAAGCCGGATTACAGATTCAACAGCTGATGTGTCAAAGAAGTTTTTCTTTGAATCGTAATTTGTTGGAGCAGCTATGATCACATATTCTGCGTCCTGATATGCTGATTGACCGTCTGTCGTTGCTATAAGGTCCAGATTCCTTTCTCCGTTCTTGGCCTCCTGCATATATTTCTCAATATACTCGTCTTGGATCGGACTTTCCCAGCGATTGATTTTCTCTACCTTCTCTGGAATAATATCAACCGCTGTTACATGATTATTTTGGCTAAGCAACACAGCCAAACTTAACCCTACATAACCTGTTCCTGCTACTGCAATGTTCATTATTTCCCCTCTTCCTTTTCCAGGTGTTTCAAAACACCCCGCCGCATCCACACGGCGACATTTTCCGGTAATTAACCGGCAAAGCATTAGTCTCTTTTAAATAAATCTCTTGTGTAAAACCTTATCCGCAACATCCCCAAGTATCGCATCATCAAATCGGTTTGCAACGATGACATCGCTCTGAGTCTTGAGTTTCTCAAGGTCGTTGACAACCACAGAATTAAAGAATGTGCTGCCATCTTCCAATGTCGGCTCGTAAATGATAACAGGGATTCCCTTTGCCTTAATTCGCTTCATGACCCCTTGGATAGCAGAAGCACGGAAATTGTCGCTATTACTCTTCATGGTAAGGCGATAAACCCCGACAATCTTCGGATTCCGTTTCAAAACCTGATCCGCGATATAGTCTTTCCGAACTGTATTGCTCTCCACAACGGCTCCTATCATCGTCTGCGGTACATCTTTGTAGTTGGCAAGGAGCTGTTTTGTATCTTTGGGAAGGCAGTAGCCACCGTAACCGAAGGAAGGATTATTGTAATGTCCACCGATTCGCGGATCCATGCACACGCCGTCGATTATCATCTGCGTGTCTAAGCCCTTGGTCTGTGCATAGGTATCGAGTTCATTGAAACAGCTGACACGCACTGCGAAGTAAGTATTCGCAAACAATTTGATCGCCTCAGCTTCTATTGGGTGCGCAATGAGAATCGGAATGTTTTGTGTTTCTTGACCTGCTCTGGCCTCTTCTGTTCTGGCCCCTTCCAGCAGGAGATTTGCAAACATCTCGGCTTCAGTCTTCTGCTCATCTTCTGCGCCGACCACAATCCGACTTGGGTGGAGATTGTCGTAGAGGGCCTTTGACTCTCTCAAGAGCTCCGGGCTGAAGATGATATTTTTGACACCATATTTGGCTTTAACAGATTCCGTATAACCCACAGGGATAGTAGACTTGATGACCATCAGAACTTTCGGATTAACCTTCAACGTCCACTCAATAGCGTCCTCAACGGCTCTCGTATCGAAGAAATGATGTTCATCATCATAGTTTGTAGGCGTAGCTATGATAACGAACGAGCTCGGCTCTCTTATAAGCGGCCTCTTTATCTCTCGTCGTGGTCAGGTTGAGCTTCCGCTGACCTTCTCTTGCTTCCTTAAAAACCGTTCAATCTCATCATCCTGGATAGGGGACACCCACCCAATCAGTTTTTCCGCTTTCGCTTCTGGCGTTGTAATCGCTGTAACTTCGTGTTTTTGCGCAAGAAGAACAGCAAGAGACAAACCAACGTATCCAACGCCTGCAACTGTAATTTTCATTATCTTTTCCTCCCTATTGTTTATCAATCAGTTATTACGCCACTGTCGCTTTATTCGTTTGCGCATTATTACACCCAAATACAGAGCCATCCATGCGACGCCTATAACAACTGCAATAATGCAACCTCTAACATCAGTTCCTATTGAGAATGTCTTCATTCCGAGAAAGATTACAATACCGCATACGGCATTTACACACGTTATTTTCAATAGGTCAAACCAAGGAAAAAGCCTTGAAACTGGAATACCTGTGATTCTTGCTGAGAACTTCAGCTGAAGGATATTTACAATTCCAATCGATAGGAATGTGCTCCAGGCAGGTCCGGTAAATCCCATTAATTTATACAATACATAGTTCAATACAACATTTAGTAGCATTGAGGAAATGGAGCATAAAAGAATCTTCTTTGTTTCTCCATGAAGGCTAAGCATGGTGCCAAAATATGCTGTTCGCCATAAAAGAATTAGTGCATAAATTCTAAAGACACCTGTTCCAGGCAGGAACTTTGCTGAATACAATATTGTCATGACTTGCGGGGCAAATGTTATAAGCGCAGCTACGCCAAAGCACATGAAAATATAAGTAAAAGAAGTGGTATCCTTCCAAGCCTCAACAGCTTCGTCTATTCGTTTCTCCTTTACCATCCTTGAAAGCTTAGGCATTAATACCGCAATAAATGATGTGGAAATAACTGTCAGAGAAATTTCCCGTGCTGCATTTGTATATATTGCGAAGGACTCTGTATCCAAAAAGCCGCCGATCATTAACTTATCGACTTCTCTGGAGATGGTACTCACCATGTCAGAAAGACCGATAGGTACAGACAATTCAAGTATTTGTTTGCATAGAGTTCTATCAATATGAAAACGAAGTTTCCCAGATATTTTTGCAACTTCCCAATAGACCAAAATACCGAATAATACTTCCACCCCTACATAAAGATACATATAAAACTGGAAATTCTGATGTATCAGCTGTGTAAACAGAATAATTCCCAAAAGAAATATACTATTTAAAATAGTATGGGCTATTAGGGTCTTAGTCTTATGTGAAGCAACCAAAAGATTTGCTCTTTCCTGAATAGTTATCTTCGCCCAAGGCATTATGATTGCAAAATAGTAAAATCCATATATCCCTTGGTTTTTGAAATACCATACCATTATTGGCATCGCTGCAGCCATTACGATACCCGCAACTATGGAAAGAATGGTATTTAAGCTAAAAAACGTGTTTAAAAATTTTTCTCTTTCTTTATCATTGTCTACTCGGGGTAGAAAATAATTAATAGCATTCGGAATGCCCAATAAACAGAATGTTGTTAATAGATTCAGCACCAATGACAATTCAGAAAAAGTTCCATACTCTTCGAGTGACCTGAATCTTGACAACAACATCGATGTCGCCATCGTTATAAGAAGATTCACTATTTTACTAACTGTAAGTAACGATGCCTCTCCTTTTAGTGATATTTGCTTATTTGCCATGATATACGTTTACCTCCTCATTACGAGATTCTCCATAAGCTCCTCAAATCGCTTGTTTTGCTTTCCGCGGGAATACTCATCGATGATAGTCTCTGCATCGGGTGTATCAATCAATTTTGTGATGTTTCCAGATAATAGTGAACCTAAAGCTGCATCAACATCTTCAGGCTTGTGGCAAATAAAGCTGTTAGGGAATCTGAACAATAGCTTTTCCAGTGAAATTCCTGGCTTTAAAACAGCAATAATAGGTTTATTCAAATAGATATAATCAAACACCTTAGTTCCAGGTCCTTCGGGATATGCGTACTCCAGAGCACAAGCATTACATGCTGACAATAGTTCTATACCTTTCCGATACTCCATCTGTCCTACACATTCATACCATTTTTCGCCATCAAGATCATGTTTTTTAAAATGTGTATATATTTCAGGATTATTCGGCCCTATATGAAGCAGTCGAACTTTAAGTCCTTTTTCGTTAATCCTATCTATAGCCTCGAACAACATAGATGTAAGATCCTGATTGTAGTACATCAGCTTGCCAAAATAACCGATAGTAAAAATATCGCAGGAGCTTTCTTGGATCTCTAATGACTTAAGCGCTGCATCATCATACCCATTATATGCAACATGAATTTTTCCTTTTTTGACATGAAAGTAGTTGCTTAAATTTTCTCTCATTTCAGGTGCTACAACTGTTATCGCGTCAGCTTTGCGTATGCAGTTAAACTCTTGTGAGAAACGAGCGGGGTAAGACAGCCAGAACTTTATAGTCTCGGAAATCTTGTTTCTCTTACGTTTTTCAGGACTAGATAAGTGTAAATCTCTATAATCAACAATAAACGGAATATGATTCTTCCTTAATATTTCTGAGGCTTTAAACTGATAAAACGGTCCTCCGCTAATCAAAGCAACATCAAATATCTCATGCTTCAGAAGTTCCTTAAGTGCAGTACAGCACTCTTTCTGATTAATCATATTCTTTTTCATGAGACTGTCACTTACCAGTGTCACATCATATGGTATGACAATCACACCTTCCGGCACCGAAGCACTCAGACCATTCGGATCCATTTCAAGTAAGGTTTTCTTTGACAAGCAAAGAACAGTTACTTTATGCTTTTTCTCGATTAAATAACGGCTCAAACTAATCAACCGAATCGCACCGACCTGTCCATGCGGTGCATATGGACCAATTATCAGAATTCTCATAGCTCAATCCTTTATTTTCTTTAAATGCTTCAGCTTTCTGCTTTTTAGATAAGCAAAATAGACACCATAGGGAATCCAAAAGAAACCTAGTTGGCAAAGTGAGTTGTTAAACATTAGCAATACTGTAGCTGTAACCCAGAAAGGAGAAAAGAGTCTTTCCCAATCATCTTCCATATATCCAAAGGCTGTCTTTCCGCCAATTAATAGATGCAATAATAGTAATAAGCCACCAATTGGTACGCCAAATGACAAAAACAGTTCCAACACTAGATTATGAGCATATACATTTATCGCGTCGTTAAGGACCCTATCATAACAAAGACCATATCCAAAAGCAGGTCGTTCTTTTATGGCATCAAATACACGTACCCAGATTTCATCCGCTCTGTGTGTTGTGTAAGTAATGTTTCCATTAAGATATAAAGTAAGATTTCTGCTATAAATCCCGAACCGAGATACCTGATTGGCAATAAATGCGATTATTGCAGTCTGGTAAGTATATATAATCCATCCAAATATGCATAGAAGAAAGATGATCAAAAACTTACGTCTGACTTTGGTGTATTTCAAAATACAGTAAATGACATATGCTAGAATCGCTACAAGGCTTCCGCGATTCCCATAAACCGCTACGAAGACAATGGAAATAGCCGTTCCAAATATATGAAGAGTGCGAGTTTTCCCTTCTGAAAGGAAAGCATTCTGAATAATAATAGGCACCCACATAGCAGCGGAAATACCTAATCCAACGTAGTTTAGCACTCGGTCAGCAGCAGAATATCTTCCTGTCAAGGCAGTAACTGCCAGTAAAAAAACGCTTATATATGCAAGCCATAGCAATCTACGGTGCCATTTTTCTGGTTGTTCTATCATCGCAAACGCAATAAAGAATACCCACAATCTAGCTGCTGCTTGTGGTTGCAAGAATAATGTTTTTATGAACTCAGCTTGATTGTCAGAGGTCAACAAATATGAAAAGACTATCACAAAATATATAAAGACAAGAAAGACTATTGCCCGTTGATTACTTACATTCTTAAATCCCACAGCGAATATAAGTAACATTGCAAAAAGCAACATACTAAGAGCGGAATAAGGCAACACGGGAAACAACCTAACCAGGCAATCATGTGAGGAAACCACAAAAATGCTTAGTATCAATAGCCAATCTTTAAGTGTTGATATTCGAATTTTTGTTTTGCTAAATCCCAACGAGGAAAGATTATTAACATTCATCTACTATTCCTCTTATCCCAGACATCTCTATAAACTGCGGAAATATCAGCTGCAATCACCTCTGGAGAAAAATGTTCCTTAGCGAAGGAAGCAATTTTGTCCCGATCAAACTCTTCCCATCTAACAGACATTTCTTCTATTGCTCTAGCCAAATCGTTGGTATCTTCCACATCTACAAGAAATCCATTACTATCATCCACAAAATCTTCAGGTCCGCCGCACCTCGTTGCAATAACTGGCAGCCCCATTGCCATTGCTTCTATATATACAACACCAAAGGTCTCATACCTGGAAGCTAGAACAAATGCATTTGCATCTTTGCATAATTCCGGTAAGTTCTCTTTGCGATACTTTCCATAAAAAGTAACACAATCACTGATATTCAATTCTGAAGTCAGTGCTTTCAGTTTTTTCCTTTCTGGCCCATCTCCGAGTATAAGGAGACTCATATTGTTTACCTTTGATTTTGCTTCAGCAAATGACCGCAAAAGTATGTCAAATCCCTTTCCGGGAAGCAAATTGCCCGCAGAAACAAATAAAATGTTCTTAATTTCTGGTTTTTTTCTCAATACTTCTATATTGTCTGAAATGTTCGCTATATTATGTACAACCCTACAATCAAAGCCCGTTGCCTTTTTTATATTTGTAGCCAAAGGTGTGCTAACGGCAATTACGGAATCACATGCTGAATATGTTTTCACTGCGCGCTTTTTTACCCACCAAGGCAGTGATGTTTTGTTCATATAAGAAGAATGCTCCGTCACAACCAGTGGGATATCCTCTTTTTTGCTAAGCTTTACTGAAATGACTCCATAATTTAAGAAATGAGAATGGATAATATCTGGTCTTCCGAAATCCTCAAGAACGTGCGGATATAATGACATTAAAGCTTCCTGCCTAAAGTATTCGATCAGATTCCGTGGCATTGGGCCAATAGGCCAGTTCATCTCAAATACTTCAATACCATTTTCATCTGTAAAATGATTGTATCCAAATTTCCTTTTTCTTCTGATCGATCTGATGTCAACTACTCCATACGCAACCCTGTGACCAGCTTTTACTAATGCAATGGCCTGATCTCGCTCAAATATTCCCATATTATTATTGTGAGCCTGTGGGTAGCCTCTGGTCACAAGAAGAATGTTCATGTTGTTCTCCACTATTTGAAATATTTAAACTTTTGCAAGTATATGTTTTGTCTGTTTCCGTTTCAAACATGTACTGGGACAGTCGAAATATTGCCGTCCCAGTACGTGTTAATCATTTTCCTCAATCAAACCGGCCAACGAAATCCATGGTAGAGCAGTTCTCCAACGGCAGCTTTACAGGCCTGCCTTCCGCAGCAGATTTGTAGATTGCCAGCACAAGCTCAAGAGCGCGCCTGCCAGCCTCTCCATCCACAAGCAGTTTCTCTTCGCCCCTGATGGCCCCAATAACGTTCTTATAGAGTTTGCTGTGGCCAAATCCGTAAATGTTCGGGGGATTCTCCGAGCATTCCTTCTTAACGGTTTCCTCATCACCAAAGTAGTCGGAGAACTTCCACTCTTCGATGATATTGACAGCTTCACCGCCAGCCTTCACAGTTCCCTTCTCACCGAAGATATAGAGCGTTTCCTCCAGGTTTTTCGGGAATACATTAGTAGTCCCTTCGATGGTGCCGTAGCTTCCATTCTTAAATTTCACAACAGCAAGGCCGAGATCTTCTGCCTCAATATAGGGATGGGTCAGGCGGTCAGTCATTCCATACACAGTATCAACCTCATCGCCCATCATCCAGCGGAGCAGATCGATATCATGAATGCACTGGTTCATTAAGGCACCGCCATCCTGCTCCCATGTGCCACGCCATGCCGCGCGGTCATAGTACTCATGATTACGGGCCCAGCGGATATGGGCAGTACCGTAGAGGAGTTTGCCGAAACGCTTCTTCTCGACAGCCTTTCTGATCTCCTGAATGCTCTTGTTGAAGCGATTCTGGTGGTTTGCACAAACAATAACGCCCTTCTCATGCCCAGCCTTAATAATGGCGTCCGCGTCAGCAAGGGACAATGCAATCGGCTTCTCGATGATCACATGGCATCCGGCAGCGATGCAATCCAGCGCAATGGCGGCATGCTTCCCGGATTCGGTGGCAATAGCAACGAGCTCCGGCTTTTCGACTTCCAGCAGTTCCCTATAATCCTCGTAGACCTTTACCTTGTTCGGGTCCAGGTCAAACTTTAGTATCTTATCTTCAGCGTTCGCACGGACAATGTCACAAACGGCAACAATCTCCAGACCGTTATTCTTTGCCGCCATAACATGGTTCGGTGAGATTCTTCCACATCCAATCAGTGCATATTTCATTTACTGTTACTCCTATTGATATTTGTAAAAACCTTCGCCGGTCTTTCGACCGAGCTTGCGTTCCCTTACCATCTTCTTCAGCATCGGCTGAGGAAGATATCTGTTGTCACCTGTCTCCTTAAGCATCACATTCAGAATAGCAAGGACAACATCAAGACCTATTAAATCCCCCAACGCAAGGGGCCCCATGGGATGATTTGCCCCAAGCTTCATTGCGGTATCAATATCTTCCACAGATGCCACACCTTCCGCATAGATACTAATAGCCTCGTCAATCATTGGGATTAACACACTGTTTACGACAAACCCTGGTGCTTCCCTGACCTCAACCGTGGTCTTTCCGATGTCTCTTGCTACCTGCATTACGAACTCGACCATGTCCTGTGGTGTCTTCTCTGTCTCGATTACTTCAACGAGTTTCATCACAGGGGTCGGATTGAAGAAGTGCATGCCTATCAATGGTCTGGATAAATCTTCTCCGATAGCCTGAATAGGCAGGGATGAAGTGTTCGTAGCAAATACACATTTTTCATCACAGATCCTGTCCAGTTCCCGGAAAACTTCCCTTTTGATTTCTATGTTTTCCGAAACGGCTTCAACAAGTAAATCAGCATGAGTTGCCAGTTCATTTGAACCAGGCTCAATTTTTCCAGATAAAGATCCGCCTGTTCTCTTGAAATATTCTCTTTAGCAACGAGTTTTTCAAAAGCCTTCGTGATTTTGTCCTTCCCATTGCTTCTGGAGTACTCACGCCCCTTGCAAAGGAATATCTTTTCAACCTGTTCGCACTGAGAGAAAACCTGTGCTATAGAAGGACCCAGCGTCCCTGTACCGATAATTGCAACCTTCATTCATCGCACCTCCGCAGAATAGTTGAGCAGCCCATACCACCGCCAATACAAAGCATCGCTAAACCAATGTCTTTCTTTTTCCACTTCAGAATATGAACAAGGGTTACAAGAATCCTACAGCCAGAAGCCCCTACAGGATGCCCCAGTGCAATCGCCCCGCCATTAATACTCAGTTTTTCTTCAGGAACCCCAAGTTCCCTCCTGACAGCTATAGACTGTGCTGCAAAGGCTTCGTTTCCCTCAACAACATCAACGTCATCTATATTCATGTCAAGCTTAGCCAGCAACTTCCTTGTGCTTTCTACAGGGCCTATTCCCATGATGAAGGATCAACTCTGCCAAGAGCGCCGCCAAGCCACTCTGCCTGCGGATGAAGCCCCAGTTCTCTTAGCTTCTCTTCTGATACAAGAATCACTGCCGCAGCGCCATCGTTGATCCCAGAGCTATTTCCTGCCGTGACTATTCCATCCGGTTTAAAGGCGGGCTTCAGTCTCACAAGAACTTCAACCGTTGTGCCGGGGCGCGGCCTTTCGTCTGTATCAACGAAGGTATCTCCTTTACGCCCTTTGATTGTTATAGGAACAATCTCTTCCTTAAATCTGCCTTCTGCAATGGCAGCAGATGCTTTGTCTTGGCTTGCTACTGCAAACTCATCCAACTCAGTCCGTGTGATTCCCCACTGTTCTGCGACATTTTCAGCCGTAATACCCATATGGTAGTTGTTTACAGCATCCCAAAGGGCATCGTTAACCATAGTGTCAACCAGAGGAGTGCTCACCATCGGACTACCCATCTTATAGCCATAACGGTCCTTCATCATGGCAAAAGGAGCGTTCGACATGCTCTCCATACCGCCTGCTATAACAATCTCCGCATCACCTGCTTGGATCATTCTCGCAGCTGAATTAACTGCATCAAGCCCCGATCCGCATACGATATTCACAGTCTGAGCAGTTGTAGTTACCGGAAGTCCAGCTTTGATTGCAGCCTGCCGCGCAACATTCTGTCCCAGTCCTGCCTGTATCACGCATCCCATATAGACGTGATCAACCTGCTCTGCAGGTATCCCTGATCTCCGCACCGCCTCCTTTATTACAGTAGCTCCAAGCTCCACTTCCGAAACAGAGGCTAAGGCTCCACCCATCTTCGCTATGGGTGTCCGGTTAGCGCCAATAATGAATACTTTTCTCATAGGCGCCTACTTTTTCTTTTCAAATAATCTGGCAGGATTACCCGCGACCGTAATGCCAGCTTCGACCGACTTAGTCACGGTAGAACCCATACCGATAATAGCATTAGCTCCTACAGTAATACGGTTGCGAAGTACCGCATTAATGCCCACATAGGAGTGTTCGCCGAGCTTATCTAACCCACCAATGATTCCGCCAGCGGTAATATCGACATTTCTGTGTAGATGGACGTCATGCCCAATATACACAAGCGCATCAATTTTGACATTATCCTCAATAACGATATTGCCGCTTGAGCCACAGGAAACATTGTCATGAGCACCGATTTAAACATTATTCCCGATAATCACTCTGCCAAGCGTGGGGATGCGAAGTTTATCACAGTTCTCATCGTCTGCCATTGTGTAGCGGTTCGCTCCAACAACAGCATGCTCATTGGCATAGAAATTATCTCCGATAGTAGATCTTCTGATTACACTCCCAGCAAGAATGACGGCATTCTTTCCGATCTGAACATCAGGACCAATAACACAGCCAGGCTCAATGTATGCACTCTCTCCGATATCGCAGTCCTCGCTTATGAAGTAACCTTCCTCAGTCTGCCTGAATTTTAGTTTCTTCTCGGCTGCAAACCTTTCTGCCACAAACTGTGCTGCAAAACGAGCATAGTCAAGCTGTGGGTTCGCTGCAAGTACAACTGCATTCTTTTCTATAATTTCTGTGGGAACGTCGATATTGCTTTCCGCAAAGATCAGGCACTCAGCAACGGACTCTAAAGCTCCCAGAAGGCGTTCCACCTTCTTTGTGATATACATTGCTGTATTCGACTTGGGAGCGCCTATGTAGGATGCGTCATCGATAAAAAAGTGCTTCGCTGGGACTATTTTACAGACATCAAACTGCATTATGCCGCCCTCCTTTCGGAGAACAGGCACTGAATACTACTTAGGTAGTCCCCCCCCGGTTGGTTAAATTGTTGTCTATCATCTGGTATTCCTTTCCGCACTGAGTGCAAATATACTGGTCATTTAGCCGACAGCCGCACTCACAAACATAGCCGTGTACTCTGCCGGGATTGCCTACAACAAGGGCATAATCATCTACATCACGGGAAATAACCGACCCAGCACCAACCATCGCGTAGCGTCCGATGGTATGCCCGCAAATGAGCGTTGCATTTGCTCCAATGGTGGCTCCTTTTTTTACTACCGTGCTCTTAAACTCATGTTTTCTGCTGATGAAAGCCCTGGGATTGATTACATTCGTAAAAACGCAGTTTGGTCCGAGAAAGACATCGTCTTCAATAACTGCACCACTATAGATTGCGATGTTGTTTTTGATCCTCACGCCATTTCCAATCCGAACACCTTTCTCGATGAAAACATTTGCGCCGATATTACAGTTATCTCCGATTACCACATCATCCTGGATGATACAGTTCTGCCATATCGAAGTGCCCTGTCCGATTTTTGCTCCTGAATCCACGCTGGCGGATTCATGGATCTTTATCATGCTTCCCACTTGTTTACTACCTCGATGACTTTATCAATCTCTTCCTGTGTGAGTTCCGGGAACATAGGAAGCACCATAGAATGGTCGCCCACAAACTCAGCGTTAGGCATATCACCCTTCTTATAACCCAGTCCCTTGTAAACAACCTGCAGATGGAAGGGAACCGGGAAATAAACTCCGCTGGTGATCTCATTCTCCTTCAGATAGTTCCTCAACTCATCGCGCTTTTCCGTCGTAATGGCGTACACATAATAGATATGTGTGTTCCCCTCTGCGATAACCGGCTTGGTAATGGCGGGATTCGTAATCCGTTCGTTGTACTGCTTGGCAATCTCTCTCCGGCGGTCATTCCACCCATCCAAGTATGGAAGCTTTACAGAAAGGATAGCCGCCTGCAAAGCATCCAGTCTGGAGTTGTACCCAGTTACAAAGTTGAAGTACTTGGGCAGATTCCCGTTAAAGTCCATGTCTACTTCCGATACTTCAATACCGTTCTGCATACCGTATGTGAACAGACCGTCAAGTCCGCTTCCATGAGCGCGGAATGCTCTGCACTGTCTGTAGATAGCCTCATCGTTTGTGACGATTGCGCCTCCATCTCCTGCGCATCCCAGGTTCTTAGTCGGGAAAAAAGAAACACATCCTACATCGCCGAGGCTACCAGCCTTTTTCTCTTTGTAGGTTGCGCCAGCTGCCTGTGCGCAGTCTTCAATAACCTTCAAGCCATGCGCTCTAGCAATGGAGTTAATCGCATCCATATCAGCGCACTGACCATAGAGGTGAACCGGTATGATGGCTTTGGTCTTTTCCGTTACATTCTTCCTGATCTCCTCAGGATCGATTGCGTAAGTATCTCTGGTGCAGTCTACGAACACAGGTGTTGCTCCGACAGAAGTGATAGCCTCGGCCGTTGCGCTGAAGCTCATGGCTGTGGTAATAACTTCATCTCCGGACTTAACACCGCACGCCTTGAGTGCCATCACCAGAGCATCTGACCCATTGCCCACACCTACTGCGTACTTTGTGTCACAATAGGATGCAAAGGTCTTCTCAAAATCTTCTACAGTCTTGCCGAGAATATATTGGCCACCATGCAGAACTTCCAGTGCTGCCTTATCTAATTCTTCCTGGATAGAGGCATACTGACGGGTCACATTCATTGCTGGGATCATTGTGTGTTTTCTCCTTCGATAATTGTGTGGATTCTATTTCCAATAAAGTCTGCACATTGATTTGTGCAAAACAGTAACTGGTGATATTGATGTGTTCCTCACACGCTTAGTTGTGAAAGAACATCTTCTACTTGTCCAGTCAATTTTTCATAACTGAACACTTCAGCAAGAGAACTGCTGCGGGTGCAATAACCTTCGTACTCGAATTTGTCCATATCCGCAAACTTTAGGATTTCCGCTGCCAGACTTTTCCCATCGGCGTCTTCCATTTCAACGCCTGCCTGATTCCCTTCTACTATGGAATTTCCAACCTTGAACGGAAGAATGATGGGCTTTCCGGCTGCTAGATAATCAAAAAGCTTATTGAAAGACATTCCGTATTTCATGATGCTGCTGTTCCCTGTGCCGATAAAAAGATCAGCTCTCTTTGCAATTCCCGGAATGAACTTCTTATCGACATAACCCTTTAGGACGATGTTGTCCAAGCCTTCCGTTATGAGCTGCTCCCGCATTTTGTCAAGTTTGGTTCCAGTCCCCCACATAAGGATTTTGATGTCATCTCTGCCCTTTTTCTTGAGCTCTCTGGCCGCATCCACAAATAATGGCATCTTATTTAAGAATCGAATTGCCCCCAGATAGACCACTTTGAAAACATCCGGATTGTCTAAATCAGTATCCTCAAGCACATGGATCCTTGCGTCACTTCTACTCTGTTCCAGGTCTACACCATTATTGATGTAAAAAACTCTCGACATATCGACCTTGCCACCATGACCTGTGTCCAGTTTTTGATCGATTAGATACTGTGGACCGCCCTCCATAGTGAAAACAATCGCATCGGCTTTCTCATAGGTTCCTTTCATAAAGAGCCGTGCTGCCTTTGCGATGAGTCCGTTTTCCTTGAATGTCCCCTTTGTTATGAAGCCATCCGGGATTATATCCCGGTGTTCACAGATACATTTCACGCCATACTTCTTTGCCAGCTTGATACCGGCAACCAATGCGGTTGGATACATGCTGGAGGCGTATATCACATCGGGCGGGCCGTATTTGTCAGCTATCTCCTTTGTAACCTTGAAGATGTTTCTGTAATAAGACAGGATATTCAGGCCTCGTCGGTAATTGTTCTTTTCATAATGCGTTGTCTTTATATAATAGAAATGGACACCTTCAGATATTCTCTCGACATAATCCGCATTGCCTGTATCTATCCGTCTTCCGTTATGGTGAAGTTCATTAGCTGCAAACACATATGGCTCATAACCATCACGAGCAAGGTATTTACTCAAGGCATAGTGCCTGATATGCGGGCCGTCTTCTGGCATATATGAATTCTGATTTAAAAACCAAATTCTAAGTTTCTTTCTTTCCACCAGTATCTCTCTATTATTTTGATATTTATTCTGATTATGTTTATCTTCCTCAGATTTGTTTTTATCCCATCTTCTGCTTTCGTCTGCACCTGCAATCAGAAGCCATAGAAAAGCAACAAATATCAGAAAAACCAAAGCACAGACAATTAGTAATAGTGTTAGCATCTATCATCCCAATACTTCTTTATCAAACATCGTTTAGTAGACACATCTACCACCACAACTGCAATTACTACTCCTATGAAATTCCTGGCTAGATCGCCCGGCTCAAACTCCCTCCCCCGGCAGCAGTACCTTGATCCCCTCGTCAACCACACCGATTCCAGAACCTGCTATCAGTCCGGCCCGATTCCTCCACCCTCTACTCCTGCAGAATCCACACATCGCTAATCCGACGATGAAGTACTCCAGAATGTGGACGTTGGATCGCAAACTCTTATACTCAACATCTATCCCTAAACTCCCCAACCAAGTCCTGACCGCCTCGCTCAGGTCTCTGCTCTGTTCCGGATTCTGAAATGTGAAGAACAGGACCATGAGGAACGCCAGGATCAGGAGGAGTGCTGTTTTCTTGTTTGACACATTGGTTTTCCATTGATTCTTTATGTATTACATATATCTTGCATAAGCCAGCCTCTCTATCCACTACATCTTGTGCTACTATCAACCTACTTGCACATTAGAAGTAATTGCACATTAAATGAACACAAAACTCGGAAAACTGGCTTTTCGACGGTGATATGAGCGTATTTTTGATGGTTTATGCGCTTATAAACACTATATATTGTGTTTAAATCAGTTCTTCGCGCTAAATATAGTTCACTTGCACATTAGAAGTAACAGACCATTAAACGGGGCACCCAAATTTAGGAATACAAGCTTTAACTTCTTTTTTGCTTCAGTACGATAGTATATAAAACCCAAACGCCTTATCATTTTGGTTTCAATACGCATGCATTAGAAGCCACATATGAGATCTTATGCAAAAAGTAATAGCCTATGAATGGGGCAATGACTTCATGTTTAGTATAAGTAGGAAATCTTCTGTGGCAGATCTGCAGATTTATTTGTTTTTAACTGTTCTCCTTATTCTTGACATCAGAACTACCAGGCTGATCACTGTATAATTGTAGAATCTTTTTCTTATTCAACACTTAACCGAATAATCATTTCTTTCATCAAAAATAGCATTCTTGCTTTTTGTCTTACTTAGCCCCTTTCCGAAAAAGCACATTAAACATCGTTCTAATGATTATCTTTATGTCTAAGGAAAGGCTCCAATGTTCTATATACTGATTATCTAAAGCTACAACCTCTTCAAAATTCGTTATGCTGCTACGCCCACTTGCCTGCCACATTCCGGTAAGTCCTGGTTTTACTCTCAACCTGGATCTATGATGTAATTCATACTTTTCCCACTCATCCACTGTAGGAGGTCTGGTCCCAACAAGGCTCATGTCCCCCTTTAAGATGTTCCAAAACTGTGGGAACTCATCAAGAGATGTCGTGCGGATAAACCACCCTATTCCTTTCTTTGTTCCATCTTCTCCTGAACCCAAGATGCGCGGATCATGTTCCACCTTGAACATTAGTCCCTGCATCTCATTTTTTTGCATCAAAGAAGATTTCCGTTCTTCTGCATCCAGATACATGCTACGAAACTTGTAGAACTTGAACGGCCTGCCATTCTCTCCCAACCTTATTTGGGAAAAGAATATAGGTCCCGGATCAGCAAGATAAATAAACGGTCCAAGAATGATCGTAAGGAAAGCAGTAATTACCAGACCTACTATCCCCGCCAGGACATCTGTCACTCTTTTAATTAAAAGTGCATTGGGCGATACAATCTTGATACAACTGGATAACACGCTGAGACCGCCCAATTTCTCCACCACCTGTTCCCGAGTAGTGGAGTCCTCACCCTGAATATATGTGTGAGTGATCAGACCGGATACATCGCAGCTTTTCTTCAGGTCTTTTGCATAAGAAACAGAGGACATGGACAGAAACAGCACTTCGTCCACTACATTGTTTTCCAAGAACAGAATCGTCTCGGCAAGGCTGTACAGTACAGTAGGAACATCTTTATCCACAACCTCATCGCCCTCATTGGTCGCACCTGCTATGACCTGGAACTCCAGCCTCCAGCTTTCTTTTAGTTTAGTCTTAATAAACCTGACATCCTCAGATGTACCTACAACGAGCACTTTTCGATCCACCGGCTTTACAGGAAGATTCTTTAATCTACATTTCAGCAGGTTTCGGAAGATGTAAATCAGCACCACAGCGATCAGCATCATATATCCAAAAGCCAAGCGTGACAGTTGGGCAGAGTTTTTTGGGAAGTAAGACAAAGACAGTAAGCACGCTCCTGTCAGCAAGACATGCTGTACTGTCATTCCAAGTTCCACAAAATAGCCGCGCACCAGCACGGATTTATAACTCTTGAGCATAGCGCCTACTACTACGGACAAAACCATGGTTTCTACCATCTTGCCTAAATAGTAGCGGTCGCTCAAAAAGGAAAAAGAACCCAACCGAATATAGAGACTTATAACAGAAGCAACCGCAAACATCAGGGAATCCAGCAATGCGAAATCCCAATGTTTCAGAAGATGCAGTTGTCGCTGTCGGTACATTTCTTCCGATATGTCTCCTTATAACTCGTATTCTTATGAGAGATATTCTTCCAGGGATACACCTGCCTCATGTATCAGCGTCGCCTGCTCCACTCCGACATATCTCCATTTGTAGGGTCGGAACATGACACCGGTGAAATCCTCTTTTCCTTCCGGATACCGAAGGATAAAACCGTATTCATGGGCATGCGCACACAGCCAGCGATATGCAGCCGTGTCCGCGAAACCAAGGTCCTTCACGGTGTGCCCTTCGCAGAGGATGTCCACGCCAAGTCCCGCATACAGTTCGCTGTATTCCGGAGGGTCCTCCCGGTTGCTCAAGGGGGACTCAGCCGTTGATCGGTCATAGCCGATGGATACCAGATACTCCACCAGGCTGTTGTAGTAATCCATCTGGGTGTCATAATCACGATAAGCCGAATAGGGGATCAGCTCTATTCCGGCGTTCCGCGCCGCCTGATCCATCCTTTTCAGGTCTTCCACCCAAAGCACATTTACCTGGACACCGCGATATTCTTCGGTTTCGATCTCCAGGCCCTCCGACACAGGATGGTCCCGGTTTACAAGGAGCATATACCACTCATCACGGGGAATGGCGAGATAGGCTTCCAGTGCCTCCTGCTCCGCGATCTCCTCTTCGATCTGCTCCAGGGATTTCAGTTCCTTCCGTTTCTCCTCGTGAACTCCCGTGTACTCCAGCCCCCGGTTCTCCTGAACCGAATCACGAAGCACGAAAGCCACGGCAGCCAGTGCCACACTGGCCACCACGAGGACGGACAGCAATACCGTCCATATCGAAACGGATGCCTTCTTCATGCCTACTTTCCTTCTAACTGTCTATTTATCCGAACAACCCCGTCTTGAACGGAATCGGATCCTCGCAGAAGACGAACTGTCCTTTCAGCACGGTCTCTGCGTTTTTTTTGCATTTCTCCAGAAACTCCGGTCCAAACTTCCTGTCCAGGAATTCCCTGCACTCCATATATCTCGGAGGTCTCTTATCCATGGAGTGCGTATCGCTTCCCCAGAGATGGACCAGATTGTGCCGGATCATCTCCAGCACCTTCTTCTGCCGATAGTTTCCGGGAAGCACGCTTTCCATGTTGATCTGGATGAGTACTCCCGCGTCCACCAGTTCTGTATAGTAGTTGGATCTATTCTCGATCGGATAACGCTCCGCGTGGACCAGAATCGGATAATACCCCTGGCTCGACAGTTCATAGAGAACGTCCTTCCCTGTAGAGGGCAGATGAGACATGGGGTACTCGATCAGGATATACTTCGTCCCGTTGATGCACAGAGGGTCGAGATCAAGGTCAAGGATCTTTGGTGAGAAATGGACCTCCGCAGCATACCGGAATCCAACATCCACAGGATGCTCATCCAGAGCATCCGCCAGCTGCTTCAACGCCTTTGTCCTCTTTTCCAGAAAATGATCGAAGGACTCCTTCTCCGGGTAGAAGTGGGGCGTCAGAACGATCCCCTTGATCCCCTGCCGGATCTCCTCCTCAATCAGAGCGAAAGATACATCCAAGTTCCTGGCGCCGTCATCGATTCCGGGAAGGATGTGGGTGTGGATATCGATCACTTCTTCTTCCCCTTGTTTTCTTCATTTTCCCCGTAGCCGTAACCGTATCCATAACCGTAGGAGTAGTAATATCCATTGTCACGTGAGGATGCCTTGGCGTCATAGACGCTCATGACCGCACCAATGATGTTGGTGTTGACTGCGTCCAGATTGGTCTTCGCCAGTTTTGCCACTTCGGAATTCGCGAATTTGTGGCGCACCACAAGGATCGTTCCGTCAGTGTAACGACTAAGCACCGCCGCGTCCGTCACGACAGACACAGGAGGAGTATCAAAAATAATGTAGGTGAAGTGCTTCTTCAGTTCCTCGATCAACTGCTCCATCCGGCTGCTTCCCAGCATTTCCGCCGGGTTCGGGGGAACCGCGCCGGCGCAAAGCACATGGATATGCAACCCGCTCATATGGTGAATAGATTCATCCAATGTGGTTTTTCCAGTCAAAACAGTGGAAAGACCAGTATTTCTTCCCTCAGCAATTCCCAAATACTTGTAGATCGCCGGTTTTCTTAGGTCACAGTCCACCAATAAAACATCGTCTTTCGTCTCAGCGAGAGATGTTGCAAGGTTGATCGCCATGTTGGACTTCCCCTCGCCGGGGATGGAAGAAGTGATGACGATGGTCTGCAGTTTCTTGCTGACCGACATGAAGTTGATGTTGGTCCTCAGGGACTTAAACGCCTCGACATAGCCGAATGGCGCATCCTTCTCTGCTACGGAACGGAAGGAACGGGAACTGTGCTTGTCTTTTTTCTTATTTCCAAACATATCCTCTCGCCCTCCTTTACTTTTCGATATCAGGAATTACGCCCAAAACCGGAATTCCCAGATACTTGGTGATATCCTCGTCGGACTTAAATGTGCGATCGAGAAGACCAGTCAGAACGACGAGACCCGCGCTGATGAACAGACCTACAAAGGCAGCCAGCGCCACATTCTTCTTGAGACTCGGCGCGACTTTTTCATCCTGTGCTTTCGGCGCTGAAATGATCTCCACTGATCCTGCCTTTACCGTATTGATGATCATCTCGGGAGCCATATCCACAATCTCTGTTACAATGTCCGTGGAGAGTTCTTTGCTCGTAGTAACAGCCGACACCCTCATGACCATCGTATTATCTACCTGAGACACCGTCACCATTTTGGAGAGCGTCGCTGCATTGATATTCTCCAAACCCGGAACATTGTGCAAATCAAGGTTGTCGATGACATTATCCAGCACTGTGTCGCTCTTCAGGATGACCGCATAGGTGTCCACCAGCTGCTTCGCCGAGTTAATCTGATCGTTGGTGACATTCACCGTCTGATCCTGCCTCGAATTGACGATAAGTGTAGCATTACTCTGATACTTGTCAGGGATGAAAAAAATCGTATACGCCACCGCCAGCGCCGCGCAGATGATGGTCACCGCAGCGATGAGGAATTTGTAGCTCCAGAGCCGGTTGAATACCTCCCGGAGGTCTATTTCGATCTCGTCGTAATTGTCGTTCATGCAATCAAGTCCTTTGTCATAAAATTGGTTTACTACTTAACTCACCAGTTGACAGACTGCCCATCGTAGCAGTCCAGTCACTCCTCATAAAGGAATTCTTTGAGGATATCCGCGTTCTTCTGAAAGTCGCAGTCGATGAGACTTCTTCCGTCCACTCCGGTCCTTCCCCAGTGCGTACCTTCCGCCGGGATGGTCATCTGCTGGGCGCTCGCTCCCATGAATTTCGGGGAGGCAAGTAATAGCTGTGTGATCTGCTCCTTGGTTAGGCTGGTGCGAACCATAGGAAGGCATGTGTCCGCCAGGTTGTTCAGATCCGCCAGGGAAAGGGTCTTGGTCTGGTTGATCACCGCCTGTACGGTGTTCCTCTGACGTTCGATCCGATGCCAGTCATTGTCGGTGTAGCGAAGTCGGCAGTACTGAAGAGCATCATATCCGTCCAGATGGTTGACTCCCGGATTCACCCAGTGTTTCGTCTGCGCATTTGTATATACAAGGCCATTGAGACCGTCGCACTCCGCCTGGGTCAGCTCAATGTCAACCCCACCGATGGAATCGATGATCTGAGCAAAGAAATTGAAATTCGTACGGACATAGCCGTCGATATTCACCAGGAAATTGGTCGAGATGGTGTCCATGGTGAGCTGCGCTCCGCCATAACGGAAGGTGTGGGTGAGCCAGTCGTCATTTCTGCCGGTGATCTTCACACCGAGTCCCCGCTCAAAACTGACCAGTTTCACCGATCCCGTCTTGATATTCAGGGAGACCAGCATCATGCTGTCCGCACGGGCATTTTCGCTGAAATCCTTTGTTCTCTCATCCGTCCCCAGAAGGAGGATATTGATCACGTCATCGGAGGAGACTGCTTCCCCTTCCGGAAGTTCTCCCACCTCGTCCCGGATCTCTTCACCGGAGAGGTCATAGTCCTCAATGGGTTCCGATTCAACCGCAGTTGGATCGATCTCGGTCTCCTCGTGGTCGAAGTCGAGGAGATTCAATTTGGAATTGTAATAGACGATGCCTGCCGCCCCTACCAGGAAGAGGATTCCGAGGATCACAAGCAGGACTTTTCCTGTTTTCTTCAAATATGGTTCTCTCTTTGTTTGTTATTCTTCGGAATGCTTCGCCGTCGAGCCCCTTCTTCATCCTCGGGGTTTCGATCCTCTCAGGGAAATGCGTTTCACGTGCCGGAGTTCACATATGAAATAACCGTGGTTTCCGGGAATTACAACGTCACATTCCATTGCAGAGGGGTCGTTTGTATAAAATCCCCCATATAAACACGTAACACCTCGTTTTGCAGGTGGCTCTCCGCACGTGGAGCTGTAAGCTCACGAAGCAGAAGATCGCCGCCTCACAAAAGAGGTGTTCGATTACTGTTCAAATAGGATATAATACACAGACTCTTTCTCAGAATCTGTGCGTCGCAAGAAGGAATCAGACAGGCATACTGACTGACTGACTGACTGACTGACTGACTGACTGACTGACTGACTGACTGACTGACTGACTGACTGACTGACTGACTGACTGACTGACTGACTGACTGACTGACTGACTGACTGACTGACTGACTGACTGACTGACT
>CAZRGP010000001.1:87998-175596 GCA_964599695.1 uncultured Faecalibacterium sp.
ACTGACTGACTGACTGACTGACTGACTGACTGACTGACTGACTGACTGACTGACTAGCGATTGTCTGCCGTTTCGTCATTTTTGTCAACCCCTTCCTGAGAAAATATTTATAATTGAAGCATGCTAGACTATTCTAGTCTTTTCTGCCTGATCATGCAAGTTGCCGAAGCGCTGTGTTATCAGGTAAAAATGCGAAAACACGGATTTTCTCCTATTGAAGCAAGATAAATCACATAATTTTATATAATAATTATATAAAGTGCGCACGCTTCACTCAACAAGGCGTCTCTCGTATACTATTCCGAATAACACACATAAGCTCATATGTATCTCTTCGGCCGTTGCACTGCTGCATCTCGGTTCGTATCCTTAATATATAAAGACGAACTCATACTATTTCGACTTGCAAATATATGTCCGCTCCAAACTGCACTATCACCGTGAAGGAGGCTTACGATGAAAGACGACTGGAAAAGATATTTTCGGGATATCATCCTGAAGAGAGGCGCTGCATACGCGCTGAGCGAATGTGTAAGCGATCTGAAGAAGGACGATCTAGGCTGGACCGCCGTCGTCCACGGCTCCGAAGATTACGATGTAGAGATCGAGATGGAGGATGATGAGATCCTGTACATGTCCTGCACCTGTCCCTACGCAGATGGTGACCACTACTGCAAGCACATGGCAGCCGTCCTGTATGAGATCGAACGGATGTCAGGTCCGGGAGCATCCGCCCAGGAACCGGCGGTCGATTGGACGGATCCGGGATCCATACAGAAATCGTTTCGAAGCAGAATGGAGCACCTTGTCTCCGTTTACGGCGGGAGAGATTATTTTATTGACTGGGAAGCAGGTCCGCTCTACGTCATCGATTTCATTGACACTTTGCGCCTGTACCTTTCTAACGTCATGGAATCTGAAGATTACTCCCTTGCGCACGCATTGCTGAAAGATTCCATCGTAATACTCAATGGCGTTGACATGGATGGATCGAACGGGGAACATTCTGATATCGGGGAGGTCATCGAGGAATACTGGATGGAGATCATCCCGGAACTCCAGGAAAAGGAAAAGTCCGCTGCTTTCGCCTGGTTCCGGAAATCACTTGAGAATTCCATATTCGATTCTATGGTTTCTGTCCTGGAAGAAGTATACCTCTACGCATTTAATGAGCCCTGCTATCTGAACGCGCTTCTCAAAGAAACGCTGGAAGATCTCGAGGAAGAAACATCCTCCTACCGGTTGTCCATTCTTCTGGAGCAGTACGAAGATCTCCTAATACGCTCCGGGAAGGATCTTACCGAAAAAGAACAATGGCTCGAGACACACCGTCATTCTCCGGCCGTACTCTCCTACCTTGCGGACAAAGCGGAGAAGGAAGAAAACTACACCGCTCTCGTCCCTCTCCTGGAAGAGCTGATGAAGATGGATGAGTTGAATGTATGGACCAGAACAAAAACCAGCACAGCAAACCGCCTGGCAGAGGCTTACATGCATCTGGGGTTCGATGCCAAGGAAAAAGCCATACTGGAAGATATACTCCTGATATATAATTCTACGGACATGAAAAAGATCCGCCGCCTGAAAGCTCTCTCCTCACAGGAAGAGTGGGGAGAAATCCGTGAAGCCTATTTTCGAAATCACCAAAGTACGATTCCGGAGATACTGGCGGAAGACAAACTCTGGGACAGGCTTATCGCCATTCTTCCAAGGTATCATATCTCCGTAACCGACCGGTATCAGGAACAGTTAAGAGAGGAATACCCTTCCCAGTTGATCGATATATATTCCCGCTATCTTGTACTTTTGTCCGGGAAACATGCAGGTACCACCGTGTATTCGGAGATGACAAAATACCTCCTCTCGCTTGCCCGGATCCCCGGAGGTGCTTCCATAGCCATCACCTTCATCGACGACTGGACTGCCCGCTTTCCCGGCAGGAAGAAAATGATCGAAACCCTGCAGAAAGTTCGGTCCCATATACAAAAAATGATGAACATACAGTCCGGATCTCAGCAGAACACCTTTTTCCCAGATGGAGCAAGGTAAAACTTTTCTTCCTCGAAAACAGGAGTATACCTTACCTTGACCTCCTCAGGTCCTGCTCACCGGAAACGAACGACCTGCCTCACACATAGGGCAGGTCGTTTTACTATACGGCACAAACAGATACTCAGCGTATTCTTCCCGGGTTGACCGCTTGATACCGGAAAAATCCGGAATCGTTGAAAACCATGGGCGCCCCGTGGTTTTCAGCTGTGATTCCCTGCGACCAGTATCCTGACCCGCTCCTTCGTTTCCTGACTAAATCCTTCCAGATCCTCATCACGGATCGCTCCGTCCAGAATCAGGGAAGCAAGGTTCCGGATCACCTCACTTCTCTTCAGCGTTACCACCACGCCTGCGGACTTCTGATCCTCCCGTATTCTCCTGTTCAGCTCCCAGAACTTTTGGGAAGAAGTCTTAGCCCCGGAGAGTAGCTCGATATAACTCTCCACAAGCTTGCCCATATAAATTTCCTGCCAACCTCCGATCCTCTCGCAGAATAGCTTCCAGTCCTCGTTCGTGATCTCGTACATCTCAGCACCTCATTTTTAAACATCTATCTGCCTAAAACTCCCGGCTCCGCGCACCGTCCGTGTGTTGCGCCATCATATCTTTAGACCGTTTTTTCAGTTGTTCTCCACAGCAGGCTGCAAAGAATCCTTATTGATCTGATAATAATGTGTTTTTTGGTTCTTTAGAACATACAGCATGTCCTTGTTCCTAAACGTCTTCAGCCAATTGCTGATGGTACCTTCCGACACTTGAAAATGATCCGCCAGTTCCCTCTTCGTCAGCCCATTTTCGCTGTAAAGCATCGCCTGGATCAGGATCTCGCCAAGTCGTATCGTATCCGTGTTTTGGAAAGGAAGGGCTGATCTGAGCGCAGCATAATAATAGTTCTGTTCCGCCAGCTTGTCGCTGAGCGTCTGGATCAGGTCCTCCTGCGCTTTCCTGATGAAGTCCAGCATAGTAATAACGAAGGGGGTAAGATCCCCTTTATTGAGCCTGTGGCTGCATGTTTTGAAAGAATCGTAATATGAACCAATGTTCTCCTGTATCGTTTCTGAAATTCGGAATGCAGTAAGATCGTACAGTTGCTTCGAAAGTCCATAGCTCAGCATAAACCTTCCCAGCCTGCCATTTCCGTCATAGAAAGGATGGATATACTCGAACAAAAAATGAAACAGACAGCACCGGTACAGTGGTTCGATATTCTGATCCCCGAAGATCTTCAGCGCCTTTTCCATTTGCTCGATGATCTTCTCTTCAGGGTATGACCCGTTGTGGATCGGCCTCTGATAGGCATCATATACCGTGACCTGTCCCTTGCGAAATATCGTTCCGTCGGGCAGATTATCCGGATCATCCTTTGTCACTTCGGGCAAAACCAGCTCATCATATAAACTGCGGACGTCCCTGCAGGTAAGCAAGGGGACCTCTTCATTGCTGAACAGTTTCCGGTATTTGTTCACAAGGCCAAAGAATCTGTATTGCTTTCCCTTTATACTTGAACGGTCCAGCAGTGTCTGAAGAGTATCCTCCACATCCCTTCTGGTGCTGTGGACCCCCTCGATCCGATTGGTCGTGATGATTTCGTCGATCAGGCACTTACTTTCGTAATACTCGATTGCAGTGTCCGGTATGTTAAAACAGATCTCCGCCACCTTTTTATCATTTCGCAAAATGGCGCTTATCAAGTTTATGACATCGTTGTCCTGTACGATAAAAGACTGGTTCCCGTCTATATAAAAATCCAGCCGAATCGTGGAACTCCTCTCAAATCTCTCCCTGTAAACATTATCGTACGCACTCGGGTTACGGTAATACAGTTTGTTCAGCGTTTCATATGACATTGCCGCTATTTTCCTCACAATAATACTGAATACTTATCATATATACGGCTTTACATAGATATACATTAACAAAATATCACTGTTTTTATCATTATAATATGTAAATAGCGAAGATACTATTCTTTTTTGCCAAATTCTTTGCATTGTTACTATGGTCTCATCAGGAACTCATGATCTGGCAGCATGATCTCCAGGTCGTGCTCCGATATCTTTGGGCAAAAGAAAATGGCCCTCGCAAAAGAGCCATTTTCCAAAACGCCGTATAGTAAACTTCTTCTTTAAAGTCTTTCTGCCTTCTCAATGTCGAGGAAGTATTTGTAGGTATCTACGGTCAGTTCTCCGCAGGCCTCTTCATCGCAGGCAATGATGGCGCCATTGTGCATCTGCAGCGCGCTGCATGTCCACTTCTGGGAAACGCTTCCTTCTACTGTTGCGGCAAGTGCTCTCGCTTTGTTGTGCCCATTGATGAGCAACAGGACTTCTTTGGAGTCGGTCACTGTGCCGATACCGACTGAAAGAGCCTGCGCCGGTACCTTCTCCGGATCATTTCCAAAGAAACGGGAGTTCACGATACGGGTGTCCGTGGTGAGATTCCGAAGCCCTGTCCGGGAAGTGAGGGATGTGTAAGGCTCATTGAACGCCAGATGACCGTCCACGCCGATGCCGCCCATGAAGAGATCGATACCGCCGTAGGATGCGATCTTCTTCTCGTACTCTTCGCACTCCTTCTCCGGATCTTCCGCCATACCGTTGAGAATATTGATGTTTTCCGGCTTCATATCCACCAGGTGGTCAAAGAAATTGTCGTGCATGAAGCACCAGTAGCTCTGGTCATGTTCATGAGGCAGTCCGAGGTACTCGTCCATGTTGAAGGTCACCACATTGGCGAAACTCAGTTCCCCTGCCTGGTTCATCCTTGCAAGCTCTTTATACACGCCGATGGGGCTGGAACCGGTGGGCAGACCCAGCACAAAAGGTCTGTCCTCCTTGTGGTTACGAATCTTGTTCGCGATATAGTTTGCTGCCCAGAGGCACATTTTGGAATAGTTTTCCTGAATAACGACTCTCATTCGTTTTCTCCTAATAAATCCTATAAATATAAATACATTAATTAAATAAGTGAGACATCACACCTTCAGGGTGATATCGCCGTTGTCCTTGTAGATGCTGTTCTCCGGAACAACACCGCGCACACAGGATGTGGGATAGATGTTGCTGTGTCTTCCGATGACAGTACCGGGATTGCACACGGCGTTGCATCCCACTTCCACATAGTCCCCCAGCATCGCGCCGAACTTTTTGACGCCGGTCTCGATGTTCTCAGTCCCGTTGTGGACCACCACCAGCTTCTTGTCGCTCTTCACGTTGGAGGTGATGGAACCGGCTCCCATGTGGCTGTAATAACCGAGGATGGAATCTCCCACGTAGTTGTAATGGGGCGTCTGCACGTGGTCGAAGAGGATCACGTTCTTGAGCTCCACCGAGTTGCCCACCACACAGTTGGCTCCCACCAGGGCAGAACCGCGAATGAAGGCACAGTGGCGCACTTCCGTCTCCGGTCCGATGATGCAGGGCGCTCCCAGATACGCGGACGGGAAGACTTTCGCCGTCTTGTGCACCCACACCTGCGGCTGCACCTCTTCATAGTCCTCTCCGAGGGTCGGTCCGAGTTCAAGGATAAGATCCTTGATCCCCTTCAGCGCTTCCCAGGGATAGGTAAACTGGCTCAGGTAATCCTTCGCCAGTGTATGATCCAGATCATACAGGTCGTTTATCGTATACATAGAATCTCCTTCGAATTCTCCACGAGTACATTATACAATTAGTATAATGTACCACGAGAATTACACATGGTTTATCAGCATGGAGAGAACCTCTGTTACAGTGTTGATTCTGCTTTTTCTTTTCTCCCTTACGACCTGCTTACGCCGTGGCAGCATCCGCCGAGTCTTTCGATAACTGCCAACCTCGTCAACCGTTTACGGTCCTGGCGCTAATGACACGCCCGTTCCTCCTGCGGGGATCCGGTCATTTTAAAAATCCATGGGAAGTCCAACCTCCCATGGATATCATTATACTCAAATGCTTTGCATTTCCCAACTATTTTGTTTTGCCGTAGTACCTGCTCGCGCCGAGTCCGAGGATGATACGGAACACCCGGTTAAAGGCAAGAAGCCCGAATGTGAAGAATAATCCCCTTCCGAAAGACCTGGCGAGTTTATTGCTCTGAATGAGATTCAGAAGGAACATGAACACACCGAGAGTGGAAGCGATATGGTCCAAAGTATTCGTGACGTTCGGGTCAGCGAAGGTGGTGATCAGCCCCACCACAACGCCGGAGATCGCGTACATAAGTCCGTACTTTCCCTTCCAGCAGATGTCATACTCTTCCCAGACATTCAGGAACGGCACAAGGCAGTGCCATCCGGGTCGTCCCGCCTTTGAAAGTATCCTCCAGTTCCCAATCACCTGAAGGACATACCAGATCGCCGCAATCTTGGCAGCTGTGGTTATGTTTTCGGCAACAAATTTCGATATCCAGTCCAGCATTTCCTCTGTCCCCCACTACTATTATGTATTACCGAAAGACGGCTCGCAGCGTCCTTCTCCACTTTTTACCGTCCGCGAGTGTGGTCAATGACCCACTCCAGCAGACCTTCGTATTTTATCTCGCCTGACGCAACCGCCAGCCCAACTTCTGCCACCTCCTCGTTTGTCGCCTGTACCGATATACCGTTTATCTCGAGGAAAGTGATCATGACGTACACTCCGATCCTTTTGTTTCCGTCAAGAAACGCATGATTCGTGATCAAGGCAAACCCTAACCTTGCGGCCTTTTCTTCTTTCGATGGATAAAGCTCTTTCCCATCAAATGTGGCAAAAGCATTCTCTAACGCTGAATCAAGAAGGCCATCATCGCGTATTCCGATTCCTCCCCCTGTCTCCTCAGCCATCAACTGATGAAGCAGCAAAACTTTTTCTTTAGAAAATTTGATCATTACTTCGCCAACTCCAAAAAGGCATCCTTATATTTTTTTAACACCCGTTTCGCAACGATATCGATCTTTTCATCGTCCGTGAGATCAAAAAACATTTCTTCGTCTGCTGGAGCCAGGATATATTTCGGCTTGTTGTTTTTAAAGATCACTGCCCGTCCATATGTGTCCGCTATCTTAGCAGCACGGCTGAAATTCTGATTTGCTTCTGTGACAGACAGTATCGTTCTCGTTTCTATATTCATTTTGAATGCACCTATAATACGTATATCGTACTAATATTATAGCTAGTATTCTACCTATTATCAATATAACACGCTTGGCAATATCCCCTATCCTCTTTTCACGTCAGACTGCCTGTTTTCTCTTCTCCGCCATACGGATCAGGATGTAAATGATGCTCCCCGCCGCTACCGTCAGAAGTCCGTATCCTAGGTACATGGTCCGGCATCCGTACTTTTACCACATTACGACTCGTTTGATTATTTTCCTTCCACGACCTTCTGCATGTCGCTCCAGAAGCCGTCCAGACATTCAATGGCCTTGGTGTAGAGACCGTACTTCTTGTCATAGATCTTCTTGAGATCCGGGTTCGGCATCACCGCCGGACTGATTGGGGACATCGCCGCGATAGCCGTGGGCAGATCCTTGTAGACGCCTGTGGCGACTGCGCCTGCTATGGCACATCCCAGGGCGCCGGTCTCATTGGCCATTACCGTCTCCACCGGCAACTGCATCACGTCCGCGAACATCTGGACCCAGACTTTGGACTTGGTAGCACCGCCCGCCAGGCGGATCTTCTCCAGCATATCCTTTCTGGTGGCCAGCAGTCTCTCAAAGTGCCAGCGGTGGCAGAATACGATGCCTTCATAGATGGCTCTCGCCACATGCTTTCTCGTATGGTTCGCTGTGATCCCGATGATGGAACCCTTGGCGTTGGGATGGACATTCGATGCCAGGATGAAGGGAAGGAACAGCGGGACGAACTCCTGAGGGGGGATCTCCTCCACCCATTTGTTCACCTCGTCATAGACATGACCCTTCTCGGACAGCTCCGGAAGCAGGTTGCGCACGAACCACTCGTTGTTTCCCGCGGATGTGGGGCTGGATTCCTCCACCAGATAGGTTCCGGGGATGCAGAACAGGGAGTTCATCAGCGCCGTACCGTCGGTGACCGGAGCGGTCTTTACATATTCATTGATGGACCAGGTACCCGCGATCATCAGAACGTTGCGGTCGTCGATGACACCGGTGGCCAGCGCGCAGGCGTCGATGTCGAAGGCTCCGCCCGCTACCGGTGTGCCTTCGATGAGGCCGGTCCTGCGTGCGGTCTCTGCCGTGATCGTTCCGCAGAGATCCGACGCGTAGCACAGGGGAGGAAGCGCGTCCCAGACTTCGGGGATCCCGAACAGTTCCAGAAGCTTCGGATCATACTGCTGGGTGTACAGGTTCACCAGGTTCGCTCCGGAGTAGTCACTGCGCTCCGCCATGGCTTTGCCTGTGAGGCGGAAGCGGACATAGTCCTTGCACTCAAAGACCCAGCGGATATTGGCGTAATTTTCCGGCTCATTCTCTTTCAGCCAGCGAAGCAGCACTACAGGCTGAAAGGCCATGAGGTGCTGGATGGTCATCTCTCCGGCTTTCGCCTCGGTGCCGTCTTCCTGCCACTTCTGCATGATGGCGTAGGCGCGGGTGTCGGAGGACAGGATTCCGTTGCGCACGGGCTTGTCGTCCTTGCCCCAGAGATAGAGTCCCTTGCCGTGTCCGCACACCGCGATACAGGCCACATCCTTCGGATCGGTCCCGGTCTTCTCCAGGACCTCCCGGATCACCCTGCAGTTCGCGTCCCACATGTCCTCCATCTCCCGCTCCGCATAGAGCGGACGCTCGCAGATGGCGTCGGTGGATACGCTTGCAACTCCCAGTTCATTTCCCTTCATGTCGAACACGGCTGCCTTTGTCGTGGTCCCACCGTTGTCCAGACCGATAAATACTTTATTACGCTTTCCCATATCTCCACCTTTTAGGAAGGCAGGAGAAACCTTCTGCGGTTCCCCCTGCCTTTTCACTTGTATCATTCGAAACGAAAAGCAACCTTGAAATCTCCGTGTTTGCCTTCTGCATATTCAAAAGCCTTCTCCCAATCCTTCAGGTCAAACACTCTGCTGACGACGCCGTCGGTCTTGAGTTTGCCGTTGCGGATATTCTCAATGACATAGGGGAAGCAATAGGGGCTCAGATGGGAACCGAGCACATCCAGTTCCTTGCGGTCTCCGATGATGCTCCAGTCGAGAGTCGCCGGTGCGCTGAATACGCTGAACTCGACGAATCTACCCAGTTTACGGATCATCTGCATGCCCTGGGTGACGGAACTCGGATGTCCGGTCGCCTCAATGTAAGTGTCGCATCCGTAGCCGTCGGTCAGATCCATGATGGCCTTCACGACGTCCATCTTTCCGGGGTTCCAGACGAGGTCCGCGCCAAACTCTTTCGCCTTCTCCAAACGGTTGTCCTGCATGTCGAGAACAATGAGGCACTTCGGGTTGCGTGTTCTTGCGTAGGTGATCATGCCGAGCCCAAGGGTTCCGGCTCCAGCAATGACGACCACGTCTTCCGCGTCGATCTGCGCGCGGTCCACACAGTGCTTGGAGCAGCCATAGGGTTCGATGCAGATGCACTGCTCAAAGGGCATATCTTCGGGAATCCTATGGATGACCGATCTGCCGCCCTTGAGTCTCACGTATTCCGCCATGCCGCCGCAAAACTCATTGAAGAATCCGTACATCTCATGGGGCTGGCACATCCAGTATCTTCCGGTCTTGCAGAATTTGCACTTGCCACAGGGAGCGATCTGGTCCGCGCAGATCCTGTCGCCGGGTTTGTATTCGGTGACGTTCTCGCCCACAAAGGCTACGCGTCCATAGAACTCATGGCCAGGGATGAAGGGGGGCTGTACCCAGCTTGGCTGCACACCGTCCTCGCTGCCCCAGAACATGTCCGCTCCGTGGTGGCACTTTACGTCGCCAGCGCATACGCCGCATCCTTCTGTCTTGATGAGGATATCATCGGGCCCAAGTTCCGGTACAGGGAAATCCTCGACATACCTGTAGTCGGTCCTGCTGTAAGCTACCAAAGCCTTCATGGTTTTTGGATAATCCATCTTTTGTCCTCCCTGATCAACCTGTTTTAAGTTGCATTTTAATGCAATACGTTTTATTAAACACTTTTATTTATCCATATTCAGTATACAGGATAAGGCACATATCATGAAAGAGAGGATAGATTATATATCTTCCAAATTTTTGAGTCATTCTTTAGACAAAATAACGGAAGAACGCCAGGATCTTCTTGACAGCGGAAACACCGTATCCTTCTCCATTAAAACCACTTTCGATCATGCGTTTTTTACGGGTGAAATATGAATGGAAAGTCAAAAACGGAAGAGCACTCCGCTCCTCCGTTTTTTGATCTACTGCGACGGGATATACTTATCAATGTCTAAATCAGCCCAATGGTCTTTAACCCCGCGATCCACAGGAAAACTGTAACAAGGGAGAAGAGAGATGAGACAGCGACTGTCTCCGCTACAAATATTCCGTCCCCACCCATCTGTTCAGCCATAGGGTAAGAAGAGACCGCAGTCGGAACACAGAATATTGAAAACAGGGAGAAAAACGCTGCGCCGCGGATCCCAAGCGCGTGGCAGATCGCTTCGATCCCTGCAGGTACAACCACAAGTTTTATTAGACAAACGAACGAAATATCTCTGAGGTCCTTCCGAATGGAACCGGAACGAAGACTGGCCCCGAGAAGGATGAGCGACAGCGGCGTATTCATTGCAGATAGTTCGGAGACCGGTTCCATCACAAAGTCCGGTAGAGTCCATCCCGTAGTCGAATCCAACCAAGCGGCAGTTATCCCTGCAATCGTGCCGATAATAAGAGGATTCCTGAAGAGATTACGCAACAACGCAACGGTCTTCACTTTCTCCCCCCTCATCGTCTCAAAGAGGATAACAGCAAGAATATTATATATGGGTACAACAACGGAAGCGCATACAGAGACGATCCCCACAAGATCCGGTCCGCAAACGGACTCAACGATCGGGATCGCAAACAAGATCACGTTTCCTCTGTATCCTCCCTGAACAATGCACGCCGCTCTGGCCTTTTCCTTCCAGAAAAGGGGGACAGTCAAATAAAGCACAACAAATACAGCGGCCGTATATCCTGCCGCTACTAAGATATACATGATGCCGGAAGATGATGCGAAATCCCTCGCACTGTACACATTTTAAACATGTTCAGACAAAACAGTACTCAGAAGTTGAACGCGTTCACTTCTCTGCAAGTCTCTTGCCTGAGGAGCCCTGTCCACTCCGACAAAATTCCGATGTAAATGTACACGAAAAGTGGAAAAACCACTTTAAGCGAAAGAGAAAGAGCTGCCATATCTAGTTACTTTAAGACCCTTCAACCTATACAAGAGTGAATGTTCTTTCCCTCCTCAACGACTGCATCCGCTCAGATAGAACCCAGAAATTCCGAAACAAAGTGGAGTGCTGCTCCTGAGGCTATGGCCTCCACCTTATATTGGCAACACCTCACATAACTTGAGGTAATATCAAATGTGTTTTTGGGACGAAGAATCGTCCGGAACTGGGTCATATAGGCCTCCATCATAGCGCCTACGCTTCCTCCCAGAATAATGGGACAGTCAAAAAGAATACGGACATTCCGCACTGCGATGGCAAGGTCTTCCAGATAAGAATCCCACACCTTCGTTGCTCCCTCGTCTTTGTCACGAACAAGGGAGAAAAAGTCTTCAAGACTGCCCCCCGCATATTCCTTCAGTACCGTGGCACTGCAGTAGGGATCCAGACACCCTTTTTGCCCACAGTAGCACTGTTTTCCACCCTGATGGATGATGAGGTGCCCCACCTCTCCGCTGCGGAAATTTTCTCCGATGTACACTTTGTTGTTTAAAAATACTGCACCGCCCACATTATTGCTGAGCATGATATAGAAACCCATTCCCTCCGTTCCACCCAAGGTATAAAGCTCAGCAAAACAGGCGGCGTTGGCGTCATTGAAGATCTTTACCGGGTAATGAATATGCCTCTCAAAATCCGCAGCTGTCAGTTCACTCATGTCCAATATTCCGGAATAGACAACATTGGACGCCGTGACATCTGTCAGTGCAGGGATCCCGATCCCCACCCCAAGCACCTCTTCGCCCCGGATCCCATTCTCCTGAAGAAATCCCGCCACACAGGAACCCAGGTAATCCATATAATCGTCCGTCTTCTCATAGGCTTTCGCGATGCGCTTACTTGCGATCTGATTTCCGATAAGATCCAGAAGAACAAGGGTGACATTCTTCTTGGTGATGTCCATACCTACAGCTACTCTTGCACGCTCGTTGATAGAGAACGTCTCGGCTCTCCTTCCTCCGGTATGTCCCACTGTTCCGGAATGCTTGATAAGACCCGATTCAAGAAGTTCAGTGATATTCTGCCCTATGGTAGGAAGCGAAAGATCCAACTGCTTCTGGATATCTTTACGGGAAACAGCTGAATTTTCACAGATCATATTGAAGATCAGGGAGCGATTGATCCCCTTGATCTCATAATTCGCCGTCCCGCTGCTGCGCTGCTTTATTATATCGAATGTTTCTTTGCTGATAGGCATTTCCTATTCCTCCTTTTAAGCTTCTCGAGGTGCCCTCATTTCACCTTTTGTTCCTCAATATTTGCTGATTTCTAAAAATACAATATCACATTTCATATCATCGTTTGTTAATAAATCAAAACAAATCCAGCTCTAATATGGTAAAAAACACTGTAATACAGCCATTTCTTTTCACTGCCATTTTGTAAAGCGTTATTTTGTTATTCTGTACCTAAATTGCCTGATCTGGTCTTTTCACGGCTACCTCGCCACAAACTGACGGCATATCCTCTATGTTTATACTATGCCCATTTATCGCTTAGTTCGCTGGCATATTGGCTTTATTCAAAAAGGCTGTTATGTTAATCAGTCTTTTGAATAGCAATTTTAATATTTACAATTTATCACCTCATGCAATGAAGGAGCATTTCCTAGCGGTTTTCACTGTTCCCCTCTGATATCGGTTGGTCAAAACATAAGGCCAGCGTCAAATTCACACTGTTGTTCCGAACTGCGATCCTGCTGTATGAACGTTCCTGCTCCCTTGCAATCTTTCGATCATCTGCAGTTTATGCACACCACTTAAGACCTGTTTAAAAAATAATCGATATGGTATAAATCGATATTACGACTATTTATAATGATGATATAATAATAGATACACAGAAAAAACGAGGGGGACGTCTAGCATGAGCGCGATCGATTTTGAGCATTTTCAGAATTTCTGGATCGAACAGCAGAAGACAGCGGTGCATATGTCCCGCGATATGGCGCTGGACCATATCCGGAAGTTCATCGAGAATCACGATACCTGCGGCTTCGCGACGGGATACGGCGACTATATCCGCTGCACCCCCATCGAATACACCTACATGGACGGGGACTTCTGGTTCGTCTCTGAGGGCGGGAGCAAGTTCATCGGACTTGAGAAGAACCGGAACGTGTCCATGGCGATCTTTGAATTTTACGGGGATATGAACGACTCCCACGGTCTGCAGGTCATGGGGAAAGCCGAACTGTACGACGGTGAGTCCGATGAGCTGAAAAAACTGCTGGCATTCAAGGGGATCCCCTTTGACGCGGTGAAAGCGGCCAAAGTAGCGGTCGCCGTAGTGCGGGTGAAGCCTTCCGTCTTTGAGATGTACGATACCGACTTCGTGAAAGAGGGCTATGACATCCGGCAGATCATCCGCTTTGATGAGAACTAGGGGAGGTTTCTGCTATGCAAACCAGTCTCTTTTTTGAAAAGATCTCGGTCCTGTTTCCCCTCGAAGAGAGAAACGCGGGTGAATTTAGCTGTTTTGAACTTGCCGGCACTTCTTTCCGCGCCCGTTGCTGGGATGCGGCAGGTCTGGGCAATGTCTCCTTTATGGCGGCTGAGCTTCCAGCGGTAGCGATGGAGATGACTTCCATCATCGTGAACCCCTTCGAAGTGGACGCCCCTCTTCTGTCGCTCGACCGGGTGAAGGTGCAGGACAAGGACTCTCTCTACATGGAACTCTACGACACCTGTCTAGATCCGGACAGGAAGGAAGAACGATTCCTGGAAGTGAAGGATAAGTATTCCGGTCTCGCGGACCTTCCTCAGCAAAAGAACTGGTATGATGACATTCGCTACAGCAGTTCCATGCTTAAAGGTGTTTCCGATGAGGAAAGCAACGTGCTCGACGACTGTATCCGGGAATACTTTGACGCTTACACCGCGCTCCTGAAGGAAAGCTCTCCCTGCGATCCGGAAAGGAAAATAGAGAAAGCCCGTGCGTACTCCAATGGTCTACTGGAACACGGCGGTCCCGCGGTGAACAACTTCCTCAAAGTGTGGGGAAAAGAAAAGGCCGAAGATTTCTTCGGCCGTGTACTGTTCGGTTAAGCAGATTGGTGAATGGACCCAAACTGACTAAGATAAAAAAGATTATTTAACGAATCGGAGGAAACTCAAATGAAAGTATTATTGGCCGGCGCTTTCGGCAACCTCGGCTTCGAGATCCTGAAAGTCCTTGCTCAAGGCGGCAACGAGATCGTCGCGGCAGACCTGAAGGAAAAAGAGGACAACGGTCTGGAGGGGAAATACACCTTCCGTTCCATCGATGCCACCAACCCGGAGACCCTGAAGGGAATCTGCGACGGAGTCGACGTAGTCATCACCACAATGGGACTTACCGGTGCATCCACCCGCTTCACTTCTTATGACATCGACTATCAGGGCAACCTCAACCTCTATAATGAGGCGAAGGCTGCCGGCGTAAAGAAGTTTAACTACATCTCGGTCATCGCCTGCCGCGAACCCGGTGCGGAAAAGGTTCCTATGCTCCATGCGAAGGCCATGATGGAAGATGAGATCTTCAAGGGCGATATGGAATATGTCATCTATCGTCCCACCGGTTACTTCTATGACATCGCCAAGGTCTTCAAACCCTATGTGGATAAGGGCGAGATGCAGCTGCTGAAGGGCTACCACGGAGTAAAGGCGAATGTGGTGGACTGCCCTGATTTCGCGAAATTCATCGTGGATCACATGTGTGACACGAACAAGATCTACGAGGTAGGCGGCAAGGAGACCTACACCTACGAAGAGATGGCGAAGATGTGCTTCCGCGCGGCGGGTAAACCCGTCATCATCAAAGACTCCCCCATCTGGATGTTCTCGATCCTGGCAAATCTTCCCAAGATCAAAAAATCCGGAAGACACGACATCATCCTCTTCTCCAAGTGGACGCTCTCTCATGATCTGGTGGGTAAAGATGAGACCGGTGACGCCTCCTTCGCGGAATATATCAAAGAATATTTCGGAGGTAACAAATAATGTTTCGTCTGGATCCTTCCTATATCGGAAAAGTCTGGCCGGCATTCATGTGGTGCGTGACTCTTGTAGCCGCCCTCGGATGCTGCATGGGTTTTAAGGAATTCGTGTGGTTCATGTCGGTTGGTTACGGCTTCGCCGTGATGTGCATCGGCATCTTCCACTTGATCTTCGGCCTCATCAATGGCACTCTCACCGCTGCTACAGCGGTCATGGCCGCACTGTTTGTCATCTACGGATATCGCCTTGGCGGCTACATCCTCAAGCGTGAGCTGACCAACGCTGCCTACAAGAAGACACTGGAATCCACCGGTTCCACGAAAGCGATGCCCATCCCGGTATCCGCCTTCATGTGGGTCTACTCCATGCTCATGTACACGGCTCAGACCTCCGCTGTCACCTACCGCGTCATGAACCGCGCTTCCGACAATGTCTTCGCATGGATCGGAATCGTCATCATGGCTCTCGCCATTTTCGGCGAAGCCACCGCGGACAAACAGAAATCCGCAGCGAAGAAGGTGAACCCCAAGAGGTTCTGCGACACCGGGCTGTATAAATATGTACGCTGCCCCAACTACTTCTCTGAAGTGCTGTTCTGGGTTGGTGTCACCGTATCCGGCATAGGCGCCGTACAGGGTGCCCAGTGGATCATCGTACTGATTGCGCTGTGTCTCATCACTTTCGTTATGTACAATTCCGCACAGCGTCTGGAGCTGCGCCACGAGAAGACTTACGGACTCGATCCGGAATATCAGAAATATTCCGACACCGTTCCGCTCCTCTTCCCCTTCACCAAGCAGTGTCACTCTATGAAAGTGTACAGAGACTAAACAAAGGAGACGAAACTCCATGAAACAATTCAGTGTCCCTATGGCATTGGTGGATTACATCCCCGTAATCCTGTTCTGTCTCGCTTTCCTGACCGTCTACAAGGATCTCAAAGGAAAGGTCTCCGCTGCTGTTCGCTGCATGCTAGTGACAGGGGGCATCCTGGTAACCGTTGCCGGCGGTCTGAAGGCGACTTACAAATTGCTCTATGCTCTCGGCGCAGGCGACTTCGAGTGGATGTCCCGTCAGATGTTCTCCAACCAGGCTTTTGGCTTTTTGCTTCTCGGTGTTGGACTTATGCTGACAATAAAGCCCGTCTCGAAACATCTCAACGCCTTCCTTCCCACCATGGTCCTGGTACTTATCATGGTCATAGGTCTCGGTGCGATGGACGCAGTACTCGCGTATTATGCGAGTAAACTGAAGAAAAAGGGAGCCCTTGTCTGTTTCATCGTCTCCTTCTTCCTCTCTATGATGATGGGATATCTCTCATCCAGGGACTTCACCCAGGCATCCATGAACTGGATAGCCCAGGGGATCAACTGCGCAGGCATGCTGCTGCTGTTCCTCGGCTCCAGGAGTCTGGACAAAGCAGGTCTGGGAAAATAATGACCGCATAACAGGTTTAATAATTCAGGGCAAGGTGATCAATTCACCTTGCCCTGTTGTTATATGTGCGAATCTGCACAAAATCAGAACTGTCCTCTCTCTGCTGACCTCTCCGCATTCTTCGGTATTGGCATGACGATCTCACGCATGAAACGGTCAGCTCCTTCTTTTCCCAAGAGCATATTCAGTGTTTTGCTGGATGGATTTCCATCTGTTATCATCCTCTCGCGGAATGCTCCGAGCTGTTCCGGATACTTTTGATCTGTACCGTTCTTTTCTATCATGCTGAGATATACTGACACAGAATCCACAGCCATAGAGATCAGTTTTTCTTTCTCTCCGGTCTTAATGAGAGAAAAGGGCTCTCTTTCAGCGATGTACCATCCCGGTTTTTCCTCATATTCGGGAAGATCCTTGTACATCTCCCAAACATCCTTCAAGTCTTCACACTGGAGGTTCTGATTACCGCACGCATAATATTCCACAAAAACGCACCGCTTCTTTTTCATTTCCATGATGTCCATCAGCAGGTAAGGAAGTGTTTTCCCTTCCCCCGGCATGAATGAGAGAGTGAGAAGTTCCATTCCCATTTTTGTAGTGGTATGCATGCAGAAAACGGAGCCATATTTTTCTAGATGATATCTCTCCACATCGAACCTCATGAGAGGAAGCCACTTGAGATATTTCATATGACTGTATTCATCCTCAGGAAGTCTTTCCGCCCTATGAGACAACAGTTCTTCCCCCACGTCTTCCAGAATCGTCTTGATCATGATCCACTCTCCTACAATCGATTGAATCTTATTAACACAATAGGCTTCCTTACATTATATCAGCCATTCGAACAAACTTGCAGGATCGACCTGCTCTCATCCGAAGGGAATATCGTCTTTCAGCATCTCGCTTCGTCATTTCTGCCGCTTCCTCAGCCGCCAGGTCTGTCGATCAGACAATCGGCTCAAAAGCATTTCTCAGATAATTGACCGACCATGCTGCATCCCTGTCCAGTTGAGCGTCATCTGCTCCCCTGCTCACATCTCTCCAGACCCGGATCTCTTGCCCGATCTGTCCGCCCATTCGCACAAACGGTTCCATGACGACATTCTTGTCATACCCGATCTCCCGAAGCGCATTTCCCATCTCCTTCCACGGGAAATGCCCCTTACCGGGAACCCGTCTGTTATTCTCCCCCACATGGAAATGCCCAAGTTTTTTCCCCGCGAGGCGGATCGCATCACACATGTCATCTTCTTCGATGTTCATATGGAAAGTGTCCAACATGACTTTGACCGCCGGAACATCCACCTCGTCAACGAACTTTACGCACTCCTCGCATGTGTTGATCAGATAACCCTCGAATCGGTTCAGTACCTCGAGGCAGTAATCCACCCCGCATTCCTGGGCGATCTTTCCTACTGTACGGACATTCTTCACACTGCGCGCCCAGTCCGCCTCCTTATCAATGGGTTTCGAATAATCCACAGGCCAATAGGAGTATTCACCACCGCCGAAGGTGTGGATGCCCATCACTTCCATCTTTTTGAGAAGATCGGTGAACATGGAAACAGCGTTTTTCACCACAGCATCATCCGCACTGCTGAGATCCTCCGCAGCTGTAGGACCGTATCCGCACGTCAAGATGATTCCCGCGTCTTCCGCACGCTTACGGACCTCAATCAGTTCTTCAGGAGTCTTTTGTTTCAGGATCGCTCCAGAGATTTCCAGCACATCGAAGCCAAGTTTTTTCACCTTTTCGATATAGCTAAACTGATCCGCGTTCCAATAGTGCTCCCAATAAGCAAAATAGATACCGTACTTCATCTTTTTCTCCCTTCTCTCTCATACCTGATCCAGTTCATAAGTGATATATCCGGAGTCATGGATCTTCTTGCAGTGCCTCGGAGGATAGTCATCGGGATCTCCCATGCCAACGAACGCAGGCATCGTAGCGTCACTGTTCTCCGGGTCTGCGATGATCTCATTGCAGGCATCCCGGATATCCTTTACCCACTCTGCACCGACATCCAGAATCCCATGGCTCGGAAAAACCCCGTCGAACTCGTCCCGATACCTTAGAACATTCTCCAGCCCATCCCGCAGCGCATGTACCGTCATATGCTCCTTGTATGGCTCATCTTTGCCCCGAAATCCCATATGCAGTACGCCGATACACATTTCATCTCCGCCGAAAAGGATTCGGTTCCGCTTATCCAGGAGACATATACTTCCTGCTGTGTGTCCCGGACAGTGGATCACCTCGACATCATATCCCTCGCCCAGATGGAACACATACCCTTCCTCGATTCCGACAAGTTCGTAATCTCTGTACGGTATGTAATCTTCGAGGTCAAACCAGGTATATTTCGGATCTCCCTCTTCATTCAGAAGGTGGTCAATGAAATGAGGTCCCTGCTGTGCTTCCAGCATCGGGATATCATATTTGTGGCAGTATACTCTGTCGAACTGATAGTTGCCTCCTGCGTGATCCTCATGCCCGTGCGTATTTACAACATCGTAGGGAAGATTGCCAACCAGCTCCTCCACAAGCCCTCTCAGATCCCCCACAGGGAATCCCGTATCAATGACAAGAGCCTTTTCCGGTCCGACCAGGACGAAGCTCCACTGGTCTGCCACCCCGCATAGGCTCTCCGAAAACAGGCAATATAAGTTATCCCTGAACTGGTAAACCTCTACATAGGGATCCACATCGTATATTCTTTTTGTGTCATCATGTTCCCGAAGCCGCTTCATGTATGCGCTTCTCACAGGTGGTTCCGGTTCACACATTATCATATGGCGCGATTTCAGTTTCGCGTTTACTTCTCTGTATTCGAATTGCCCAAGTCTCATGTTTTTTCTCCTTTTCGACAAAAGCCTGCGCAAACGCAGGCTTTCCTTCTATTCCTCAATATATTTCTCAAAAAACTTCTTTATGGAAAGATTCCAGAATCCCCATTCGTGGACACCATCCCATTCTTCCCACTCGAGGCTCACGCTGCTGTTCCTTCTGAGAACGTCGCGCAGCCTCAAGTTGGAATCATAGGTAAAATCCTGTCGCCCGCAAGTCATATAGAGATTCAATTTGGAGGGAACTCTTTCTGCGAGCCAGTACAGGTCACTGGTGTCCGGAATCATGGGCGGATCGCCAAAAGCTGCTTTGATATGAGGCTCCAGCTCTTTGGGGAGCTCAGAGTCCGGTCTGATCGCACAGGTCTCCCGGATATCCGCTCCGGAACTGAATGCAGCGCATCCTGCATATCTTTCCGGGTGGGTCAGCGCACACAGCAGCGCGCCGTATCCTCCCATGGACAGCCCGCCAATATAGAGATTCTCCGGATCTACAGCGATACGAAACAGGTCTGACGCCAACTGGGGAAGTTCGTCCGACACATAATCGAAGAATCTCGGTCCTTAGACCATGTTGTTGAAAAAACTCATTTCTCCGTCCGGCATCACGATCGCCATGTCATACAGCTCCGCATACCTTTCCAGCGACGTCCTCCTCACCCAGGTAGAACTGCAGTCCGTTCCCCCGTGAAGAAGGATCATCGTATGCGGCTAGGAGTGAGGTTTGATGCCGTCAGCAAGCTTTCCGTTGATGCCCACGTGAGGCCTGCTGTCGTGTGGCAGTATCACCGTCAGATGCGTATCTTTGTTGAGCGTTTTCGAAAAGATCGTTCCTTCAAATACCACCATACCGCTGCTTCTCCTTCCCTTTACTCACTGCTGGCATGATCGATCAAGAGTGTTATTAGTCCTTAATGTATTTCTCAAAGAACTTCGCGATAGATACATCCCAGAACCCCCATTCGTGGATTCCGTCCCACTCTTCCCATTCAAGTTTTACATTCTTGTTGGTTTTAAGCACATCACGAAGTCTGACATTGGACTCATAGGTAAAGTCCTGACGACCACAGGTCATATAAAGGTCCAGTTTGGAGGGTACTCTCTCCGCCAGCCAATACAGATCGCTGGTATCCGGGACCACGATAGGATCCCCAAAGATCGCCTTCATGGAAGTGTCCATATCTTTTGCAAGGCTGGGATCCGTATTGAGTTTATTGACACCTTTCACATCCGCGCCTGCGCTGAAAGCAACGCATCCTGCGTATCTCTCCGGATAGGTCAGTGCGCAAAGAAGAGCGCCGTATCCTCCCATGGACAATCCCCCAATATAGAGATTTTCCGGATCCACCGCTACCTGAAACAGCTGTGAAGCGAGTTCCGGCAGTTCTTCCGTGATATAGTCGAAGAATTTGGGACCATACACCATGTTGTTGTAGAAACTGCTCTCACCATCCGGCATAACGATTGCCATGTCGTACAGTTCCGCGTATCTCTCAAGAGATGTTCTTCTCACCCATGTGGAGTCACAGTCCGTATACCCATGAAGAAGGATCATGGTGTGAGGATGCGCATGAGGTTTGATCCCGTTTACCAACTTCCCGTTGATCCCTACATGTGGTCTGCTGTCATGGGGAAGAATTACCGTAAGGTATGTATCCTTGTTAAGCGCTTTCGAAAAGATCGTTCCTTCAAATACCGCCATGGTTATATCCTCCTGTTTATTTTTTCATGTACTTATCGAAGAATTTCTGAATCGCCAGATCCCAGAAACCCCATTCATGGATGCCGTCCCACTCCTCATAGCACAGATCGATATGAGAGTTGTCCTGAATGTAGTCCCGGAAATCCACGACTGCCTGATGCAGGAAGTCCTGCTTTCCGCAGCACATGTACATCTTTGCAGGCTCTGTGTTGGTCATGTGATCCGCAAGATAGTAGGGATCATCTCCTTCAGGTACGACAGGCGGATCACCATACACGGCCTTGCGGACATACGCACCGATACCGATGTTGTTCGCAGGAAGTCCTTCCTTATCGTCTCTCTTTTTTCCGGCACCGCTGAACGCACCGGCTGCTACATAGCGCTCCGGATGAGTAAGGAAACATTTGATCGTACCTATAGATCCCATGGACAATCCGGCAATGTATAGATGCCCCGGATCCACACTGAGTTTAAACATCTGAGACGCGAGTTCAGGTAATTCCTCAGTCACATAGTCATAATACGCCGGACCGTATACCATGTTGGCGTAACTGCTCATCTCAGCGTCGGGCATGACAACTGCCACGTCATACAGTTCTGCATAGCGCTCCAGGGATGTTCTTCTCACCCAAGTACTGTCGATATCGGTGGCTCCGTGAAGGAGGATCAGTGTCTTGGGCTCTGCCTCGGCCGTCACCCCGTCCACCAGTTTTCCGTTGATCCCGACATGCGGTCTGCTGTCCTGTGGGAGGATTACAGTGAGGTGTGTGTCTTTGTTCAATGCTTTGGAAAAAATGGTTCCGCTAAATACTGACATCGGTTACTCCTTTCCCCAAGTGGTAACTCTATTGTATGAAAAACTACGTGGGATCTTACGCTTCCTCTTCCTCGCCCTTGATGATCGCTCTTGTAATCTGCTTCTGCTCTTTTTCACGCTTGAAGCCATCCAAAGCGACTGCGGCGATGATCAGGACGCCCTTGATAACCTGCTGCCAGTAAGGGGAGATTCCCATGTGGTTCAGGCCGTTTGCCATGACGGTCATAACAAGAGCGCCGAACACAGTACCGATCAGAGTTCCATTGCCGCCAGCCATAGAGGTTCCGCCGATAACCACTGCGCAGATCGGGTCAATGGAGTTCAGCTCATTCGCAGGGCTTGCGTTGAAAAGACGCGCGGTGTTAGTAACGCCCGCAAATCCCGCCATAAGAGAGCAGAGAACGTGAACGAAGATTTTGATGCGCACGGTCTGGATACCGGCGAACTGCGCTGCTGTCGCGTTGGATCCGGTAGCCTGGATGTGTCTACCCGTTTTGGTCTGATTGAGCAAAATGGAAAGAACGATGAACAGGAACAGCGCATAGTAGATCTGAATCGGAAGCTCGGCGATGATGCCGGTTCCGATGTAGTTGAAGTCATCACGAACGACTGCGTAGTTTCTGCCTTGCGCAGACAGATAGCTGATGCCTTTCGCAATAAACTGCGTTCCAAGTGTGACGATAAAGGCAGGAACCGCTGTCTTTGTAATGAGAAGTCCATTCAGGAGGCCGAAAGCAACAGCGACCAGGCTGGTAAGCAAAAGGATCATCGGGATCGACATCCCCGCAATCGCCCAAAGGCCTGCCAGCATTCCTGTAAGTCCGTAGACGCTTCCCAGAGACTGGTCAAAGCTTCCTGCGGCGAATACGATGGTGAGTCCGAACGCCATAAGCAAAGATGTCGCAGCCTGACGAAGGATCAGGACGATATTGCTGACGGTAAGGAACGTATCTGTAAAAATGGCATATACCGAAAAGAACAATGCCAGAACGATCAGTATTCCGCCGTAGCGGCTAAACGATGATGACAGTTTAGAATTTTTAAGACTCAGTTTACTCATGAGCGGATCCTCCTGCTGCAATTTCCATTATTTTGACCTGAGTGATATCTTCACCTTCAACACAACCTGCGATCCTGTGATTTCTCATCACATAAACGCGGTCGCACATTCCAACAATCTCCTGCAGTTCGCTTGACACCATGACGATCGCGTAACCATCCTGCGCAAGTCCGTCCAGGATCCGGTATATATCCGCCTTGGCTCCGACGTCGATACCTCGTGTCGGCTCGTCCAGGATGATGATCTTTTCTGCCACATTCAGCCATCTTGCCATAAGCACTTTCTGCTGGTTGCCTCCGGAAAGTGACTGGACCATCTGATCCATGGTTGCCTTCAGACGCAAGGGTTTCGCGTACTTTGTTGCAATCTCCTCTTCTGTCTTGTGATCGATCCTGAGTTTGTTGATGAATCGCTTAAGGCTCGTGATCGTCGTGTTGTCCCTGACGCTCATGCGGAGGAACAGGCCCTCTCCTTTTCGGTCTTCCGGCAAGTAGATGATCCCATTCTGAACCGCGGAGGCAGGTCCAGTGATGTGGACTTCCTTGCCGCCAACCTTGACTGTGCCCGTATCCTTGGGATCGATGCCGTAGATGACACGCATCAGTTCCGTCCGTCCGGACCCGACCATTCCCGCAAAACCGACGATCTCTCCTTTCTTAACGTAGAAGGAGCTGCTATTCACCTTTTCAGCCGAGATGTTCTCCACTTCGAAGATCACTTCGTCAGTCGGTTTGCCGTCCCGGATGTAGAACTGATCCAATTTCCTTCCCACCATCATGGATACGAGAGTATCCTGATTGATATCATCACCCGTTATAGTCCCTACTGTTTGTCCGTCCCGAAGAACGGTGACCCTGTCCGCGAGTTCAAATACTTCGTCGAGGCGGTGAGAGATGTAGATGATCCCTACACCGTTCTCCCTCAGTTTCTTTACGATACGGAACAGATTCTCGGTATCCTTCTCCGTGATGGAGGAAGTCGGCTCGTCGAAAATGACGCACTTCGCGTTTGCGCTGACCGCCCTGGTGATCTCTACGATCTGCCTGTTGGCTGTGCTCAGCCTGCGCACCACTTCGTCCGCACTGAATTCTGCGTCGACCGCTTTCAACGCTTCTTCCGTTGCTTCCATCTGTGCCTTTTTGTCCAGGAATCTTCCTTTAACGAATTCCTCGCCCAAAAAGATGTTCTCTGCCACAGTCAGATCCTCACAGATGAGAAGCTCCTGATGCACGATGCTGATCCCCAGCGCCGCTGCGTCTTTCGGACCATTGATCTTTACTTCTTTACCTTCGACTATGATCTGTCCTTCGGTAGGCTTATGGATGCCGCCGAGGATGTTGATCAGGGTGGACTTTCCGGCGCCGTTCTCTCCGCACAGCGCATGGACTTCCCCTGCTTTCAAGTCGAAAGAAACATCTGATAAAGCCACTGTGTTTCCAAAGTTCTTTGTCACATGTTTGAGTTCAAGTAATGTTTCAGCCATATTATTCCTCCTGCTGATGGCATAGCAGGCCACCATGATCTCTCACGGTGGCCTGCACAAGAATTAGCTTTCGCTAGGCCACTTTGCCTGTTATCAGCCCATCCAGCGATATGTAAACTTGCTGAACTGATCGATGGTCGCCTGTACGTTCTCCTTGGTGATGATCGGGATCTCGTAGTTGTACCAGTACTCCTGCTCTTCGCCGTTCAGTGCTTTGTAAGCGGATTCCGCTGTGTTGCGTCCCATCTCATAGAGGGGCTGGCATGCTGCGCAGAACATCTCACCGTTCTTGATGAAGTCCTGAACATCGGTGCCGCCATCCTGAGTGCAGATGAGAATGTCGTTTCTGCCCTGAGCCTTGCATCCTGCAAGAACCTGAACTGCACCGCCATCATATACTGCGAATATCGCATTGCATTCCGGATACTTCAGGAGGAGATCCTCGGTTGCGTCGGAGATCGTTCCCACTGTAGTTACATCAGCCTCATACAGGAGTTCTGCATTGGGGTGTGCCTTCATGGCATCGTCATAACCGTTGGAACGGTCACGGCATGCGTTGTTTCCGCGGTATGTCATGTAGATGACCTTGGGAGTAACCCCCTGATTCTCAAGTGTTGTGAGGATCAGGTCAGCGCAGTCATATCCACCCTGATAGTTGTCATCCAGTGTCTGGCTGACGACCAGCCTGGAGTTCTCATCGTCTTCAAGACGGATGTCCATGGTTGCTACGACAATGCCTTTTTCCTTTGCTCTCTTGATGGAGTCAAGGAGAAGTGTGTCATTGATGTTCGGGAAAACGATTGCTTTAATGTCGTCACGGGCTACCAGCTCGTCGAAGACCTGAAGGATGTTGGCCTCGGTGTTGTCGGCCGCAGCATAGATGTACTCATCACCATGCTCCTCGATTACGTCGACCATTCCTTCCATGATGGGGTTGGCAGCAGCGTTCATGCTGTTGTAGTTGAAGACTGCGACCTTCTTTTCAGCGCTCTCGCCACCTTCTTCTGATCCGCCCTCGTTATTGGAGCTTCCACAAGCTGCAAGGGAGAAAACCAGTACAAGTGCCAAAAGCAATGCGAATAGCTTTTTCATCTTTTTTCCTCCAAAAAGTTTTATAGTTATCGGGTCGGTCCCGACTTCTAACATCGTTATCTGAGCGTTCTGCAGAACGCAGTGAGCTCATCCATATACGGCATCGACGGCTGTCCGCCAACTTTCGTGATCGTGTACTGCGAGCATTTCCCGGCGAAATCGCATGCTTCCTCGTCCGTTGCTCCGTTCGCCTTCATGTAAGCGAATGCTCCGACATAACTGTCTCCGCTCCCTGTCGTTTCGACGGGCTTGATGCTCTGATCCGCCTTGAAATGTTTTATTCCGTTTTGGGTGACAAGAACGCTTCCGTTTTTGCCAAGTGTCATGATGACCGTACCTCCGGTCATTGCCTGTAACTCTTCTCCGTACTGCATCGCCGATTCCGGTGACGATACCTCTTTTTTCAGGAAGTATTCCGCCTCTTTCTCATTGACGATAAGGCAATCCACCATGGAAAGACATTCTTGGCTATACTCTCTAGCCGGGGCAGCATTTAGGACGACATATGTTCCATTTTCATGCGCGATCTTAATGGCAAGTTCTGTTGCCTCATGTGTGATCTCGCTCTGGAAGACCGCGACGGAGGCATTTTTCAGCAGTTCTTTCCTCTCCTCGATCTCCTGCAGTGTGACCTCATAGTTTGTTCCGGGAGCCACCGTGGAATAATACACACCATCCGGCATGGTATGGACAGCGGCAAGGCCCGTCGTTCCTTTCCCGGTCAGGACATGCGTTGTGTCTACGCCGTATCCCTCCAGCTCTCTCTTTAAGAAGCAACCGTAATCATCTTTTCCGATCTTGGCGAGCATAAATGTTTTGAGCCCGAGCTTGCTGATCTGAACAGCCTGATTCGCTCCTTTTCCCCCGGGGACTACGCTCGCGGATTGTGCAAAAAACGTTTCTCCTCGTTCCGGTAGCCTGTCCTGCATATAGATCGTATCGCAGTTCATACTCCCCACTACAACAGCGTATTTGTTCACGTTTTTCACCTTAACCTTTCTTTTTTAGACCAAGATACTAGCCATCAGCTCGGATGCTGCGATTCCGTCCTCCTCTTCGATGATCTCCGAGATCCTGTCCAGTCCGATCCGGCGGATGTTCTCCTCCAGCTTTCTGCACATCTTGACGTTGATCTCACACTCCCTGACTGCGTCCTCTCTTTTGGGGAAAGTATCGAAATAGATCACATCCTGGTAGTCGTATTTCATCAGGTAATAGAACAGTTCCATGGTCTTGAAGGGATGAACCGTTCCCACCATCATGCCATCATCAAAGCTGCCCTCTCCGTCGTTCACATGGATACCTGTCAGCTTTCCTGCATCCAGGAAAAGAGCCGCGGCAAATGCAGGATTCTCTTTTTTCATCAGCATGTGGCATATATCCAGCGTGGCGCCGAAATTGTCACAGTTTACATCGGAGATCAGTTTCCAGGTAGCACCCCAGCTGTCCACTGTAGCGAACCCACGTTCTTCATAGGGTTTATATTCAATGCTCACCCTGCAGTCCACGTTCTCGCAGACTTCCTTAAAACAGGCGACCAGTCTCTTCCACGTCTTCACGTAATTCTTCTGGAAAGAATATTCGAATCCGTCAAAACCTAACCAGATAATGCACTGAAGCCCGCCCATCTGTTTGCACACGGCAGCAGCTTCTTTGCACAGTTCAACTGCTTTTGCTCGGATCGATTCGTCCTTGTTATCAAAGATCCCAAACAGATATTCGTTGCGGAAACGGAGATTGATGGCATTCAGTTTCAGATTGCTCTCCTCCAGAATCTCCATCAGCTCTTCAACACTGTTCTCCTTGAAGTGCTCCGGATAATTCATATCCACATAGTCGACCCCGTCGACCGTGCCGATCTTTCTCAGCGCTTCAGCTACTGAGATGCCGGTCCTCAGAAAAGAATTGATCCTGGTTGCGTATTTCATGAAGCACCTCTTTAAACTTGGTTTGAAGATTGTTTAGTAACTCTAGTAAGGTTTTTAATTATGTGATATGATGAAAAGGATAGAAAGACCCCTTGTATGGCGGTTGTCTGTGGTAGGATTTAATTGTTCATACGAAGAGTTTTCTGTCTTCGCGCCGCTCTCTTGCCCCACAAGAGGACGGCGCTTTTTTTGCTATTATTTCATTTCTTGAACGCTCTTGCGGATCGTCAGCCCCACATTGACGAACTGCTGAACGCTCTTGGTTCTCTCACTCGGTACGGTGAGTTTGTCGATCAGGCGGTGTACCGCCATCCAGGCGATCCTATCCTGATTGAGTGATATACTGGTCAGCGATGGTGTCAGATACTGCACCAAAGGCATATCATCGAATCCGATAATGGATACCTGCTCCGGTACCTTATAACCAGCGTCTTTCAGCGCTTCCATAGCTCCCATCGCAGTGCGGTCGTTGTCCGCAACCAGTACTGTCGGAAGAACCGCGCCATTGCGGATGTACTGCGCCATTTTCAATTTCGCTTCGTCTGTTCCCAGCGGAAGTTTGAAGATCGGGCACTCGTTCTCGTCCAGTCCCAGCATGTCGACATTCATTCGGAAGGCAGACCTTCTGTCTCTGAAGTTGTTGCACTGCTTGTCGGTAGAAATAAAACCGATCCTGCGGTGTCCCATATCATACGCGTAGTTCATAGACTTGGTAATGCCGGCGAAGTTATCCATCAGGACAGTATCCACATCACAGTCTGGGAAGTAGGCGTCAACGATAACGAACGGCATTTCCAGATGTTTCTGGAAGAACCTCACTTCCTCCGAGGTCATCTCAGTTCCCATCACAACGAGGCCCTTCAGCTCCAACGGATTGATGGACTCCACCATAGATGTAAGTTCTTCAGCGGAAGAGTAGATGATGGAAAACTGGTATCCGCAACTTTCGATCTCAGAGCTGACATAGTCGATCGTCTGCACAAAGAAAGGTGTCTCGCTGATGACTTCGCTTTTGTTCTTAAACACCAAAAGGCCTATCGCGCCAAGATCCTTATTTTTCGCTCTTGAATCGATGTCGCTCTGCATCATGGAATCTCTGAGCTCAATGATCTTTTTCTTTGTTTCTTCACTGACCCCCGGTCTGTTGTTCAGCGCCAGGGAGACTGTGGCAGGAGAGATCTGAAGCATCTGCGCTATTTCGATATTCTTCATTTTGACCCCTCCTTTAAACTTCGGTTTTATTATAGATTTAAATTTTATTTAAATCTATTGCCTATTTACACAAATATGATTTAATTGTATCGTCATTATGTCTAAACTCTTTCATAATTGTTACATTATTATGGCCAATACAAACCTTTTATGAACCCCATCCGCTTTATGATACTAAATGTTTTAAACTATTTCTAAATTCCGCCCCCCAAAAAGTATCCTCATCATCTTTCAGGAGTACGACACAGATGAACTCTTTGCTTCCCCTCCAATGCACCATTCTCATCCTTCTTTTGACAGGATTTGTCCTAAAGCGTTTCGGCATTGTAACTGACTCCGGGCAAAAGGACATTACGAATCTTGTAATTGATGTCATTCTCCCCTGCAATACCTTGACGGGGTTCTGCATCGATATCTCATCGGAACTTTTGCATGACTGCCTATGGGTCCTTTTCCTTTCGGTCATTGCTCAACTGATATGCGGTATCTTAGGCAAGGTGCTCTATTCCGGCCCAGAGAAGGAAAAACAGAAGTGCCTGCGTTATGCGCTCATCTGCTCCAACGCAGGGTTTCTCGGGACTCCGATTGCGGAAGGGCTGTTCGGCGCCACTGGAACTGTTTTAGCGAACGTATATCTGATCCCCCTTCGTATTATGATGTGGTCTGAAGGTGTTGCCGTCTTCACCGACGAAAAAGACTGGAGGAAAACTCTTAAGAAGGTGTTGATAAACCCCTGCATCATCGCCTGTGAGATCGGTCTGTTCCTGTTTATTACTGGGATCAAGCTTCCAACGCTCCTGCTTACACCACTTCAGACGATTGGAAAATGCAATACAGCCTTATCCCTCATGGTTGTCGGAATGATCCTTGCGGATATCGATCCTCATCACTTGCTGGACAAATCTGTTCTGCATTACACGGTGCATCGCCTCGTTCTGATCCCAGTTCTGCTCTTTGGAATAAGCAAGGTCGTTCCTGTCACTTGGAATATCCAGAAGTATCGCCGTCCTTTTGGCAGCGATGCCTGCAGGAGCCACCACGAGCATGCTTACATCCAAATATGATTGCGACTCCGCTTATGCAACTAAACTCGTAGTCTTCTCCACCTTATGCTCCATCCCCGCCATACTCCTTTGGAATCTCATTATTTCTTAGTTGAACACCGAAACTTTTTAATGAAAAAGGCACGGCCAAAAGCATGGATCGCTTCTGGCCGTGCCCATTTCGCAAATTTTTAATAGTCTTCGTTTTATCCTAAATCACTGTAGAGATCTTCCTTGTAAGCCCCACTTCGTATCAGTTCTTTAAAACTATTTACAACAAAGGGTTTGTCTTCTTTGTATGTCACTCCGAACCAGCGATCCGACGTTGGGAGAACAGAAAACTCCACACCTTCCTTCAACATACCGTCAGCGATGGTTGGGAGTAGATACTCATCCTTAAGAGGGTCCTTCATTTCCTTCAGAAACTTGGGAAAGCCTTTTTTCAGCACATCGATGAACTCTTTCGGGAGACACCAGAAATTCATGGACACCAGTGCATCCAGGTCCAGTTTCTTTCCGTTTGCTTCCGCTCCAGATCCGGTTTTCACAATGTTCTTGGTCTCTTCTATACCGATCAGTTTGCCGTCTTCCACACTGCAGATACCACGGGTCACCCCACCGTTATCCGACAAGGTGTTCTTAAGCTGATACCCCACCAGAGCATATCCTTTTCCGAGGAAATCTGCTGCAACTTTAAACCCAGTTTTTCCGTAATAGTCGTCCGCGTTAATCACTGCAAACGGTGAATCAATGATATCCCTGCAGGCAAGGAGCGCATGCCCTGTTCCCCAGGGTTTAGCCCTTCCTTCCGGCACCGTACCAGAGATGTCATTCATCTCCTGAAAAGCATATTCAACTTCTACACCAAGCTTTGCACAAACAGATTCAATACGCTCTCCTATCACTGTGCGGAAATCATCCTCAATATCATGGCGGATGATAAACACGATCTTATTGAATCCAGCCTGGATAGCGTCATGAATACTGTAATCTATGATAAGATGACCGCTCTCATCCACTGGTTCCAGCTGTTTGATGCCGCCTCCAAATCGGGATCCTATTCCCGCCGCAAGTATTGCCAATGTTTTTTTCATCACACTCTCCTATTATTTCGCAATGGATCTTCTTTATTGTATCAGAATATAGCCCTTATGTTGGTTTCCTTCTTCAGATCCTCGTTTTCCGGAACATCGAATCGTCCCTAAGAGTCATTCAGCTCTGTTAATAATTATACTGCCTGTGTCTTATATAATCGTTGTCTTCCCCAAATATGAAGGATCGTACAACACAACCTATGTCAGTCTTTATATACCTATGTCGCCGAATAGTTTTTGAATACATAGCCGAGCACTTTTCGTATCACAGTTCCGATTGCAATCGAAATCAACATGCAAAGAACAAATGTTATCACAAGATACGGCACGGTTCCTATTTGCGGCATCAATAGGTCATATATTCCTAAAGACTCAGCAAACAATAAAGCAATGATCGTGTTATGGATCAAATATACATAATAGCTGTTACGGGACAACAGCATAATCACCTTTTCTCTCCATCCTGAAATCGGAATCATTTGAAGCAGATAGTATGTCGCCATAACCATAAGAAAATATCTGGGTGACAAATCGTATAGGCCATGACTTGCGTCAGGGAAAAACCACAGTTGTCCAAGTGAGGTGACCAAAGCCGCACCTCCCGCAAAAATGACACGCTTTCTCCATATTTCTGTGAGCCTGTCTGCATAACTTCCCACGAAATAGAATAACGGCCATCCTATAAGTGGCATCTCATATCCCGGATAAATTCCAAGATCCTTATAAAAGACGAAACATGCCTGAATTGTCAAGGCGCCTGCCGTAAGAATAAGCGCATTATGCATGTCCATATCTTTTATCGCTCTCGCAAATAACGGTGTCCAGAAGAGAAGCCCTATTAACTCATAAACGAACCAATAGTGTGTAGAAGGATAAGTCTGAATCAGAGCATGCATATACGACCCATCTGCTCCCAAAGCATATGCCTCCGCCAGGTGGCAAAGACCAGAGCAGATCAAAAAAGGAATAATAACCGCAATTGTCCTTTTCGCGTAAAACCTTACAGGATCCGAGGAATTTTTCTCTGTTAGGTTGAACTTACCACTAAGCAAGAAAAAAATCCCATTACTTGTGGAAAGCATGAGGGAAAGCGCAGTTTTGATCCACCACTTTATGCAGAATGGTTCCGCTGAGATATGTCCAAGCAGGTGAAAAAGAACAACAGCTACCATCGCTACCGTCCTAACAAAGTCATGTTGTTTTAATCTATTACGTTCCATGTAATTGTCCTTGGTTTCTCCTACATAGCTTATTCTCTACTTTATTAATAAACACACCCTCTTTTACTCCACCTATCAATAAGGCATTTATTTACAGCTACAAAAGTGTCATCCTCAGTTAGGAACGGTAAATAAAACTATTCTATACTGATAATTTGAAATGTATAATAAAACGATAAACGTCACTTAAGAAAGAGAAGAAATATGTCACATTTCAAAGATTTAGGTAGCCGCTTAAGTTTAATCCGAACCAATCACAAGATGCTTTCATTATTCACTATCGTCTATGCATTTATTATTCCTTCAATCACAACTGTATTACCTGATTTTTTCCGCTTTGGAACACTTGGGACTGATTTTTGGGAATATGTTATTTTGCGATTTGACTCTTACTGCTATATCATTCCCTTTTTCTTGTTTGTGTTTATTTTTCTCTTTATCCTTTCAAAATCGCTGTGGCTTCCTTCGCTCTTCCTTCCATCAATTTCTCTTCTAGTTGGAATCGCCACCTATAATAATACCTTTTACCGTGGGCGCCCACTAATACCAGCAGATCTAGTTTTGGCCAAAGACGCCGCCATCGCAGTAAAGGAAGGCTTTTCTGTTGTTCTTCCCAAAGGTTTTTATCTTTCCGTTACAATTATTATCATTTTGTTTCTCATTGCTTTGATTCCCAAATTCCGTAAAAAGAATTACACGAAATCAACAGCTATTCTCTTTACCTTTATATCCGTTCTTTCACTCTTTTGTGCCTACTTTTTCTTCAACTATCTCTTAGAAACAGTCGATTTCACATCAAGATATAACACAAAAGACTCAAACACCACTATAGGCGATACTTATTATAAACATGGTTTTTATCCCAGTTTTATGGCTTATTGGTTCACGAGGATACCTTCAGCGCCATCCTCTTATTCCGAAGCAATTATGAACACTCTCTCTAAAGAAATGTCGACATACGTGGTCGAAGGGGAGCCCATCGATATAATCGTTTTCCAAATTGAAAGTTGGCAAGATTATTCCAACTTTGACATTCAACCTTCAGAAGACGTCTTTGCAAACTATCATGCTTTGTCCAAAGAAGGAATCTCAGGAACAATGGTGTCTCCGAAATTTGGAGGCGGTACAGCCAATATTGAATATGAAGTCCTCACAGGATTTACTACAGGCGATGGGATAACACCTGAAATGCCTTTTAATCTGGGTTTATATGACGGCTTTCCTAGCATTGTAAATTTCGCTGACTCTCTGGGATACAAAACTATTTCCGTTCATTCCCATACACCTGCTCTTTATAATAGGCCCAACGCTTATCGCATGCTTGGTTTCCAAGAATCGTATTTCAGCGACAGTTTTATTAACCCAGAAATGTGTGGTCCTTGGATTAGTGACAGAGAATGTGCCAAAAAAATCATAGAGTTATATGATAAAGCCCTTTCGGAGGGAAAACCAATATTTATTCATGGGCTAACTATGCAGAACCACCTTCCTATCGGGGACGACCGTTTCCCAACATCGGAGTTGATTACACTTTCTAGCTCTACTCTATCAGACCCGGATCAATTCGTCATGCGATGCTTCTGCACTTGTCTGAAATGGACTGATGAATCTCTCAAAATTCTTACGGACTATTTCCGGACTGTTGACCGAAAAGTCATTCTCCTAGCCTACGGTGATCATCAAACGGCGATATATGCGGACGAAACAATCGGAGATGTGCTTCGCCACACAGACTTTTTCAACACCTATAATGAAGAAACAGATTATATTAAGCTACATGGCACTCCCTACCTTGTGTGGGCCAACTTTGCAAATAATAATGCGGGATCAACATTTGGGAACTGCGCGCCAAACCAACTACTAGTAAATGCATTAAATGCCTTTCAGGTTGCCAGGCCTACTTATTGGAACTATTTTGCCAACTCCGTTACTTCATATAGTAGTACAACAGCTAACTATATTATTACCTCAGAGGGGCAGATTCTATTTAACAAAAATAACACACAAATGGAGGAATATGAAAAACGTCAACTAATTCAATATGATCTGATTTATGGTGATCATTATCTTCTTAATCTACTTTACTGATTATTCTTTTATGAGCAACCATTACCAATTTCTTGCGTCGCTATAACCTTATAAACTCCGCCATACATTTCTCTTAGTTACCTTTCCCATTTGCAGTTCTATTAAAGTTTTTCTCCTTATACCAAAGGAGGATAAAACAAAGCAACATCCTCTACCACCATTAATAGAGGATGTTTTTATTATGCTCTATCATTACCTATCACTAGAGCAGTAATGTCACTCGGTTTCTCTCCCTTATACACATAAGGGTACTCCTCAAACTCTTTCTCTCTTCCAAACCCCCACAAGGCTGCAAAGAAATCCACCCCTGCTTCTTGTGCTCCAATTGCATCATATTTTGTGTCCCCGACCATCAGGATCTTGTCCTTCGATATGCCCGTCAATTTTGAAGCAATCAAGATAGTCTCTGTTTTAGTGTATCGGATGTCAGGTTTAGGACCCACAACACAAGAAAACAGTCCTGCAATATCATCCTTTGCCAGAGTGGCATCCAGATTGCTCTGCGTTTTGCTGCTTGCCACCCCTACTCTCACCCCCGCATCTGTCAATCCGTTTAAGCAATCCATCATTCCTTCATAAAGAATGCTCCCCTCAATCCCGATCTTAGGGTATGTAGAACGGTAAGTTTTCACAGCCAGCGGAAGTTCTTCTTCCGTAAAACCGAGCTCCACCCCAAGAACATACTCAAGAAGAGGGCCGATGCACCGGTTCCAATCGTAATCCTCAGGCATTGGCGGCTTGCCTAATGCCTTCAATGTATTTTCGTAGTTTGCGCGGACACCGGGATAGGTGTTGTAAAGGGTTCCGTCACAGTCAAACAGTACAAGTTCATATTTGCTCATATTTAAGTATTATCCTATGCGTTTCAGTTGTGTTATTTCTCACTGTCCATTCTAACAGAAAAACACGTACCTGCCCTATGTTTTCCGCAAATACGTGTTTTCATTTACCAATATCTGAATCAACCGCGGTTTTCCATCAGCAATGTGTTCTTGATGTCGTACAGTTTCTGAGACAAGTCCACATAATATCCGTGGGGATGCTCAAATCTCTTTACCTCATCCCACAAAGAATCTACTTCGCGTACACAGTATGCACGACTTTCCTCGATAGATGGGACATCATATACCAGTTCACCGTTCTTGAATACCTGTACAAGAAGTTCTCTTGCAGTATAGTCTTCCACGAGTTTCCTCTTCCACACCGCGTTCGGATCAAAGATCTCAAGAGGCTGGGTATCATCGATCGTCTCGTCATGTACACAGATCTGATCCGCGATCGCCTTTCCGGTCTTCTTCTCGTAGAGACGATAGACTTTCTTAAAGTGAGGCGTGGTGATCTTCTCCACGTTTTCGCTGACCTTGATCTTCGGAACAACTTTTCCGTTCTCATCTTCAGTAGCGACGAGTTTGTATACACCACCGAGTACAGGATCACTCTTTGCAGTAATCAGTCTCTCGCCAACACCAAAGCTGTCGGCATATCCGCCCTGACGGATCAGATCACGAATCAAATACTCATCCAAACTATTGCTGACGACAATCTTGCACTCCTGCAGACCAGCCTCATCCAACATTTCTCTGGTCTTGCGGGTCAGGTAGCTGAGGTCTCCCGAATCGATACGAACGCCACACTTGTGAATTCCTTTCGGCCAAAGCACCTCTTTAAAGACTTTGATCGCATTCGGCACACCGCTCTTTAGCACATTGTATGTGTCCACTAGCAATGTTGCATTGTCGGGATAAAGTTCACAGTAAGTCTTAAACGCAGTATATTCGTCATCGAAAATCTGCACCCAGCTGTGCGCCATGGTTCCGAGAGCTGGAGCGCCATAAAGTTTATCCGTTAAGGTGCAACTTGTCCCAGCAACACCAGCGATATAGGCTGCACGTGCGCCAAGATACGCTGCAGATGCTCCCTGAGCACGTCTTGCGCCAAATTCCATAACAGGACGCCCCTCTGCGGCACGAACGATACGGTTCGCCTTAGTGGCGATCAATGTCTGGTGGTTCATACAAAGAAGAAGGAATGTTTCCAGAATCTGCGCTTCCTCAGACCTGGCACGCACCGTAACAAGCGGTTCATTCTTAAAAACGACCGTACCTTCCGGTACCGCCCAAATGTCGCCCGTAAAACGGAAATTCCTCATGTACTGAAGCCACTCTTCAGAGAAACATTTTTTGCTGCGAAGATACTCGATATCGCTGTCCGTGAAATGAAGATTCTGAATATAATCGATCAGTTCGTTCAGTCCGCAGGCTATGGCGAATCCTGCACCATCCGGAACTGTACGGAAAAACATATCGAAATACACGATCTTATCGCCGATGCCTGCTTCATGGAAACCGTTGGCCATCGTATATTCATAGAAGTCATTCAATAATGCAAATTTGTCATTGACGTTGAACATTTTGCTGCACCTCGCATCTTGTTAAAAAGGGGAACCAATCGGCTCCCCTTCATTCTATCACTATTCGGCGTTCTTTGCCGCTTTGATTGCTGCAATTGCGTCTTTACGGGAGAGATCGATTCCTTTTTCGCTGATCTTGATGACCTTGACCGGGATAATGTCGCCGATGCTGACAACATCCTCCGTCTTTGCAACACGGTGATCATCCAGTTTGCTGATGTGAACAAGTCCCTCTTTTCCGGGAGCGATTTCAACCTTCGCGCCGATCGGGAGGATACGAGTGACTTTTCCATAGTACATAGAACCGACTTCCGGATCCGTGACGATTGTACGGATGATATCGATGGCGCGTTTAACACCCTCGTGATCTGTTCCGGATACATAGACATGTCCGTCTTCTTCGACGTCCACATCAACACCGCACTCAGCGATGATTTTCTTGATGACAGCGCCACCCTTGCCGATGACGTCTGCGATCTTCTCTGTATCAATGGTGATAGATTCCATCTTCGGAACATACTTGGAAAGCTCTGCTCTGGGTTCCGGGATGGCCTTCAGCATGACTTCGTCGAGAATATAGAATCTTGCCTTCTCGCACTTGTCCAGTGCCTCACGAATGATGTCGTAAGTAAGTCCGTCGATCTTCAGGTCCATCTGAATCGCGGTAATTCCCTTGTGAGTACCAGCGACCTTGAAGTCCATATCGCCAAAGAAGTCTTCAACCCCCTGAATGTCCACCATGGTCATCCAGCGCTCGCCCTCAGTGATAAGTCCGCAGGAAATTCCTGCAACAGGAGCCTTGATCGGAACACCGGCGTCCATAAGAGCCAATGTGCTTCCGCAGACAGAACCCTGAGAAGTGGAACCGTTGGAAGAAAGAATCTCGGAAACGAGACGGATGACATAGGGGAATTCCTCAGTAGAAGGGATCACAGGAAGGAGTGCTCTTTCAGCAAGTGCTCCGTGTCCGATCTCACGCCGTCCGGGTCCACGGCTAGGACGTGTCTCTCCGACAGAATAACTGGGCATATTGTAGTGGTGCATATAACGCTTTTCTGTCTGGTCATCGAGACCGTCGAGAAGCTGAGCCATATCCATCATGCCAAGCGTACAGGTTGTAAGGACCTGAGTCTGTCCACGTGTGAACATTCCACTTCCGTGTGTGCGAGGCAAAACGCCGACTTCGGAAGCCAGAGGACGGATCTCATTGATTCCGCGTCCGTCGACACGCTTACCGTCATCCAACAACCAGCGACGAACGACATATTTCTGAAGTTTGTACAGGCACTCATCGATGACACCGGTGTTCTCCGGGTACTGCTCATCAAATGCTGCATGAACTTCATCATAGATAGGAAGAAGAGCTGCGTCACGAACCAGTTTGTCATCGGTATCCATGGCAACGCGGACTTTCTCCACTGCCATATCTTTGATAGCCTCAAACAGATCGTGCGGTACTTCCTGGCTCTCGAAAGGCATCTTCGGTTTGCCGATCTCAGCGACGATGGAGTTGATGAACTCCACAATCTCACGGTTCACTTTGTCGCCAGCAACGATGGCATTGAACATGGTCTCGTTATCGACTTCATTTGCACCTGCCTCAATCATAACGACCTTCTTAGAAGAGCTGACAACTGTAAGTTGCAAGTCGTTGTGCTGGCACTGTTCATGAGTGGGGTTGATGACGATCTCCCCGTCCACCAGTCCGACGGAAACACCAGCGACCGGTCCGTTCCACGGAATGTCGGAGATCGCGATTGCGATAGAAGATCCAATGAGCCCGGTGATATCAGGTGCGCAGTCAGGATCGACAGACATGATAGTCATGACGACCGCCACGTCATTGCGCATATCCTTTGGGAACAGGGGGCGGAGAGGACGGTCAACAAGACGGGAAGCCAGAATGGCCTTCTCACTTGCGCGGCCTTCTCTGCGCAGGAAGCTTCCGGGAATCTTTCCCACTGCATAAAGTTTCTCTTCATAGTCAACGGAAAGAGGGAAATAATCGATACCCTCTCTCGGTTTCGCGCTCATTGTAGCAGTGCAGAGCACTACGGTCTCGCCGTAACGGACGAGGCATGAGCCATTGGCAAGTCCTGCCATCTTGCCGGTCTCGACCTTGAAAGGACGTCCGGCGATTTCGGTCTCAAAGACACGATAGTTTTCGAACATGTTGTTCCTCCGATTCATAGTTTTATTTTGATCGGTTTCGCAACGAATCCAACGTTCTTCCTTTTTGGAAGAGCCCTCGATTCACTGCAAAACCCGATCCCGTTTCATGCCGATTTCTCGGCTCAATTGTATGAAAGGCAGATACGCTTGGCGCATCTGCCTAACAAACTTCTCTTATTTACGAAGGCCTAACTTCGCAATCAGTGCACGATAACGCTCGATATCCTTGTTACGGAGATATGCGAGGAGGTTACGACGACGACCGACCATCTTGAGCAGTCCACGATAGCTGTGCTTATCGTGCGGATGCTCCTTCAGGTGCTCGTTCAGGTGGTTGATACGATTGGTCAGCAGAGCGACCTGTACTTCAGGAGAACCTGTATCGGTCTCTGTGAGGCGTACGCTCTCGATGACTTCCTGTTTGTCCTTCAGCATTCTGATATTCCCCTTTCTGTAAGATACACGCTCATCACAGTAACAGGTAACGAAAGGTTTATATGCCTTGTAACCGTGAAGCCGTATGCTTTCACAAGCCTTGAAATTTTACCATACTTCTGATGATGTTTCAATAGTTTTCTGTTATGCCGCGCCTAATTAAATAAATGTATTTTTGCTATTTATTGCCTTATTGGTATCCATGGTACATACTCTTTGCCCTCAAGTATATCTGCTATCCTTTCGCAAGCATGACCATCGCCATATGGATTGCATGCTATACTCATGTTCTCATATTCTACCTCGTTTTCTAGTAACAGTTTAAAAGAGGAATAGATAGTCTCTTCACTCGTCCCTACAAGTTTAAGAGTTCCCGCTTTAACGCCTTCAGGTCTCTCTGTCGTATCTCTCATCACAAGGACCGGCACACCATACGATGGGCATTCTTCCTGTATTCCTCCCGAATCGGTTAAACACAAATAACTGCGCGCTTCAAAATTGTGACAGTCAAACACATCAATAGGGTCAATTATGTGTATCCTTTCACATCCTTCAAGTTCCGCATCGGCTATTTCCCTGACTGCAGGATTCATATGTATTGGATAAATCGCTTTGCAATCTTGATGCTCTTCTAACACCCTTTTAATTGCCCGAAACATTTGACGCATTGGCTCACCAATGTTTTCTCTTCTGTGAGCTGTAATAAAAATCAGTTTTTTATTCTCTACCCAATCTAGTTCAGGGTGAGAATAGTCTTCTCTGACAGTATATTTCATTGCATCTATCACTGTGTTTCCAGTGACATATATTGTTTCAGGTCGTTTCCCCTCCTTCACCAGATTGTCTTTAGCAAAAGGCGTTGGGGCAAAATTGTATTGTGCAATTATGCTCACTGCTTCGCGATTGAACTCTTCAGGATAAGGGCTGAAAATGTTATATGTTCTAAGTCCCGCCTCTATATGCCCTACAGGTATCTGTAAATAAAAACACGCAAGAGATGTAACAAATGTTGTGGATGTATCCCCGTGAACCAAAACGATATCCGGCTTTTCCTTATCCAAAATACTCTTAATGCCATTGAGTATGTTCGTAGTGATGTCAAAAAGAGTCTGCCTATCTTTCATGATGTTAAGGTCATAATCCACTGCCACCCCAAACGTTTTAAGCACTTGGTCCAACATTTGTCTGTGCTGCGCAGTAACACATACAACAGTCTCTATAGAATCTCTTTTTTTCAACTCCAATACCAATGGGCACATTTTTATTGCTTCCGGCCTAGTCCCAAAGACAAGCATTACTTTTTTCACACTTTTTCTGTCCTTTTCTTATGCAGCCTTAATTATCAATGTTCAATTTCGATTCCTATTATCTCTAAAGCTTTGTAGTTAAAATCGCTCCCGATAAATATTGCTCTCCTAACATCCCTTCGCCACAAGAATTCTATTAAATCCACAAAACTATCACTAAACACATAATAATCCTCTACGTTTCTAACCTTCCAGAACAGATCCTCGCTCTCCCACGATGAAGAAACAATATAAGCTCTGTACCCTTTAGCACACTTGTTTTCGTAAACTCGAAGCGCCCTTTCTTTGTTCCCTTCTGCCATGTTGCCGGATGTAATAATAGCTATCGCTGGGTATGTATCATCAGTGAATATGCTTCTGCACCGAAAGCGCATAGCCCAAACCACTTTTTGAATCCTTTCCATAACCGGACTCATCGTTTTATCTCTCCCTTAATAACGTCCAGCAATTCCTTTTTTCCCTTTTCGTAGTCATCAGAAAAGCGATCTAATACTTGGAGATTCTTGAATACCGCCTTTTCATATTCCTCTTTTGAGAAAAACTTTCCTTTAGAAAAAGCGTCTAAATGCATATATTTTAATCCATTCCTTAAAAAGTCACCTATTCTATCAGATTTTAGTATTGGTACAACGCCTTGCTGAATGTACTCGATCATTTTTGTCGGACAAGCAACATTATTCACAATGGTATTATCTCTTAAAGCAAAACCATAGTGGCTTTCGCAATTAATCTCTTTCACTTCCTTCGGCGTTGCTTTTCGGACAAACATACTTCTGTTACCCTTCCTATCCCCGTATAACGCTAAAAAGGAATCAACCTCCCCAGTAAGAATGTTAAAAGAACATTTATCCTGGAGTTTCTCAATAACATCTTGCATAAGCGCTATGTTTTGCCATTTCTGCATACCTCCCGCATAAACAACTTTAACCTTGTCAGGCTCATATGCTTCTACTTTGTTTGCGATTGTTTCTCTGTCGATATCCGCTGGAGGGAAAATTGGCATAACAATAAACTGCGGTTTTTGTTTTAAGTATCTATATTTATTCAAATAATGATCTTGCATCGCGTGATTAACACAGATTATACGATTGGCTCCTGCCATTACGATTTCCTCTGTTTTTTGATGCACATGGGCTATAATCGCATGGCCCTGCATAGCTATTTCTTCCGGGACTGCTCCATGCATATCTACAATGAAAAAAACTTGATTCTGGACAAGCCATTTTAAGATCTGCGGATTTAGTTCCCATTCCGAACAGCGAAATACACTATGAGCATATACTACTCTGCACTTTTTAAATAATCCGGTAATGACCTTTACGTTTAGCTCATTCAAAAGGTTGCCCTTGATTATCATGTGCAATTCATCAACACGTTCATATAATAACTGGTCTATATCTGGCACATGCTCAAAATACAGCTTTCCTATACCATTTAGCGCATCATTGTCTATTGCAAAGACCCTTTGAATATATCCATCCGTAATATTATCATCGTTATACATAGTGGCAAGCATAGCAACGATACCATTTTTATTTTTCATTTCTGAAATAAAAGTTAAAGCATGCCTATAGTCTTTTCTTTCGCTTCTCATAAGGGTGTTTTCTCCATTTATCTGAGGAACAACAAATAATCCGCCATATTATCTTTAAATCGAGGTGTTTTTAAAGCCACACCAGCATTAATGGATAATAGTAACCGACTGCTACATTCTTAATAGCATCTTCCGAAATAATCAACCCGTTTGAGTACAGTTGACCATTCCCCTCTATAATGCCACTAATTTCTTAGCTGCGCTTATCGATTGCAGCAGCTACTGTATGCCCTTGCCGTACCTAATACTCACCAGTTTCACAGATATGTGCATTTGTGATTCAGAATAACAATCATCATACCCAATTAAAAGAGTTCTCATATCATCATTCTGAACGATAACACCTTGTAATTTATCTTTTAAACAACACATCATTCTATTTCTTAAATATGGTGATTCGTTGGCTAAGCATCAAACGCTTTTTATATTTAAGGTGTTGTTAGCAGTACTATAACCTGCAATTATTTATAACTTCTCCTCCGGTTGCAATTTATCTTTATATTGTGCCAACAGTTCTCTCCTTTTTGATGGAAACAAGGCTAGCAGCAAAAACCACAGTCTCTCTTTCAATGACTTTTCAGTCAAAAAGTTGTACATAAACGCTCTTGCGTTATCATATTTATTCACAAGACGCACTGCTTTATCCAGATTTTGCGACAACGGCAACATCATTAAATAATAAGACTTTTCTATTTCCTTGCTCGTGATCAACCCAACAATTCCACCGTTATATTTGGCACAATATGCGGGAAAAGCATCAAAATCCATGTCAAATACGCTTCCTCCCTGTTTGAAGAATTCGCTTAATGCATTTCTTATTAGTCTGGTTTCCCCTAAAAAGGTACGGCTTGCACTAAACACAGAGCTTAAATCCATTGTAATTCTCTTTTTCGCTTTTTCAGGTTTTGATGCATTTATTTGTGAGAACGTTGGAACGCATATTTTCACATAAGGCTCTTGTTGCAAAATACGGATAATTTGAGCAGACATCAGTTCATTAATCTTACATACCTCCTCAAGCTCAAAAATGTATTCTGGCATGTTTCTCATTACCATTTTGCCGTTTCTGAAACAGCAGGAAGAAACCATGGTGTAATCTGAATCTTCCGTTTGTAAAAGATCATATAAAGAACGCAAACTATCCTTGTAAACGAACACTGACTCGTATTCAGCGCAGTAATTCCTAACTTGAGCCACGAGATCATCTGTCTGACAAAGGATCTTGATTTGATTAATTCCTTTCTTCAACAAAGACAGATAGCTTTCTATAAATTCAATGTTATCTATCCTTATGTATGCCGTTAATCTTTCACCTTCATATTCCGCTTCTGCCCAATCCTCTACATTATAAATAGTAAACAAGGCTTCCTCATACGAAATAGTTCGCTCAGTTCTTATAAGATTCTGTATAATCATTCCAACATCATAATTTGTGTAATCTTTGATGTACTGAAAAAGCTCGTTTGCCGTTCCCATCATAGGCACGAGCGGTTGATCCTGAACAGTATGCAAAAAACATTTTCTTTTTACCACTGGGCACTTTTGTTCTTTTATCAATTTCAAAGGGTTGGACATAAGAACATACTGATACAACAGGTCATCAGTCGTCGGCTCAATATAACTATTCCAAACATATCCTCTATCGCTAAAATATTGCGTAAAAACCAACTCGTGCTTAGTCACGGCATCTACGTAATTATCAATCTTACCTATATTGTTCCAATACTCACTATAGTCTGAACTATAGAACATTTCTTTTCGCACTGCGATAAAATAACTTTGTAAATGTTCTGGTATATACTGCAGTCCAGATCCTTCAACATAGTTTTTGTCCGTTTTTGTGTGCCTCGTCATTCCCCAAAAATCGACACTTTGTCCATCCATTTTCTCGAACACATGTGAAAACGAGAACACCGGGCCATAAACGGTCGCATTAAAATATAGAACCTCATCCCATTGATCTTTTCGCTTTAAAAGGATATCGGTTCCATACTTGTATGCCGTAACATCGAGGCCTTCATTTTCTCTAAACAGAATCTCGTCACAACAAGCTTCTAACTTCACTGCTTCTTCTTTCTTTAATTCACCATTTACCACACATATTAAGTGGTCTATGTAAGGATGAATGCCACTCAGCAAGTACGGGACATAATCGTCCACCACCCCCTCGTTATCATAAAACGCGAATATAGCTGCTCTTTTCATTCTTTTCCCCATTCCATTTCTATTTATGAACCGACCTCCAGTAGTACAATATGAAATGACTTTTGTCTAATTCTTATTTGAGGGTGCATTGTTATGCGGTTTTCTCCTTCCATCACACCATTTCAACGTCTTTTGGTTTTCATAGTTTTTCTTGTGTGCCTTTTCGGCGCATGTACGATAAACCCTGCATTCTGCCCAGATGAAGCGGGAAGACAACTTCTCACGAATTATATCTTTCATAATAACAAACTTCCCACCGGCGATGAACCTGAAACAATTATCCCGGGATGGGGGTTTTCATATGCTTTACGCCCCTATCTTCCCTCAATCATTGCCTCTTTTCTAATGAGACTTTGGTCCCTGATATATACGTCCGACTACTCTCTTCTCGTCGTCTCCCGAATGTGTAGTGTCTTCTCAATCACAGGTTGCTGTTATCTATGCATAAAAAGTGGGAATTTGCTTTTTAAACACAAGGAATCATCCTCTCTTTTTGCGACCGTTCTTTGCTTTGTGCCTCAAGTGTCTTATTTAGGAATGTACCAGAACAACGACTCTTTCGCTCTTTTTTCCACATGTTTAATGTTTTATACAATGATAAGAGGCTCTCGCTTACATTGGGACATCAGATCCTCTCTCCTAGTGGCCTTTAGTTTCTCTGCATGTGTATTATCTTATTATTCAGCATACATGTGGCTTCCTATGAGCGCTATATTTTTTGTTGTAACTTGTTTCAAAGACCAGGCTATTGATAACAAATACTCTTTTATTGCCAAAAGAGCTTTCTTGATTGGAGAGGTGGTATTTCTCTTAACCGGGTGGTTTTTTATACGTAATGCGATTTTGCATGACGGCGACTTCTTAGGCATTTCAACTGAAAGAGAAATGAGAGATATCGCATTATCTCAAGGGTCTTCATTGTATGATTTTGTCAACAGTCGCGAACAAGGAATATCTTTTTCCCAGTTCTTTTCAGCAAAGGATTACGAATGGCTTCGAATGACAACCCGTAGCGCCATTGGTGTTTTTGGGTATATGGACATTTATCTGTCTACTGCTCAATACACACGGTATTATTTCTGTATCCTTCTTGCTTTAACAATATTTGTAATCTTGCGGGTCGTTAAACACAAAGATATAGAATCAATACTTACTACACTATATCTGGTCTTCTCCTCAGTACTTACAATAGGGTTATCACTATATCAATCTTATTGTCGTGATTATCAGCCACAAGGAAGGTATATCATCACCGTAATCTTGTTTGTTGCCTATGCTTTCTCCTATGCTGCCGACAATCTAACAGTTACTGTGGAACATTCTACGTGCGAAAAAAACTTATCTTTCCCTCTGCATACCTTTGCAATCATTGTTTGGCTGATATTGTTTATTCAAGCCTGGTATGAAGCAATAATGATTATGACTCCATAGCATTATCTTCCTGTCACTTTTATCAAACCCATGAACTGTAGTATAAGCGTACGTCTACTCTTTTTTATTTGCCTAAAACAAGAAGATCCCGATGATCCTCATTGAGATCTTCTTTCTTCTTTTTCTAGTTTTGCTTGAAGTTGCTTTATATGGTTTTGATGCACTTCCGGCTGGCCGTTGATCGGTCGTTTTATAGCCTTCTCTGCAGGCTGATCCATTATTTTATATAAAAAAGAGGAGAACGATTGTTCCAACCTATCCAAATAATCACAGTCTAGAAACACAGGTTGACTTAGCATCTCAGCCATTTCTTCAGGTGACTCATCCAATCGCATAATCTCATTCGCTAAATCTTCCAACGAGTCAAACTTCCTTACATCAATGAAAGCTCTAGGATTGAATATCTTAGACACGTTTGGGTCGCCATAATAAATTGGTATCGTATTAGCCAGAAATGCATCCGTAAGTTTTTCAGTAATAAAGCCTTCGTGAGGATAACTCTCGACAGCTATTGTAAACCGACATCTCCTTTGTAAATCTGCCTTAGTGCTCAACATGTCTGCCCTAAAGCCATTCTCCGTATTATTCATCCAAGACCCGGCTGACAGCACTCTTTTCCTAGAATTGAGGACTTCAAAGATTCCTCCCCTCTCTTTACAACATTTGCTGTCACCATATATGAAATTGCAAAACTCTCTTTTCTTTTTGATTACCTCTAACGCTTCCTCATAAGACAAGCGCTCCTTCAGCCTGTTGCCAATCTTACGGATGTCTACAAAAAATTCTGGTATATACAAATACCTCTCTGGATACACCATGGGATTATAACTCATTGCATAATCTACAAGGTTGAAATCAGGCGCATAATTCTCACCTGAGAAAAATATCCTAACACAATCGTATTTTATGTATTCATAGAATCCATAACCGAAAAGGCTCGAAATCAGATAATCCGGTTCCGCATCATCAACTATCAGATATCTCTTGTCCAACACATCCAATATAAAGTTGTCTTTCGGATCAAACCAAGGCCAAAACCCAATAAGCTTTGTCTTTTTTACAGGCAAAGCATGCATCCTAGCTGCTTTGATGCTATTAATCTCGGCTACTCGCTGCGTTTCACTTGCGTGAGAAAAATGGCTAAATACCGACCAATAATACTTATTCAACTGTAAAGCAGTATAATCAGATTCTTTGCCGACATTTACATTTTCCTCAAATGAACGAAATGCCTCGTCCATTTCTCCATCACTGTAAGAGTGAACCCTCTTTCCCTTATTTACAAAATCTTCCAATGCCCCTTCTGCTATAAGGGCCTCCACGTCACCTAACAGGTCAACAAATGCTCTGGACAACTCCTGGGGACTGATTGAATATATTAACTTGTCCGATTCGAACTGTTTTCCTTTCCATCTTTTATAATTGTTCTCCCTTGCTTTTGCTGCTTCTTCAGAAGCTGGATTTACAAAAGCACACGTCGCATAATGGACGGTAGTCCATTTCCCTTTCGCCATGAACTGGAGCCACAATTCCCAGTCCTCGTTTGCACCAAGGTCCTCTCGCATCTTCGTTCCATCTGCGAGCAGCTCTCTTTTGAATAGCACTCCATTATCCGGTGTCATGCAGTACCCACTCATCGTAAATGGGTCGATTCTGGGAAACCTCATAAAATGCTTTTTGTTGATTTCAAATTCATAAGGATCCCTTCCCGTGGTAGTTGTTTCCAAAGCGAGTGACTGTAATAATACAATGTCACTGCCAGTAGTTTCCGCTTCAGAAATACCAACTGTGATATGTTCAGGGAACAGATAGTCGTCATCATCAAGCAGGTTGATCCATTCACCGGATGCCAGGGAAAAACCCACATTCGCAGCAGCTGCCCTTCCAATATTCTCTCCCGTAGCATGGTAACGAATAGGAAGATCACTGTACTCCGAGCGAATCATCGCTTCAGCCTCAGGTGCCCCGTCTTCTACCACTATCACTTCAAAACGTGGATAATCCAAATGCCGAATGCACTCTAAAGTCTTCCTCAGACTATCTGCTTTTTTATATGTTCGCACCACAATGGACACAAGAGGGTATCTAGAAGGGAGACGGACCTCCAATCTAGCGGACCCCCTCAACGTAAACTGCCCATAAAAATCAAATGTCCCTTGTTTCGTTCCCTTTTTTAATCCATATCGGAAAACATCTTTTAAAAGAGTAGGAAGTGCGGTGACGATTTTCTTGCGCGAATAATTACCAATAGACGAATCATACCTTAGAAAAGCCTCTTTCAACTTGTGGAAACATGTCTTTCTTAGGTTATTACTGCCGTACTTATAGTCTAATCTGATTCCATCCAGCCACATGTCTGTGACATCAATTGGAAATTCCCTTGTACAGGGGAGAAGGATATCGAAAGCTAACGAACACTTTCCGCCACTCTGCCGTACTCGATAAAGATAGTCCGCGGCAATCGCACTACCGAGACTCTCGTCAACACTTCCCAGTCTTTCATACTTCTCTTTCCGAACGGCAAAAGCACCCGGGTTGGGGCAAGAGCACTCCCAATTTCGGGGATCTATGAATCCGAGTGATAATACTGGTCCTTGCCCAAGTATCAGCGCGTCTGCATCCTCTTCCAGAAATCTCTTGTCGACCTTTTCAATCAGAAAAGGATCCAATCGCTCTTCTTCAGAGAATATGACGCTCTCTTTTCCTTTGTTGAGATAGTATTTCATATATATCACCGATGCCGAACTATTTTTCCTATCAACTGTGCAAGCTTATACGTTTTAGAGTTAAATATTTCATCAAGTTCTTCTTTGCGCTGCAGGTATAGCCGTTTCAATTCAAAGAAATGAAACACTGCCTGCTGCGGTTCATTCCTCTTCATATCATCGCTTAAAATCCTGCCATAAGCGGAATGAAGTTGACAGTTACCAGATCCGCAGTATTCAAACGGCTTTGCCCACGCTAGAACACACCTCTCCAAAGCCTCTTTATCTAATTTTTTGTTTGAGAGAAGCTCATCAAGGTAATACTCTACTATACCAAACCCGTAATTAACAAAGGACAGATACTGATCTGTCGTCCCCAGTTCATCCGCTCTTTCCTTGCCGTAGTTCATAGATTTAGGAATCGAACAATAAAAGGCTTCTCCCTGAACGTGAGATAGAGACTCTTTTCTTGCTCGGTACTGTACGATGGGTTCCTTGATATATACACATTTTTCAGAAACGGAAAGATATAAGAACAAGAAAAGAATGTCTTCCCAGATTTCCCCAGGCAACGAGCGTATTTTATTCTTCTCTATTATTTCTCTCTTATAGATCTTGCACCAATGGTTATTAAGAAAGGGGACGATCCAGTCTCCTATCTCTTCTTTCAGAGAATGTTCACCTGCCTGTATAGTTTCTGTATGCCAAAGCAAGCGGGTCTTTTCTTCCTCAGTAAATCGTATGTCCGATTCCATCAATTCAGAGTCACCGGAAACAATATCTGCCCCGGTATTCAAGGCAGTATCATAGAGCACTTTGCATGCACTATCGGTGTACATATCGTCATTATCGAGAAACATGATATATGGAGCAACTGCAAGATCCAGCCCAATATTTCTTGGAAGAGCGGGGCTTCCACTATTGGTATCTGTTTGTGTTAAAACGACATTGCTACATCCTGCCGCCCATTCTTTTACCGTTTGAAAACTGTAATCTGTGGAACAATCATCCACAATAATTAGCTGAATATTCTCAAACCCCAGTGTCTGCTTTTTAACAGATTCCAGAGTCTCTAAAATATACTTTTCAGAATTATACACAGGAACAATAACACTTACTAAGTATTCCATGTCTCCCTCTCATCGGTAAACATACCTTGACTAAAAGAACGCTCTAATTACTCCCATAACTATTCTAATAATGCGTTCCTTGCCTGTTCTATATTGCTTCTCACCATATGCTTCAGTTCTTCCGCACTACCAAACTTTTGCTCCGGCCGAATGAAGTCATAAAACAAAATCCGTATTCTTTTCCCGTATAGATTTTGATCAAAATCCAAAATATGCGTCTCAGCTGTAGACTCAATGTCATCCGTAATCGTTGGTCTGGTTCCAATATTGGTAATACTACGATATCTAACTCCGTCTACGATTGTTTCGGTTAGGTATACCCCTTTCCTCGGAGAAAGTATCTCAGCAGGAAGACGGATATTCGCTGTGGGAAATCCCATCCCCTGAGCAAGATGGTTTCCGTGGATGACCTCACCATACATAGAGTATGGCTTTCCAAGCATTCGATTCGCTTCCCTAATTTCTCCAAGTTTCATATGTTCTTTGATCCGACTGGTCGACACGGCTTCACCATCCAACATCACAGAATCAACGACGTTGGCGGTGAAACCATTCTTTTCACCTTCGGTTCTGAGATCGTCGACATTCCCCGCTCTGTCTTTTCCGTATCGAAAATCGTCGCCGCAAAACACCGCGGCGGCATGAAGAAACCCTTCTCCTAGGACAGCAGAAGCAAACTGATCCGGTTCCAAAACTCGGATCTCCTCAAATGGAAGGTCTACATACAGCTCCACTCCGGCTTTTTCTGCCAAGTGGGTTGTATAACTTCTGGGAAACAAGTCATGTTTCCCTTTTCCCGCCGCCCGGAAGGTGTGCATGTCAAAAGTAAGGATGGCAGGCAAAAGATCATTGTCTTTTGCACACTGCAGCATCTGACGAATCAGTTCCTGGTGACCAATGTGCATTCCATCAAAATATCCGACCGCCACCGCGGTCTTTTTTTCTGTATTTAGTTTTCCAATCGTCCGTATGATCTCCAAGATGCGCCTCTGTATTTACTCTGCTTGCCAAAGTTTTTTCACTTCAGCATGCTTCGTTATTTCTCCTAATGCGATAAATCTGTCATTGTTGTAGACTCTGACTCTTGTTCCTGGACCGTAATGGTTATTCGTTCTTTCCTCAGGAAACAGGAAACCATTCATGAACAGCCTGGTGAGATTATCATCAAGTGAAAGGATAGGATAAGAAGTAAAAAGCTTCTCAGGTTCGACCAAATAACCTTCCTTATTCTCCGCCTTCTCCAGTTCCTTCAGCGTGACTGCGTTTTCAATAAACAGTCCGCAAGCCTTTGTCCTCTCAAGAGCAGTCAGGTGAGCAAAGCATCCGCACACCGCTGCCATATCCTCCGCAAGCGTGCGAATATATGTTCCCGCTGAGCATCGCACCCTTATCCTGGATGAGTTTCTCTTAATATCAATAACTTCGATTCCGTAAATGTGAATCAATCGGGGTTGTCTGTCCACGGTCTGCCCCTTACGTGCCATCTCGTAAAGTGGCACTCCTCCCATTTTTACCGCGCTGTACATCGGGGGAATCTGATGTTGATCTCCCAGAAAAGACTCAGCAGCAGCCAGCCAGTCCCTCTCATCCGGGCGGTTCTCGCTGGTACACAGGGGTTTTCCCTCTTTATCACCTGTGTCCGTCCGTGTACCGAAAGCGATGTCTGCTATATATTCCTTGTCCGTATCCGGAAGATACTGGATCAGTTTTGTCGCCCTTCCCAAAAAGACGGGAAGGACGCCGGTAGCCATGGGATCCAATGTCCCGGAATGACCGGCTTTTTCTTTCAAAAAAAGTCTGCTAACGGCCCGCACCGCTTCAAAAGAAGTGCAGCCTGCAGACTTATTGAGAACGATGATCCCGTTCAACTGTTCATCTCCTGTTTGATGATCTTGCACATGGCAACCTTGATATCGAACGGTGTTCCGGAGCACTCGCATCCCGCAGCAAAAGTGTGTCCGCCGCCGCCGAAATAACTGCAGATCTTCGCAGCATTCAGATACTTGGTCCGGACAGAGATTTTCCAGTTGCCATTCGGACGCTCCCGAAGTGTGATTCCGGCTTCCACGCCCTCCACACTTTTGGGGAGACTGGCAAGCCCTTCGATATCGCTCTCCAGACACCCTGTCTCATCCATCATTTCGCGGGTAATGGTAATAAAGCAGATCTTTCCACCTTCCGTGAACTCAATACCGTCCAGCACACGACGCTCGATCTCGATCCTTGCCCTGGACTTCTGCTCGAAGAACAGCTGGTTGAGGTTTGCAATATCCACTCCGAGATCAGCGAGTTTTGCGGCACGCATATGACTGTCCGGAGTTGTGTTGTTGAACCGAAAACAACCGGTGTCAGTGGAAAGCCCAACATAGATGCAACTTCCGATATATGGAGTGATCGTACCGCCAAAAGCGAGAATCACATCCATAACGATCTCTGCACAACTGGCAGACTGTGCCAGTACAAGGGATTCCTTGGCAAAACCAGTGTTGGTCCCGTGATGATCTATGGCAAGATCCACATTATCGCCAAGGTGCTTGGTCTCCTTCGGAAGAAGATGGACACCCGCAATATCTACCGAAATGATGTGCTCCGGTTCAAAATCCTCATCTTCATAGGAGTCGATCAGAACATGATAACAACTGGAAAGCTCACCGGACCAGGTAGCCCGGACCTTCTTTCCCTTCTGTCTCAACCCAGCAGTCAATGCCAAAGCGGATCCAATCGCATCTCCGTCTGGAAGATTATGCGTCAGGATCAGTATCCTGTCCATCTCCATCAGACGATCCGCCGTCTGTTGGATTGTCAGTTCCTTCGTCATGATTCAGCCCTTTCAATATGCTGTCGATCCGGTTGTAATAGTCGACCGAATCGTCCGGAATGAATTCCAGCGCAGGGATCTTCCGGATATTCATGGTATGCGCCAGTTCCGTCTTGATATAGCCTTCTGCTTTTTTCAAGACATTACAGGCTTCCGCAGCAGCGTCACCGCCGCTGATTGAAGCAATGTAGACTTTCGCGTAATTCAGGTCAGGAGTGACCTTCACACGGACAACTTCAAGAAAAGAAATCCTGGGGTCTTTCATCTTCGAAATGCACAGCGCAAGCTCTCTTCTGAAGTCTGAATTGATCCGCTCAGAACGATGGGATGGCATATCTTACTCCCTGTACTCTTCTTTCTTGTACGCCTCAAGGATGTCGCCTTCCTTGATGTCGTTGAATTTTCCGAGGGAAATACCGCACTCATAGCCGGAAGAAACCTCGCGGACATCGTCCTTGAATCTCTTCAGAGATGCGATCTCGTCATCGTAAATAATAATGCCGTCACGAACGACACGGATAATGCTGTTTCTGGTGATAACACCTTCCCTGACGTAGCATCCTGCGATGGTTCCCACGGAACTGATCTTGTATACCTGTCGGACTTCGGCGGAGCCGAGGTCGACTTCACGAATCTTCGGTGCAAGCATGCCCTTGAGAGCATTCTGCACATCATCAATCGCGTCGTAGATGATGCGGTACATGCGCATCTCGACGCCTTTTTCCTGTGCCTGTGTGGAAGCGGAAGCATCCGGACGGACGTTGAATCCGATAATGATCGCTCCTGAAGCATCAGCAAGCATGATATCGCTGGCATTTACACCACCGACGCCCATATGGATGATGCGCACACGCACTTCGTCGTTGGACAATTTCTCCAAACTCTGCTTGATCGCTTCGCAGGAGCCCTGTACGTCCGCTTTGACGATGATGGGAAGTTCCTTGACTTCACCCTCAGCGATCTGATTGAACAGGTTGTCCAATGTGACTTTATGATAAGCGCGGAATTTTTCTTCCTGCTGTTCCGTTCTTCTCTGCTCGACGAGTTCACGGGCGAGTTTCTCATCCTCAACAGCGTTGAACTTGTCTCCTGCCTGCGGAACTTCTACCAGTCCGGTGATCTCAACAGGAACAGACGGGCCAGCCTCCTTGATGATCTTTCCTCTTTCATCCATCATCTGGCGGACACGGCCGACTGCCGTACCGGCGATAACGACATCTCCGTTGTGAAGGGTACCCTTCTGGACAAGGATAGTCGCGATAGGTCCGCGGCCTTTGTCCAGTCTGGACTCGATGACGGTTCCCTGTGCGGGACGGTTGGGATTGGCCTTGAGTTCCTGCATATCCGCGACCAGATTGATCATCTCAAGCAGAGTATCGATTCCCATACCGGTCTTCGCGGAAACATTAACACAGATGACATCGCCGCCCCATTCTTCCGGTACGAGGTCATACTCAGTGAGCTGGGTCTTGACGCGCTCCGGATCTGCTTCCGGACGGTCCATCTTGTTGAGTGCCACGATGATCGGCACATTAGCAGCCTTGGCATGGTTGATCGCTTCCACGGTCTGAGGCATGATGCCGTCATCCGCAGCGATGACCAGGACTGCAATATCAGTAACGGATGCGCCGCGAGCACGGATCGCTGTAAACGCCTCGTGTCCGGGAGTATCCAGGAAAGTGATGGTTTTTCCACCCTGCACCACCTGATATGCGCCGATATGCTGTGTGATTCCTCCGACCTCTCCAGCCTGAACGCGGCTGTTACGGATATAGTCCAGGATGGAGGTCTTACCATGGTCAACGTGTCCCATAACGACAACGACTGGCGCCCTGGGCTCCATATCTTCTTCTGCATCCTGAGTGGAATCATCTTCCACAATGTTCAGTCTCTCCTCAATGGAGACATGTACCTCACGCTCGACCTTAGCGCCGAGTTCTTCGGCGACGAGCGATGCTGTATCAAAATCAATGAGTTCCGAAATGGAAGCCATAACGCCAAGAGCCATGAGTTTTTTGATGACTGTTGTCGCGGTGACTTTCAAACGAGTAGCCAATTCGCCGACAGAGATCTCGTCCGGGATCTCGATCTTAAGCTGAGCGTGTCTTGCTTTTTCAAGCTGGAGTCTCTGAAGCTTCTGCGCTTCTGTCTCCTTTTTCTGATACTGCTGCTTCCCTTTGCTCTGACGGTTCATGAACTTCTGGCGGTTACCCTGCATATTGTTCTTTCCGCCGCGGCGCTCATTCTGATCGCGATCGCCGCCCTTTTGGGTCGCCATAACATCGAACTTTTCGTTGTATTTGCTGAGATCGACTTCCGCTGCACGGGTATCTACAACGCGCTTCTCACGCTCCTGCATGACAACGCGTGTCGTTCCCTGCTGCGCCTTATTCTCTGCCCTGCGCAGCTGCTTTTCAGCGCTCTTTTCTATATTGTGTTTTTCGGCTGGTTTGGAGTTGTTTTGTTTCTTTTGCTTATTGTTCGGGTTGGTTTTGTTCTGATTCTGTCCCTGATTCTGGGTCTTCTGCTGCTGAGGCTGCTTCTGATCCTGTCCCTTCTTCTGAACCTGCTGCTCCTTCTGAGGCACTTTTACAGGTTCCTCTTTCTTGGGTTCTTCCGGCATTGAGAAGTACGCGTCCAGGCTCTTCACCTGGTTATTTAGCGTAACCGAATTGAAGAAGAAATCCAGCTCCTCCTCAGTTAGCTGACTTGCGTGCTTCTTGTCCCCATCCAAGGTACTCAAAACCGCCAGAACATCCTTATTGGACATTCCGGTATCTTTCGCAAGATCACTTACCTTGTACTTAATTATCATTCCAAACCCTCCCGAATTGTTTCAGCCGATCTGCGGACCAGGTCCGCGAAATTATTATCTGTTACTGCGGCGACACCGAATCTCCATCCGAATTTCCCCGCGATATCCTGCTGCGTAAGCCGAAGTTCAAGCACCTCCGTCTGTACGCCACAACTATCCTTGACCGCACGTCTAGTCCGGTCTGATGTATCCTCTGTTATTATGACGAGCGGCGCTCCGCTCATCACTGCGTCTTTTGACGCATCAAGGCCGATCTTCAGTTTTCCAGCTCCTCTTGCCATAGACAGAGCGGATAACGTTTTTTCCTTCAAGCGTTATCCTCCTCGATCTCGACCAAGAGCTGCTCAAAGACTTCATCGCTGATCTCGCAGTCCAGTGCTTTAGAGATCGAACGTATTTTTCTGGCTCTTTTCAGGCATTCCACGCTTTTGCACACGTATGCCCCACGCCCGTTCTTTCTTCCTGTGAGATCCACTGAGATCTCCCCCTCTGGTGAACGGACAACTCTTACCAGCTCTTTCTTCGGCTTGTGCTCCCGGCATCCGAGGCACATCCTCTGCGGAATCTTCTTAGGCATCTATTCTCCTCTAAAGAGATCATTCTTCGCCGTAATAGCCGCTTTCCGGACGGATATCGATCCTGTAGCCGGTAAGCTTTGCGGCCAGACGGGCATTCTGTCCTCTGTTGCCGATCGCAAGGGACAACTGATGATCCGGAACAGTGACACGGCATGTCTTCTGCTCCGCGTCCAGCATCTCAACGCTGACAACATTAGCAGGAGACAGGGACTCACCAATAAACTTGACCGGATCCTCGTTCCAGAGAACGATATCGATCTTTTCTCCTCCGAGTTCTTCAACGATGTTGGCCACACGGGTTCCTCTCGGGCCGATGCAGGCACCGCGGGGATCCACATTTTCGTCTTTGGAGTAGACAGCGATCTTGGTCCTCTGTCCCGCTTCACGGGCAATGCCCATGACCTGCACAGTTCCATCGAAGATTTCAGGAACCTCATTCTCGAACAGCCTCTTGACGAGTCCGGGATGTGTGCGGGAGATCAGGATCTTCGGTCCGCGATCGGTGACTTCCACGTCAACCACATACACCTTAATGTGCTGACCTTCAGTGAGGACTTCACCCGGAACCTGCTCATTCTTGGGAAGAACAGCTTCGCTCTTTCCAATCAGAAGAACAGCGTTACCTCTCTGGGGATCCACGCGGTTGACAACAGCGTTGACCAGTTCGCCCTGCTTGCTCTGCAGTTCCTCAAAGACCTGCATGCGCTCCGCATCACGTATTCCCTGACGGATCACATGCTTTGCGTTTACTGCCGCGATACGTCCGAACTTCTTGACTTTTACAGGAATATCGATGACAGAACCGACTCTGCAGCGGGCACGATAGGTCTTCCCTTCCTCCAGAGTCATCTGGGTATTGGGATCCGTGACCTCTTCCACCACCTCTTTGCGGATGAAGATCTTGAATGTCTCTTCTTCCGGATCGATTTCTACATGAATGTTGTCCGCTCCGCCATAGTCGCGGCGAACAGCATGGACGATCGCTGCCTTGATTTTCTCAATGAGGCTCTCCTTGGAGACACCTTTCTCCTTGGACAACATTTCCAGAGCTTCAAAGAACTCGTTATTATTGGTTGCCATCTTTATTTATCCCTTCTTGTTATTGAATAAGTCTTTATCGTCATTCGCCTTTGTATAGGAAATGCCGCTACGTTGCAACGTTACTATGCCTTTTTCGGTCTCCAATGAGATCGAGTCCGCGTCAAATGATTTCAGGACTCCCTCATAGTCTCTGTTTCCTGTCTCATCTGCACGTATCAGGTGGACTAAGACTTCTTTTCCCATATACACCTCATATTGTGCATCTGTTCGGATCTTCCTTCCAAGCCCAGGGGAAGAAACCTCAAAGCTGTACGCATCGGAAAGACTTGGCATAGTATCCAGGATCGGATCGATCGCTCTTGACACCTTCTCACAATCCTGGATGCCGATCCCATTCGGGCTTTCTATTGTAAGACGAAGAACCAGGTTTTGGCCCTCTTTTCCATAAAACACATCCCATAAGAGGTATCCGAGTTTTTTCACTTCCGGAGCAATCCGTTCTGTGACCTGTTCAGCAATCGGTTTTCTCTTCTCTGCCATGATTCCTCCTGAATATGTCCATTACGACAAGAGAGCGGGTCTCCCCACTCTCTCGGTCAACTGTCATTCAACACGTATATTGTACCTCTATAACCAGTCCTTGTCAAATCACGAGCACTTAAATACGTTAACTTATATAATAGATGCTTTGAAGACCTTCTGGAGCATGTGAACAACTTATACGCATCGTTTGGCTCTTCATGATATGGCACTCTTCCGTAAGCGTACATATCAGCATTTTAAGCCTTGGCCTTATACTTGACACTATTAAGCATGTCCTTTATTTTTTTCAGAAAAGTTACCTTGGCATATCTGAATTCATCCGTTTTGAAGAATACGAGAACGATACTTACATTAGTAAACACCACGCATAACAAAAGATGTATCCCAAAGCCTCCCCATCCTCTAATATCAACAGCCGCTCTTCCCAAACAATAACACAGCAATGAGTTTAATAGCGTAACGACAAAATACTTACCTATCATCTTGTAGTATTCTCTAACGGACACTCCAAACTTCTGTAAATACATAACATGTGGTTCGTACCAAAAATTGGTTAACATGCTGCTTAATAAAGTTCCGAGCAAAACCCCGCTTATCCCTAAATTGCAGTATTTTACAAACGTTAATGATCCCACAATATTTATTACTGCTTCTACAATACTTTTCATCTTAAACTTAGAGTATAGCCCGTAAGCCTCTGTGAAAAGAATAAATGTATTTCGAATATATCTGAAAAAGAAGTTAACACAAATCAAAGTGACTATAATTATCCCCAAGGTATACTCTTTGCCTATCCAAAGAGTAATAAAAGAATCTACCAAACCAAATAAACAAGAAACTGTAAATGAAACAATCCAAAAATTTATAAACCAAATCCTTTTAAATGATCTATATACCTCTGTTTTGCTCTCCGATACCACTAAATTGCCAACACTCCCATTGAGCCCTTCAAATACTCTTTGAAATATAGTTCCAAATAAAGATGTAAACAGAAGATAATTGGAATACTTTCCCAATAGTATCGTGCTAATATACCTTGAAATAAAAATATTATCTGTTGACGACGATATCGTTCCACTTACCTTATTAAAAAAGGATCCTCTGACTTCTCGAGCTATTCTCTCAGCAGTTTCTGTGCTTAGACACTCTTTCGAGTACCTTTTCAAAAATCCATATTCTTTGTCAACATATAGCGATACTAATACATGGTTAAGTATCGTTCCAACCAAGGCAATAATTAAGTACAGAATATAATCCTTAAATATAATCAAACTTAAAATCTGGCACAGTCTCTGTAGGACGATTACTCCCATGTAGATACAAGAGGCAATATAACTTTTTTGATAAACAATAAGAATACTTCTCTTATAACTCCAAAAATAACTTAAAGAAACCGGCAACAAAAATAAAATATAAAAAAAACCAATATTGGGAATATTGGGGATGTCAGAAATAAGGACATCCAAAAAAGGGGTTAAACAAAGTCCGATAACAGTTATCGCAATTCCCGCAAAACAGTAGAATTTTTTGTACACTTTAAGAAGAGCGGCAACTCCCTTTTCGTCGCCCTCAACTACTGGAAGATACATAAAACTGAGGATTGCAGAGCCTACACCTAACTCTATAAGAGACAACAATGAAAGCACGTCTTGAAAGAGTCCACTCAGTCCTAGGTATTCTTCACCAAGCGAATGGATAAAAAAGGTGCGGCATACAAAAGATGTCACACTGAAGGTAGCCTGCTCTAAAAGAGCAAATGTACTATTCCTAATAGATTTTTGAACCCGAGAATCGGACATAGGTCTTTACAATCTTCCTTAAGCAACAATAATTACAGTTTTGTATCCAAATAAGCAATTATATTCATGGTATAGAACCACATTAATTTCAGCTGCAAATTATGATTTTCACCTCATAATTAAAGACAAGATTCCAAACTAACACTATAAAACAATATGAAATGGCCACACTCCGCTAGCAACATATGCTCTGTGCTCCTGCTTGTGCCCTACTTTCTCCCTGTAGCTTCATATTCCCTTTATAGTTTTATAAAATAATTCTGCGCTTTTGTTCCAACTATACTTATTGAGAACGACAGTATTATCTTCTATCTCTTCCATCATGATTTTCCCAAGGTTAATTTCGTTGTAATTGTATGGATCTATATACCATACAGATCTCCCATATATTTCGGGCAATGAACTTACATTTGAAACTATGCACCTTGCACCAACTGACATTGCTTCTAATGGCGGAAGACCAAAGCCTTCATATAAAGACGGATGAATAAATGCTTTACACTTCTTCATCAGTGCCTTGACCTCTTCATCCTTAAGGTACCCTGCATATATCAAATTAGGGATTTGCTCATTTAAACTATCATCGCTAGTACTTAGAGCGCTACTTCCAGAGATTACAAATTTATACTGCGGGTTTTGTTTCGCTGCTTCTACGATCCATTTGTAATTTTTATGATAATATCTGCTTCCAAGTGAAAAGAAGAACTCTCTGTCTTTCAGGGATAATCTGTCTAGAACTTTATCATCTTCATTTAGTCTATCGAAATGTTGCCAGCCACAATATATAACTTTAATTTTATCGCCGGGTATACCATAATACTTCATTAGATCATTCTTTGCACTAATGCTGTCTGTGATAACTATTCGAGCCCGCTTTAGATTGATCCATACACGTGCCATATATAGTAAACGATGAATTCTTTTTTTCATCGAATTAGCGTTTTGAATAAATCGTTCAGTTATACAATCATAAACTGCTACAACATCACAGCCCCATACAGGAAGAGATAAGATGAGATCCACACTTTGAGCATTTTTCTCGTTCGCATATTGAGTAAATCCAAACAAATTCCACCGTTTCATTTCAGGAATTGAATTACAATCTACGGGTATTCTCTCTACTTCAATATTAGTGAAAGATATCTCCCTCTCTCCATTTTGAGGTATAGCCAGGGTTATTTCCCCTTTTTCTGCGATACTATCCAGTGCACGTAATAATTCTAATGTGTTTCTCTGCACGCCAAATATCTCTTTTTTCACAAGCGTGCTTCCATTAACTATGATTTTCTTCATCCCTTCGTACGTCCATCCATTATTATAACAACCTAGGTTTTCACCCTTTCTCTCCAATAATCTAAAGTATCAAGAAGAGTAGTCCTTGTGGGTATTATTGGTTTCCACCCAGTATCTTTGAAGATTTTTGCTGTGTTTGCTTTGATTACAGGGACATCAATCGGCCTAAATTTGTTTGGATCAACTTTAACCATAATGTCTTTATTCGACAGGAGCAGAAGTTCATCTAGAAAACTCTGAATTGCTATTGATCTTCCTGATCCCACATTATAAGTCTCTCCCTCTCTTCCGAATAGCGCCAAAGCTATATACGCTCTCACTATGTCTCTTACGTCAGTAAAGTCCCGCTTAGCACCTAGGTTACCAACGCATATTATAGCCTCTTTCGAGTCGTTACTCTCTATTTCTGCAATCTGTTTGCAGAAATCTGCTACTACAAACTGGGGACTTTGACCTGGCCCATAATGGTTAAATGCACGCGCCATTACTACTCGCATCCCATACGATTTAGCATATAGCGTCCCAATCATATTCTGACACGCTTTAGTAACAGCATATATGTTTTGCGGGTTAAGCGCATGGTTTTCTGTAACTTCTCCTCCATCATCAGAAACTACACCGTATTCTTCAGCACTTCCTATTAGCAATATTTTAGGATAATAATTTGCTTCCCTTCTTATAGATTCAAGCAAATTTATAACTCCTTTGATATTTACATCAACAGTTAAACACGGATTTCTCCATGATAGATAAACTGAACTTTGCGCTGCTAAATGAAAAATGTAATCCGGCCTTTCTTTTGAAAGGAGTTTTTCTATCTCCTCTGGACAAAGAATATCCATGTACTCTCTTCTAATCCCATCGCAAAAGAATTTCTCATTTGTTAGCGTTGTGACAACAACCTCACAACCGTTTAAAGCTTCCAACGCCCTTGCTAGATACGGACCCACAAAGCCCGCCGCACCAGTTATCAGCGCCTTCAAGGTTATCCCTCTCTTTCCTTATCTACTAATGCCTTCTCTTCGACTGCTTTTCTTCGATCATACTCTGCCATTATTTTGCACAATTGCTCATATGTCGTTTTGCGCGGATTCCATCCCAGTTTTTCTCTAGCCTTTGTTGGATCTCCAAAAAGGTTTACAACATCAGTTGGCCTATACCATTTAGGATTAGTACATATTACCATTTTCCCCGTTTTTTTGTCGTATCCCTTTTCCTCCACTCCTTTTCCTTCCCAAACAAGTTCAATCCCATTTACTCTGAACGCTAATGTAGCGAACTCTCTAACTGTATGCTGCTCCCCAGTTGCTACAACATAATCATCCGGCTCCTCTTGCTGAAGCATTAGCCACATACATTCTACATAGTCTTTCGCATAGCCCCAATCTCTTAAAGCATCCAAATTACCTAATTCTAAATGATCCTGCATACCAAGGGCTATTAGCGCTGCAGCTTTTGTTATCTTACGCGTAACAAAATTCTCCCCACGCCTTTCGGATTCATGGTTGAACAAAATACCATTACACGCAAACATACCAAACGCTTCTCTGTATTGCCTTATCATCCAATAACCATATTGCTTTGCAATTGCATAAGGACTATACGGATGAAACGGAGTATTCTCATTTTGAGGCACTTCTTCTACCTTCCCAAATAGTTCAGAGGTCGATGCCTGATATATTTTACATGTTTTTGTCAACCCCGCAACCCTAACTGCTTCAAGAATACGCAACACCCCAAGAGCGTCAACATCTCCTGTGTATTCAGGTGCCTCAAAAGAAACCTGAACATGACTTTGTGCAGCAAGATTATATATCTCATCAGGTCTTATAGTAGTAATGATACGGATGATGCTAGAAGAATCCGTTAGATCCCCTTCATGAACAGTAATTCTGTCGACAATATGTTTAATTCGCTCTGTGTTATCTACTGACGCACGGCGAACAATTCCATGCACCTCATATCCTTTATCTAATAGAAACTCCGCCAAATAGGATCCATCCTGACCTGTGATTCCAGTAATCAATGCAACTTTCATACAAGTAATCTCCTAACACTTTTTGTTCATAAATAATATTTAATTATCTCACGTGTTTTTAATACCGCATCATCCCAAGAAAACTTTTTGACCTGCTCTTGACCTTCTTGAATCAGGTTCTTCCTTAAATCGACATCGTTTAAAACACTGCATATAGCCTGTTCGATATCAGTAGTACGCTGAGGATCAACTAAGAAAGCTGCCTTTCCTACCACTTCAGGAATGGACGAACTGTTTGAAGCAATAACTGGCGTTCCACAAGCCATTGCCTCCAATGGCGGAAGACCAAACCCCTCATATAATGAGGGGAAAACAAATACATCGGCAATGTTATACAGATCAACTAGTTCCTCCTTGTCAACAATCCCTGTATGAATGACTGATTCTGACAATCCCATCTCTTTTTCTTTTTCCCGCAAATCTATGCTCTTAAACGCTTTCCCAACAAGCAAAAGCTCAACATTCGGGTCATTCATCATTTTCAATGAGTTTAATAGGATATTAAGGTTTTTATGAGGCTTTAAGTTACCCACGTAGAGTACTCTTTTCTTTTCTCTTGAGATACCATATTTCTCGAATAAATACTCTATGTCTTCTCTTGATTTGCATCTAAAATCGGAATCGACAGCATTATATGTGACAGTAATCTTGCCCGTTTCCACACCAAAGTAGGACTGAATATCTTTCCTAGAATTCTGTGAAACCGTGAAGATATGCTTTGCTCCATGAACTGCATTTCTCATAAGCATCTTTGCATAGTAATACTTTACCCTATTACCTAAAAACTCAGGAAACACGATATGTGTAAGGTCATGGACAGTTACAACATAATCCCCTCTATATGTAACAGGAACGCTATAGTGCGGAAAATGCATCAAAGATATTCCTGCTTTTTCTACTGCATGGTTGGGATAGAACAACTGCTCTCTAATGCCATAAATCGGTGCATCAAAATGAATCACTTGAACTTCCTTATCATATTTCCGAATTTGTGCCTCATTGCCTACTGCATAATCATATATTCCTCTTCCCAAGAGATGCTGAATATAAGTCCCTATACCGGACATTTCAATCATTCTGGCATCAATACCAATTAGTTTACCGTTTATCAACTAACAACTCCTTAATCCCATTTCCAGTCAAGACGTTCAATGTCATCTTCTGTCAGTTCATCACCCATCTGGACTTCTATGATATGAAGCTTTGTTACACCCTTGATAGCGTGCTTCTCTAGTGGTGGTATTACTACCGTATCACCTCTTTGCACGTTTCTAGTCACACCACCAATAATCAGCTCGCCAATGCCATCGGTGAAAGTCCATATTTCGGTGCGCCTTCTATGTCTTTGATAAGATATGTGCTTTCCTTCAGAAATAATCAGTTCTTTTACCAGCACATTGTTTCCATCTGGGTTTAGATGATACTCCAATACTTTGTATTCTCCCCATTCCCTTCTTTCATACATAGGGCGATTTTCATTAACATAACTCTTCAACTCGTCTGCTTTATCTTTGTCACAAACAAGTATTCCGTCGGGCGTCGCAGCAACTACAGCATTATTCACTCCTAAGACAAGCAACGGTATATTCAATTCATTAATTACATGAGTGTTCTCAGAATGAGCAGAAAAAGCGTTACCGCTTACAGTCTCTTTCATTGCCTCCGCCAATGTATTCCAGGTACCAAGATCCTTCCATTGCCCCGAAAAACGAATCACATTGATATCTTTTTCTTTTTCGACAACAGCATAGTCAAAAGAGATCTTTTCTATTGTTCCGTACTTCTGATACAAATCATCGTAATCATCAACACCCAATAATTGACGAGCTATATCCAAGACATAACCCAACTTAAACGCGAATACCCCACAGTTCCATAGCGCGCCTTGATCTATATACTGCTGTGCCAACTCTTCATCCGGCTTTTCCTTAAAAGTCGATACTCTTGAAACTGTTTCCTTTGTTTCAGGGATGATATATCCAAATTTCCGGGATGGATATGTCGGTTCGACTCCCATTAATGTTAGTTTCGCATCACCACATCGCTTTGCCAAACAACTGATTCCTTCGAAATAGTCCTGTTCAACAAAAGGGTCTACCGGGCACACTATGACAGGCTCATTTTTTCCGATGCCATTCTTTTCGAGAAAGAAACAAGCCAACGCAATTGCAGGGAATGTATCTCGTCTCTCTGGCTCGACACTAATCCTGACATCCTCAGCTAGCTGCGCTTTAATCTGTGGTACTTGATCCTGAGACGTAGCTATTACAATACTCGCATTTGGATCTTCCTTTTTTATCATTCTATACATTCTTTGAGCCATGGATTCTTTTGTCCCATCGCCCTTATCAAGTATTTTCAAAAACTGTTTTGATCTGACACTGTTAGATAAAGGCCACAACCTTTTCCCTGACCCCCCGGAAAGAAGTATAATATTCATCACATTCTCCCATTATTGTAGTTGTAAGTAAGTATATATTGCCTCTTTGTATTTTTCTAAAATGTTAATTGCGTCCATCTCCGTTTTTGCCTTGACGCTGTAGTAAAATTTGATTTTCGGCTCCGTCCCAGAGGGCCTCACAGCAACCCACGAACCATCCTCTAGTATATATTTTAAAACATTTGATTTTGGCAACAAGCCAAAAGGTTCCGAGTAAACGTCTTCCTCATAATCAATAATAGACATAACCCCCTGAATAGGAAGTCCTTCTTCCCGCAGTCTTTTCATCATGGACTGAATTTCTACCAATCCATCTTTTCCTCTTAAAACAAATGAATCAAGATCATCTTTATAATAGCCATATTTGTTATAGATCTCGTCCATTTTGTCAACGAGCGTTTTTCCTTCTGCCTTGTATTTTGCAGCCATTTCGCAGATGATCAACGAGCTGACAACGGCGTCTTTATCATGGGCATGTGTACCCACAAGATATCCATAAGACTCTTCATACCCAAAGAAATAATTGAATGCTTTGTCAGCCGCGCCATTTTTGGCAGCTTTTTCAAATTGGGTTATTTTTTCACCAATATATTTAAAACCGGTAAGTGTATCAAATACACGCAATCCAAATGACCGCGCAATATCAGCACCAAGCTCTGATGTGACCACCGTTTTTACAACAGCACTCTTTTCCGAATACTCTGTCGACTCCAACAAGTAATCCATCATTAATGCACCGACTTGATTACCCGTCATCAGCCTATATGCATGATTTGTCCTCACCGCTATTCCTACGCGATCCCCATCCGGATCCGTCCCTAATACTATATCTGCGTTTTGCTTTTCAGCCTGTTGAATTCCCAATTCCAAAGCCTTTTTGTCTTCGGGATTGGGACTTTTTACTGTGGGAAAATCACCATCATATATAGTTTGAGCATTTACAACATCCAGATTGACGAACCCTTCCTGCAATAATGTTTGGACCACTGGGACATTTCCTGTTCCGTGCAAAGGGGTATATACAATTCTTAAACTCTGTTTGGCATTATTGTCGACTAATCTGGCCTGCTTTCTTACCTCCCTAACATAAGAATCCGTACAATCCGACATACGGACCAAATTCGAATTGCCAGTGAAATCGATTTCCTTGTAATCCTGAATGGCATTGACATACTGGATTACTTCATTTGCTTGCTTAGGAACAAGTTGTCCGCCAAATTCATCATACACTTTATAACCGTTGTACTCCTTGGGATTATGCGAGGCAGTAATAACAATTCCTGCAACACACCCCCAATATCTTACTGAGTACGACAGTTGTGGTGTCGGAACAGGAAAAGGATGTAAATAGACCCGTATTCCCATAGATGAAAGAACTTTTGCGGCCACGCGTGAATATTTTTCCGAGTTATTGCGAGTATCGTATCCTATCGCAACCCCCCTATTCTTCCCATCCTGCGAATAAGTATTCAGAATATACTCACCAAGTCCTTTTGTTGCCTTTCCAACCGTATAAATGTTCATGCGATTAGTTCCGGCACCCATGACTCCTCTCATGCCGCCGGTCCCAAATTCCAGATCTCGGTAAAACCGGTCTTCTATCTCTTTTTTATCTCTACCAAGATTCAACGCCTTCAGTTCATTCCTGGTCGAGTCATCAAAAAAAGCATCTGTTTTCCAATAATCATATTTTTCAAAAACGTCCACAGGTTCCTCTCCTTATCCGGAATATGCCATGCTTATGTATTATCAAGCAAGGAAATAATATGTTCTTTAAAACTTTCGGTCAAAAATAGTTCCTTGACTCTTTCTTTTGCGCCATTTCCTAGTTTTATCCTTAATTCCTCATCCTCTGCAAGTCTTTGAATAGCTTGTGCGTAGGCTTTGCTGTCCCCGTTAGTCACTTCGAGGCCTGACACGTTATTCAGATTTACATAATTCACACCAGACCCTGGTATATGAAAAGTTACTGCCGGTTTCCCGAAATACATCCCTTCTGCGAGTGCAATCCCAAACGCCTCATTCTTCGTGATAGAAGGAAAACAAAAAATATCCATAGCCAAATAATAAGCAATCAGTTCATCATCATCTACACGGCCTAGGAAGTGAACTTTATCATCCCCTGCCGCTTCCTCTTTAAGTTGATTTGAAAGTTCTCCCTTTCCACCGATGTAGATTCGAAAACGCTCGTCCAAATATTTTGAGGCCTTTACAAGATACGTAAATCCCTTATATGGGATATGCCGTCCGACACCAAAACAAATGATTTTTCCCTCATTTTCTTTTCGAATCACTTCAGTTTTTTTCCGTATGATATCAGTAACTTCCATTCTCCGCTCACTGATACAGTTCGGTATCACGATACATTTTTGTGCATATCTTCGAAGATATGGGCTGCCTTCAATATAAGTCGGACTCGTTGCAACAATCGTATCCGCACGTTTCAGCAAGCATTCTGTTTGCCAGTGAAACAGTTTTCCCAAAATCTTTTGCTTAGTGATATCCAGGTGCCAGTAAAGTATGAACCGAATCGGTTTTTTCAGATGTCTCAAAAGAAACTGAGCCTCAAAAGGGTTCGGATAATGAAAGATGACAATATCCGGAGAAAATGAACTCATTATCCTGTCCAGTTCTCTACCGAAGGTCATAGAGATTGACTGAGAAGCTACTTTTGTTATGCACCCACATCGTATAACTTCAACTCCGTCAACGATATCGCGCACAGTTTCTTTTCGACCACACACGTAATCGCCATCTTGCGCAGTTTCATTGAAACAGATGATCTTCTGCTCAAACTCCCCCGCATCAGACATCGCTCCAGCTATATCTCGCGCCACTTGCTCAATTCCACCAATGTTAGGATATAGGTAGTTAGAGATTTGAAGGACTCTTTTCATTTTTATTTCGCTCCTTCTTTTTTAAGTACCGCAAGGATCGTTCTGAATATACATAGCAGATCAAGGTAGAATGAACAGTTTTTCACATAGTAATACTCCAACTCCAACCGTTCCTTATAGTCGATGTTTGATCTGCCGTTGCACCCCCACCACCCTGTTATGCCGGGTTTCACTTTCTGATACAGTTTTAAACCTTCATGCATCTCCAGCTCCCCTTCAACTAGGGGACGGGGACCAACAAGACTCATATCACCCTTCAAAACATTTATTAGCTGAGGCAATTCATCAATCGAGGTCTTACGAAGCACCTTCCCTACCTTCGTTATACGTGGATCCTCCTCGAACTTTTGGTTTTCTTCCCACTCCTTCCGATACTCCTCCTGTTGAAGCATCTTTACGAGGAGCTCTTCCGCGTTCCATACCATGCTTCGGAACTTGTATATTTCAATCGGCGTCCCGTTCTTCCCTACTCTTTTCTGCCTATAGAAAATACTTTTTGTATCACCGTTTATCAGAAATGCCAGTTTGATGAGCAAACATATCGGCAGAAGAACAACGATCCCAACCAAACCTGCAATAATGTCAAACGCTCTCTTAAAAGGAAAGTAGGCAATCTGCTTGGGAGAAAAAGAGAAACTGCTCGTGCTTAACGTTTGGAAAATCCCCAGCGAACGAACTACCTGCTCTTCTGGATAAAAGCCAATTGCTTTCTCAGTAGCAAAATGGATCACAACTCCATTATCCGATAGCTTCTTATAAATCTCTCCTGCGATCTTTCCTGGAGATGTGGCTACCAACACTTCTGGGATGTTGTTATTCAAAACAAACTGGACATATCTTTCCTGAATATCAGGGACGTTCATATCACTGTAGGCAGTCGTTTCTCCTAATAAATGGATTCCAACAACTTTATATGCGCTAAAATCTCCCGCGCAGACGTCATGTATTGTCTCCCGTATGGAATCGGACTCGCCGATAACAAAAAGTGGGATTTGCTTTGTTGCATTTGTAACGATAATCTTTGAAACAAGTAGTTTTTTCCATATGTATTTCAGTATTACTGATAAAGCAAAATACATCGAGTATGTAATAAACAGCATCACTCTCGAATAGTTGATACCGATTTTAAACGCATAGAAAATAACACTTGCAGAAACAAAGTTAAAAAACGCCATCTGCAGGGAACGAAATATCTCCTGATAGTACCGTCTTCTGAAAATTCCGCTATACGGATTGAGCAGAAAACTAATTACAATGTTTAGAAGAACCACTGTAATCAAAAGACCAACCCATGTTCCAATATGAATGAACTCAAAATCTCCAAACTTAATCCTATATGCAATAGCAAATGAGAAAATCAAAGCAAGCACGTCGATAGTCATAAAGTCGACATGTTTAATCCAGGAATAACTGTTGCTTGTTCCCATCTATTGTCTCCTATTCTCCACTTCTTCTTATTCGACCAAATAGGTCATCATATGTAAATTCAGTAAATCACTGCATAATACCAAGAGAAGAAACACAAATGCTGTTGTTGCCATTTCCAATAGTTCAGGACTGTTTTTTCGCTTTTGAATCACTGTATAGTACAGTGTCGGAAGCATAGGAATAAAATACCTTCCCTGGATTCCCCATATCGTTTTCCTTCCAATACTGGTCCATGAAAGAGCCCTTATAACAACAATACCGCCAAAACCGAAGAATACAATAAAAATAATCACTTTTCCCCATAAAGGAATGTTCGACACATCTCCCTCATCTTCCTTGGCAGCAAGATATATAATAATTGCAAAAATGATTGCATAAACAGGTGAAAAATACGTCTCCCAAGAAAGTCTAGAGCCAAATGCATCCCAGAACCACGTGAACGCTTGTTCTTTAACTGTACGACCCACCAGAAAAACAAAATCGAAGGGGCTATCCAGAAAATACATTAAACTGTAGCTTTGCTCATTAGCCTTTCCCAAAAGAGCATCTATGAAATGTCTCGCATATCCTCCTTGCCCCATTATTTCCAAAGCACCAACACCCGCAGCTACTGCTATCGCAACTGTGCCGAACAGAATCCCCATTTTTTTCCATGAGATTCCGTACATTTCATTCCAGGGAAGAACGCAAAATACACTCATTACAAGGACATATGCTTTACATGAAAGCAAAACTAAAAACAAAGAAATAATACAAAGCAGTTCCTCAGCGGAAAGTCGCCTTTTCAATCTTGTCACGTTATATCGCACTCTGGTCCAATAGGCAATCGCCAAAAAACTTATCAAGAAACAGAAAGCATCCTGGTTGACACTGATACATTGATTAATCGTGAGTGGAAGAAGCAGAAAACAGAAAAGAATCCCCTTACCAGATTTTGCGATTCTCAATATCACACTACCTACGAATAGATATAAAAGAATATTTAATCCTCTTGCAAAATAGTAAGTTGTGAATGCGTTCAACTTCAGGATTCTTCCGAGAGAGATCCCTATCGCTGGAAGAATATATACGATTGCTTTACCGACATGTCCTTGGTGGGAGTTATCAACCAAAGAGGTTTCTCCAGATCTATGCCCTGCAAGAGTAACTGCCATATAGGTTCCTTCTAGGTTCGGTACTGCCCATCTACTTTCCACAATAGAGACATCCTCTGCCCGAATGACATCCTCATCCACCCCCATTATCCTGTTTGAAAGCCGGTATGCCTCTATATAATGATCATTTTCGTCGCAAGCTGTTCCTGGATACAAGAGAATGGAGAATACAATAACCACGGGAATAGCTACACATAAGAAAACTCTATATAAAGGATATTTCTTTATCCAAAGAGAATAATAAAGACCAACAAGCGCTGTATAAATAAGTGCATTGATAAGAATGAATATGAATACTGTAAATGGAAAACCTCCTGAGGCTTTTAAAGCAGTTCCCCCATTTCTAGACGCAACCCGAATATTCTCACCAGCTCTAACATCAATACGAAGAACATATACTTCTCTTTGATCTACTGTGCTTAACTCTGAAAACAGTGACACAAATCGATTTGTGTTTTTCTCCATATTGACCGTTCTATCAGAAACACACACCCATGCGCCATCGTAAAGCGTAGCTTCTATTGTGGCAGTTTCAGGCGTTTCCACATAGAGAAATAGATCAGAAAAAGCATCAAAGCTTACGAAAGAAAACTCAACAGTATCACCCTCTGACAGGGTGATACTGTTTTTTTCTGATAGTCCGCTCTTCCCTATCAAGACGTTCATAGGAAAAAAGTGGCCTGTACCGTTTTGTGAATACGCAAACGCCCAAATTAGTACACAGCTTATTACAAACGCTAATGACGCCACGCAGAGAATTATCGTTTTCTTTTTCTTGGAATCGTCCACTTTTGTCCCTCTACACAAAATATCGGTCTCCCCTTGCCTTTTGCTAAAGTGGGAAAGATCGTTTCTATGTGAATATTTTATCTTTTTGCATGGTGAAATACAAACTTCTTACTTCGCTCTCACTTTTCCTATGTATGTGTTAGTTAGATTATCTCCCTTTGAATCACCGCTCTCCCATTATGATTTAATAAATTCCTCCTATAATTCGAGATCATCATGTCCGTGGGCTCTCTGCAAATCATTAATATTTACAGACTCTTCCCGATTTCTTCTTAGAGCGTCCCGAATACTCAGTCTTTCTTCTCCGATTCGCTTCCTCGGTTGTTCCCCAGCAGCTCTTTCACCCCTAGTTTGCCATTGCCTATATGTGGCTCTTTCTCTGTTGATCTCCCTCTGCCTTTCCGGAATAAGCTGTTCCCTAAAAAGGAGTGTCTTTCTCTCGGCGACTATAATTTCGGGAATCCGTGGGGCGTGTTTGATCATCGTCCCGAGAAGTTTTACTGTCTTATTAATAGAACTGCTTCCCTTCTCGCTTTTAAGCAGATCTTTCTGTAGTGCTTTCATCTCATCGACCGTTTTAAACTTGTGCTTCCGGGTCAATTCAAGTTGACGCGTATACCATTCGCTTTTTTGACACGCAAGTTTGCATTCCGGTGAAACCAAGAAAGGAAGCTCCAACCTGTGATCCTTTCCAATCCCGATAATATCAGCCAGCCATTCATATTGTTCATACAGCGGCTTGTTCCTAACGATCCGCACCTCGTTCATTGCATTCTTATCGAGGATCTTTCGTATCAATCGATTTTCCTTTTCAATCTTCTCCCAAAAAGCACCCCTTTTTTCTTCCATGTCAATCTGTCTCTGATTTCTGCTGGGCCCTATCTTGAATTTAAAATACTCATATTTCCTATCTACCCTTGTCAAAGGAATAAAACGGCTGTCTGATACCGTGCGTATCATGGTTTGCATGTTCAATAGACTTCTTCCGGCCGCACGTTCTTCCACGATATATCCCTCATAATTCATGAGACGGCAAAAATCATCCATTGAGTAAGAGATCTCCATGATCCGATCAACTGTTTCCCGGATCAGGTTGAACTTGGATGGTTTCCCACTTCTCTCGCTCATTGATTTTTTTCGTGTATGGTCTGAACGGTCCTTTCCGATAACGCTGAGTCCATATTTACGGCACAATTCATCGGATAGATCTCTGAATCTGTACCTCTCCTTCTTTTTGTTTTGCCACTTTGCTCCGCTCCACATGGAGATCGGGTTCACGATGAAGTGATTATGTATATTATCTGTATTTAAGTGTGTAGTTACGACTACCTGATAATCTTCCCCCCACATCTCCTCTGCCAAACGAACCCCGATTTCATGGCACACTTCGGGACTTGACTCTCTTCCTCTAAAGGATTGCTTTGCATGGTAGCATGTTACTCTTCCGCCGTGCTTTCCGAACCTTATCTGGACAAATCTCATTTCCCGCTCAGCTTTATCCGGGTGGCAGTTTACTCCTGTAACAAATGCCTCCTTTTCATCGTTTATACCTTCATTGCCATCACTAAGCTTGCTTTTTCCCCCTCTTCTCTCAGTTGTCTTTTCTTCATTGGTCGCATAGCTCAGCGAATCCGCAAAATCACCATGAACTGCTGAAATCAATGTCACTGCCATTCAATACCGCCCCCTCATCTCACGTATTTGTAGTCCAATCCTGTCTCTTCCATCTCTTTGACAGTATCTTTTCCCTGCTCCATCGCTGCATAATAAGTGGCTAACACAAGTTCCTTCACTTCCCTGACTTCCTCAAGAAGGGATCTGTCACCCATATCCAGTACTCTCTTCTCAAGCCTGCGCATGCCAATAAAGATTCTTCTCAGCTCTTCTGTCGGAGCTGGGTAGTATTCTTCTCCACGCATACAGCTCATCACGTACTGACTTACACTCATCTTTGCTTTCTCTGCTTTTTGCAGGATCTGCTGTTTTTCCTTTTCCGTTACTCTTATGTGGATATCGTCTGTTCTTCTTTTGTTCATTCTGCAACCCTCCTATTCACCATATTCCGTATTCCTTCCTCCCCCCCTCGCCAAAAGAAAGGATTTTTATTATAAAGCGCATTTTGTCTAACGCAAAGCGTTTTGTCCAACTTACAGAAATTTAATAGTTTATTAACAAATAGAACGTCCTCTTCGCTGTTCCGATAGTCCACCGACAAGGGGCATCGAGCAAACAAAAAAGGCTATGTCAAAAGAGGAATTGACACCTTTCCTCTACAACATAGCCTTCGAAAAACTGTTTTGTCTTTTGTAAACTAACGCTTATTGCTTTTTTCTACCTTCTTCTGCCTCTGTTCTCATGACCTAACCGAATATCTTCTCAAAATCACATACTTTGTTCACATAAACACGGCTCACGGACAGCGAGGCACAATCATCAGGGTGTACAGATAATGTGATTTCACCCATCCCCTTTTCTATCATGATCGGTATCGCATATTCATCCGCTGAATTCGGAAGAAACCAGGCATCAAAATTCTCTCTCGGATAGAGATATTCAGACGTACCGGTCACGGAAACCAGTCGGTTCACCGTAAGCCATCTTTTAATCCCTCCCTGTAGCTGGCTATCGTAACTGATCAGCACATCAGCGATTAATATCTTCTCTGTTTCACTCGATTGAAGTCTGACCGTAACTTCGGAATCTCCAGTTTGTATAATCTCTACGTTGACATCTGTATCAATGGTATTGCTTTCACTCGTTCTCTTCAGATATCTACAGAATGTGTTCGAAAAGGAATACTGATAATTCTCTATAAACTCTCTATAGAAAAACCAGTTTGCATTGCATGCCCACGCTTCCCATCTGGTAAAATCCCGATTTAGGATGGAAATGTAATCCGGCTTTACTGAGTGAAATACTTCTATATACTCCTTTCGTGCATCTTCCCCAAACACATGCGTAATATAGTCATATCTGGAAGGCTGACGCGTTCCTTTCATAACCTCCAGCGCTGAGCCGTAGGTAGAAAACAGAGAAGCATCTCCGATCCTTTCATAGGCCATATTTAAATCTTCATACCATTCATAGCAGTTACCGCCAAGAGCTTCCACATATGCATATGTCTTCTCCGAATTCACAACAGCGTACCGGATGCTGTTAGCCGAGTAGGCTACAGCTATTGCTATCACAAGTGCTCCTGCGGCCACCGCCCCCTTTTTCAGAAAGGCATGTGCGATATCACTGCCCTTTACCCTGTTTGCTGCTTTCAGAACAATAGCTGATGTTGCCATAATAGTATATACAATAAAAATATTTGCATATTGCTCTTCATATCCGTTGCTAAATAGATTGAGGTAAAGGAAAACAAAGCTTGTAGTAAGAAGCATGACGTGACCAACTGATGTTTTCTCACGATCCTTACTGGTAAACAGGATACAGATCCAATATGCCAAAGCAACAAGACAGAGGAGAATCGGGAACCGGTGTTCACCGCTAAAAGGCGGATATTCCCAGAATCCAAGTCTTTTTCTATCAAAAAACACCCCGTCATACCACCAAAGAAAACCAGTAATAGAAAACGTTTGGCGAAACCAAGAACCGACATTTCCTTTTGTCACCATGAACATCAGGCAGATTACAACAGCCAAAGTGGTAATGATATAAACTAAAGTCGCCTTTAAAGATGTCAACCAACCATGCTTTTTCACCATCAGGAGAAAAAAGCAGAACGACGCACCAACATAAGAGGCACTCCCGTAATCGTTCGCCCATAGGATCATGAAGCCGCCAATCGCTCCAAATATAACTGCTTCCTTCCAAAATGTCTTTTTCTCCCATTTCAAACGGTGATAAATCAAACTGAAAAGCACTATATATACGCCTATAACTGCCATTCTGGTCGGACGGGAAGAGTTGCCAGGAAGATACAACACGGCAAACTTGGAAAACACCCTATCCATGATGGAGAAAAAACCGGAAAGAACGGGATTGTTTGCTATAATACCCAGCGACTGTACTGGCGCAAAAAGGAGAATCGACATCATCATAGCGAGAGATCCGCCTACCGCGCTTTCCTTATCATCCATAAACAGATACAGCAAAGCGCCAAAAAGAAAGAAACCTGCCATCCATCCCACAAAAGTGGTGGAAAAGATGCTATTGGCGAAAGAATTTCCAATTATGCGAAGCACAAGACTGTTGGTATATAGTACGGCCTGCCCAAGAACAAGGGGAAAATCCACAAACGGAGTCTGTCCGTCTAAAAGTCGCCGGAACATATTGTAATGTTGCCAGTCGCCATTATAGGGCGTGTATGAAATATCAGTCCGCGCCTCAAGACCAAGCGAGATCGCTATTACAACTGCTCCGGCAAGAAAACCAGCAAACAGAAGATTCTTTTTTTTGAGTTTGTCCATCCGATTCGTGATACCTTCCCAGCGCATTTTTTCTATCATACACCATTTTATGATGTGGGACCTTTTTTTCCCACCCATCTCCTGAATATGAGAAGTTTTTTGATATCCTATGTCAAGTGTTCTTTACAGCATTTAAGAACGCAAATCCCGATTTCATAGGAAACCGGGTAAATGGTTTTTATCTCTCTCGCGAATAGAGTATTTATAAACACTGATTAGATCGGATCCTATTGAATCTGCTCATCCTTTTTATTCAATGTATTAATGAGGACAAAACTTAGAGTAAAGCAAATCAAAGGAATCCCAGCCATTGCAAAATTGAATAATCCCCTAAGAGCAGCAGTCTGTTCAATAACTTGCTCACTGCTTGAAGGAACGATATATCCGAACTTGCTGATACTGAACAGGATCGCCGTTTGCCCAAGCCCAAGGCTTATATTGTGGACGATTGAATTCATGGAAGCACCAAGCGAGTCATACCGATTGCCAGTTTTTCTTTCGATGCGATCCATTACATCAGAAAGAAGGGAGATGGACATCGTGGTCGGGACACTCCCCACCGATTTGATGAACATCCCAATCAGTACCAGGACAAAATTACTTGGGCTGAGTAACACGATCAAACTTCCGATTATTCCAAGCAGGAATCCCGCTTTCATCGTATTGTATTTGCCGTATTTTTTAACGATCGGCCACAGGAGAAATGTACCGATCCCGAGAGGAAACTGTCCGATTACATTCAAAAGTGCCTGAAAGTTCGCACCGCTCTTTACACTGTTGCCCAGCACCCAGTTGCAGTAGTAGATCATGGAACTGGTCATGAAGCAGGAGTCCAGTTGTCTCAGCGCGATAAGAAGAATCACAACGACCCATTCCCTGTACCGGAAGCTCTCCTTCATCTGTTTCAGGATCGGGCTGCTCTCCCTACTATCATTGATCCGTTCCTTCGTAAAGTAGTACTCGATCAGCGCTGCCGGAACAGCTATGATCGACAGGACCAGCATAAAACGGAACCATCTGCTCTGTGCGTCCGCTCCTACTCCGATCCCCCGAATGATGAACGGCATCAGGACTGCGCTGAGCGTCCCAGGAATCATTCCCTCCGAAACATTCTTAAGCAGAGACAGTTTATCTCTCTCCTCTGTCTTTCTTGAGGCTCTCGGGAGCAGCATATTATGTGCGAGTGCATAAATGTTGAACGCGATAACAAAAAAGAAATTGTAGCTGAACAGGATCCAAAGAACCTGGATCTGATAGGAGGCATGCGGTATCGCATAAAGCAGGATACCCGCGAATGGTAGGACCGCACCGGAAACCAGAAGCCATGGTCTCGCTTTGCCCTGAGGAGTGGATGTCTTTCCGATTAGATTTCCAAATACGATGTTCATAACGGCCACCGCGATCTTGGATATAATCGGCATTATAACGATGACGGATCCGGTAACACCAATGACATCCGTATAAAACTGCATCAGGTATGTTCCGGAGAGTGCCGAGATCATGAGATACATCAGGCTCGGTCCGAGTAAATATCCCAGGAACATCTCTGCCTTCCCCACGTTCTTGCTTTCAACTCTCGAGCGCAGTATCGTTTTCCCCCAAACGTTCATGTTCCACCTATCACTTTCTGTTTTCGCTCCTCATCATAATGATTCTCCCACACGCGAACAACAACATTTTTCGGATTGTTGTCGGTTTTCTCCCTTATTTGGCGCCTGTCTCTCTTTGTCTTTCACATAAAATGCTAAAACCTGGTTTATGTGTAGCATGTCAAGATAACTTGTCATCCGCGAAAATGAGCGATTGAGACAGAAAAAAGAGCCGGTCACATGATCGGCTCTCTTCTTTCATTCTGTGATGCCAGAACTCTCAAACGATATTAGCCAAGCTCGCTGAAGTACTTGATGGTGCGGACCATCTGGCTGGTGTAGGAGTTCTCGTTGTCGTACCAGGAAACAACCTGTACCTGATAGGTGTCGTCATCAATCTTTGTGCACATGGTCTGGGTTGCGTCGAAGAGTGAGCCATAGCGCATTCCGATAACGTCGGAGGAAACGAGCAGCTCCTCGGTGTAACCGAAGGACTCATTGGAAGCAGCCTTCATAGCGGCATTGATAGCTTCCTTGGTAAGATCCTTTGCCTTAACAACAGCAACAAGGATTGTGGAGGAACCGGTAACAACCGGTACACGCTGTGCAGAGCCGATGAGCTTGCCGTTCAGTTCGGGAATGACAAGGCCAATCGCCTTTGCAGCACCGGTGGAGTTCGGTACGATGTTGGCTGCACCTGCGCGTGCACGGCGGAGATCGCCTTTGCGCTGCGGGCCGTCGAGGATCATCTGATCGCCGGTGTAAGCATGAACTGTGGTCATGATTCCGGAGAGGATCGGGAAGTTATCATTCAGAGCCTTTGCCATCGGAGCGAGGCAGTTGGTTGTGCAGGAAGCTGCGGAGATAACCTGATCTTCTGCTGTGAGCTTGTCATGGTTTACATTGTAAACAATGGTCGGAAGATCATTGCCTGCAGGAGCAGAAATGACGACTTTTCTTGCGCCGGCATTGATGTGTGCCATGGACTTTGCTTTTGAGGTGTAGAAACCGGTGCACTCGAGGACTACGTCAACACCGAGCTGACCCCAGGGGCAGTTGTTTGCATCAGCTTCTTTGTAGATTTTGATTTCTTTTCCGTCAACAACGATGGAATCCTCTGTCGCTTCGACAGTGTGGAGATTCTCACCGACGCGGCCAATGTAAGAACCCTGTGCTGTGTCATATTTCAGCAGGTGAGCAAGCATTGCGGGGCTGGTCAGGTCGTTGATCGCGACGACTTCATAACCCTCTGCGCCGAACATCTGGCGGAATGCAAGACGACCGATACGGCCGAATCCGTTAATAGCAACTTTTACCATTACTAGGTATCCTCCAATATATTAAATCTATGCATATTAAGCCGTTGTTATTGTAGCAAAACGACAACCGCTATGCAAGGGATTGGCAGCTTTTCTCTCTGTTTTTAAAGCAATTTACAGTGGTGAACATATGTTTTATTCGAAGCAGAATTTCCGTTCAAACCGCTCTAGAGACCCATATGCCTCCATAAGGCGCAGATAGATTTCCGCACATCCATAACTGTCGCTACCGGCGTGATGCGCATCCAAAGGGATCCCCATACACTCACAAAGCGTACCCAGTTTATGATTCGGCACCGTTTTTCCCAGAAGCGCGCGGGCGATCTCTACCGTATCGGCGAATTTCACGTCATGAAAGTCCAGGTCGTACGCCTTAAGTGTCCTTTTTAATACATTTAAATCAAAGCGGGCGTTGTGCGCCAGGATAAGGCCTTTGTCCAGCTCTTCCCTGATCTTTGGCCAGACCTCCGGAAACGTTGGCTCGCATTCTGCCTCCTCCTGCGTGATCCCGTGGACCTTCACACAGAACCAGTCGAAATCCTGCTCCGGGTTGATGCGGTACTCCAGTGATCTAGCGACCTTGGCGTTCTCGATGACCGTTATTCCAATTGAGCACATACGTTCCGCTTTTCCGTTTGGCGTCTCCACATCAAAAGCGACCGCCCTGTCGATGTATGGCGCTTTCAAATGGTCTGGCGTCATCGCTCTCAGCTCTTTCAGTTTTTGCTCATCAATCCAAATCATGCTAATGTTCCACGTGGAACACTCCTCGCGTTATTCTCATATGTTCCACGTGGAACATTTACAAAAGAAAAGCCCTGCGCTTCGGCAGGGCTCTGGCGGAGAGTTAGGGATTCGAACCCTAGGTGAGTTTCCCCACACAGCATTTCGAGTGCTGCACCTTCGACCACTCGGACAACTCTCCTTGTGCAAAAATGATTATATCCAAAAAGAACCTCTCCGTCAACGAAGTCTGACACAGGAAATGATGATAAAATTCCCGTTTTCGTTGCCTTTTAGATGACGATGCGATAAAATTGAGACGAATTCATCAAAACATTGTTCCACGTGGAACATTTCCGGAGAAAAATGGGAAAGATCATTGCTTTAACAAATCAAAAAGGCGGTGTGGGAAAGACAACTACCGCAGTTAACTTGGCTGCAGGACTAGGTGCAGCAGGCAAAAACGTCCTTTTAGTGGATATCGATCCTCAGGGAAACACCACCAGCGGATATGGTATCAACAAAAGGACTGTCAAAGCTTCCACTTATCAGCTGATGACAGGCGAAAAAGATGTAACGGATTGTATCATCAAGACCATGTATCCGGGAGTCTCGGTCATCCCTTCCAGCATAGATCTGGCCGGCGCTGAATTGGAATTGGTGGATATGGACAACCGTGAAAGTCTTCTCCGTTCCAAACTGCTTCCTATCAAATCACAGTATGACTTCATTCTTCTGGATTGTCCGCCATCGTTGGGAATCCTGACTGTGAATGGTCTGAACTGTGCTGACACCGTCCTTATACCGATCCAATGCGAATATTATGCGCTCGAAGGCCTGTCACAGTTGATGACAAGCATTCGGACGGTAAAGAGACTGTATAATCCGACCATCGATATCGAAGGGGTCCTGGTCACTATGTTTGACTCACGCCTAAATCTTACGAATCAGGTCGTAGATGAAGTAAAGCGTTTCTTCCCCCAGAAAGTATTCCGGTCCGTTATTCCACGTAATGTACGCTTGTCTGAAGCGCCGGGATTCGGCAAACCCATTCGCTACTATGATCCTTCTTCCCGAGGAGCTGCGGCATACGACAGTCTCGCAGCGGAAGTGATCGCAAACAACTCGAAAGGAGTTTCCTGATGGCGAAAAAGATAGGAGGACTCGGACGAGGCCTCGATGCACTGTTTCAGGATAATTCTGTCCCTGCCCAGGGAGCGACGGAGCTTCCGATGGATGAGATCTTTCCGGACAGGAATCAGCCGAGAAAAGATTTTGACGATGAAAGTCTTCAGGAACTGGCAAATTCTGTCAAGGAGCACGGTGTTTTGCAGCCGATATTGGTACGTCCTATCGATAACGGATACCAGATCGTAGCCGGTGAGCGACGCTGGAGAGCAGCAAGACTTGCCGGACTGACATCTGTTCCTGTAAACATCCGCGAAATGTCCGATTTTGATGCGATGAGCATCGCGCTCGTTGAAAACCTGCAGCGAGAAGACCTGAATCCCATTGAAGAGGCGGAAGGCTATCGCAATCTGGCCAATGCGACCGGCTGGACACAGGAACAGATTGCAAAACGAGTAGGACGGTCACGCCCTGCAGTAGCAAACGCATTGCGTCTTTTAAGCCTTCCAGATGAAGTCATAGATCTCCTTCGGACAGGAAAACTGACCACAGGACACGCGAAAGCCATACTATCCATCGCGGACGACTCGACCAGGGTCTCCGTTGCGAGAATGATCTCGGAAAAGGGACTTACTGTCCGTGAGGCAGAGAAGCTCTCACAAAAAGGAATGACCCAGGAACGCATTCCCCTGCCTCAAGCCAAAGATCCCGTAGCTTCAGAGGTAGAACTGGCACTGAAAGAAGCCCTTGGCGTTGAAGTCAATGTCAAATACAAAGCCGGACAAGGCACAATATCCCTGAATTTCTATTCAAAAGAACAACTTTTTGAATTTGCAAATAAACTTGGCGGAAAGGAATAAATACGCACTATGATCGATATTCGTTTGGTACGCACAAACCCTGAATTGGTAAAAGAAAACATCCGTAAGAAATTCCAAGACGAAAAACTGGTCCTCGTGGACGAAGTTCTGGATCTGGATAAAAAGTTCCGTGAGGCTCGTACACGCTGCGATGAGCTCCGTGCACAGCGCAATTCCATCTCCAAGGAGATCGGAAAGCTGTACGGACAGGGCAAAAAAGATGAAGCCGAAGCTGCAAAAGCCCAGGTAGCAGCGATCAACGAGGAACTTGAGACCCTGGAGAAAAACGAAGAGAATTACGAAGCCGAGATCAAGAAGAGGATGATGGTTATCCCTCAGATCATCGATGAGACCGTACCGATCGGTAAAGATGACAGCGAAAACGTGGAGATCGAACGCTTCGGTGATCCGGTCGTTCCGGATTTCGAGATTCCCTACCACGTGGATATCATGGAAAGACTTGCCGGGATCGATCTGGATTCTGCCCGCAACACCAGTGGCAATGGCTTCTACTACCTCAAGGGCGACATTGCTCGTCTGCATTCCTCTATTCTCAGCTATGCGCGTGACTTTATGATCGGACGTGGATTTACCTACTACATTCCGCCTTATATGATCCGCGGAAACGTGGTGAGCGGCGTTATGAGTTTCGCTGAAATGGAAAACATGATGTACAAGATCGAGGGAGAGGACCTCTATCTGATCGGTACCAGCGAGCACTCCATGATCGGTAAGTTCATCAACACTTTGCTGGAAAAGGACGAGCTCCCTCAAACTCTCACCAGCTATAGTCCCTGCTTCCGTAAGGAAGTCGGAGCACATGGTATAGAAGAGAGAGGTGTTTACCGCATCCATCAGTTCGAAAAGCAGGAGATGGTCGTCGTCTGCGAGCCGGAAGACAGCAAAAAGTGGTATGACATCCTCTGGAAAAACACTGTCGACTTCTTCCGCTCTCTCGACATTCCGGTGCGCACCCTTGAATGCTGCAGCGGAGACCTGGCGGACCTTAAGGTTAAGAGCTGCGACGTGGAAGCCTGGAGCCCGAGACAGCAGAAATACTTCGAAGTAGGAAGCTGCTCCAACCTTGGTGACGCTCAGGCGAGACGCCTTGGCATCCGTATCCGCGACAAAGAAAAGGGCAACTACTTCGCTCACACTTTGAACAACACCTGCGTCGCTCCTCCGAGAATGCTCATCGCTTTCCTTGAAAACAATCTTCAGGCCGACGGTAAAGTCAGGATTCCAGAGCCTCTGCGTCCGTACATGGGCGGCCAAGAATACATAGGGTAGTTTTCGCTTTAATATTTACTATTTGTTATATTGTGAGGGTTATCCTGTTTGGAGCTTGGTTCTCTACAATTTGATATCTTTATTTTTCTTGCCCTGATCCTCTATTGGGCGAAAGCACAACAAAAATGGCGACGATCGGTTCTGATGGCCGCCAATTTTTGCTTTATGCTATTATGTGGAGCTCCCACTGCAATCTGGTGCTGTGCTTTTGTTCTCTTGGGTTATCTTGCAAGCAAGAAGATCGAACAAGCGACAGATCGCAGGAAAACCGGCCTCACTTGGGGCTGTACGCTCCTCTTTCTTTTCTTTCTGGCAGGATACTTGCTCCCCCATTTCTTTCATGTAAACTTTTTAAATGCGATCGGGATGAGTTACTATGCTCTCTCCATAGCAGGATATCTTTTTGATCAATCGAAAGAGAAAGTACCGGTTGCCTCTCTTTCTGACATGTTCCTTTACGGTGGAAGCTTTACGGAACTCATGTCCGGGCCTGTAAAATCATCCGATCTCCTCCTTCAGTACGGTTCTCTTCCTGATTTTGATGAATCGCTTTTTCACGAAGGCGTCTTGTACATCCTGTGGGGATTCTTCCAGAAAACGACAGTAGCTAATGGATTGGGGCTCAGCGTAGATCACTATTTTACGAATTACTCCGGAGCATCCTCAGCTCGCCTTCTTCTTGCCTCCCTGTTTTACAGTATTCAACTCTATTGTGATTTTGCGGGATATTCCTATATCGCGATCGGAATGGGAAAACTATTCGGAATCAAAGTACCCGTAAACTTCGAGCGCCCTTATCTCGCCACCAACATCCAAGACTTCTGGAGACGCTGGCATATAGGACTGTCCCGTTGGTTCCGTGAACATGTTTACTTCCCTCTGGGAGGGTCCCGAAAAGGTCTGTTCCGCACAGCGTTCAATACGATCGTTGTTTTCGCTGTGAGCGGTCTGTGGCATGGATTCGGAATGAATTATCTGGCATGGGGCCTTGCCCACGGGCTCGCGCTCGCACTCTTTACGTTCCTGAAACCCGTACTGAATAAAGCCGGGCTCCTGGAAAAGACCGAAAACATTATTGTTCTGCGTTGGATGGCGAGAATACTGAACTTCTCATTCGTCAATTTTGCCTGGATCCTTTTCCGCAGCGGTTCTCTTTCTGTCGCCCTGCAGTTTATCCGCATGCTGAAAGGTCCTTATGAATTTCCGTCCTATTTGGTGCAGACGATGCAGCTTCCGGAAAAGAAAATCCTTCCGATATTTCTATGTCTGCTCGTTGTATTTATTGTAGACTTGCTAGCCGAACATAAGTGTTCCCCAAAAGAAACGATTCTTTCTTCTCCTGTTCTAAGAAATATTGTTTTTATTTTATTGATCGTGCTCATTGCCTTCTTCGGTAACTTCGAGCTTTCCGGTTTCCTTTACTATAACTTCTAGAGAGGATTGCACCCGTTTGAAACACATCCTGAAAAGTTTCATATGTTTTTTGATTGCTCTCGCCTGTATCGTTGGCGTGAACGTTTGGGGTGACCCTGCAAATCTGACATTGAATGAGGTCTTCTTTGACAGGATGCTTCATGTCATGATGGAAGGCTACAACATAGAACATGTCGCTGACTATAAAGACAGGGTTTTCCAACAGCGTGCTGCAAGGCTGATTGATAAGCCGGAAACTATCATCTTCGGCTCCAGTCGCGTTCAGCAGATCGATTCCTCGATATGCGGCACCACAACTTGGAACGCCGGTGTCGCAGGAGCTACCACTCAAGATGTATGTGGCATTTATGAGGTGTTTCGTGAAAACGATAAGATCGGCGACCGCGTAATCATCGGTATTGATCTTTGGACTTTGGACGGTACGCATTATGATGCCCGCTCTTCATTGTATCTTTCCGAATATCTCTCGACATTCATGACGGAAATAGCAGGCATTCCTTCTGAGAAAGGGGAAAGATACAATCATCTATGGTCCGACTTGAATGAGCTGACTTCCCTTTCCTATTTTCAGTCATCGATTCATTTTCTGCAAAATGACAGTGGCTTAGGGAGGATGCGCGATCTTGTTACAAGCACTGAATCCTCATCTTACTTTGGAATGCTTCGATTTGACGGAAGTTATGTGTACCCCAACAACTATATCTACGTCAATCAAAATGTTGTGGATGAACGTGTTGGTTCTGCGACCGCTGCTGTTGTGGATCCGATGGTGGAATGGAAAGGCATAGACCCGACTCTTCAGAAAATGTTTGAATCACTTTGCGAAGATATTACCGATAACGGATCGGAACTCATTCTTTTAATCTCCCCCATACATCCGAATGCATACTACGAAATACAAAAACGTGGTGGCGAGCCTGCAGTTAAGGAAATTGAAACATACATGCATAACTATGCATCTTCCATAGGCGCTTCTGTTTTAGGAAGTTTCGACCCTTGGGCGAACTACTGTGACTACTCTGACTTTATGGATGCTCTTCATATCACCCCTATGACGACGGAACGTCTCTGGAAACCGGAATTATCTAAAAATAAGCATTGACAACCCTTTTACTGTTTTTGTATAATCTTTCTTGCGCTATTGCGATGTGGCGGATTAGCTCAGTTGGCTAGAGCACTCGGTTCATACCCGGGGTGTCGTTGGTTCGAATCCTACATCCGCTACCATATGGCCCGGTGGTCAAACGGTTAAGACACCGCCCTTTCACGGCGGTAATACGAGTTCGATTCTCGTCCGGGTCACCAAACCACTCGTTATCCGAACGCTCGTCCAGGCTCGGTGCTGTGCATTTGAAGCCACTTAAGAGAAAATGATAAGAGTGAAAAGAACGCCATCTCTTAAATGAGGTGGCGTTTTATTATGCATATTGTTAGATCCTAATTATCTGATTACTTCCGTAATGCTCTCTATAAGATGGGCACAGAACTCCTGACAAACAGAACTTGACTCCGGATCAAAAGGCATTCCCCTCAGCTCATTGTTGCTTATTACCCGAATACCAATGAACGGTATAGCAAAATGGCCGCTCACCTGTGCCGCAGCAAACGTTTCCATCTCCTCGCAGTCGGTGCCAAAGGTGCTCTGCAGTTCTGTGATTGCATCGTACTCTCTATTGAACCCGTCTCCCGTGGCTATTGTTCCGGCATATACCTTCCCATATGGATTTTCCTGCAGCATCGCAAGTGAGGCTAGCTTTTCATCGGCAGTGATCTCTACCACGTCTTCCCACATCCTGCCATTGTATCTTTCCCCGCTGATTCGTTTGTTGGAGATCGCGTAGCCTTCCCCCCTCTTTCTTTCTGTGATCGTTCGAAAAGAATCGCAGTTGATATATCTTTTGCCCACAATGATGTCGCCGACACAATAACTTTCCTTATGCGCACCGGCTGTTCCTTGATTGATGATCAGCCTTGGTTCGAACAATTGGATCCCCAGAACCGTCGCGAGCGCAGCATTGATCTTACCAACGTATGTTTTGCTCACGACAACAGGAACGCTATTAATCTTCCCCGAATAAAAAGGAAAACCTTCCTTATCGATCTCCCGGCAATTAGTCATACGATCAACAAGAAAAGCGATCTCTTGGCTCATCGCTCCCTGGATAATAACAGGATTTTCCACTGTGACCTCCTATAAAAGACTATGCCTATCTTTCGAAGAACGCTCTACCCCGCTTATAGATTTTATATTGTCTCTTCCTCTATCGTAGATCTTTAATATAAAAAATAATTATTATGTCAGCAGCAGATAGAAGTTAGACAATTCGATGCGCGTCAACCTTTGTGTAATCATCTTAACTCCGTCTATAATATACACTAGAAAGAAGGTGAGCGTGATGAAAAAAGTATTGGTTACTGTACCACTGAATGAAAAACAAAAAGAACGATTGGAAAAACTGGCTGAAAAAGGTTCCTATCAGATGATAGTCAAGGGCGTGGACTCGCTCGTTCCCGAAGATGTCGCCGATGCGAACGTTATCCTTGGACATATCCCCGCTGCCCTTGTTCCCCGGGCAGAAAAACTAGAGTGGCTCCAGATCTCCTCTGCCGGAGCAGACCGATATTTTCGGACGGACGCGCTGCCGGAGACTGTGATCCTGACAAATGCGGTGGGTGCCTACGGGCTCGCTGTATCTGAACATATGACCGCTTTTACCTTCAGCCTCTTGCGCCGCTTTCCTCAGTACACACGCAATCAGGTGAATCACATCTGGAAGATCATGGGGAATGTGCAGGCTGTTTCCGAATCGACGATCCTTGTCATCGGCATGGGAAACATAGGAAGCATGTATGCAAAACAAATGAAAGGTGTCGGCGCATATGTCATAGGTGTTCGCCGGACGAACAAAAAGAAACCAGAATGTTTTGACGAGCAATATACGATCGATGAACTGGATCATGTCCTTCCCCGTGCAGATGTTGTCGCGATGGTCGTCCCGGGAAATGACGAGACGGCACATATTATGGATGAACATCGCCTCTCCTTGATGAAGGATGGTGCCTACATCATCAATGTCGGAAGAGGAAGCGCCATCGACACGAATGCCCTGATTGCCGCGCTAAAATCCGGAAAACTCGCAGGTGCTGCCCTGGATGTCACCGATCCTGAGCCTCTGAATCCTCAAAACGAGTTGTGGGACATGGACAACGTGATCATCACTCCTCACGCCTCTGGAAATTACTTGCTAAAAGGAACGCTGGACCGTGTTGTGAACATTCTGATGGATAATTTTGAGCGATATGTAAATGGTAAACCTCTCCGGAATGTTGTGGATAGAAAACTGGGATATTAGGCATTAAGTCAAAACCACTAGTAAACTGTACTGACCCCCATTGTTTGGACACAATGGGGGTTAAAAAATGAAAAGACT
>CAZRGP010000002.1:0-173172 GCA_964599695.1 uncultured Faecalibacterium sp.
TGTCTTATTTTCTGTTAGAGCTTTTCCGTTACCCCAACATTTATTCTAGAACCAAAAGAAGGAGCTGAGGGAGCTCCTTCTTTTTTGACATGTGTAGATAACAGTTTCTATAAATGGCCCAATTGAGATCAGTTTTTGCCGGTTATAGCAGTTATTATTCCGTCAAATAACATGTAATATCCTAAATAAGTTGTAAATGAAGATATGGTGTACGATGGCGCTACTAATATAAACATCCCGAATAAAAGCGTAAAAAATGTTTCAGCTATATTTTTCAAATATTCAAATGAATGAAATACAGATTCTTTGGTGTGAATCCAGTTTCTAAAAGACCATACTAACAAAACGAAACCAATCACTGCGCTTTCGATAATGAAAAGAGCGCTTTCCTTAACCAAGAGAATTAAGAAGATTGCAAATGAAGCAGAACATATTATTACTTGAGGAATAATAGACCTTAAATGGCGCTTATAACGTATAAGCATATTTACAACATTAACTATTTGAATTATTACGACGGAAAAAAGAAGAATCACAAATGCAATATCAAAAAATTTTCTTGGCAGCAATAACATAAATAAACCAATTAACAGACATAGTATCCCTTGTATGGTAATAGAGTCATGAACTGCTTTGTATATGTTGCCGGTATTGATTTCTCTGAAGAAATTCCCAAATATTGCGGATAAGGGGAGGTTACCAGCTATTAGTTTAGCTTTGGTATCGGAGGTAGAAATCGCTTTCCAGTATTTTTTTAAATCTTCTACATTACCGGGTTTGATCTGATAGCGAGTTTTCGCTCCTGTAGATGTAAGAGTTTGGAATAACTCGTCAGCAAAGATTCTACGACTTTCCAGGGATTCGCTTTCAAACCAGTTATTGATTACCATATTGACCCAGGTACTGGTATCAGTATGAGAGGAGGTATATTTTAAATGACCCTTATCAATAATCCATGTACTCATACTATGCTGCAATAAACCCTGCTGAGTGCTTTTTACTATTCTAATATCTTGTATTTGAGGTTCATATATTTTACCAAAAATAGAAAACTCAGGTTCTAATACAGTGGACTTTTCATCTATTCTCTCTAAAACGGATATGTCGTAAATTGCAGGATTAAGGCCGGGGCCGTCATTCAGGTAGATATGTTCCACTTGTTTTAATTTATCGTCGGTTAAAAAAGAACATGCATATAAAGCGAGATTGGCTCCTTTTGAATGGCCGCCTATCACGTATCGGTAATCTTTCGATATACACCGTTTTAAATACTCTAAAGCTAAATCATGGGCAGTTATTTTTTGGTAGCCCATCATTAGGTCTTCTTTCCACCCAGCAAGAGAAGCATCTGTACCTCTGAAGGCTATATATTTATGATTTGGCTGGTATGTGAAGCAGATTGCATAGAATTGAGTAGGGTTATTGTAATCCTCATCGTAAGCTTCAAATATGTCAGATACGATAATATTACCAAAACGTTTTGACTTGATTGCTTCACGTTGAAATGTGCTTGAACGTTCTTGGGAAACAATAAGGCAATCTTTTAATGGGGCTTCCTTAAGAGAATTAAGATCATATTGAGCGTAAGCTAGTTGGCACAATATAATGCTATCCACTATGTTAAAAGGCATATCTATGAAATCGAAATCTGAATACCAACCAATATAGGATGTAATATTATCCATCGCGTGAAACCCTCATATATTGTTACAGAATTGATGCAGAATGATTAATATGGGTAATACTTACAAATTGTTTCAAAATAATACAGTGTTGTAGCAAATTAGAGTTATTGCTGATATATTGTACTATAACTAAAAGATATTTTTTATAAAAAGAATGATATAATTCAAGTAAAACAGGAGAACACGGAGTAGCACAATAATGGATAATAAACCACATAGTAGAGAAAAGAAAGTCGGATCAGGATCGGTAAATGTCGGAAAAGGCAAAGAATACAGCGCATCACCTGTAGGAAGCGGACAAAGGGAAAGACGTGATAGGCGGGAAGCAGGGTCAAATCGAGACATGCAAAGAGGAAATCCTCTTTCCAGCGGTTTGTTACTTTTGCTTGCAGGTAAGATTTTTACCTCTCTGTCTCCAAGAATGAGAAGGATTGTGTTATTAATTATAGCTGTAATTGTAATTATGACACTTCTTCGCAGTTGTCTCTCTGTACCTACCAGTGTGGTTCCTTCATATCAAGAAAACACTTCTCAGCAAACAGAGACAACAACTAAGCCGGAGCTTGATTATAATTTAACCGAATCTGATGATAACGGTACTTCTTCAGTCGTTCATCAAGGTACTCCTCGAGAAAAGTATTATACGCCTAAAGGAAACGGTACTGATACTGTTACTATTATGGTGTACATGTGCGGCACGGATCTGGAGTCAAAGTATGGAATGGCTACCAGTGATCTCGTAGAGATGACGAATGCTTCGCTTTCAGATAAAGTCAATATTATTGTAGAAACAGGTGGGTGCAAGAAATGGCAGAACAATGTCGTTTCATCTACGACCAACCAAATTCTGAAAGTAGAGAAGGGGGGCGTTTCTATACTTGAGGATAACCTAGGTAATCTTACGATGACAGATCCTCTTACTCTTACATCGTTTATAAATTATTGTAGAAAGAATTATTCTGCAAATAGATATATTCTGATTATGTGGGATCACGGCGGTGGTTCTGTTTCAGGTTATGGTTACGATGAGAAACACTCATCATCGGGCTCAATGGATCTCGCTCAATTTAACTCAGCACTTAAGGCTGCAAATGTTCGATTTGATTGGATCGGTTTTGATGCTTGTTTAATGCAGACTCTTGAAACAGCTATGGTCTGCGACAATTACGCGGATTATTTGATCGCGTCCGAAGAAAGTGAACCTGGGGCCGGTTGGTATTACACAAATTGGCTAACTTCTCTATCTCGGAATACTTCAATAGACACCGTTACTCTGTCTAAGCAGTTAATTGATGATTTTGTTTCAACTAGCTTAAGGGCATCTTCTCAGTCACCGGTAACTCTTTCTATAGTTGATCTTGCTGAATTGGAAGGCACCATACCCCAGTATTTTTCTGCTTTTGCTGATTCAACAAATGACATGTTAAGTGGAAACAATTATAGAACGGTTTCTAATGCACGCGCCAATACAAGACAGTTCGCAGAAGCTCAACGTCTCAATCAGATTGATTTAATTGATTTCGCTGATAGAATTGACACACAGGATGCTAAAAACCTGGTAACTCTTCTTAAGTCTTGTATCAAATACAATAAAACAAATATTAGCAGAGCCAATGGTATCTCGATCTATTTCCCTTATGAGAATCTACGTTCGATGAATAGTGCTCTTAGCACCTATAAACAGATTGGATTTGATACGAACTATACTCAATTCATTACCAATTTTGCGAGTATGGCACAGTCTGGACAATTAGGAGCATCCACCGGTTATTCTAGTTATGGAAGCAGTTCGTCTATTGATTTGAGTGATTTGTTTGGGTCTTCATCGCCTCTTGGTTCATTATTGGGCGAGTATAGTGATTCATACGGTAATTATTCATCTGGTTATTCCATTGATCCTACTCTTATCTATCAATTGCTTAGCGGTTATTCTGGAAGGAATGTTCCTTCTGAATTTTCGTGGATGGATGTTGACACGGTTAAGCAAAATGCTCGGTATGTTTCTCAAAATCTCATTGATCCCTCACGTATAGTTGCTTCGCTTAATTCAAACGGTAAAAGAGTTGTAAGTTTAACAGATGATGAGTGGAACTTGATACAGACTGTTGAGCTTAATGTTTATGTCGACGATGGAGAGGGCTATATTGATCTTGGCAGAGACAATGTCTTCGAAATAGAGGGTAATGATCTTATACTTGATTATGATAAGACATGGCTGACTCTTAATGGACAGGTTGTTGCATATTATCTTGAATCAGATGTTGCTGAAGATGATGGTAGTTGGACAACAACAGGATACATTCCAGCATTGCTTTCCTCGGAGGATGAAGACGGAGAAGCCTTTACACAGCGTATCAATCTTGAGGTCGTTTTTAATAAAGACAACCCCTATGGTATTATTACAGGCGCAAGACCTGTTTATGTAGAAGGGGAGACAAGCACCGTAGCAAAAGGTACTATTGCGCTCAAGAATGATGATGTGTTGCAATTCTTATGTGATTACTATTCATATGATGGGGAATTCAGTTCAAGTAGATATTTGGGAGAACCTTTAACTGTTAATGGAGATCTTGTATTGGAAAACCTCAAAATTCGTAATACAACGTTTAGTGTTACGTATCTTTTAACGGATATATTTGGTAATAAATACTGGACTCCTGCATTTGAGAATTAGTACATCTGATCGTAATTCTTTTCATTTTTTATTCAATACAAACATAAAACATGGGATGATCTTAAAAGATCATCCCATGTTTCTTGTTAGTTTTTAAGAAGGATTATTTAAATCTTTCTTTTGCCGCATAAGTGGTATGCAATAATTTGTGAGCTAAATGAGAATTTGGCTTCTCGAGGAATTTGTCATAAAGTTCAATAATCTGGGGATTATTGTGAGACTGTCTGATAGCCTGACGTTCATCTTCAGAATACAGAGCTTTGGCACGTTTCTCTTTATATGTATCAAGGATATCGTCAGCTTCGTTCGGAAGGAAGCAGCTGCGTACATAGGGTTGTCCGCCACCATTGATACAACCACCAGGGCATCCCATAATCTCAATGAACTGGTATTTGGATTTACCTTCGCGTATTTCATCCAAAAGAACTTTAGCAGATTTCATTCCGGATGCAACAGCTACATTTACGGTTGTTCCATTGATATCAATAGAAGCCTCGCGAATTCCTGCTTCATGGCCACGAACTGCTTCGAACTTGATAAGGTCGTGTTCTTTGCCAGTGAGCTCATGATAAACGGTACGCAGAGCGGCTTCCATAACACCGCCAGTAACACCGAAAATGACACCAGCTCCGGAATAATCGCCCATAATGTCGCTATCCCATTCTTCGTCAGGAAGCCTGTTGAAGATGATACCGCTTCTTTTAATCATTCTGGCAAGTTCTCTAGTTGTAATTACAGCATCAACATCATCAATGCCATCAACGTTCATTACATCTCTCTGACGTTCATACTTCTTGGCGGTGCAAGGCATAACAGAAACAACAAATACATCTTTAGGATCAAGATTATGCTCTTTTGCCCAATATGATTTAATGATCGCACCTTGCATCTGATGAGGAGACTTGCAAGAAGACAGGTGGGGTAACAGATCAGAGTAATTGTACTCAGCATAATTTACCCAACCAGGAGAACATGATGTGATCATGGGAAGCACACCACCATTTGTAAGACGGTCAAGGAGCTCATTTCCTTCTTCCATAATGGTAAGGTCAGCACCAAAGTTTACATCATATACTCTGTAGAAGCCGAGACGTCTGAGAGCTGCAATCATCTTTCCGGTAACAGGTGTTCCAACAGGATAACCAAACTCTTCACCAAGAGCAGCACGAACTGCAGGAGCAGCCTGAACAACGACATATTTTCCAGCTGCGATAGCAGCGTCAACTTTATCAATTTCAGACTTTTCCATTAAGGCGCCGGTAGGACATACGCTTACGCACTGGCCACACTGAATACATGGAGAATTTGCAAAACTACGATTTTCAGCAGGGGAAACAATCGTGTTAAATCCACGGTTCTCAAAACCAAGAATTCCAAGGCCGTGAGCATTTGAACATCTGGCTATACATCTTCCACAAAGGATACATTTAGAAGTATCCCTGTAAAGTGCGGGAGCCAATTGATCAAGAGTTGTCTCAGAATGAACACCTTCAAAAGCATCTTCACGAGCTCCGGTAAGTGTAGCAACATGAAGCAGCTCACATTTTCCGTTCTTATCGCACTGCTGGCAGTTCTTGTTGTGATTCGAAAGAAGAAGTTCTACGCTTCTTCTTCTGGCTTGAACAGCTTTAGGAGTAGAAATTCTGATTTCCATACCCTCATTTACAGGGTATACGCAGCTTGCGACTAGTCCTCTTGCGCCGGTAGCTTCTACAAGACAAACACGGCAAGAGCCACTATTGCATTCACCATGATTAAAAGCACAGAGTGAAGGAATTTCATATCCACAGGCTTTTGCAGCTTCGAGGATGGTCAGACCGGATTCTACCTGATAAGGAACACCCTCGATTTTAATATTAACTAAAGACATGTTTGTTCCTCCTTATCTCTTCTCAATTGCGCCGAATTTACATGTAGCAATGCAAGCACCACATTTTACGCACTTGGAAGGATCTATAGACATAGATGCAAGCTTATGATTCGGGGCAATATAATCCGTTCTTGTAATACAGTTGGCAGGGCAACCCTTCGCGCACATACCGCATCCAATGCATTTATCAGGATCGATATGATACTGCATAAGGTTTTTACAAATGTGTGCAGGACATTTTTTGTCAACTATATGAGCGATATACTCGTCACGGAAGTGCGTAAGAGTAGAGACGATAGGGTTGGATGATGTCTGACCGAGAGCACAGAGAGAATTCGTCTTAACAGTCTGGCTCAGTTCGTCAAGTTCGTCGAGATCTTCCATCGTACCTTTGCCTTCTGTAATACGGGTCAAGATCTCGAGCATACGCTTTGTACCGATACGGCAAGGAGTACATTTTCCACATGATTCGTCACAGATGAATTCCATGTAGAATTTAGCAACGTCGACCATGCAGTTATCTTCATCCATGACGATAGCGCCACCGGAGCCCATCATTGAACCTTTTGCAACTAGATTATCGAAATCAATAGGCTCATCGAGATATTCTTCTGTGAGACATCCGCCAGAAGGACCGCCAGTCTGGATAGCTTTGAATTTCTTACCTCCAGGAATACCGCCACCGATATCAAAAATGAGTTCTCTCAATGTGGTACCCATAGGTACTTCTACTAGACCAACGTTATTAACTTTTCCACCAAGAGCAAATACTTTTGTGCCTTTAGAACGTTCGGTACCTACTTTGGCAAACTCTTCATAACCATTGCGCAGGATAAAAGGTACGCAAGCAAGAGTTTCAACGTTATTGACGATTGTGGGCTTACCCCAAAGTCCGCTAATAGCAGGGAAAGGTGGTCTAGGTCTAGGCATGCCACGTTTACCCATGATGGAGTTCAGCAATGCAGTTTCCTCACCACAAACGAAAGCACCAGCGCCAAGACGGATATGGCAGCGGAAACTGAAGTCGGATCCAAGAATATTGTCACCGAGGAGACCGAATTCTTCTGCTTCACGAATGGCAATTCTAAGTCTTTTCACGGCAGTAGGATATTCAGCACGTACATAGAAATAACCGTTCTGAGCACCGATTGCGTATCCAGCAATTACCATACCTTCAACAACGGCCAAAGGATTTCCTTCCAGGATGGAACGATCCATGAAAGCACCGGGGTCTCCTTCATCTCCGTTGCAAACTACATATTTTTCATCATTCTTCTGATCATATGCGAACTGCCATTTTCTACCAGCAGGGAAACCGCCGCCGCCACGACCGCGAAGTCCGGATTTCATGATCTCATCGATAACTTCCTGTTGAGTCATAGTGAGAGCTCTGCGAAGACCTTGATATCCACCAAAGCCAAGAGCTTCGTTGATATCTTCAGGATTGATAATCCCACATCCGTGCAAAGCGACACGACGCTGCTTTTTGTAAAAGTTGATCTCATCCTGCTTTGCAACCTTCTCTTTTGTCACAGGATCAACATAGAGTAAACGTTCAACTATAGTATTGTTCTCAATATCAGAAGCGACGATTTCATCTACATCTTCAATTTTTACCATTCTATAAAGAGTATCTTCAGGATAGATCTTTACAAATGGACCCTGAGAACAGAAACCAAAGCAACCAACCATATTCACGGTTACTTTATCATCAAGACCTTTTTCAGCTAGGACATCTCTGAACTTATCGGCGATTTCAGAAGAATGGCTGCTCAAGCATCCGGTTCCTCCGCAAAGAACGATATGACGTTTGCCGTCAGCTCCGTCTAATTTGTCCTGGATCTTTTTTGTGTTTTCAGCAATATTGGCATTGAGCTGTTCCACGGTAGCGATCATTATGCAATTCCCTCCTTAGCTTTATACTCTGCAATTACAGAGGGGACAGCATCAACGGTCATCTTGGGGTAAACGTTTCCATTGATGCTTACAGCAGGAGCTATTCCACATGCTCCAATGCAACGGAGAGCGTCCAGTGTAAATAAACCATCCTCCGTAGTCTGACCGGGTTTAATTTTTAACAAGTCAGAAAATTTGTCAATGATGTTCTGAGCACCTTTGACATAACATGCTGTTCCAAGACAGCATCCAATAACATACTTTCCCTTTGGTGTAAGGGAGAAGAATGAGTAGAAAGTTACAACACCATAAATCTCAGCTACAGAAATTCCGGTCTGCTGCGAGACCAATTCCTGAACCTCAAGAGGGATGTAACCATATTCGTTCTGAATATCACTCAAGATCATCATAAGAGGCGTCTTCTCGTCTTTGTAACGCCCGCAGATCTCAAGAATCTTCTGAACGGCAGATTCACTGAGTTTTGCCATACGTATCATCCTTTCCGTGACTGTTATCATTGTGCATAATTGACCATTATCACAAGTGAAATTATACTAAATTCGCAATAGGTTGAAAAGTGGGGCAGGGATATTTTATACTCACAAAACATATGAATAATTATATGTAATGGTGGCATTACATACTGTGTTTGCAAAAAACCACATGAGTATTATATATTTTCCTTAATCATTCACTAGCGGAGAATAATATGGCCAATACACATAGCATTGCATTATTTGATAGAGTGACGCAGGTCCTGGGTAATATTCTTCTTGTAATTGAAGAAGGATTAAGCAGGCTTTATCCGCGTGAACCAAGAAAATCCTTGAGTGAGGATAATTATCGTTTCAATCGGAGCAAGGACATTCTTAATGAAATCATAATTGATCAGAATACAGGTGAACTTACGGGTATAAATGATTTTAAAATAGGAAAAGTTAATGTGGGTTTGTCCGGATGTGAGATTATTGCGGTAAATAACGCGTTAGTATATAAGGAAAAAGAGTGTTCTTTCGCTGATATCGAACGCGAATTTGAATTATCCGGAGCACTGACAAAAGTGCCGTTTGTTCCTATTGGAGCCTATGGATCTAATCCTTACGCTCTAAAGAGAATGATCGAATCGTTTGGACTTAAGACATGTAGAGTCTCCAAAAAGAGAATATGCGATATACAGGGAGGGATTATCTTTTCCTATTGGAATTATGGAGGATTAATTAAAGGGCTGCACACTGTGTTTATGGTTCATGAGGATAATCGCTTTACACTTTATAATTATGGACGGAATGGAATTGAGTTTCTTGATTGGGAGCAGTTCAAAGTAAGATTCTATAATAGATTTATCATTGGCTTACAAATTAATTGAAATGGGGCATGATAATGAAAATATTAGCTGTTGATCTTGGTGATGTCAGAACAGGACTAGCTTTATGTGATTCTTCAGAAACTATAGCTTCTCCGCTGGGATGTATCGTTCAAAAAAATATGTTTAAGATTTCTTCTGAAGTAGCTCGTATTGCCAACGAGAAAGAAGCTGAGATAGTTGTTGTGGGATTACCTAAAAATATGGATGGGTCAGAGGGACCTAGAGCTAAAAAGTGCATTAAGTTTTCAGTAGTACTATCAAGGGATGTCGGAGATTCAATAGAGGTCGTTCTTTGGGATGAACGTATTACAACCGTTCAAGCATATAAAAATCTTTATGACAGCAATGTGCATGGAAAAAAAACAAGGTCATTGATTGATAGTGAAGCTGCTCGTCTTATATTGGAAAATTATCTTGCGTTCCGTAAAAATACCAAATAAAAATAATGGCCTCAGATATATCATCTTGGCTTGATATGTCTGAGGTCATTTTATTAGACAAAACAGTTACATAGTTTGGACAAACAAAACATCAAACACTTCTCTGTAAGCCAACTTAAAAGAATAATAACAATTGTAATTGCAAAAACTTGAGAAGTATCTAAAAACAATTTTGCGTTATAAAGTCTCTCTCCAAGTGAGTATCTAGCTAAACCTATTACTTCGGCAGCGACTCCAGATTTCCAGGCAAGACCAATAGCTACCTTACAGCCGGATAAGAAGAACGGGACTGCATGTGGAAGATAGATATACCTTAGTTTAAGAGATTCAGGCATATTATAAACATGTGCGGCTTCCATCATTGATACGGGAACTGAATGAAATCCTTCTAAAATATTCGTATATAGAATTGGTATAGCAATCAGAAAGCAAATAAATGATGAAAGACCCTGGGAACCAAATAACAGAAATGCCATCAGAATAAAGGATGCAATAGGAACAGATTTTATAAAAGAAAACAAAGGAGAGATAAAAGATCTGAAATAATCATATTTAAGTGCTAGGAGTGAGAGAAGAACAGCCAAGATGATTGAAGTGGAAACTCCGCCTAAGATATTGACTAACGAATGTGAAATATCTCGCAATAATGTAGGGTCCTGCAACAATAGAATTAAGCTGTTTAAGACTTTGTAAGGCGAAGGGAAGAGGATCTCTTGTCTTATGATAAATGACAAAAACTGCCATATCACAATCCAGAGGATTGTGATAAGCAGTTTATCGATAAGCTGTTTAATTTTATGCTCCAAGGTAAAACTCATCAGTTGGTAAATTACCTCCAACAGCCGCAGGGTTTTTATCATACAAAGTCTGTAGATACCCTGATAAAACAGTTTTCATGTCGGAACCTGTAATGAAAGTAATGTTGCAGAAGGGAAGAGCTTTCTTTGCTATTGGTGCCTTTGCTACAATTCCGTACTGTTCAATCAAAGCGGCAGTAGTATCTACATCATCAGCCGTCATAGAGATTGAAGCTGAGTAATCATCCATAAAAGATTGTACAAGTTTCGGATTAGAAGATGCAAACTCTTTATTAAACACTAAAACACCAGTAACTAATTTACTATCATCTGCGACTTTGTCCCATTCTTCTGCAAGACTGAGGGCAATTCTCAAAGTTTCATTCTGAGCAAGCGCAGCGGTTACATAGGGTTGCGGAAGGACTGCAACAGCATTTCCAGAAATGTCAGAAGTAAGAAGTGAGGTTACCTCAGTTGCCTCAGAACTGAACTCAATCTTAACGTCAGTATCAGGATCAAGTCCATTTTTTTCCAGAACATAATCAAGGGCATACTCGGGAGTAGTGCCTTTGCCTGTAGTATAAATAGTTTTGCCTCTCAGGTCCTCAATGCTCTGAATGTCATCGCCAGGATCAACTACATACAGTACACCAAGGGTATTTACTGCAGCCACTACCAGTTTACCTTCTGTTTTATTATATAAAACAGAGGCAAGATTTGCAGGGATAGCAGCAACATCAATTTCGCCGTTTACAAGAAGCGGAGTGATTTCGTCAGCTGCACCGGATATAGTGTATTCCAAATCATAGTTTAATTGCTGTTTATCTGCTTTATCATAAAGATTAACCAAGCCCATAGAGGTAGGGCCCTTTAAAGAAGCGATTCTAATAACAGTAGCTTCTTCATTGACTATTTCATTTTCAGTTTCAGGTTCAGATTCAACTGGAACATCATTGTTTCCGCACGCTGAAAAAGAGAAACATAGAACGAGTACTAATAGTAGAGATAATGCTTTTTTCATTTTGTTACTTCCTGTTTATATATTTTTGCCAAGTACTGAATATTATCGTATATTATTAGATAATAATCTGTTGCATATGCAACATAAGGAGTATCATGAAAGGTAAAGATATTAGTTTATTATTATCTCTTCCTCTGTTTCGGGGGATGAAACAAGAAGACCTCTCGCAATTCTTATCGGATAATGTATATTCGCTTTCCTCTTATCCTAAGAATTCTATTCCGATCATGGCTGGAGACATTATCCATTCAATAGGAATTGTTTTAGAGGGAGTTTTAATTGGTCAAGTAGATAACCAAAATGGTACATCTACAATAATCAATTATTTAGAAAAAGGATCTGTTTTTGGGGATGTGTTGTCCGGGTCAGGAGATTCAAGTCCTGTAACGGTTTATGCAAAAACCAATTGCCGAATTCTCTGGTTGGATTTGAATGGAATACTAAATACAATACACACAGACAAAGTTTATGTTTTATTTTTAAAAAATCTTATTCAGGAAATATCTGAGAAATTCTTTACGCTCAATGACAGAGTACATATATTGAGTGAAAGAAAACTAAGAGATAGAATATTTAAAATGCTAAATATTATGGCTGTAAAACAGGGTTCAAATAGTATTACTTTACCGTATAAAACAAGATATGATCTCGCAAACTACCTAGGATCAGAAAGAGCATCGCTATCACGTGAATTATCAAAAATGAGCAGGGAAGGACTAATTAAAATTAAAAAGAATAAGGTTGAGTTAATGTACTAAGACAAATAATATCGAGGTATTTTGAGATGGAAGATGTTAAAACATTAGTAGAAATAGGCGGGATAAAACAAAGAATTCATTATATATCTAGCAATCCTGATAATCCTGTATTGCTATTTTTGCATGGTGGTCCTGGAATAAGTAACAGACATGTGATTGTTACTAATCATCGAGATCTGACAGATAAATTTATTATTGTAACTTGGGACCAACGCGGTACAGGAGGATCGTTTTATGGTGTAAAGCATAACAGCTTAACAATCAAAGACTTCATCGAAGACACTTCACAGTTAATTGAATGGTGTTGTAAAAAATTTAATAAAGACAAGATTTTCATTATTGGTGGAAGCTGGGGAAGCGAGTTAGGTATTTGGGTATCAAAATTGCATCCGGAAAGAATTGCTGCTTTTTTTGGTTTTGGTCAAGTAGTTGACATACCCAAAAACGAGGAAATCAGTTTTAACTTCACAAGAAATGCAGCCTTGGAAGCTGGAAACATGGATGATGTTGCAAAGCTCGATAAAGTGGGTCCTCCTGTAAATGGCCAATATATCGGTGGTTTGAAGGGTATGCTGGTTCAAAGAAACCTTATGATGAAATACGGAGGTTATTCGCAAAAAGAAGGGAAGAAATCATACCTCTCTGCCATGGTTATTCCTATATTAAAATCTAGAGAATATAATCTGCGTGACTTGTATGGTTTGATATTCGGATACAAAAATGTTTTACAGGCTTTGTGGCCGGAGTTAGGAGAAACTTGTTTTCCCAAAACTTGTACTGTTTTTGAGGTACCGATATTTATATTTGATGGTAGGAAAGATATGAATACGCCATCCGAGTTGGTAGAGGATTGGTATAACATGATCCAAGCGCCATATAAGGAATTAATATGGTTTGAAGAGTCAGGACACAATCCGCTAGAAGACGAACCGTATAAGTTCAAAAAACTGCTTGTAGAAAGATGTTTAAAAATTAAAACTGAGAATCCGTTAATAAGGATATAAAAAATGTCCCCTGTAGGCGGTGATGACAATCCGTCTGTAGGGGACATTTTAAATATTATTTACCAGAGAGTAAGCATCTCTCTATATAAGCCAAGATAACTGTTTGCAGCTGTATTCCAACTAAAATCACAGCCCATGGCTCTTTTCTGTACTTTTTGCCATTCTTCCTTATTGTAATAAAGGTCTTTTGCTCTCATACACGCGTCCAGCATATCATATGCATCATAATTCTGGAAAGTGAAGCCTACACCTTGCCCATCTCCACAATCATATACGCTGTCTGCCAAACCGCCTGTTTTGCGTACAATAGGTAGAGTTCCATATCGCAAAGCCATCATTTGAGCTAGACCACAAGGTTCAGTCTTAGAGGGCATCAAGAATAAATCAGCTCCTGCGTACATGCGTTTGGAAAGTGAAGGAAGAAAATCAATTTTAACAGAACAACTTTCTGGATTCCTCCACGCAAATTCACGGAATTTGTCCTCGTAAATTTTATCTCCTGTTCCAAGTAAAATGAACTGCATCCCATGAACTAGCATGTAGTCCAATACTCGCTCAACAAGATCGACTCCTTTTTGCTGTGTAAGACGGCAAATCATAGCGACCAAAGGTCTTCCATCGTCTGGAAGGTTAAATTCCTTTAATAGTTCTTTCTTACATTGCTCTTTTCCGGAAAGATCATTCTGGGAGAAAGTAGATGGAATGTTCGGATCATTTTCAGGATCGTACGTCACGTAATCAATTCCATTCAATATACCGCAAAGTTTATATTGTTTCTGAATTAGTAACGGATCTAATCCAAATGAATACCAGGGATCCAGTATCTCTTTTGCATATGTAGGACTCACAGTATTGATCTTATCAGAGAGCTCAATAGCTCCTTTCATTAGATTAATACAATCGCCCCAGTGCATAAGAGGTAAATCCTCGTTTGGCAATCCGAACAAATCTCCGAGAATATAACCATCATACATACCTTGAAATTGGATATTGTGGATGGTAAATAAGGTCTTAATTCGCGAAAATTTCTCCTTAGACCGATATTCTCTCAGGTATACGGGAACCAGTGCTGTCTGCCAGTCGTTACAATGAATAATATCAGGTTTGAAGTCAATATGATCTAAAGATTCCAGAATTGCCTTGGAAAAGAAAGCGAAGCGTTCGCCGTCATCATAATGTCCATATAAAGAGGAGCGTTTAAAATAATATTCATTATCTATGAAATAATATATAACCCCTCGGTCTTCGAGCTTAAAGAGACCACAATAAAGACTTCTCCATCCTAGAGGAACAAAGAAATAAGATAAAAATACCATCTTGTCTCTCCATTGCTGATTAACTTTTTCATAAAGGGGAAGTATTACTCGAACATCACAACCTTTTTCATTAAGAGCAATAGGAAGAGAACCTGCAACATCCGCTAATCCGCCAGAAGCAGCAAACGGGGAAACTTCTGAGGCGCAAAACAATACTTTCAACTTGGGCACAATTTCGACTTTAACATTTTTGTCCTTCGTTGATTTGGTTTTTTTTGCAGTCTTTGACGAATTGGAATCAATTGCTACAGCGGTATTATCTTCTGGAGCAAGCTTAGCAGCTTTAAGCTCTTCATCTTTTGATGGTGTTTTCTTGGTGCTCATCTTAAACTATCGTCCTTTTCTTAACATATAGCGGGTAGTTAGAAGTACTCTTAAGCGATTGATTCGCAGTCACTACAACATCTTTATCAGATATTACGTTTTCCAAGACAGAGCCTGAAAATACTTTAGTATTCTGCAGAAGAACGCAGTTTTTAACTACAGCTCCTTCTTCAATCTCTACTCCACGGAATAGTACGCTGTTTTCAACAGTACCTTCAATCGTACAGCCATCTGCGATAAGAGAATTTGTGATATTGCAATTAAGGCCATATCGGGTAGGAGGTGAGTCATGTACTTTGGTGTACACCGTTCTTGGTCCAAACAAAGCGTCAACATTCTCGGGATGAATCAGGTCCAGATTTGCTTCATAGTATGTTTTAAGGCTGGTAATCCTTTTGATATAGCCATCATACTTGTATGCATGAATATTGAGGTTATTGATGTTGGCAAGAAGGATATCTCTTTCGAAGATAACATTCATACGAGCCATCGCATCCTTGATCAGAGACATAAGAAGTTTTCTATCAATTACAAATACATTGATGCTCTGTAAAAAACCTTCTTCACAGTAATTAACAAGAATATCCGTTACACGTCCTTTGTCATCTGCTTTAATACTGACAGAGTTTTTTATGTTATCAGGATCATAATCAGGAGTAGTGCAAGCAATTGTTACGTCAGCGTGATTTTTATAATGCTCGTGAATCATTTCCTCGATATCAAGATTGCACACATGATCCGCGTCCATCATGACAACAGTTTCTGCAGAAGCATTTTCAATATATGACATAATGCCGTAGATCGCAGCTATTCTTCCATGATAGGCTGAATTGCTGTCTGCATTTTCATATGCATAGGGCGGTAGCACAGTAATACCTTTTCTTCTGGCGAGATCCCAGCTTCTTCCGGATTCAATATGATCCATCAGACTTTGATAATTACTTTTTGTTACAACAGCCACCTGACTGATACCAGAGTCGACCAGAGCAGAAAGATAGAAATCTATCATACGATATCTGCCGCCAAATGGGAGAGAGGCCATAGAGCGCTGCTGTGTCATCTCGCTTACAGCACTATCATGCATATTGGCAAATATTATGCCCATCGCTTTCTTCTTTAGCATATGACTTCGCCCTCCTTGACATCATCGTATATCATTGCATGAGCTTTTATAGTAGCGTTTTTCCCAATCGTCAGATCAGGGCCAACAACAGCAACGCCCCATTTTGATAAGTCATCCATATCTTCGGGACGTTCGCCTAAATGTACGCCCTCTTCAAGGACAGAATTCTGAGCAACAATTGAATATTGAACTATAGCGCCTTTTTTAACAACAGAACCAGGCATTAGAATACTATCGCGAATAACAGCACCTTCTTCTACAACAGCCCCTTCAAATAAAACGGAAAAATCCACGGTTCCTGAAACTCTACATCCTTCTGAAATAAGGGAGTTTTCTACTTTTGCATTTTGACTAATAAAATGAGGGGGGTAAGCAGCGTTTCTGGAATAGATTTTGAAATTCTGATCCCAAATATCAAAAGGCCTGTTAGGATCGATAAGGTCCATATTTGCTTCCCAAAGAGAATCAATTGTACCTACATCTTTCCAATATCCATCAAAAGTGTAGCAGCATAGCTTTTTTCCATCATTAAGCATAGAAGGGATAATGTTTTTTCCAAAGTCATGATCGCTGGCAGGATTAGCATCGTCTGAGAGGAGATATGCACGTAACTCTTTCCAGGTGAAAATATAAATACCCATGGAAGCTAGATCGCTCTTAGGATTCTTCGGTTTTTCCTCGAATTCATATATTACGCCGTTTTCATCTGCATTCATTATCCCGAATCTAGAGGCTTCATCCATCGGTACACGAAGTACAGCTATTGTACAATCTGCATTAGTCTCTTTGTGCTGGTTTAGCATCAAAGAGTAATCCATCTTATAAATATGGTCACCGGATAAGATTAAGACATATTCAGGATCATATCTGTCGATAAAAGGAATATTCTGGGAAATCGCATTAGCTGTTCCGAGATACCAATCGCTTCCTTCGGCTTTTTGATAGGGAGGGAGAACATGAACTCCACCAACAAGACGGTCCAAATCCCAAGGTTGCCCATTCCCAATATAATCATTTAATTCCAAGGGCTGATACTGAGTCAGAACACCAACTGTATCGATACCGGAATTGATACAGTTAGACAGCGGGAAATCTATGATTCTGTATTTTCCGCCAAAGGGAACTGCTGGTTTGGCTACGTGCTGAGTCAAGGCATACAGTCTGCTGCCTTGACCACCGGCAAGTAACATTGCAATACATTCTTTCATTTCTTTTCTCCTCTTGTTTTGCTTTTGGGGACTTTTATGTAAAGCGCTGACATTGGCGCTAAAGCAACATCCAAAGAGTACTTAAAATCTCCATAAGGCTCTTTAATTGATTTATATGTACTCTTATTGTTCTTCTGTGATCCACCATAGATAGCACTGCTGCTGTCCAGCAAAACAGAATAACTACCGCTGTGAGGAACACCAATTCGGTACACAGGACGATCAACGGGTGCAAAGTTAAAGAGACATATTATTTCATTACCCTTCCTGTCTTTTCTAATGAATGATAAACAATTTTGTGAAGCGTCATCTGCGTTGATCCATTGAAAGCCTTCCCATGAATCGTCAAGATCCCAGAAAGGAGACTCCAGTCGATAAAGCCAATTTAACTTTTTCATATAGTTTTGGAATTCTTGATGTTTCTCATATTTGAGAAGTACCCAATCCAGTTGCTCATAGTATCTCCATTCGATGAACTGAGCAATTTCATTACCCATAAATAGAAGTTTCTTACCTGGATGCGCATACATATAAGCGTAAAAAGCTCGGAGATTATCAAACTTTTGCTGATATTCTCCTGGCATTTTTTCTATCATGGAATGTTTGCCATGTACAACTTCATCATGAGAGATGGGCAGTATGTAATTCTCAGAATATGCGTACATCATAGAAAAGGTAAGCTTATTGTGAACACCTTTTCTAAAAAAAGGATCAGTCTGGCTATATGACAAAGAATCATTCATCCAGCCCATGTTCCACTTGAAATTAAACCCTAATCCTCCGACAGAAGCAGGTTTGGTGACCATAGGCCACGCAGTAGATTCTTCTGCTGCCATAATTGCATGAGGATATCTTGAGAACACTTGTTCATTGAGCTTCTGCAGGAAAGCTATAGCTTCAAGATTTTCTCTACCACCTTTGGAATTCGGTGACCATTCACCATCTTTTCTGTCGTAATCCAGATAAAGCATTGATGCGACTGCGTCGACTCTCAAACCATCAACATGGTATGTATCGAACCAATTGATGGCGCTGGAAATCAAGAAACTCTGAACCTCAGGTTTGCCATAGTCGAATATCCTTGTACCCCAGCTTTTATGCTCTCTCCTTAATGGGTTTTTATCTTCGTAACAGAGAGAGCCATCAAATTCATACAGTCCAAATGCATCCTTGGGAAAATGAGCGGGAACCCAATCAAGAATAACTCCAATACCGGATTGATGAAGTTTATCAACAAAATACATAAAATCTTTAGGGGTTCCATATCGGGAAGTTGGAGCAAAATATCCAGTTACCTGATAACCCCACGAACCATCAAAAGGGTATTCGCCTACAGGAAGGAGCTCAACATGGGTATATCCCATCTCTTTAAGATATTCAGATAAACTATCAGCAATATCTTTATAATTCATGATATTCCCATCCGAGTGCCGCTTCCATGAACCTAAATGAAGCTCATAGATATTCATGGGACTTTGAAATGGATTGCAAACATATCTGTTAAGCCATTGAGAATCATGCCAAGTGTATCCGGAGATATCGAAGATTTTACTGGCGTTTCCGGGAGGGGTTTCAGCATGTACTGCAAAAGGATCTGCTTTCAGAAGGCGATTACCTGCTTGCGAAAGGATGGAATATTTGTAATTGTCAAAATCTTTTAAACCAGAAATAGAACATTCCCATACACCCGACTCGTTCAGGCGGTGCATGGGATTTGCATCATCGTTCCAATTATTAAAATCTCCGACAACAGATACTGCGACAGCATTTGGAGCCCAAACTCGGAAAACATGGTCATTGTTGTCCAGATGTACACCCAAATATCTATAACTTTCATAATTTGTACCTTGATGAAAATAATACAGCGCAGGGTTGTTGGAGTCTTTCATAATGACCTCCTAATACAAAGTTATAACTGTTCTTATTCTATCAATACACCTTGCTGAATGCAATTGATATGTCGAAACATAAGAAAAATGTGGCAATACGCCTAATTGGTTTGTGCAATATGACGAGATCAATACAGTAAATCGCATCAGTATTAATTTATACTTTGTGATTAAATGGATGAGGGTACACATTTATATTGTAGTTTATAAGCTATACCAATATTTATATAGTTGTTCGGTTATACTTTTACAATAAATGGTTGGATCGTTTAAAACCGTAGATTGGAATCATTGTAAATATCTGTTACTATATTGGATGATATTATTATGATTAAGATAAGCGGAAGAATCGCATAATACATGTATAAAATCAATGTAGGAGGCAAGAGCATGAAGATTAGAAAAATAATAATCGGATTGCTGTGCTTTATACTATCTGGTTTCATTGCCTTTTGGACTAAAGAGTTGATTGACTCTAGGTATCCTGCTTATGCTATACCTGAAGTTACCGTTACAGCGGATGGAATTCCAATATCCGGCACAATGAGTGAGTGTTCTTGGACCTTTCTTACACAAGAAACCTATAATGTAGAATTCTCTGGTAACTTATTTGATATGGATATACCTCGAAATAGCGTCATGGGCGGGGAAAAGCTTGAGATATCTTTTTCTCTTCCTACGGAAAGTGTACGTGTTTTTCGAACAAAACCATACACTTATGATTTTATTGTTGCAGATGACGAATTACAGATTCCATTTGAGCAGGGGGGGTATATTTACCAAGTATACGCACAGTTTAAGAGGGGATATGAAGTTATATTCTTTTACGTTGTGGTTGAATAGGTAATAGGCGGCCCATATGGACCGCCTCTTTTATATATAATGCTTAAGCTCACGAGTTGAATTATTGTATGGTATAAAATACAATTGTTTTATATTCTTATCGGAGGTATATGTCTATGTTCGACGCGCATGCGGAATATTTAAGGTGGATCGATAATGTAACTGAGAAAGGGCTCAAGGAAGATCTTCTTTCTATTTCTGATAATGAAAATGAAATTGAAGATAGGTTTTATCAGCCTCTTTCTTTTGGTACGGCTGGTATGCGTGGTGTTCTCGCTATGGGCACAAACCGTATGAATAGATATACGGTTGGCAGAGCTACTCAAGGTCTTGCAAATTATCTCAAACAAACTGCGGATAAACCGCGCGTAGCTATTGCTTATGATAGCCGCCATCAAAGTAAAGAGTTTGCGGAAGAAACTGCATGTATCCTTGCTAAAAATGGGATTAAAGCATTCCTCTATGATCGTCTTATGCCGGTTCCTATGGGGTCATTTGCCATCCGTGAATTAAAATGTGATGCAGGAGTTGTTATTACGGCAAGTCATAATCCTTCTGTTTATAATGGTTATAAGGTTTATGGCAGTGATGGTTGTCAGATGACTGATGATGCAGCGAATGCTGTTTTGAAAGAGATAGAGTCTCTCGACTATTTTTCTAATATATTCAGTACTACCATTAATGAAGGTTTGGAATCAGGTTATATAGAATACATTTCTCAAGAAATTATTGAGGAATACTACAATAAAGTTCTGGAGCAAAGACAGTCACCTGAAGCACCAGCCTTGGCTCCTATAAAAATTGTCTACACTCCTCTCAATGGAGCGGGAAACGAACCAGTAAGAGAGGTATTAAAAAGAGCAGGGCATAATGAAGTTATTGTAGTTAAGGAACAGGAGTATCCTGATGGTGATTTTCCCACATGTCCTTATCCAAATCCTGAAATACCGGAAGCAAAAGCGCTTGGATTGGAGCTTTGTGACAAAGAAAAGCCCGATCTATTCATTGCCACGGATCCTGATTCGGATAGAGTAGGTGCTGCTTTCCCGGAAAAAGATGGGTCTTATAGGGCAATTACAGGTAATGAAGCCGGTATTTTGATGTTGGACTATATTATTCGTAGCCGTAAAGAGCATGGCACGATGCCTGCTAGACCTGTTGCTGTGAGGAGTATTGTATCATCCGCATTAGCTGATCATATATGTGCTGACGCTGGAGTAGAGATGCGAGTTGTTCTTACAGGTTTTAAATATATTGGAGAGCAGATACTGCGCCTTGAAGAGAAGGGAGAAGCGGAAAGATTTATATTCGGTTTCGAAGAGAGTTGTGGATATCTTTCTGGAACCTATGCTAGAGATAAAGACGGTGTATTTGCATCTATGATGTTGGCAGAGCTGACGAGTTATTATAAAGCTAAAGGCCTTTTAGTCACAGAGGTTCTTGACAATCTATATCGTCATTATGGTTTCTATAAACATCAAGTTGTGAATATTGCTTTCCCTGGAGCGGAGGGAAGTGAGAAAATGAAGAAAGTTACCGCTAACCTGAGAAATAATCCTCCGAGATCAATAGCCGGATTTGATGTTGATATAATCGAAGATATTAAAACTCATAAACGATTTGACAAAGAAGGTAATATAACGCCGATCGATCTTCCTACGTCTGACGTTCTAGCGTACACACTGACAAATGGTGCTAAGGTAATTGTTCGTCCCTCGGGAACAGAACCGAAAATGAAGCTTTATATCACTGCGAAGGAGCCTTCTGAAGCTAAATCTGTAGAACTGTGTAACAGATTAGAGAAAGATATGATGTCGATTGCAGGATTATAAAAGAAAAACACTTGCAAATTAAACTTACATATGATAGTCTAATCAAGTTGATTATAGACAGAAAAGAGGTGACATTAGTTGAAGGAAGGCATTCATCCCGAGTACGTTGACACAACGATCACGTGCGCCTGCGGCGAGGTAATCCATACCCGTTCGACTCGCAAGAATATACGCGTGGAAATTTGTTCCAAATGCCACCCGTTCTATACTGGCAAGCAGAAGCTGGTTGACACTGGTGGACGTGTTGATCGTTTCAATCGCCGTTATAATCTGAATAAAACTAATGGCTAATTAAAAAGGGACTTTTCAGTCCCTTTTTCTTTATAAAAAGGAGGATATTAATATCCTCCTTTTTTGTTTAAGCCGCGTTATCTACTACAAGATCAAGGGCATCATCTGCAACAGCATCGTCAGTTCTTACGCCTTCAATATTATCACGGCGTGCACAGAATGAGCAGAGACGAGTTCGATTCGCAGCAATTGCTTGTTCTACAGTTCCATATATTAATTCATCAGTACGGTTAAGAGCTTGGCAATCATCATGGGTATGATATACCTTACCATATTGTGTCCAATAAACATCGGAGCTAATTGTGTTGATAGCTGTTTGCTGCTCTTCCAATGATACGGGATCGAAATCGTAACCTAACAATCCACCAATTATCAAAGCGATTGCGGCGACAGCAGTAATAATTGTTTTTGTCTTTTTATCCACATCCTTATTGATAAGGACCAAAACCATCAATGGAAGGAAAGCCAATACAGCTGCCAAAAAGCCCATATTGTTCCACAGCCAGAACTTTACCTTATTCTGTTTGGAAGCAGGCTTGATACGATTGGATTTTTTCCACAACTGTGCACCTACAATTACTAACACCAAATCTAACACGATTGCTAATATTGCCTGATACAATGTGGGCATGAATTTGAGGTTTACTTTACCGATCAGAAGCAGGTAAGCTAATGCTTCAAAACCAATTGCGAATATCCAGCACACTACAGCGCCAATACGAAGGCCTGTGGCATTTCCAACAGGTTTAGCTTGTACTTTAGTTACTACTTCGTCTGATGAAGCAACCGGTTTTACATTTGAAGAATCAGCTGCTTTAAAAGAATGCTGTTTTTTTTCTGCCATAATAATTCTCTCCTCAATTATAGTTCGTACAAATTATATCATATTTATTACAAATCATACTATTTTGCTATAAATAGTGGTATATTATTTTTAAGCGTAGGCAATATTAATATTTATCTATTATATGAGGGTATTATGATGGATCTTTCACAATTATTGGAATCGTTTCTGACTACTGATACAGTAAACAGCATTAGTACGTCAACTAAGACATCCGAAAGAGATGTAACGAATGTATTAGCTGCTGCAATTCCTTCATTGCTAAATGGAGCAAAAGCTCAAGCAGACGATGCGAAAACTTCTGAGAGCTTCCTTAACGCTATGCTTCAACACGGCGAGGATGATACTACAGATGTTAAAAAATTTATGACTAAGGTTGATGAAGAAGATGGTGGTAAAATTATTCATCACTTATTAGGCAATAATGTAGACAATACAGCAAATAACGTTTCTAGGGTTACAGGCGTATCTGCTGGGACGGTTCTTAAAATTCTTGCTTATGCTGCTCCTTTGTTGATGTCCTTACTTGGTAAGCAAGCTCAACAATCCGGTTCCAACACTGTCACAAGTGCAGGTACTAGTAGCATTGCAACTTCCTTGATGTCCGGACTTCTTGGTAATGGAAAATCAAGTTCCTTACTTACATCTTTGGTAGGTGCTGCACTTCTATCTCAACTTGGAGGAAACAACAATTCATCAGGGCTTCTTGGCGGATTGCTTGGAGGGAGCCAGCAGAATCAAGGTGGTAGCCTCCTTTCGTCTCTTCTAGGTGGAGGACAAACTCAATCGGTTCAGCAGAACCAGAGTTCTTCATTACTTAGTTCACTTCTTGGCTCTACTCAACAGCCTGCTCAGCAGAGTCAGAACGGCTTATTGTCTTCACTCCTCGGGAATAATCAACAGGTAGTTCAGCAAAACACGCAAAGCGCCGATCTTCAGTCTAGCTTACTCGCTATGAATAACACTTCACAGAGTGCGCAGCAAACATCTTCTAATAATGATCTTTTAAGTGCCTTACTAGGAGCAAGTGCTGGAAATCAAAATTCACAGCAATCACCAAATGCTGATCTTTTAAATGCTTTGCTTGGAGGTGCTACACAGACTTCGCAGCAGACATCCACAGGAAAAAAGAAGAAAAAAGCAGAATCTGCTACGACATCTCAACAGACTAATACTCAAAGTTCCGGAACAGGATTGTTAGGGGCTGCAGCTTCTCTTTTAGGCGGACTTTTGGATGTCAGTTCTGAAGACTAATTAGTTTATTTAGTTCTGTATCTGTGCCAGTGCATAATCCTCGTTCCTTCCAACTTGAAAGCCGAGGAGGAATATGTTAAATTTGTGTTGTATTTATCATTAATATTAGAATGAGGTGACACCATGGGAAAATTTGTTATTGGAAAGACTAATAATGGCCAGTATCGTTTTAACCTAAAGGCTGGCAACGGTGAAATTATTGCCACCAGTGAGTCCTACACCACTTTAGCAGCTTGCAAAAATGGTGTCGAAAGTGTTAAGAAAAACGCATTTGCTGAGATTGAGGATCAGACTCTGGAAGAGAATAAGAAGAATCCTAAGTATGAACTCTACCTCGACAAGGCAGGTGAGTATCGTTTCCGTCTGAAAGCAGCTAACGGTGAACCTATTTGTCACGGCGAAGGATATAAGGCCAAAGCCAGTTGCAAGAACGGTATCGAGTCCATTGGTCGCAATGCTCCTGACGCAGAAGTCGTTGTTGTTGAAGAGTAAACTTATGTTGCAGTATGAGAAAGGCAGTCACATTTGTGACTGCCTTTTTTTCGGTACTAATTTTATTTTTTCTTAAAACTATCTTTCAGGTTCACTATATTATTGAAAACTGATGGATCGTGACTATCTCTAATAAAGTATCCATTTCTTACAAATTGGTACCTAACTCCAGGTATCATATCAGATAAACTGTTTTCCAGTTTTGCGTTGGGCATAGATTTTACTGATTCAGTATTTAGATAATCAGAATACCCCTTTCCTTCTGGAAGATTATTCATGTTTTCTTGGGTAAAAAGATGATCATACATCATTACTTTAGAATCTATGCAATCATTTGCATTAACCCAATGAATCGTGCCCTTAATCTTGCGTCCATCTGTAGGATTACCATTACCGGATTCGAGATCTGCGGTACAAAATACCTCTGTAATGTTTCCGGAATCATCTTTTTCGTATCCAACACATTTTATAATGTATGAACCCATTAAACGAACTTCGTTTTCAGGATACAAACGATGGTATTTAGGTATCGGTGACTCCATAAAATCATTTCGCTCTATATACAGATTCCTAGAAAATGAAACATTTCTGGTTCCTAATTCTGGCTTCATGGGATGATTAGGCAACTCGAAATACTCTGTCTTGTTCTCTGGGTAATTGATGATTGTCACCTTTATAGGATCAAGAACAGCAATTCTTCGTATGGCAGATTCATTCAGTTCCTCGCGGATACAATGTTCCAACAGAGCTATATCGACCAAACTATCAGTTTTAGAGACACCGGCAGTCTCCACAAATGTCAAAATAGAGGAGGGAGTATAGCCTCTTCTGCGCAATCCACAGATGGTAGGCATCCTAGGATCATCCCATCCATCGACTATGTGAGTCTCTACCAACTGTCGCAAATAGCGTTTGCTCATCACTGTGTTAGTAACATTTAGACGAGCGAATTCTCTCTGTTTCGGCATTGGAGAGCGATCCAGTTTTATATTATTGATGACCCAATCGTATAGAGGTCGATGGTTTTCAAATTCAATAGAGCAGAGCGAATGTGTTATACCTTCTATGGCATCTTGTATAGGATGCGCAAAATCATATAGTGGGTAAATACACCACTTGTCTCCTTGTCTTTGGTGTGGAACATGAAGAATACGGTAAATAGCTGGATCACGCATATTCATATTGGGACTAGACATATCAATCTTTGCCCTCAACGTATGAGTTCCGTTCTCGAATTCACCATCTCTCATACGACGGAACAGTGATAGGTTTTCTTCTGGCGTACGATCACGATAAGGGCTATTCTTACCAGGCTCGGTAAGACTACCTCTATATAGTTTCATCTCTTCCGGAGAAAGATCGTCTACATATGCCTTTCCATCTAATATCAATTGCTCAGCAAGTTCATATGTCTGATCAAAATAATCTGACGCATAAAACACACCGCCGTTTGGATGACATCCTAGCCAGTCAAGATCTTCAATAATAGAATTTACGAATTCGTCGTCTTCGTGAACAGGGTTTGTATCGTCAAAACGCAGATTAAAAAGACCGTTGTATTTGTTAGCGGTCATCCAGTTGATCCAAATTGCTTTCGCACTTCCAATATGAATATATCCATTTGGTTCAGGAGGGAAGCGTGTATGTATTTTGTTAACAGCACCGGATTCTAGATCCGCATCAATAACATCGTGAATAAAATTAGAATAGGATTCGTCCATAGGAAAACCTCCTTGATATATACAAGTTATACTAACACATCCGAAAACACACTATCAATATTTAAAGCATTAACGACTAGATATTGGAAAAATGATCTCTTTGTTTAACAGCTAGCTGATCACATCTATTATTAAGTGCGTTTGATGCGTGTCCTTTAACCCATGAGAAATTCACTTGGTGAATCGTTATAAGCTGATCGAATTCCTTCCATAGTTCTAAATTGGGGAGCAATTGTTTTTTTGAATTTTTCCAACCGTTTTTTTTCCAGTTTTGAAGCCAGTGTTGATTAACTGCATTTACCACATAATTGGAATCACTATATAAATCTACAAGACAAGGCTCCTTTAAAGCTTTAAGTGCCTCGACCACAGCAGTTAATTCCATTTCATTATTTGTTGTATTCTTTTTACCACCTGATAGTTCTTTTTGTACTGTATTATATATAAGAATTGCACCCCATCCACCTGGACCAGGATTGCCTGAACAAGCTCCATCTGTATAGATTATTATTTTTTTCATATAATTCCTCACTATCAGTTTAAGCGATCTAATTGCTATTTTACATTACAAAAGGTAGAATTAAAATGTATATGTATGTATACATTATTATTATTTGGAGATATATATTTGAAAGAAAACGTTTATTCGAAGATTAATTTAGAATCGATTAAGACAGAAGAAACAGATGCTTCTTCTGTTACAAAAACAACCTCAAAAAGAAATAGCGTAAGTAAGAGAAAAACTTCAGTCAGGCGCAATAAAACGGATGCTGCTAAAGAGGCAATTTCTATTGTACCTATGCTAGATAAAAAAACTAACGTAAAAAAAAGGGCAGTAAGAAAAAGTAATACTAATTCTGTCAGAAACAAAGAAACTGCTTCTTCGAATGATCTTCCCACAGTACAAGTCATCTCATTAGGGGGACTAGAAGAGATAGGGAAGAATATGACTCTGATCAGGTGTTCTGGTCAAGTATTGATTATTGACTGTGGTATGGCTTTCCCTGATGATGATCTTCTCGGAATCGATGTTGTGATTCCCGATTTTTCTTATCTTGAAAATATCAAAGATGAGATCGTTGGCCTTGCATTAACCCATGGACACGAAGATCATATTGGTGGAATCCCCTTTTTGTTAGAGAAGTTTAACATTCCAATTTATGGTACTGCTCTGACTATCGGATTGGTAAAGAATAAACTTGAAGAAACCGCTATAGACAGCGATAAAATACTCCATGTTGTTAAAGCTGGTCAGACCATCCAGCTGGGGGAGTTTTCAATCGAATTTATACATACGAATCACTCTATCCCTGATAGTGTCGCACTATGTATCACTACGCCAGGAGGACGAATTGTTCACACCGGGGATTTCAAAATTGACTATACTCCTGTTGTTGAGGAAACAGCAGATCTTGGACGTTTTGCCGAGATAGGCAAGCAGGGTGTACTGGCCTTGCTGTGTGATTCCACGAATGCAGAAAGACCCGGTAATAGCGTTTCCGAAAGTGTGGTTGGAGCATCATTTGAAGCTCTTTTCAGCCGAACTGAAGGAAAAAGAGTCATCATCGCAACTTTCGCATCAAATGTTCAGAGAATCCAACAAATTGTAGACTTTGCAGAGCATCACAAAAGAAAGATTGCTGTTTCCGGTAGAAGTATGATAAACACTGTCGCTCTTGCAAAGGAGTTAGGATATCTGCACTATAGTGAAGATACACTTATTGCTATTGAGGAAATTAACAGATATAAACCCGATGAACTTGTCATTATCACTACTGGCAGCCAAGGGGAGCCTATGTCAGCTCTTGCAAGAATGGCTGCAGGAACACATAGGCAGGTATCTATTTCCAAGCAAGATATGATTATCATATCTGCAACGCCCATACCAGGTAATGAAAAGACTGTAACAGGAGTAATCAATTCCTTGCTTAAGCTTGGTAGTGATGTGGTATATGAATCTATGTACGAGATTCATGCTTCTGGACATGCATGTCAAAATGAGATTAAATTGATTCTTTCTTTAATTCGTCCTCGCTATTTTATGCCGGTTCATGGTGAGTATAAACATTTATTGCGAAATGCAGCAGTCGCCAAACAACTAGGATATGATGATAAGAGGATTGTACTCGCAGAAATCGGTGATGTCGTTTCATTTTCTGATCAACATGTCAAGATTACAGACAAGGTTGAAAGCGGCAAAACGTTGGTCGATGGGATTGGCGTTGGAGATGTGGGTGTTGCTGTTCTGCGTGATAGACAACATCTTGCCAGCGACGGTATGGTACTAATAGTTTGTTCAATTGATCAGAATGATGGGAAGCTAATTAGTGAACCTGATATCATCTCTAGAGGATTTGTTTACATGAAGGATTCTGAGGAATTGATTAAACAGGTCAAAGATATTGCTTCCGGAATTGTTGATAAGTACTCAGGAAACGATCGGCGCCGAAGAAGTGAATTGAAAAACGAACTTCGTTCAGAGATAGGAAATTATTTGTATTCTAAAACAAAACGAAATCCTATGATTCTTACATTAGTTACTGAAATATGAATATGGGGGTATTTCCATGAAAGTAGTTTTACTCGCAGATGTCAAAGGTACTGGAAAGAAAGATGATCTTGTAAATGTTTCGGACGGATATGCACGAAACTATTTGTTCCCGAGAAAACTTGCCATTATCGCTGACAGCAAGATCATGAACGAGTTAAAAGCTAAAAACGAGGCTATGGAGCATCATAAAGAGCAAGAGATGCAACAGGCCCGTAAAATGGCTGAGTCTATCGAGGGAAAAACTGTCAAAGTGGAAGCAAAAGCGGGTTCAGCTGGGAAATTATTTGGAGCGGTAACTTCAAAAGAAGTTGCAGAAGCGATTTCAGATCAGTTTAAACTTGATATCGATAAGAAGAAAATTGAAATAGACGACATTAAAGCATTGGGAACGTATTCTGGAGTATTAAAATTCACTAGCGGAATAACAGCAAATATCTATGTAGTTGTTGAACAAAAGGAGAAATAATGGCACCACAAAATAGCTTTAGTGATACGTTAGAAGTAAGCAATCTTCCATACAGTACTGAAGCTGAACAAGCTGTCCTCGGGTCTTTGCTTGTTGATTCGTCATCAATTGATGATGTTTCAGCCATTCTTCAGCCCAATTATTTTTACAATAATCAGAATGCAGGCATTTTTAGAGAAATGCTTCTTCTTAATAGTGCGGGGAAACCGATCGATTTTGTAACCGTACTTGATGCTGTAAACAACGCTGAAATATTTTCATTTCCTGAAGACGCTAAAGTATATCTTTATAGTATTGCTGAAAGTGTACCTGCTCTGTCAAACACGTTGACATATGCTCAAATAGTGCATGACAGATATATTTCTAGAACCCTCATCGGAGCATGCAAAGACGTTATAGAATCTGCTGCCGACGCTTCAACTCCTCCAAATGAGTTGTTGGATCTTGCGGAACAGAAAATCTATGAGATTCGAGACAACAGAAATTCATCAGAAATGAGTTCTATTGTCGATGTTTCATATAATGTTTTGGCTGATCTTGAAAAGTTGAACGGCCCCAACAGACAAAAATACCTTGGTATATCCAGCGGATTTGCTTATCTTGATCAAATTACAACTGGTTTGAACAAGTCGGATCTGATTGTACTTGCCGCCAGACCTAGTGTAGGTAAGACTAGTTTTGCTTTGAACATCTGCTCTAATGTTGCACGTACAAGAAAGGATGTCGCTGTGGCAATATTCTCGCTTGAGATGACGAAGGAACAGATTGCTCAGAGAATTATCAGTTCTCTTGCAGGAGTAAGATCACAGAAATTCCGCACCGGTGATTTTTCTGATGAGGAGATGGATAAAATTACAGAAGCCACTTCTGAATTATCCTCATCAAAATTGTTTATTGATGATACATCGGGAATTACGTTACCGGAAATAAAAGCAAAAGCTAGACGTATCAAGAATCTTGGACTGATCGTTGTGGATTATCTTCAGCTAATGAGTGGAAGTGGTAGGCGTTCAGAAAATAGAGTAAATGAGATTTCTGAGATTACCAGGAGTTTTAAAGTTATGGCTAAAGAGCTGGACGTTCCGATCATTCTTCTTTCTCAGTTGAGCCGTGGAACAGAAAAAGAAAGACGCCGTCCGATGCTATCAGACCTGCGTGACTCAGGTTCTATTGAGCAGGACGCAGATATCGTTATGTTTCTTCATCGTGAAACTCCTGAAGAAGAGCGGGAGTCCTCACTTCAGGAGATTTTACTTCTGGTATCCAAAAACAGACATGGTGAAGTACGAAATATTCATCTGAATTTCGAGGGTGATATCACCAGATTTACATCAGTGGAATATGAAAGAGATGAATTCTAAAATCGTAGATTATATCTCTAATAATGACCTTCTGTTTTCCGGATGTCATGTATTATGTGCGGTATCAGGTGGTGCAGATTCAATGACAATGCTTCATTTTCTGCATTTTCATGCAGCTGCTTTAAAAATAAAGCGCATTTCTGTATATCATCTGAACCACAATTTAAGAGGCCATGACTCGGATGAGGATGAGGAATATGTAAAAACATTCTGTGAGAAGCTTTCTATTCCTTTTTATTCGGATAAACTAAGCGATGATTCTGTAAGGTGCGCTACCGAGAATTCCTTAAGAGAAGAAAGATATCAACGACTATACGAAGTAGCTCGAAAAACAGGTGCTGATCTTATTGCCACAGGTCATACAGCCAGTGATCTAACTGAAACTGTCATCTTCAACATAGGGAGAGGGTGCGGCTTAAAAGGTATTTCTGGAATCGTACCGAAAAGAGATATTATCATTCGTCCCATACTTTGCTTAAGTAGGCATGAAACAGAGGAATACTGCAATAAGAATCATATTCATTTTAGAACGGATGTCTCAAATCTGTCGGATGAGTATGTGAGGAATAGAATAAGACATCATATAGTACCCCCGATAAGTGAGATATTTCCTGATATAGATGATAAGATCTTAGTCTCATCCTCCATTTCTCTGGAAGCTGATGAGTATTTTCGAAAGATAGCTAGAGAAATACGGTCCAATTGTGTTTTAAGTCTGACAAGCATTAACACTTCACAGCTGTCATCATATGATTCTATTGTAGTCAAATATGTTTTGATGGATTGGCTTCAAGAACTAAATATTCCATATGATTATGCTGACATTATTCGATTAAAACAACTTATTGATACATCAGGCAGGTTGCAACTGAAGAAAGGATTCGTTGTAGAGCATTTTTCTAATTCTCTGAATCTTCGCAATAATGTATCAGAAGCATTTGTTTCTGATCTGAAGCCAGGTACTAATGATTTTGTTCATGGGAAAAAAGTGTTTGTTGTTCAGGATAATTTACGTTTAATTAACAAATCTGAAGACGATCTTTCTTTATATGATTGTATTGATTGTGATAAAGTAGTCGGTAGACTGGTTTTGAGAAATTGGATTTACGGCGATACTTTTACCTCTGCTAAACGCAGAATTACAAAGACGCTGAAAAAGTATTTTAATGAACTTAAACTGTCATCAAGTGATAAATATGAGCAGATGATAATTTCGGATAATGTAGGGATTGTTTGGCTTGAAGGAGAGGGGGTTTCCTCTCGTGTTCTTCCCGATCAAAATACAAAAGACGTGTATTGGATTAAATACACGATATGAATTAGGAGGATTTATATGATAGATAACGACGTACTTAAAGTATTAATTACGGAAGAAGAGTTGCGTAAGAGAGTTTATGAACTTGGTGACCAACTGACGAAGGATTATTCCGGAAAAGATGTCGTTGTTATTAGCGTTTTAAAAGGTTCTATCATGTTTATGGCTGACCTTTTACGAGCATTTAATAATCATGTCGAGATTGATTTCATGGTAGTGAGCAGTTATGGTGCTGGAGTTGTGAGTACTGGTGCCGTCAAAATGATCAAGGATGTATTCCTCTCAATTGAAGGAAAAGATGTTCTCATTGTTGAAGACATTTTGGACACGGGTAGGACTCTTCATTACATTAAAGAATACTTGCAGGGCAGAAAACCAAACAGCATCAGGATATGCACTCTGTTAGATAAACCCGAGAGACGTGAGGCAGACATTTCTGCTGATTATGTAGGCTTTACTGTTCCGGATGAATTTGTTATTGGATATGGGCTTGATTTTAATGAAAAGTATCGCAATCTTCCTTATATTGGAGTATTGAAACCAAGTCTCTATGAATAAAAATAGGTATTGTTTATAGGTTAAATTATGTACACTAAAAATCAGAATAATCGCGGATTATCCATTCTATTTCTTTTACTTATTTTATTGATATCTCTCTATTTCTTTCGTTCAATTAAGCCTACCGATGTCATGTATTCGGAGGTTGTGGACTTGTTCAGGAACCAAAAGGTTGAGAGTTTTACCCTTGATATATCTTCTGGACAGTTGGTTTATCAAGTCAAAGGTGAAGAAGACACCAGATCATATCGGGTACCCAGTGTAGATTTGTTCATCTATGATGTCCGTAGTTTTATCGCGGAGTATAATGAAGCTCATCCAAATGCTCCTATGAAGTACACGTATATAGCGTCAACTTCTATCATTGGTGCGTTAGTGGAATGGTTGCCAGTATTGCTATCTCTGTTAATGCTGGTTGTATTCTATCTAAGCATGAGACAACAAGGTGGAGCTGGTCGTGTAGCAAGCATTGGCAGGGCACGAGTTGATAAGGATAATGAAGGGCGTAAAGCCACTTTTGCTGACGTTGCAGGATGCGATGAAGAAAAAGAAGAATTGCAGGAAATAATCGAATATCTCAAAGCTCCTCAGAGGTTCAGTATGTTGGGAGCTAAGATTCCTCGTGGGGTTCTTTTAGTTGGCCCTCCCGGGACAGGAAAGACATTGTTGGCAAGGGCGGTTGCCGGTGAGGCAGGAGTTCCTTTCTTTTCAATCTCTGGATCAGATTTCGTAGAACTGTATGTCGGTGTGGGTGCTTCTCGTGTCAGAGATCTGTTCGATCGCGCCAAGAGAGAAAGACCGTGTATCGTTTTTATTGATGAGATAGATGCAGTAGGACGTCAAAGAGGCGCCGGTCTCGGAGGTGGTCATGATGAAAGAGAGCAGACTCTTAATCAGCTCCTTGTCGAGATGGACGGTTTTTCAGGGAATGAAGGTGTTATTATCATAGCTGCTACAAACCGTGCAGATATCCTGGATCACGCACTGCTTAGACCTGGAAGATTCGATAGACAAATTTATGTCGGATTGCCTGATGTAAAAGGTCGAGAAGAGATTTTGAAAGTACATGCAAAAGGCAAGCCTATCGGTCCTGATGTCGATTTGAAAACGATTGCAAAAGGAACTGTTGGATTTACCGGTGCGGATCTCGAAAACCTATTAAATGAAGCTGCTTTGCTTGCTGCTAGAAAACAGAGAAAAGCGATTACTCAGGATGAGATAGAAGAGGCTACTATAAAAGTAATAGCGGGTCCTGAAAAGAAATCTCGTGTTGTTACTGAGAAAGAAAAGAAACTTACTGCTTTCCATGAAGCTGGACATGCAGTTACTACTTTCTATCGAACACCTGAGTCTCCCGTTCATCAGATTTCTATCATTCCACGTGGAATGGCTGGCGGATATACAATGTCCCTTCCTGAGGAGGATGTAAACTATCAGACCAAGAACGAGATGATAGGGGAGATCACTACTCTCCTTGGAGGTAGAGTCGCAGAACAATTAGTTCTGGATGATATTTCTACTGGCGCCTCCAATGACCTGGAAAGAGCTACTAAGATCGCTCGTAATATGGTTACAAAGTATGGTTTCTCTGAGAAACTTGGTCCTGTTGTATATGGAGAACAAGCAGAAGTCTTCCTTGGCAGAGACTTTACTCAAAGTCGAAACTATTCTGAACAGATAGCGACTGATATCGATGAAGAGATCAAAGATATTGTAGAAAAGTGTTATGTAGACTGTACCAATATTCTTAGAAATCACATGGATAAGTTGCATGCAGTTGCTGAACAGTTGATGAAGAAAGAAAAACTTGATGAAGAGGAATTCAAAGCAATTATGACATCATCATCTTTGGATGAATCTACAGATGAATCAAGTGGTTCGTTAACAGATACTACTGAAAGCGATAAAACAACTGAAATTTCCTAATTTAGCAAAACAAGTGCTCCAAAAGTGGAACACTTGTTTTTGTTTTAGGCGTTTGTTATACTCTCTACGTTGGTTATTTTACTGTGAGGAATATTGAATGGGAACCCAAAAAGAATATACAAATGAAAGTATAAAAGCATTGAAAGGCGCTGACAGAGTTCGACTTCGGCCTGCTGTAATTTTCGGCTCCGATGGACTGGAAGGCTGTCAGCAAGCTGTTTTTGAGATTATATCTAACTCAATAGATGAGGCTAGAGAAGGTCATGGTGATAAAATCATCGTAACTCACTATCTGGATAACTCTGTCGAGGTAGAGGATTACGGTAGAGGCGTTCCGGTAGATTATAACGAGAGAGAAAAAGAGTACAACTGGAAATTGTTGTTCTGTGAGCTGTATGCCGGAGGTAAATATGATAATCAGGCGAATGCAAATTACGAATACTCTCTTGGGTTAAATGGTCTAGGTTTGTGTGCGACTCAGTATTCTTCTGAATACATGGATGTTGAGATATTTCGTGATGGCTTCCGTTATGAACTTCATTTTAAAACGGGACAACCTAAAGGAAAAATGATCAAAGAGGAGTCCGCGAAAAAGACTCGTCATGGTACTAGGATTAAGTGGAGGCCTGATTTAAAGGTTTTTACTGACATTTCTATTTCCAACAGTTATTTTGAGGATCTACTTAAGAAACAGGCCGTTGTTAATGCGGGAATAACTTTTATACTACGTACGCAGAACGAGAACGGCTCGTTCAATGAAACTAAGTATTTATATGAAAACGGAATCAAAGACTACATTAATGAAATTGCAGGAGAAGGTGCATTAACACCAACGCAATTGTTTGAAGGAATCGATCGAGGAAGAGATCGTGATGATTTGCCTGATTATAATGTAAAAATGTCTTGTGCATTTGCGTTTTCCAATAAAGTTCAATTGCTTGAATACTACCATAACTCAAGCTATTTGGAGCACGGAGGTTCACCCGAAAGAGCTGTAAAAGTAGCTTTTGTTAATCAGATTGATGCACTAATTCGTGACAGGAAACTATACAAAAAAGATGAATCTAAAATTACTTTCCAAGACGTACAGGACTGTCTTGTTCTTGTAACAAATAGTTTCTCCAATGTTACGAGTTATGAAAACCAGACTAAAAAGGCTATTACTAACAAATTTGTTGCGTCGGCAATGACCGACTTCCTTAAAAAGAATTTGGAAGTATATTTTATTGAGAATCGCTATGATGCTGATGCAATAGCAAATCAAGTTCTTATCAATAAAAGAAGCCGTGAGAATGCTGAAAAAACTCGTCTTAACATTAAAAACACACTACAAACAAAAACTGATTTTACCAATCGAATCGCTAAATTTGTTGATTGTAGAAGTAAGGATGTCAGTGAAAGAGAGATTTATATTGTCGAGGGGGATTCGGCTTTAGGAGCATGTAAACAGGGAAGAGATGCCCAATTTCAGGCGATTATCCCTGTTCGAGGAAAGATTTTAAACTGCTTAAAAGCAGGCTATGACAAGATTTTTAAAAGCGAGATAATAACCGACTTAATTAAAGTTTTGGGATGCGGAGTCGAAGTACAAACTAAATCTAATAAAGATTTTTCTACCTTTTCATTGGACAATCTTAGGTGGAGCAAAGTCATTATTTGCACAGATGCCGATGTTGATGGATTCCAGATTAGGACCCTTATTCTTACTATGATATACAGACTCATGCCTACGCTCATAAAGGAAGGGTATGTATATATTGCTGAATCCCCGCTATATGAAATCACTACAAAGAGCAAAACATATTTTGCTTATGACGAGAATGAAAAAAATGAGATCTTAAGGGAGATAGGTAAAGAGAAGTACACATTGCAAAGATCAAAAGGGCTTGGCGAAAACGAAGCAGACATGATGTGGATGACTACTATGAATCCTGCTACTCGAAGGCTAATTAAAGTGACTCCCTCTGATGCTGCTGAAACAATCAGAATGTTTGATCTTTTATTAGGTGACGATTTGCAGGGAAGAAAAGATTATATCTCGATGCATGGATCTGAGTATATGGATGAACTTGATGTGAGTTGAGAGGATTATTAATGCCCAAAAAGAAAAATGAGATCGTTCAACACGATGAATCACTTTCTGAAAACGTTTATATTTCCGGAGCCGGTTTAACTCGCGAAGATCAAATTACTGATACGCTGCGCACTAATTTTATGCCTTATGCGATGAGTGTAATCGTATCCAGGGCAATTCCGGAAATTGATGGTTTCAAACCTTCCCACAGAAAACTTTTGTACACGATGTTTCAGATGGGGCTTCTTAATGGTGCACGTACCAAATCTGCTAATGTAGTTGGACAGACCATGAAGTTAAATCCTCATGGGGACGCTTCTATTTATGAAACAATGGTACGTCTGTCGAAAGGAAATGAAACTTTATTACACCCATTTGTCGATAGTAAGGGAAACTTTGGTAAAGCATATAGCCGCGATATGGCCTATGCTGCTTCGAGATATACTGAAGTTAAGCTCGCTCGAATTTCTGAAGAACTATTTAAAGATATTAATAAGAACACTGTCGATTTTGTACCAAACTATGATAATACAATGATGGAGCCTGCATTGCTTCCATCTACATTTCCAAACATTTTAGTCAATCCTAATTTAGGCATTGCTGTTGGAATGGCAAGTCAGATTTGCTCCTTTAATCTCGCAGAAGTATGTGAGACGGTTGTTGCTTTGCTTAAAGATCCTGATCATGATATATCCTCAACCCTGAAAGGACCTGATTTTTCTGGTGGCGGAATTCTTTTAAGGGAATCAGATGTAATCAATGATATATATAATACTGGTCGCGGTAGTCTTCGTATAAGATCGAAATACACATATTACAAACAAGGAAATAGGATCGAAGTAACAGAGATACCGCCTTCAACTTCTGTTGAAGCAATTCAAGAAAAGATTATAGATCTGATTAAGGCTGGAAAGATAAAAGAGATCGCAGATCTTCGTGATGAAACTGACAAAAATGGATTGCGCCTTGCTATTGATTTGAAGCGTGGTGTTGATCCAGATAACTTTATGAAAAAGCTCTTTAAGATCACACCTCTTGAGGATACTTTTTCGTGCAATTTTACTGTCCTTATTAATGGAACTCCTATGCTTCTGGGAGCTAAGGCAATTCTTCTTGAATGGATTGATTTCAGAAGAAAATGTGTTGCCAAGCGCACTCAATTTGAACTAGATGGCAAAAACAACCGGCTTCATCTTCTTGAGGGACTCGAAAAAATCCTGCTTGATATTGATAAGGCAATACGTATCATACGCGAAACTGAAGAAGAAAAAGAAGTTGTTCCTAATCTTATGATAGGATTCGGAATAGATGAGATTCAGGCGAATTATATTGCTGAAATTCGTCTAAGACACTTAAATAGGGAGTATATTTTATCTAGAACTGCTGAAACAGAACAGTTGAGAAAAGAAATTGCCGAATTAAAGGAGATTCTTTCAAATAGTCGTTTAATAGATAGAATCATTATGAAAGAGCAGGCTGAAGTAGCTCAAAAATATGCACAGCCTAGAAAGACTAAACTTGTTTCTTTCTTTGATGAGTCATACGTTGCCGAGGAAAATGCTAAAGCATCCAACATTCAATATACAGTTTTTTATACTAAAGAAGGATACTTTAAAAAGATATCTGCTCAATCCCTTAGAATGAGCGGCGCTCATAAATTGAAAGAAGGGGATATAATCACAGATACTATCGAGTGTACCAATGATACCAACCTTCTTTTCTTTACTAACTTTCGCAATTGTTATAAGAGTAAAGTAAAGGATTTTAAAGAGACTAAAGCTAGTGTAATGGGAGATTACATACCTTCAATGCTAGGATTCGAGGATGGTGAACTGTGTGTCGGAATGATAGCAACTGCTGAATATTCTGGTTGGGGCCTGTTTTTCTATGACAATGGAAAATGCTCCAAAGTACCACTGAGCACATATCAGACGCTTTCTAATAGAAAAAGGTTAACGAATAGTTGTTCACCTAAAGGCGAATTAGTTTGGACAGTGGGGATAACTGAGGACAGGGAAGTTTCTCTATTCTCTACAAACGGAAGGATGCTGATAATAAACAGCAACCTTATTCCTGAAAAAACTACAAAGTCAACTCAAGGTGTCAATGTGATGACCCTAAGAAAAGGTCAAACCCTCAAGGAAGTAAGATTTGCTGATGAAGTTGTATCTAAAGAATCTAAATATCGATATCGTTCCAGAAAGATTCCTGCAGCTGGAGCTATATTCAAGGATTCTGATGCTCTAGATGGCCTGATTAGAGAATGATTTGCTTTTTTTATGAACGTATGATAATATTCTAATGTTTCATTTCGGAGGATTTAATAATGTCTGTGTTGGAAATAATTGGCGGTATCGCTTTAATTGCTAGTGGATTAGCAATCATCTTCTTTGTGAGCATTCAGACCGAGAAGTCGGATGGTCTTGCAGGAGTGATTATGGGCAACGATAATACAGTATTCAAAGGTAAAGCCAGAACGAATGAAGAAAAGCTTGCTAATGTTACGAAGTATTGTGCAATTGCCTTCTTTATTTTGGGGCTTCTGTTGAATATCTTTGTACTGATTGCTAAATAACAGGCGATATGAAAAAAACGGAAGTGATTTATCACTTCCGTTTTCTCGTGACTAGGTTTATAAGCCGAGTTCTGTAATTGATGGTAATCTATCTCGACCAAATGTCGCCACTTGGCTCAAGCCAATCCTTAGAGCGAGTCGGGCAAACTCATTGCTCAGATCGTTGTTGCTCCGGATAGGGTTTACATGGCCAACATGTTTCCATGATGCCGGTGAGCTCTTACCTCGCCTTTCCACCCTTACCTGTTAGACAGGCGGTATATCTCTGTTGCACTTTCCCTGAAGTCGCCTTCGGCTGCCGTTAGCAGTTATCCTGCCCTGTGGAGCTCGGACTTTCCTCACAGCATAGCTGCGCTACCATCCAACCTACTCACCGAAGAAGTATACCACAATTCATTTTATGTGCAAACTATTTCATTTATAAGAGGGGACATTCGATGAACCTAGAGCTATTTGAAAGAATTCTCAATAATGTTCAGAAACCTGCAAGATATGTTGGAGGGGAAATCGGTTCTATATATAAAGATAAAGAGAGTATAAAACTTCGTTTTGCATTTTGTTTTCCTGATTCTTATGAAGTAGGGATGTCATGTCAGGCTATACAGATTCTTTATCATTCATTGAATTCATCTGAAGAAATATGGTGTGAACGAGCCTTTATGCCATGGTTTGATATGTATGAACAGATGAAAAAGAACGGATTACAATTATATGGATTGGAAAGTAAAGATCCATTGAATACGTTTGACGTTTTAGGATTCACGCTCCAATATGAATTGTCCTATACCAATGTCTTAGCCATGCTTGACCTGGCTGGTATACCATTACATTCGTCTGAAAGACGAGAAAAAGATCCTATTATTGCCGCAGGGGGACCATGTTGTTGCAATCCGGAACCAATGGCGGAATTTATAGATGTTTTTCTGCTGGGCGACGGAGAAAAACTAGATAATGACCTATGTGATACAATTATCAAGTGTAAAGACAAAGGACTTAACAGGGAAGAAACATTATTTGAATGCTCGAAAATTGATGGAGTATATGTTCCAGCCTTTTATAGTGTGAATTACAATTCGGATGGAACAGTAAAAGAATATAAGTCAAATCGTGGTGTTCCTGCGTCCGTAAAAAAAAGAGTTGAATTAGATGTGGATAGTTTACCTTATCCACTCCATCCGATCGTTCCATCTATGCAAGTCATACATGATCGACCCAGTGTTGAGGTATTGAGAGGATGTATCAGAGGGTGTCGTTTCTGTCAGGCTGGATTTATCTACCGCCCATTTCGTTGGAAGCACGCTGAGACATTATGTAATCAGGCGAGGGAGTTGATTCATAATACGGGTTATGATGAGATATCTCTGCTTTCATTATCTACGAGTGATCATCCAGAATTAGAAAAACTTATCGATGGTCTTCTTTCGTGGACTGTAAAGGAAAATGTAAACCTATCGCTTCCTTCCATGCGAGTTGATGCTTTTAGCCCTGAACTTGCGGAAAAAATAAGAAAGGTACGTGAAAGCGGTCTAACTTTCGCTGCCGAGGCTGGAACCCAGCGCTTGAGAGATGTTATCAATAAAAATATAACCGAAGAGAATATCTTGCGAGGATGCAAAGAAGCCTTCGAATCCGGTTATACATCTGTAAAGCTATACTTTATGATGGGATTGCCTACAGAAACAGATGAAGATGTTATCGCGATCGGTGATCTCTGTCAGAAAGTTGTGGATCTATTCTACGCTTTACCCAACAGACCTAAAGGAAGATCGGTCAATGTAAGTGCAAGTGTAGCTTGTTTCATTCCAAAACCGAAAACGCCCTTCGAAATCTGTGGCTATAACGGCGTTGATGAGTTAAAAAGAAAACAACGTCTTCTTCGTGAGCATGTCAAATCGAAAAAGATTTCTTTAAGTTGGCATGATGCTGAAATTGGTCTTATTGAGGCTTTACTAGCAAAAGGTGATCGTAAGGTGGGGAAAGCCATTGAGACTGCGTACAGCAATGGTGCTATCTTTGATTCATGGGGAGAAGGATTTTCTTTCGAAAGATGGATACAGGCAGTCGATTGTTCTGGACTCGATATGGATTTCTATACTACCAGAGATCGTTGTTTCGAAGAAAAAGAGCCTTGGGATGTAGTTGATTACGGAATATCTAAGTCTTTTCTTAAACGTGAATATGATAAAGCAATGATGGCTATAACAACAGAAAACTGCAAAGACAAATGTAATGGATGCGGGATAAATAAGTTTTGCGGGAGGGAATGCTTTGGAAACAATTAGGCTTTTTTTTGAAAAAAAGGGAATTGCAAAGTATCTTTCTCACTTGGATACAATGAGATGCTTTACACGCGCTGTTAAAATAACTGGATATAAAGCTTGGTATACTGAAGGATTTAACCCTCATCTTTATCTAATGTTCGCATCTCCACTTTCTCTAGGTTTTGAGAGCAACTATGAAGTGGTTGACCTTAGGCTAGATGAGTCAAGTGATTTGAATGATTTCGTATCACGGATGAACATGGCATTGCCGGATGGAATACATGTGAATAGTGCCTCTAAAGCAGTAATGAGTTATAAAGATGTCGGATATTCTTCATGGCGAATATTATTAAATGTGGATGATGCCGTAACAGTTAAAAAAACAATATTAGAATATGTTGATCAAAAAGAGATACTAATATCAAGATCTTCAAAAAGAGGGGTAGTTCGAACAGAGGATATAAAACAATACATACGAAAGATAAGTATAGAATGTATCGACTCGACTGTTATAATCTATGCGGATTTTACTACTAATACTTCCGTTTCACTTAATCCTCAAGTTTTTATGGAGAATTATTGGGTTTATTCCGAAATGAAGAATATACCTCTTGTTAAAATTACTAGGGACGCCTTGCTAGATAATAAAGGCAACTTATTCAAATAAAAATGTTGCAATCGTACTGAAGATATGATAAACTCATCGAGTGTGCACAAGTCTCCGTTACCCAACGGGATTGATGTTACAGAACATTAAGCTGACAGTCCTCTGTGACCAATTTGGTTGCATGAATGTCTGAATATGGGAGGTTAAGTATGGACGCAATCAAACTTATGACCCAAAGCTCACTTAAGGCTGAGAAGCCGGTATTCGAGATTGGTGATACCGTCAAGGTACATGTTCGTATCGTTGAAGGATCCAAGAGCAGGGTTCAGATTTTCGAAGGCATCGTTATTGCAATGAAACATAGCGGCGTTAATGAGACATTTACAGTTCGTAGAACTTCTTATGGCGTTGGTGTCGAAAGAGTGTTTCCTGTCAATAGCCCTGCTGTTGAGAAAGTCGAAGTTGTTCGTCATGGTCAAGTTCGTAGAGCAAAGCTCTATTATCTGCGTGATCGTGTCGGTAAAGCAGCTAAGCTTAAAGAAAGAATCTGATATCACGTTGATCTCTAAAAAGGAACACTTGCGTGTTCCTTTTTTTCTTCATAAAATAATCTATATGGTGTTTTTTTCAAAAAAAGAAAAAAATGACGCGACAGCACATTCTTTGTTCGATTGGGTCGATTCATTAGTATGTGCTTCTGTTTTGTGTATACTTTTTTTCACTTTTTCATTTAAAACTATGAGGGTCATTGGTTCTTCAATGTATCCAACCTATCATGATGGTCAGCGCGTTATTGCTATTACTCCTTTTACCGATTTGCACAGAGGAGACGTCATTATCACGGATGATAACAATGGCACAGGCGATCCTTTGATCAAAAGGATTATTGCTTTTGAAAATGAAACGGTTGTTATAGATCCCAGCGGTAAGATTCTTATTGATGGTGAAATCCTTGATGATTATGTAGACGCTGGATTATACACAACGTATGGTGATACAGAGTATCCTATTGTAGTTCCTGAAGGTATGGTCTTTTTGATGGGTGATAATAGGGAAGTGTCGTATGACAGCAGGTACACTGCTGTAGGATGCATTTCGAGCGATTGCATAGTTGGAAAGGTAATTTCTTAATGGAAAAAGAGAAACAGCTTCAGTGGTTTCCTGGACATATGGCCAAAACATTACGGCAAATGGAGAAAAGTGTACGGGAAATAGATGTCATTGTGGAGATACTTGATTCCAGGATACCGTATTCAAGTCAAAATCCTGTATTAAAGCGGATTGGAAAGCACAAAAACAGAATATATCTCTTGTCAAAAGCTGATCTTGCCGATCCAGTTATTACTGAAAAGTGGATTCACTATTTTAATAATATGGATTCTGAAGCGATTGCTATTAATACGAAACAATCTAAGACTAGAACACAATTGACTTCTTTCCTAGAAGGCTATTTTCAAAGGCATATGAAGAGTTTTAAATATGGAAAGCCCAGACTTATGTTTGTCGGAGTGCCGAACGTTGGTAAGTCCTCTGTAATTAATTCTTTACTTGGTGAACGTACGGCAAAGGTTGAAGACAGACCAGGTGTAACGAGAGGCAAACAATGGTTTACTACAGCCCAATATGAATTGTTAGATATGCCTGGAGTTTTATGGCCAAAATTTGAAGATGAATATGTGGGTTATAATCTCGCGTATACTGGTTCTATTAAAGATGATATCTTTGATATTGAAAGCGTTTCCTCGTCCCTTTTAAGAGAATTGATGAAATTGTATCCTTCTAGTTTTGTCGATCGCGTTGGTATTGAATACAACGAGGAAGATAGCGGATATGAATTATTAATAAAATATGCTAAAAAAAGAGGCTTTTTGATTAGAGGTGGAGAGCTGGATACTGAACGTGCTGCACATGCAGTTCTTTACGATTTGAGAAACGGCAAATTCGGACAGATTTCATTGGAAGAACCATGATATACGAAGAATTATATTCATTTGACGATTATTATCGTAGACAATACGGCATAGTATGCGGTGTGGATGAGGCGGGAAGAGGGCCATTAGCAGGCCCTGTCGCTGTTGCCGCTGTAATTCTGTCACCTGATATCCGTTATGATCGTCTTACTGACTCTAAAAAAGTGTCTGATAAAGCAAGAAGAGTTTTATATCAGGAAATAAAAGCTACAGCGCTCTCATACCATATTGAACTAATAGATAATAAAACGATTGATGAGCTGAATATCCTTGGTGCTACAATGCTTGGGATGAAAAAGTGTATCGAATCCCTAATGACTGCTGAACCTAAAATTGCTTTGGTTGACGGAAATAAAACGCCTTCTGTTGGGCTTAAGACGGAGGCAGTTATAAAGGGCGATGCAAAATCTGCATCAATAGCTGCCGCATCAATATTAGCCAAAGTAACACGTGATGATTACATGATGGAACTTGCGTATAAATATCCTGAGTACCGTTTTGAAAAACATAAGGGATATCCAACCAAAGAGCATTACGAGGCAATTAAAGAATACGGTGTTACACCATATCACCGGATTTCCTTTTTAAAGACATTGGAGAAGCATTAATGTCCTTATTTGCAATAGCAGATTTACACTTATCAATAGGCTCAGATAAACCTATGGATGTATTCAGTGGCTGGCAAGATTATGCGAATAGACTTGATAAGTGCTGGCGCAATCTTGTCAAAACAACAGACACGGTTGTTATTCCAGGTGATATTAGTTGGGGAATTGATCTTAGCGAAGCTAAAGAAGATCTTTTATACATTGACTCTTTACCAGGATGCAAAGTAATCATTAAGGGAAATCATGATTATTGGTGGCCAACACAGAACAAGATGAATATGTTTTTCCAAGAGCACGGCATCAAAACCATAATTCCTTTATATCATAATGCAGTAGGTATTGGGGATACCGCAATCTGCGGGACAAGGAGTTGGTTTTACGAAGAAGGCTCAATCGATAACAAAGTATATCGTAGAGAGCTTCAAAGATTAAAAATGTCTCTTGAAAGTGCAAAATCACTTGAGCTTGATGAGATTATTTCTTTTTTACATTATCCCCCCATCTTTGGTGAGTATATTTACGATGAGTTTATCAATCTCATGGTAGAGTATGGTGTAAAGCGATGCTATTATGGGCATCTCCATGGCAATTCGATAAATAATGCTTTCAATGGGGTATATAAAGGAATCCAATTCAGATTAACTTCTGCTGATTCACTTCATTTTTGTCCTTTATTTATTAAATAAAAACGATATAATTTGGCTTATTTATATACATTATAGTAATCAAGACTATAATGTGATATAATCGGTAGGATTGAATTTTGGAGGAATATTATGGCTCTTACAGAACAAAAAGTAACAGAAAACAACAAGGTTGCATTAACTTGCAACGTCTCTCCCGAAGATTTTGAAAAGGCTGTTCAAAAAGCATATTTACGTGAGAATAAAAAGATTCAGCTTCCCGGATTCCGCAAAGGAAAAGCGACTAGACAAATGATAGAGAAAAGATTTGGCGAGAGCTTCTTCTTTGAAGATGCTGCCAATGACCTCCTTCAGGGATTATATGATGAAGCTGTTAGAACATGTGATTATGAACTTGTAGAGAGAGCTCCAGAAGTTAAAATTGAAAAAATGAATAAAGAAGAGGGGATGAGTGTTGTTTTCACTGTGCCTCTCAGACCGGAACTTACTGTAAAAGAGTACAAAGGTGTTTCTGCGTTTAAAGATATCCCTGAAGTTACGGATGATGAAATCGAAAATGAACTGAAGCGATATCAGAAAAATGCGGCTAGAGTTATTGATGTCGAAGACAGACCTGCTGCTTTGAATGATGAAGTCGTTATTGATTTTGAGGGTTTCATAGACGGTAAACCTTTTGAGGGCGGAAAAGCTGAGAAGCACAATCTAGTTTTGGGATCCCATAGTTTCATTGATAATTTCGAAGAGCAGATCGTTGGTCACTCAATTGGTGATGAATTTGACGTAAACGTAACATTCCCTGAAGAATACGGCGAGAAATCACTTGCTGGAAAACCGGCTGTTTTCAAGTGCAAACTTCACGGAATCCGTTTAGAGGAGCTTCCAGAACTCGATGATGAGCTCGCTAAAGATGTCAGCGAATTTGATACAATCGACGAGTTGAAGAACGATATCAAAGCCAGTATTTTAAAGAGAAAAGAAGATCGTGCTAACACCGATTTTGAAAATGCTTTGATGGACAAGATTATCGAGGGGCTTGAAGGAGATATTCATCCGGCACTTGTTGAAGAAGCAATCGACAATGAGCTTGATCAATTTGCATACAGCCTGCAGTATCAAGGTATTGATATGGATACTTATTTCAAGTACACAGGGCTTAATAAAGATTATTTGCGTCAGTCCGTCAGGCCTACCGCTGAGAAAAAAGTTAAAGTTAGTTTGGCTCTTGAAGCGATAGCTCGCGCTGAAAACTTGTCTGTCTCTGATGATGAGATCCAGGCTGAATATGAAAAACAAGCTAAGCAGTATCAGATGGAAGTTGACAAATTAAAAGAGTTGCTTCCTGAAAAACTGATGAAGGCTGATCTTCTTAGAAGCAAAGCGCTTGATTTTGTAAGGGACAATGGCGTTGTTGAAGAGAAGAAAGACGAAAAGACTGAGGATTCAGAAAAATCTAACAAATAAATAGTCTTTGTCCTTATGGAGGATGATATGAATTTCTATAGTGATATTCTAGTACCCAACGTTGTAGAACAGACAAGTCGTGGTGAGCGTGCATACGATATATTCAGCCGTCTTTTGAATGACAGGATTATCATATTGAATGGAGAAATCAATGACAGTGTTGCTAGTATAGTTGTTGCAGAGCTCTTGTTCCTTGAGGGTCAGGATCCGGATAAGGACATTAGTTTGTATATTAATAGTCCTGGAGGCTCGATATCTGCTGGCCTTGCGATTTATGACACAATGAATTACATAAAGTGTGATGTTTCTACGATTTGCGTTGGACTTGCTGCTTCGATGGGCTCTTTCCTTCTGGCTGCCGGAGCAAAAGGAAAACGGTATGCATTACCTAATAGTGAAGTTCTTATTCATCAGCCACTTGGACGTGTTGAAGGACAAGCTTCTGATATGAAAATTCATACGGATCATATCGTTAAGATTCGTCAGAAGATGAATGAGTTGTATTCACAGATGACAGGACAAGACCTTTCTGTCATTGAGCGTGATACGGATCGTGATTATTACATGACGGCTGAAGAAGCTTGTGCCTACGGAATTGTAGATAAGGTCATTGAAAAAAGATAATTCAAGGGGATATACATGGCCGGTTCCAAAAAAGTAATGAGATGCGCTTTTTGCGGAAAAACACAAGATCAAGTTGACCGAATGCTGGTCGGCCCGAATGTGTATATATGCAATGAGTGTGTTGAACTCTGTTACTCTTTGCTGCATGATGACTATGAACCTGATACAAAAGGAACAGTTCATCAATACTCTGCTTCTAATAATGAAAAACTATTGAAGCCTAAACAAATTAAAGAAATCCTTGATAGTTACGTTATTGGTCAGGATGACGCCAAAGTAACATTAGCCGTCGCTGTATATAATCATTACAAAAGGCTGAAAAACAACTCTGATCGCGATGCTGAGGTAGAACTTCAGAAAAGTAATGTTCTTTTGATTGGTCCTTCAGGAGTAGGTAAAACATATCTCGCTCAAACATTGGCTAAAGCATTAAATGTTCCGTTCGCTATTGCGGATGCTACTACTCTTACGGAAGCCGGTTATGTTGGTGAGGATGTTGAGAACATACTCTTAAAACTCATCCAAGCTGCGAACTATGATATAAAAGCTGCTGAACGTGGAATTATTTACATAGATGAAATCGATAAGATTACGAGGAAAAGTGAGAACCCTTCAATTACTCGTGACGTAGGTGGAGAAGGAGTGCAGCAGGCTTTACTGAAGATTCTTGAAGGAACAGTGTCTAACGTGCCTCCTCAGGGTGGAAGAAAACATCCTCAACAGGAGTTTATTCAAATCAACACGAAGAATATTCTCTTTATTTGCGGTGGAGCATTCGATGGTATTAATAAGATTATCGAGAACCGTATTTCTACTTCTGCAATGGGTTTTGGCGCTGAAGTTTACGGAAAAAAAGAAAAGGATAATCTGAAGAACCTAAGACAAGTTAATGGTCACGATTTGGTAAAGTTTGGACTGATTCCTGAATTGGTTGGAAGAATTCCAGTTATCAGTGTTTTAGACAATCTGGACAAACAGGCACTCGTTCGAATCCTGACTGAACCCAAAAATGCTCTAGTAAAACAATATCAGTATCTTCTTTCTTTAGATGGAGTGGATTTAGAGTTTTCTAAAGGGGCATTAGAGGAGATAGCACAGAAAACACTGGATAAGAATTCTGGCGCTCGCGGTTTAAGAGCAGTTCTTGAAGAACTACTGATTCCTACAATGTATGATGTAAGTTCAAGAAATGATGTCAAAAAAGTGTTTTTCGATGTGGAAGAAGTGAAATCTTCTAAGCCTCAGATTATCTCTTGATGTCTTACTAATATCTTTTAATTAAACAGGATACAGTTATGTATCCTGTTTAATTATTAAGATTGCATTTTAAATATACAGTTGTTAAACTAAATAAACTGTACGTCGTTTGTTGTAAATATGATTTGGAGAGATTCTAAATGAAAAAAGGTGAATTGAAGAATATTCCTCTTGTTGCTATGAGGGGAGTAGTTATGTTTCCTAACACTGTGAATCATTTTGATGTTAGTCGTGATTCTTCAATTAAATCCATTAATTATTGCCTGGATAAAGGAGATATGATCTTTTTAACATGTCAGAAAGATATATCAGTAGAACATCCAGATATAAATGATTTATATTCTTATGGAATCGTAGCTGATGTCCGACAGGTTCTTAAAATTAATGAGGACCTCCTTCGTGTACTTGTTGATTGTAAATACAGAGCAAAGCTTCATTCAATATATACCTATGAAGGTATTCGTTTTTCGGAAGTCTCTCGTGAGGACGCACATCGCATCCTTAAGAAAGATGAAAAAACGGCTGCTGCTTTAGTTAGGAGCCTTCAGGAACAACTTAATATTTTTGTTGGGTTTGTTCCTAAAATAGCAAATGACATACTGATGAAAGTTTATTCCGACATATCCCCGGCTGAATTAGTCGAATATCTCGCTTTTAACCTTCCATTGCAGTATCAAGATAAACAGACTATCCTCAGCGAAGCCAGTTCGGTAAAAAGGCTTTCGTTACTTTTGGACTTGCTTGTAAAAGAAAATGACGTTTTGAAGATTGAACAAGAAATCAATGAAAAAGTTCAAGATTCTATGATGCAAAATCAAAGAGAGTTTTATCTCCGCGAACAGATGAGAACTATTTCGGAAGAGTTAGGAGAAGAGCCTCAGGTAGATCAGGATTATAACAAACTTCATCTAAAAATAGAAAGTCTGCCGTTGGAATCGACCTACAAGGAAAAATTGCATAAAGAAGTGAACCATCTTTCTCAACAATCTCCAAGTTCTCCTGAATATGCCGTTATTGATCAATATCTTGAAACAGTGCTTAATTTGCCTTGGAGTATTTATACAAAAGACAACTTAGACATCAAACGAGCGCAAAGAATTTTGGATAAAGATCATTATGGGCTTACGGAGGTAAAGGATCGCATCGTTGAGTATTTAGCCGTTCGGGCAAGGACAGGTAGACAAGGCGGACAAATCTTATGTTTAGTTGGACCTCCTGGTGTTGGAAAAACGTCTATCGCAAAATCACTTGCCGACAGCATGGGAAGAAAGTTCGTTCGTATGTCTTTAGGCGGAGTACGCGATGAAGCAGAAATAAGAGGTCATCGACGCACTTATGTTGCGGCAATGCCAGGTAAGATCATTGCTGCAATACAACAGGCCGGTTCTTCCAACCCGCTCATTCTTTTAGATGAGATTGACAAATTAGGGAATGATTATAAAGGAGATCCTTCATCCGCACTTCTTGAAGTTTTGGATCCTGAACAGAATAATTCTTTCGTAGATCATTATTTGGATATCCCTTATGATTTATCAAATGCAATATTTGTTACAACAGCAAATGATGGAGGATCTATTCCTTCAGCGTTATATGATCGTATGGAAGTTATTGAGTTATCCAGCTACACTCGTATCGAAAAATACAATATAGCTAAGAAATACCTTCTTCCTAAACAGAAGAGAATACATGGATTGACATCATCTAACATTGTTGTTCCTGATCATATTATTAATCAGCTTATAGAAGGATACACCGATGAAGCTGGAGTTCGTGGACTTGAAAAAGTGATAGCCAAGTTATGCAGAAAAGTAGTAAAAACGATGTCTCTGCAGAACCGTTCAAAAATAAATGTAACTAAACAATTCTTGCTTGAACAACTCGGTGCTCCGTTATCGCATGACACTGCAATTGCTACAGTAGATACAATTGGCCTAGTCAATGGTTTGGCTTGGACTGCAGTAGGAGGGGTTACGCTGCCTATTGAGGTAGTTATATATCCGGGTAACGGAAAAATAACACTTACAGGCAGTTTGGGCGATGTTATGAAAGAGTCTGCTCAACTTGCTTTAACTATCGCCAAAATGAATGCTCACAAATATGGTATAGATCCTAAGGTTTTTACAGATAATGATATTCATCTTCATGCACCTGAAGGGGCGGTAAAAAAAGATGGTCCCTCCGCAGGGGTTACAATGGTCACTGCAATTGTATCCGCAGCATGTAAAAAGGCTGTTAAGTGCAATTTTTCAATGACAGGGGAAATTACTTTACAGGGAAAAGTTCTTCCAATTGGTGGCCTAAAGGAAAAGTTGATTGCTGCATATAAAGAAAACATAAGCGATGTCATTATTCCCAAAGCCAATATTCCAAATTTGCGTGATATCCCTGAAGAAGTACTAAGTTCTCTTAGGATTCATCCTGTGTCTACAATTGATGAGGTTCTATCTTTGGCTCTCAGTAAGGAATCATAAATGAATTTTTCAAATTGTTATTTCCTTAGATCTTTTGGCTTGGCATCTCAACTTATACCAAGTGATCGTGAAGAAATCGTATTCTGCGGCCGTTCCAATGTAGGCAAATCGACATTGATCAACAAAATATGTAATAACAACAAATTGGCACGTGTCAGTTCAACTCCCGGGAAGACGGCAACGATTAATTTTTATGCTTTGCAGGATAATTATTATTTGGTGGATCTTCCAGGATATGGTTTTTCTAAAAAAAGCCTTGACGAAAAAAGGAGATGGGCAGAATTAATGGAAGGATATTTTTCTTCTGGAAGAAATATCAAATTAGGCCTTCTATTATTAGACTCAAGACGAGTTCCTAATGAAGATGATATCTCTATGATGCAATATTTCAGCTCTTTTCATGTTCCTTTTGCTTGTGTTGTTACTAAAACAGATAAATTGAATTCTACTGAATATATTTCGCAGATTTCAGCGATAGAAAAAGTGGTATTGGCCTATAATTGCATACAAATTATTCCTTATTCCAGTCTGAGGTTGAATACAATTGAGTTTCTTAGAGAGAAAATTGGTCTACTTTTGGGTTGATATATTCTATTTCACATGTTAAACTGTGAAAGTACCAAATATCATCTTCGGAGGTTATATTATGGCATATGTTCGTAAGTCAGACGAAACAGATGAACTGTTTCAGGCTATATTGGCATTAGAGAGTATTGATGAGTGTTACAGTTTTTTTGATGACCTTTGCACTGTGCCTGAACTGAAGTCTTTTTCTCAGAGATTCAAAGTTGCAAAACTTTTGCTCGAAGGAAGAGTCTATAGTGACATTGTAGCTGAGACTGGCGCGTCCACTGCCACAATCAGCAGGGTTAATCGTTCTCTGGAATATGGTGCTGATGGATACAGACTTGTCTTTGAAAAATTTGGATGGATTCCCAAAAAATAGATGAATTCTTATTCATATTTATCTCAGTATTATGATTCTCTTACCGGCAACGTCGATTACAATCGGCGTGCCGATTTTGTTGTGAGCATTTTTACAAATAGTGGCATTTCTATGCTTGATGCCGGATGCGGTACTGGACTCCTAAGCCGTCTTCTTCTTGATCGTGGATACGATATGATAGGGGTTGATAATTCTGTTGAAATGCTATCCATTGCGCGAGAAAGGAATCCGGAGCAATTGCTCCTTTTACAGGATCTTACCGAACTTGATCTTTTCGGTACTGTTCAAGGGATTATATGCTTCCAAGACACACTAAATCATTTAAATACGTTGTCTGACGTTCAAAGATGTATCTCTAGATTTTCTCTATTTTTGGAAAAGGACTGTTATCTCATCCTGGATATTAATACTCTATACAAGCATGAGATTGTGCTAGGGAATAATTCTTTAATAATTGAAAATGATGATATTTTTTGTGCGTGGAGAAATGACTATAATACATTTGACCACTCTATACGAATGCAACTAGACCTTTTTTCTAATACCAATAACGAAAAATATAATAGGTCAACGGAGTATATTAGAGAAATCTACATCCCTGACGATTGGCTCGCACATACTCTTGAAGATAATGGATTTATCGTAATGAATAAACTGGATGGTGACGACTATACGCCGGTTCACAGTAGGACACAAAGACTTCTTTTTGTTGTGAGGAAGGACAAATGAACAAACCCAATTTGTATAAGTATATTTCCCGGGATGGTTCCAGTTTTCTGCATATAATCGATTCAACTAATATCGTGCGTGAGATGGAACGAATCCATCATTCTTCAGCTACTGCCTCTGCGGCGTTGGGAAGATGTTTGACTGCAGCCTCGTTAATGGGTGCTGGCCTCATGAAAGACGGAAACTCGATCACATTGCAAATAAAAGGTAATGGGCCTATTGGTAATATTGTGGTCGTTTCAGACTGGCTAGGTAATGTAAGAGGATATTGTGATAATCCTCTCGCTGATGTTCCTAATAATAGATACGGAAAACTTGATGTTGGTACTCTTGTAGGTAAACAGGGGATACTTTATGTCATAAAAGATTTAGGTATGGATAGACCATATATAGGTCAAGTTCCATTAAAAAGTGGTGAAATCGCTGAAGATATCGTTGAATACTATGCTACAAGCGAGCAAACGCCTACTGTATGTTCGCTTGGTGTGCTTGTAGATACAGATCTATCTATAAAATGTGCCGGAGGATTTTTGCTACAGCTTTTACCGGGAGCTGATGATCCAGAAATAGATGTGCTTGAGAATAATATTCGGGACTTTCCGCATATTACTTCAATTCTTGAAGCAGGTAATACTCCTGCAGACATAGCTAAGATGGTTTATAAAGATATTCCTTTTGAGGAATTAGATCACTCTTCTGTGGAATATAGATGTACATGCAGCCGAAGCAGAATGGAAGAAGTATTAATAAGTTTAGGAAAAGAGGAACTCTATAAGTTAGCAGATGAGCAGGACAACACTGAGATAGTATGTCATTTCTGCAACAAAAAATATAATTTTGCTTCTTTAGAATTACGAAATCTTGTGAAATGAAAGATGTTGTGTGAGGTTGACAAACTACATCTTTTTAGGTAAAATCTATTTTGTTCGACTGTTGGGAGCTTAGCTCAGCTGGTTAGAGCGCCTGCTTCACACGCAGGAGGTCGCAGGTTCGAGTCCTGTAGCGCCCACCACTTGCGGGTTTAGCTCATCTGGTAGAGCGCCACCTTGCCAAGGTGGAGGTAGCGAGTTCGAGCCTCGTAACCCGCTCCAAAATTATAATATGGGGGTATAGCTCAGCTGGTAGAGCACCTGCCTTACAAGCAGGGGGTCACAGGTTCGAGTCCTGTTGTCCCCACCATATTCCGGAAGTTTCGTTATTACAAGATAACGAAACTTCTTTATTTGTGCAATTATGTTTTATTTTGCATGCACATTGCTTGGTTTACCATCATATATCCCTGTGATATAATCAGTAAGATTAAGGTGGTGTAATATGCGAATTTTAGGAATTGATCCTGGTTATGCAATAGTTGGGTATGGCGTTATAGACTATGACAATTATGGTTCATTTCATGTAGCTGCATATGGCGCAATTACAACAGAACCAAATATTTCCTTCGAAAAAAGACTCGAGAAAATATATGATGATTTGAACTATGTGGTTAATAGAACTCATCCTGAAGTTTTAGCTATTGAAAAACTTTATTTCACAAATAACAAAACGACTGGTATTGGAGTTGGGGAAGCGAGGGGAGTGATTCTTTTATGCGCTTCTCAGTTCGGTTTGCCTGTATATGAATACACTCCGAATGAGATTAAACAATCCGTTACCGGATACGGAAAAGCAGAAAAAAAACAGGTAATGGAACTTACCAAATACTTGCTCGGTCTTAAAGAAGTACCAAAACCGGATGATACTGCTGATGCTCTAGCTGTTGCGATATGTCATGCACATACTACCGGATCAGTTCTATCTAAAATATAAAGGCAGAGGTTTATTAAATGATTTATTCATTACAGGGGATTCTTGCAGAAAAAGAGTCTTCCGGTGCTGTAGTAGTATGCAACGGAGTAGGATATTATGTTTTTTGCTCCGCAAATACTTTGTCCAATCTCCCTGAACTAGGTAAGGAAGTATTTCTTTACACAGTTTTTTCTGTAAAAGAAAATGCTGTAGAATTAGATGGCTTTTCCACTGAAGAAGAACGCGATCTGTTTAAACTGTTATGTACTGTAAATGGTGTAGGACCGAAATTGGCGTTTTCAATACTATCTACATATATTCCAGACAGGTTGATTCTTCTCATCGGTAGTAGCGATTCAACCGCTCTTACATCCTGCCCCGGAGTAGGTAGTAGGATCGCCCAGCGTATCGTTGTGGAACTAAAAGATAAAGTAGTAGGTCTCAACATTGGCGAAGGAACAAGTATTGTTTCTACTAAGTCTTCTTCAAGTATCGGAGAAGCTTTAGAAGCTCTTGTATCTCTTGGATTTAGCAACTCCGAAGCATCAAAAGCACTATCTTCATTGGATACAGGCATGAGCTCGGAAGAGCTTATAACCAACGCATTACGATTATTGGCTTCAAGGAAATAATGAGATATGAATGACTATTTTGATGACAGAATAATAGAGCCTACACTTGAACCGGAAGATTATGATACGTCCAACAGTTTAAGGCCTTTATTGCTATCTGATTTTATCGGTCAGCAACAGGTAAAAGAAAACTTGGCCGTATATATGGAGGCTGCAAAAGCTCGAAATGATACATTGGATCATATTCTGCTTTACGGCCCGCCTGGATTAGGCAAAACGACACTCGCTCAGATTATTGCGCGAGAAATGGGAGTGAATATCAGGATAACATCAGGTCCAGCCATAGAAAAACCTGGGGATTTGGCTGCATTACTTACAAGTTTAGCCCCGGGAGATGTTTTGTTCATTGATGAAATTCATCGTTTATCTAAAGCCGTTGAAGAAGTTCTTTACCCTGCACTTGAGGATTTTGCTTTAGATATAATTATTGGAAAAGGACCTGCCGCACGATCTATACGTATAGACCTCAAGAAATTTACTCTGGTCGGGGCAACGACACGATCGGGAAGATTATCGTCGCCCTTAAGAGATCGCTTTGGAATGCTGCTAAAGCTTGATCTTTACACACCGGAAGAACTGGCTACTATAGTTTCCCGTTCAGCTTCTATATTAAACGTTCCAATAGAAAACGATTCTGTTGTAATGGAGATTGCAAGAAGATCGCGAGGGACTCCGCGTATTGCAAACAGGTTGTTAAAACGTGTTAGAGACTATGCTGATGTTTTAGGAGACGGTGTACTCACAGCCGAAATTACAGAAAGTGCTCTAAACAAAATGGGTATTGACTCATTAGGACTTGACGGACTTGATCGCAGATTGCTTAGCGCGGTTATTGATCATTATGCCGGAGGACCTGTTGGACTTGAAACTCTTGCTGCAATACTTGGAGAAGATGCTGTTACATTGGAAGATGTTTGTGAACCTTACCTTATGCAAAAAGGTTTTTTAACACGAACTGCAAGGGGAAGGTGTGTTACTCCTCTAGCGTACGAGCATTTGGGAAAACCTTTACCATATGATCGTCCTCTTCAAAGTACATTGTTTGACGACTAAATAATAATGAGGTGAACATGAGACCAGCATTGAATTGGGAAGAATATGAGCTCATCGATGCTACTAAGAGCGAGCGACTAGAAAGATGGGGGAATACAATCCTTGTTAGGCCAGATCCTCAGGTAATATGGAATACACCACGCAATAGCATATACTGGGATAAGGCTGATGCCGTTTATCATAGATCCAGTTCCGGAGGGGGGAGATGGGAATATATTAATTCTGTTCCAAAAGAATGGACGATATCCTGGAAAGATCTCCATTTTTTAGTATCTCCTACCAATTTCAAGCATACAGGTGTATTTCCTGAGCAAGCAGCCAATTGGTCAGTATATATGTCTTTAATATCTAATGCACATAGACCGATAAAAGTATTAAATCTATTTGGATATACCGGAATTGCTACACTAGCTTGTTTAAAAGCTGGAGCGTCAGTTTGTCATGTTGATGCAAGCAAAGGTATGGTAATGCAGGCTAAAAAGAATTCTGTGCTCTCCGGATTGCAGAATTCACATGTCAGATGGATCGTAGATGACTGCAAAAAGTTTGTTCAGCGTGAGTATCGAAGGGGAAATCATTATGATGCATTGATTATGGATCCGCCTAGTTACGGACGTGGTCCCTCTGGAGAAATCTGGAAGCTGGAGAATGACCTATATGATTTCGTACAAGAATGCGTGAAAGTTCTTTCGCCCGATCCTCTATTCATTGCAATCAACACTTATACTACCGGTGTCTCCGCCTCAGCCGTTGGATACTTACTGAGTTCGTTTTTTTCTCAAAACTCATACAAGATTAAATCTGAAGAAATAGGGCTCTGTGTATCATCAACTGGATTGGCCTTGCCTTGCGGCAATACTACATTACTGATTAACGAGGGTTGATTTGAATAACATTATTTCTTTAAAAAATGTTTCTTTCCGTTATGGTGAGGACGCACCTTATGTGCTGGATTCTGTATCTGCAGATATCGCGGATGGCGAATTTGTAGCTGTACTCGGATACAATGGTTCAGGGAAGTCTACATTTGCAAAACTGTTGAACGGTATTCTTCTTCCTTTTGATGGCGACATTTTTGTTGACGGAATGAATACAAAAGATGAAGGTAAACTGTTTGACATTCGCAAAACCATTGGTATGGTATTCCAAAACCCTGATAACCAGATCGTTGCTACTATTGTTGAAGAAGACGTTGCTTTCGCACCCGAGAATTTAGGTCTGCCACAACAAGAAATTGAAAGTAGGGTATCAAATGCAATAGCTGCTGTTGGTCTGGAGAAACATCGTTTTGACGCTCCATATAAATTATCTGGTGGTCAAAAGCAACGCGTCGCTATTGCAGGTGTCCTTGCTATGCAACCAAGGTGTATCGTTCTTGATGAACCCACAGCTATGCTTGATCCTGTTGGGCGGCAGCTTGTAATGAATGTTATAAAAAAACTGAATAAAGAACGGGGAATCACCGTAGTTTTGATCACCCATTTTATGGAAGAGGCAGCTCAAGCTGATAGAATCATTGTTCTCTCCGAAGGAAGTCTGGTTATGGACGATACCCCTAATAAAGTGTTTTATAACTATGACAAGATGGTTCAATTGGGTCTAGATGTTCCTATTTCTACGCGTCTTTCTCTTGCTCTTCGTAATAGAGGCATTGTTTTTGATACTATGCCAATTATTCCCGAAGAATTTATTCGTTGTCTTTCTGATTATACGGGGAGGAACGAAAAATGAGTTTTATTGAACTTAATAACGTTTCTTTTACTTATCAAAAGGGTATGCCGGACGAAAAAACAGCCGTTAAAAATGTTTCTTTATCTATTGATGAAGGACAATTTATTGGTGTAATAGGTCATACTGGAAGTGGAAAGTCGACTTTAATACAAATGCTTAACGGACTCCTCAAGCCTACGCAAGGAGAAGTTATCATTGATGGGTGTGACATATGGAAAAGTACTGAACAAATACTTAAAACCAGATTTATGGTAGGGCTTGTGATGCAGTATCCCGAATATCAATTATTTGAGGAGACTGTTTATAAAGATATAGCTTTTGGTCCCAAAAATATGGGACTAACCGATCAGGAAATCAATGAACGCATAAATGAAGCTTGCTCGTATTTGAGGATTTCCTCTGATGTCTTGAACAAATCTCCTTTTGATCTGTCTGGTGGTCAAAAACGCAGGGTCGCAATTGCTGGTATTCTTGCAATGAAGCCTAAAATTCTCGTGTTGGATGAACCTACCGCAGGGTTAGATCCCAGAGGAAGAAGAGAACTGTTAGAGTTGATTAACCAGTATCATAAAAAGGAGAACAATATTGTAATATTTGTTTCACACTCCATGGATGATGTCGCCTTATATAGTGACAAAGTCCTTGTTATGAACCAGAGCCAATTATATTGCTTCGATACTGTAGATAATGTGTTCTCTCAAGCAGAGACACTACATCAATTGGGTTTAAACATTCCCGGAGTAACAGAAATCCTATTGTTAATGAAACATAATGGCTTTGATGTTGACACCTCTATTTACGATATTGACAAAGCTACAGACGCGATAGTTAACGCAATACAGGCGGGGGTGAAGGCATGAGAGATATTACTCTAGGACAATATATAAACGGATCGTCTCTTGTCCATCGTTTGGATCCAAGATTAAAACTTGTAATTTCCTTTCTGTTTATTGTGGTTCTTTTTTTGATTAATTCACCTCTTGTAATGACAATCATATTTATCACTGTTTTATTTCTTTATAAGTTAGTGGGAATTCCAATCAAATTGCTTCTTACAAGCGTTAAGCCATTATTACCAGTTATTCTTTTTACAAGTATACTGAATATTTTTTTCGTGGCTGGTGAACCACTTATTTCAATAGGGAAACTGGAAATTACTGATCGAGGTATTATTTTTGCTTATATGCTTTCTTTAAGAATAATAACTCTTTTAGCAGGGTCTTCGTTATTAACATATACAACAACTCCAATACAATTAACGAATGCAATTGAATCACTTGGAAAACCTTTGTTGAGAATAGGTTTTCCTGTTCATGAACTAGCTATGATGATGACGATTGCCCTTAGATTTATTCCAACTTTATTGAATGAGACAGACAAAACTATAGCTGCACAAAAATCACGTGGCGCTGACATGGAATCTGGGAACTTCATTCAGCGAATAAAGGCATTAAGCCCCATTCTTATTCCTTTATTCATTTCTGCATTCAGAAGGGCAGACGAATTGGCTTTGGCTATGGAATGCAGATGTTATAATGCGGGTGAAAATAGAACTCGTCTTCATGAGTTAACGTTTAAGAACAGGGATTACTATGCCTGTTTAGTTTCCATCATAATCCTTGTTATCTTTCTTTTGGCGGATCATTTTTTGAATGTATAACTATCTGTTAACTATTTCTTTCATGGGTTCGAATTACCATGGAACACAAATACAGGACAACGCTCTGACTATTCAGGAAGTTTTACAGAATACGCTGTTTGACATTTTAGGCGGCCCTACAGATATCAAACTCTGTTCCAGGTTGGACTCCGGAGTGCACGCATTTCAGTTTTGTATAAGCTTTTTTGCCGATTATATAATTGATGAGCATTCTTTTTTAGAGCGCTTGAATCATTCATTACCTTACGATATACGAGCTTATAGGCTTGTTCCTGTTTCTTCGGATTTTCATGCCCGTTACTCAAGCCTGGGTAAAAGATATGAATATCTTATCTACAACGGTGAATATTTACCTCCGTTTTGGGAAGGACGAGCTTTTCATATCAGAGGGGAATTGGATTTCGATACTATGGAAAGAGCAGCTTCTTTATTTATTGGGAAGCATGATTTCACATCCTTCTGTTCTTCCAAAAGCGACATACAAGATAAGATACGAGAAGTATATGACATTTCAATCAAGCATGAAAAAAATAGTGATATACTCATTCTTTCCATATATGCTGATGGTTTTTTATATAATATGGCACGTATAATTGCCGGTGCAGTTGTTCGGTGTGGTGCTAACAAGTTGAAACTATCGGATATCCAGGATTATCTAAAAGGAAAACCACGCGACAACAAATTGCCAACACTACCAGCTTATGCACTCTATCTTAAGGAGGTGTATTATTAAAATTGGCTTCCAGGTTGGACGAAATTACAACTGCCCGAAAACAGCGATTAGGAAAAATAAGGCGGAAAAGAATTCTTATTGTACTCTGTTTTGTCCTTGTTTTGTCTACGATATATATTGCTGTTACTTCTTATTCTGAGATCTCATCGAAAGATATGAAGGATAGCATCAATTCTTTTTTTGCTTCGGGAAATTATCCTTTATTGCTGGATGATAACGTAAAAATGATTCGCCCGGCAGATTCATGTATGGCTTTGTTATCCCAAAGCATGTTAACAACAGCAAAAGGCAGTGGTTCTCTGATTCAATCCTCATATCACGGATTAACCAATGCTGAGCTCGCCTCAAATTCAAATAGGATTCTTGTATATAGCCAATCTGGCAAAAGCTATAGGGTATATAATAGATCCTATCTACTTTTTTCAGGAAACACTGAATTCGAAATTTCATCTGCCTGCGTTAATACAAGTGGTAAGTATTGTATTCTTACAAGAGGAGATGAATACACTTCTGAATTACACGTTTTTAATAAGGACACTTCCAAGCGGTTCACTTGGTATGGAACAGATGGCTTTCCTATAAGCGTTATTCCTTCTGAATCCGACGATAATGTTGCTGTATTTTCCATGAAGGGAAGTGGGGGAAGGATTATCACCGTTGTTACCCTGATTAATCTCTCTACCCAGAAAGAAGTTAACTCATTCAATTTTGAAGGCTTGTATGTTGATGCTATCTATGATGGAGATACCCTTGCACTTTTGATGGACACACGAGCACTTCTGGTAAAATCAGACGGCACATTACAGGCAGAGTACAATTACAACGGAAGACAGCTTTTGAATATTTCTCACCAAGAGGGAAATAATGTTATATTAGCATTCGGCGATAACATGAGATCCGAAATCAATTCATTTGAGGTATTAAACAAAAAAATGAATATGACAGCTCATGTTGATTATCACAAGGAAATACATGATGTTTGGGCTGATAGTGATGAAATCTACGTGCTTTCCAGGGGTGAGGTCGATGTTTATACTACTCAAGGGTCACTAAAACGTATATACCCCTGCAGCACATCAGCTTATTCTATTTATGAATGGGGTGGACCAGTAGTCATAGAAGCGCAATATGCAGTTAAGCTCACAGAGTCTGTGGCCCCGGGAGGAGAAAATTCAGATGAATGAGTTCTTGTCCTCATTAGAAGTCAATATCTTCGATGTCATATTTGTGATAATTATTCTTGTTGAATTCTTTATTCATTATGCAAAGGGCTTTTTGTATTCTGTTATTAGTCTATTCAAAATAATAGGCTCTGTTTTGATTGCTGGTTACGTAAGTGATCGGTACGCATCTTCAATATATGATTTATATATAGAGGAAAGATTGATCACTAAAGTTGCGGAGAAACTAGCGAATTTTAAAGACGGCCTAATCTCAACGTTTGATGAAGGTATATTAGGGGAAGCAATATCCAGTTATCTCTCAAAACATTTATTTGACGATGATATTAATGCACTTTCTCAAACAATTGTCTCAGAAAATATGGAGAATACCATTCTTAGTGGGATACAATTAATAATATTTTTATTTGTATTTATCCTCGGAATAGTGATTCTTTCTTCTCTTCAAAATCTTTTGCTGCACACCAATGAAATTCCTGTATTAGGCTTCATAAACAGAGTTTTGGGAGGCGCATTAGGTATTATCATCGGATTGCTTCTTATATATCTGATTTCTATGGCTATCTCTATCATTTTGAAGTATAACAACTCCGTGATACCTTTAGACCTTTTGATGGAATCTAGTTTATTTAGCCCTTTATATAAATTAAATCCTTTTTATGTGTAGGTGGTTATATGTTATGTTCCAGATGTAAGCAACGTCCGGCTGTGATGTTTATTACAAAAGTAGAAGGTGATAAAACAACAAACGAGGGATTATGCCTCGTTTGTGCTAAAGAATTGGGGATGAAACCAGTCGATGATATTCTGAAAAAATTCGGAATAACAGACGACGATATTGAAGCATTTTCAGACCAGATGGGTTTTTTATCCCCTCAGGATGAAGATGGCTTCGAACAAGGAGGTACTCCAACATTTCCTTCTATTCTCGGAAATATATTTGGGAATAATACTACTCAATCAGGAAATGAGAGTGCACCCAAAACTGAAAAATCTGTTAAACCTAACAAAGATCCTAAACTGAAATATCTAAATACCTATTGTGAGAATCTTACAAAAAAAGCTTCTGAAGGAAAACTGGACAGGATTATAGGCAGAAACAAAGAAATAGCACGCACGGTTCAGATTCTGTGCCGTAGGCAAAAGAATAATCCATGTCTAATTGGAGAAGCGGGCGTTGGTAAAACTGCAATCGCAGAAGGAATCGCTTTACAAATAGCTTCTGGAAATGTTCCTGAAAAACTTAAGAACAAGCAAGTATATTTACTTGATCTGACTGCTCTAGTTGCTGGTACCCAGTTTAGAGGACAGTTTGAAAGCAGAGTTAAAGGATTGATCAACGAGGTCGTTCAATCCGGCAATATCATTCTTTTTATTGATGAAGTCCATAATCTAACAGGTGCGGGAGATGCAGATGGAGCTATGAGCGCTTCCAATATTCTCAAACCTGCTCTTTCACGTGGTGAAATACAAGTAATTGGTGCGACTACATTTGCTGAATACCGCAAATATATTGAAAAAGATCAAGCTTTAGAACGCCGTTTTCAGCCTGTAAAAGTCGAAGAACCTTCCATTGAAGAATGCTATGAAATGTTGGAAGGCATCAAAAGTTACTATGAAGATTTTCATCATGTGAAAGTAGATAATGACACACTTCATCGAATGGTGGATTTATCTGAAAGATATATAAATGATCGTTTTTTACCTGATAAAGCGATAGACTTACTGGATGAAGCGTGCACTTGTGCTGCACTAGAGTCTGATATTATTAAACAATATCAAAAACTATCCGATTCATATAATGAGACAAATGAAATAATTGAAAAATCTAATAGCGAAGCGAATCCTGACTATGAAAAAATAGCAAATCTTAAAAGCGAGTTAATACAACTTCAAGACAAAATGAATTCTATTCAAACTGATTATGACAATGTCGCCGTTACTCTTGATCATGTCAGTTATGTTATAGAACTTTGGACTGGAATTCCTTCTACACAAATCAAGTCCGACGATTTATCTCAAATCCTTCATCTTCAGGATGAATTGAAATCACGGATAATAGGTCAAGATGAGGCTGTTTCAAAGGTAGTGAAAGCTATCAAACGGACCAGACTCGGTCTCAATGGTCATGAGCGGCCGGCGTCGTTTGTTTTTGTTGGACCTACTGGAGTAGGGAAGACTGAACTTGCTAAAACTATTGGTTCTGTTTTGTTCGATAAAGTAGACCCTATAATCAGAATTGATATGTCAGAATATATGGAGAAACACACCGTGAGTAAACTGATCGGTTCTCCTCCTGGATATGTAGGATACGACGAAGCAGGTCAGTTGACTGAAAAAGTCAGAAGAAGGCCATATAGTGTCGTACTATTTGACGAAATAGAAAAAGCTCATCCTGATGTAATGAACATTCTCCTTCAGGTGTTAGATGATGGAAAAATCTCTGATTCTCAGGGTAGGACAGTAGATTTTACTCACACAATCATTATCATGACGAGTAATGCCGGATCTAATATCAATGGCGGTTTGGCAGGTTTTGGACAATCACTGGAGAGTAATTCCCGGGACAAATCTCTTAAAGCTCTTAAAGAGTTTTTACGTCCAGAATTCATGGCTAGAATAGATGAAATTGTTGTATTCAACCCGCTGGATAATGATAGTCTCAAACGTATTGCCGGTTTAATGATGGAAGATATTTCCAAAATCCTTTTAAACAGAAATATCTTACTTTCTTACTCAGAAATGGTACTTCAGCATATTATTGAGATTTCAGATTGTACTGAGCATGGAGCAAGAGACCTGAGACAAACAATTCGAAGAGAAATAGAAGATAAGATAACAGACATACTGTTGGAAAGCACTTTTTCAGTTCAATCTATTGAGGTTGATTTTGCTGATAAACATCTAACATTTGTTTCTCGTTAAAAAAAAGAGAACCTTTTAAGGTTCTCTTTTTTATTGATTAATCGCTTACATAGGGGAGAAGAGCAACTTGTCTTGCGCGCTTAATAGCTGTGGTTAACTGGCGCTGATGACGAGCACATGTACCTGTCATTCTTCTGGGAAGAATCTTGCCTCTTTCGGAAATGAACTTTCTGAGTTGAGCAGGATTCTTATAGTCAATAACAGCATCTCTCTCTGTGCAGAAAGTGCAGACTTTACGACGACGCTGACGATTTGCAGGACGCTGAGGACGTTCTGATCTCTCAGGTCTTTCATTGGATCTTTCAGCTGTTTCGGCAACTTCAGAAGTCTGGACTACCGCATTCTCATTGTTTTCCATTTTTATCTCCTTATTTCACTTGGTTAAAATGGAAGGTCTTCATCGTTGGAAATAATAGTAAAATCATCCGGATTTCCTGCAGAATATGCAGGCTTTTCAGATGCTGAATCTTCATCATATACAGACGGGGCGTTGTAAGTTGATGTGCCCTGAGAAGCGTTACGGCTTTCAGTAAAATACACATTATCGGCAACTACCTCGAATGCCTTACGATTCTTACCTTCTTTATCAGTATAATTCCTAGTTTGAATTGACCCAGTAACCGCCATCATTTGACCTTTTTTAAAATAACGGCAAATGAACTCGGCTGTGCTTCTCCAAGCAACAACATCAATAAAATCAGCCTGCCTTTCGGCTCCCTGTTTAACATAAGAACGATTTACAGCTAAGGTAAACGTGGTAACAGCGATGTCATTTGGGGTATGTCTCAACTCTGGATCAGCAGTCAGACGCCCCATTAAAGAAACTTGATTAAGCATGAAAAGACTCCTTCAGTTACTGATCTTTACGAACAACGATCGTGCGCAGTAATCCGTCTGTAATTGCATACAAACGATTAAGCTCAGAAATGAAACTAGTCTCTGCTTCGAAATTAATGAGATAATAGTTTCCTTCTTTTTCATCATTGATTTCGTAGGCAAGACGACGCTTTCCCCAGGGTTCAACAGATTCGACTTTACCATTAGCGTTAATCAGATCTGTGAATCTTGCGACAAGAGCATTGCTTGCTTCTTCATCAAGTGATGTGTTCAAAACCATAATGGTTTCATAACTTGCCTGCATGATTATTTTACCTCCTTTTGGACTTCCGGCTCACATAAGTGAGCAAGGATAATATATGTCAAACGACATCAATTAATTCTATTAGTAAACAATCTGTTTGTCAAGCCTTTTCACAACATACGAGCAGGCTAGTTCTTAATTCATATTATAAAAATATAATGGATAAGAGATATAGGACATAGATAAATAGCAAACAGCCCATTACATATTTGTTGGGACAAGCTTTTCTGGATAAAAGAATGGAATAATCATTTTCGTTATTACATGATCTTCGTATTCTTTTTATAGCTTTAACAGAATTTTTTCTAACAATTGTTTTAGCAAAAAGTGAGATCAAAAAAACAAAAATCAGATATACATATGACAGGATATTCGCTAAAGTCACAAACTCGCCAGAGGTCATTCCCGGAAATGGCACATAAGAGGTGTTAACCTGCAATAGAATAGTTGGTGCATTACATATTATATCCACAATAAGAATAACAGCAGATAAGCCCCACACTCGATAGTAGAGAAAATACAAAATAGGGAACAAGAGAGCCCCAATTGCAAAACCCCAAATAGAGTTTTTATTGTTCTGATTTAAATAAGTCCTTATGTGTGAACCTGAGGTGGGACCAAGGTATACCAGCCAATCTCTTATTGGAATACCATCGATTCTTTCATTCGTACTGACTTGCTGAACCTGTAAAGGAACTGATTCAAATAATTGATTTGTAGGTTTATTCAACGGCAATAAAGTGCCGCACTTACTACAATACTTAGCTTGTACATCGTTATTAGTACCACATACAGGACATATTGAGTGTGTATTTAGTGATTCGACTTTAGATTTCCAATCTTCAGAATCTTTTGTCACTTGATGAGATGATTTCCACTCAAATGATCCATGGTTCGATTCGTTGGCGCAATGATTATGAATCTTATAGCATTCCCTATGATGAGGAGTACCGCAAATAGGACAAACTACGATATCTTCATCCTTTAAGAATTGCTTGTTGCAGTAAGGACAACGCTCACCTTCAAACATTAAGTAACAACCTTTCTTTTTTCTTTTCAGTATATTCTAACATGATTATTATATATAAAACCACTTTTCACATGACTAAATCTTAGATATAATTCTCATGTCACTTTAGTTAGGAGTTGTTTAAATAAATGGTACTATTGGATGAATACAAAACAAGATTTCAAAATGCTAGAGAATCGGCTCAAGAAATAATCATGTCAATAGACGTTGCTTCTATCAAGGAAGAACTAAAAAAAATTGATGATCTGGTTGCTGCCCCTGATTTTTGGAATGATTCCAATAAAAGTAAAGAAGTTTTTGCCAAACAGTCCTCTCTCAAAAGCAGGATTACAAAACGTGAGGAACTCGAAAGAAAAGCGGATGATTGCGAAGCAATGATCTCCATAATTGAGGAAACAGATGATGAGTCCTTGGTGGAAGAATTAGACTCTATTCTGACAGACTATGAAGATACTCTCAATAAAGTTAGAATGGATTTCATGCTTTCAGGTGAATATGACAGAAACAACGCTATTTTGACGATTCATGCTGGAGCTGGAGGAACTGAAGCACAAGATTGGGGACAAATGATTTACAGGATGTACTCAAGATGGGCGGAACGTCATAAGTTTTCTGTGAAAATCCTTGACTGGTTAGATGGAGATGAAGCTGGTATTAAATCGGTTTCGATTTTAATTTCCGGTGAAAATGCATATGGTTATCTAAGAAGCGAAAATGGTGTACATAGGCTCGTGCGCATTTCACCATTTGATGCATCCGGAAGAAGACAAACCTCATTTGCATCTGTTGAGGTTATGCCAGAAATTGGAAAAGACGTTAATGTTGATATAAGAGACGAAGACATTCAAATGGATGTATACAGAGCTAGTGGTAAAGGTGGGCAAAAAGTCAACAAAACGTCCTCTGCTGTCCGTTTGACACATATTCCAACAGGAATCGTGGTATCGTGTCAGGTAGAACGTAGCCAATATCAGAATCGCGAAGTTTGTATGCAAATGTTGAAAGCCAAACTGGTCGAGATCAAAGAGAGAGAACATCTTGAAAAAATTGAAGATATCAAAGGCGTACAGATGGACATCGGGTGGGGCAGCCAGATACGAAGTTATGTATTTATGCCATACACAATGGTAAAAGATCATCGAACCAATTTTGAAACGGGTAATGTTACTGCCGTGATGGATGGAGATTTAGATGGCTTCATTAATGCGTATCTATTAATGAAGAGCAAAGAAAATTTGTAATTATTAATTTGTGGAATTTGCATATTAAAACCCTTTTGTGTTTGTAGTTTATTCATGAATTTGTAGAATTGATTTAGAGTGCTTGACATTGCGCTTTAAAGTGTTGATAATAATGAAAAATTCACAGGAGAATCTTAGATGATCTATTCTGCACTCGTAGTTGTAATCATTATTCTGCTCCTAATCGTAGCGGATAGATTTATGGTGCGAGGCTAAGGATAGAGTAGTTCTAAAGAACACAATACCCGAGGCGTAGCGCCTCGGGTATTTTTTCAACTGGGGAATAAAAAAATGGAGGAAAAACTATGAAAAAACTTATGTCTTTATTGGCAATGATGTTGGTAGTTGCCACGCTCCTGACTTCCTGTGGAGCAGGAAATCAGGATGAACCGTCCGGTTCTGATCAGTCAGGATCTGAATCTGCTAAAGAACTACGCATTGGAGGTATTGGCCCCTTAACCGGTGACTACGCTAACTACGGATTATCCGTCAGGAATGGCGCCCAGGTTGCCGTTGACGAGATTAATGCTGCCGGTGGAATTAACGGAATGCAGGTTGTCCTTGATATGCAAGATTCTCAGGGTGACCCTGATAGTGCTGTTGCAGCGTATGGTAAATTGCTCGATAATGGAATGCATATTTCTATTGGAACGACTCTATCTGGTGAAATGGCAAGCGTTTCTCTTACTGCTGCAGAAGATGATATCTTTATGATTTCTCCTTCCGCTTCTAATGATGACTGTATTAAAAACAACAGTAAAGCTTTCCGTGTTTGTTTTACAGATAGTTCTCAAGGTAAGTTTAGCGCCGACTATATCGTAGATCATAAACTTGCTACTGAAGTTGCCGTTCTATATCAAAGTGATCTTGATTATTCAGCAGGTTTGTATGAATCATTTGAAGCTCGTGCCAAGGAGCTTGGTTTGTCAGTTGTTGAAGTGCAAACATTTGATTCCAACACTTCCACCGACTTCTCTACACAGGTTAGCGCAATCAACGCCAGCGGTGTGAAACTCGTTTTTATTCCGATATATGCTGCAGAAGCTTCTACTTTCCTTTCACAAGCTAAAGGTAAACTTCCGGAAGACACGCTGTACTTTGGATGCGATGGACTGGATGGAATTCTTACTAAAGTTGAAAACGATGTTACCATTGCAGACAATGTTTTGGAACTGACTCCCTTTGCGGCTGATGATCCAGATACTAAAGTACAGAGTTTTGTATCAAAATACAAAGCAGATTACAATGCAGCTCCTGACCAGTTTGCTGCTGACGCTTATGACGCAGTTTATGTTATCAAAGCCCTTTTGGAAAAAGCTGGGGTTACAGATCCTGCTGATTGCTCTGGTGAGTATCTTTCCTCACTTATGACTGATCTTACTGTTGATGGTGTAACTGGAACAATGACATGGCTTGAAAACGGAGATACTGAAAAAGATGCAAAAGCAATGATTATCAAAGACGGTGTTGCTTCTCTGTATCTTGGATAATTCCCTCAAATTACATAATATCCACCTGGAAACAGGTGGATATTATGCTTGAATACTTGGAGGATTAATGAATCAGTTATTACAAACATTGATCAGCGGATTGAGCCTGGGGAGCATATACGCACTTATCGCTTTAGGATATACCATGGTATATGGTATTGCTAAAATGCTTAATTTTGCCCATGGCGACATTATCATGGTTGGAGCGTATTCCTGTATTTGGCTTACAAGGTCTTTTGGCGTGCCACCAATTATAGGGGCACTTTTTTCTATCATTATTTGTTCTCTTTTAGGTATTACCATTGAATTACTTGCTTATCGCCCATTAAGAAACGCTCCTCCGCTTGCGGTTCTGATTACTGCAATTGGAGTCAGTTATCTATTACAAAATTTAGCTTTATTGTTTTTTGGCAGTGAACAATTGGGATACCCTAACGTAATCAACTTTCCTAACCTTCAGATCGGAGAAATACTTGTAGACGGTAAATCAATTATGACTTTACTCGTAACTTCTGTCGTAATGGCTGTACTGCATGTTTTCGTAAATAAAACGAAAATCGGTACCGCTATGAGAGCTGTTTCTGAAGACAGGGAAGCTGCCCAATTGATGGGTATCGATGTTAACAAGACTATTACTATAACTTTTGCCATAGGTAGTGCACTTGCTGCAGTGGCCAGCATATTCTACGGTAGCGTATATATGTTTATCAGGCCTACTACAGGCTCTATGCCTGGGATTAAGGCCTTTACCGCTGCAGTATTTGGCGGAATTGGCTCTATACCAGGTGCAATGCTCGGCGGCCTTCTTCTTGGTATCATTGAGCAGATGTCCAAAGCTTATATTTCAACCACATTAGCCGATGCTATTGTATTTACGGTCCTTATTCTTGTATTGATAATCAGGCCGGCAGGCTTGCTTGGTAAAAAGAGAAGGGAGAAAGTATGATGAAAAAAAATAAAATACGCACTCTCTCTTCAAACACCTTAACTGTAATTCTACTTACTATCTGTTATTGTATAGTAGCGTTTCAAATCTATTCTGGTAACGCTAGCAGGCAGTTAACAAATATAATAATTTCACTTTCCTGCCATATAGTCATGGCAGTTTCTCTAAATTTAGTTGTTGGGATGTTAGGAGAACTGTCTTTAGGGCATGCAAGTTTTATGTCGGTCGGTTTGTTTTCTGGTTGCTTGCTGTCAATATTTCTCAATAACACGTTCCCGCTGTTACCTTTGGCAATACGTTTACCTGTATGTATGTTATTCGGAGGCTTGATCGCTTCATTATTTGGCTTCATAGTTGGCCTTCCTGCACTTAGGCTTGACGGTGATTATCTTGCTATCGTTACTTTAGCATGCGGCGAGATAATTAAAAGCATCATTACAAACCTAAAAATTACAGGTGGTGCCAGAGGCCTTGACACCAGTACCATTTATCTTAAAACTCGTTCTCTTCTTCCATACGCTTTTATTCTTGATATTGTCACGATAATACTGATTATGCATTTGAAAAAATCCCGATATGGAAGAGCAATCCAGGCAATTCGTGATAATAAAATTGCCGCTGAATCATGTGGAATAGATATTATTAAACACAAACTATCTGTTTTTGTATTGGCAGCATTTTTCGCTGGAGCAGCTGGAACACTATATGGCCACAATTTTGCCAATATAAAAGCAACTACGTTTGACTATAACCTTTCTATCGAATTTTTGTTGATAGTTGTTTTAGGAGGAATGGGGTCCATCAGAGGCTCTGTAATAGCCGCCGTCATACTTAAAGTCTTGCCGGAGGCTTTGCGAGGACTTGATGATTACAGAATGCTTATATATTCCTTAATGCTGATTGTAATAATGCTTTTCAACTCTTCACCTATGTTTGACGGAATTAAAAGAACGCTTAATCCGAAGAGACTGTTGGTTAATGTGTTTAAAAGAAAATCAACGGAGGATACCTAATGAAAGATAATAGGAAGGGATCTAACTTAGTAGAATATCCCAGCGGAGCTTATATTCCTGAAAGAGATATCAACAGTATACCTGTTTTAGAGGCTTATCATTTAGGTATCGATTTTGGCGGTCTAACAGCAGTTGACGATTTTTCTCTCACTATAGGAGCAACAGAAATTGCTGGTTTAATTGGTCCAAACGGCGCCGGAAAGACTACGGTGTTTAATCTGCTTACAAATGTGTACCAGCCCACGCGTGGAAACATAATGGTAAACGGCTTCAGTACTGCGGGAAAATCTACACATCAAGTAAGCCAACTTGGTATTGCTAGAACATTTCAGAATATCAGACTGTTTTCCAACCTGTCAGTTCTGGATAACGTTAAAGTAGGGATGCATAATCATATTAAAGAAAACTTGCTAACGTCTCTGCTTCATTCAAAGAGTTACAATAAAGAAGAGAATTATGCAGAAGAAAAGGCGCATGAGCTGTTATCATTCTTTGATTTAGACAATCTTGCGGATTCTCAAGCTGGAAGCCTTCCTTATGGTGCACAGCGAAGGCTTGAAATAATAAGGGCTCTGGCAACTAAACCAAAAGTGCTTCTATTAGATGAGCCTGCTGCAGGGATGAACCCTCATGAAACTGCAGAACTGATGGAAAATATTTTAAGAATCAGAGATGAGTTCAATATCGCTATTGTTTTGATTGAACACGACATGAATCTTGTTATGGGTATTTGTGAAGGAATCTGTGTCATGAATTTCGGAAAAATAATAGCAAAAGGCGACCCAGATCAAATAAAGAATGACCCTCTTGTTATTGAGGCATATCTGGGGAAGAAAGAGGTAGTATAAAGTGAAGGAAGTATTAAAGGTCGATCATATCAACGCTTACTACAATTCCATTCATGCACTTTATGATGTGTCTTTTCATGTTGATGAAGGGGAGATCGTCACTCTTATTGGAGCAAATGGTGCAGGGAAGTCTACTACCTTGAAAACTATTTCCGGAATTATGAGGTCTCAAACAGGTTCAATTACTTTTAATAGTAATGATATCTCCAGATTTCCCGCACATAGAATCTCTGAATATGGGTTAGCTCATGTTCCTGAAGGAAGAAGGATCTTTTCTCAGCTTTCGGTGTTGGAGAACCTCGAGATGGGTGCATATACTCAACCAAAAAGCTCGATATCGGACTCTTTGGAAAAAGTATATAGTTTATTTCCGCGTCTTAAAGAGAGGTATAAGCAAATAGCAGGCACTTTATCAGGTGGTGAACAGCAAATGCTCGCTATGGGACGAGCTTTAATGTCAAAACCAAAACTTATGATGCTTGATGAACCTTCCATGGGTTTGGCCCCAATACTTGTACAGGAAGTTTTTGAGATTATCAAAGATTTACACGAATCTGGTACAACTATTCTCCTTGTTGAGCAAAATGCTCAAATGGCTTTATCCATTGCAGATCGTGGTTACGTTCTAGAAAGTGGGAGAATCGTTATTGAAGATTCCGCAGCAATACTATCTAACAATCAACTTGTTAAAAAGGCTTATCTTGGTGGTTAATGAAAAAGAGACACAAATGTGTCTCTTTTTTGATATATAAACCGGTTTAGCTTTAATTATCATTAAACTCTATTTATCCGAATATCGTCGCCTATACAAGGCAAAACCTTAAAACATCCAATCAACCTTGAGGCAATTTTGTCTCCGTATCTCGCTTTGAGCTTTTCATAATCATTGAAGTTAGTTGTGATTACTGTTGATAACTGCTCTGATATCCTACTATTTAAGATATCGTAAAGCATAGAAGTATAGTATGCATTGATATACTCACTGCCAAGATCATCAAGGATCAACAGATCACATCTCTTAAGTGAAGTCAGAGTAGAAGAGTATCTGTTTTCAGTTCTTTCCTCATCAATAATCTGTAAAATATTGGAACAAGAACAGTATACGACTTCATACCCCTTTTTTAAAACCTCATTGGCAATAGAAAGTGCCAAATGTGTTTTACCAAGTCCAGTATTACCCATCAACAGCAAATTATCTGAGCACGGAAATCGTTTACTAAACTCAACACAGTCTTTTAGGTTTCCTTTCATCACATCATAAGGAATGAAACCATTTATTTTGTTATGAGAGTAATACGATAGATCAAAAGATTCAAAAGAGGACAATGAAAGGGGAGATACTTTCTGAATGTGATCTAGTTCATATTCCCTCATAAGATTGTTTTTACAAACACAAACGGACCCATCTTTTGTAATACCTGTGTCGCCACACAGATAGCAAGTATGAATATCATCTAAATCTTTAATGCTAAACCCATGATTAGCAAGGGTTGTTTTGATTTCATTAGAAATGCCTTGTAATTCTTGTGATATTTGCTCCAAACCTACTTTATCACCTTGTAGAGAAGCTTTTAATTTACGTATATTCAATTCTCTCCGATACGTTTCCAAGTCTGTATAGTTGTTACACTTTACAGCTATTTCTTGTCTCTTTTTCAATGTTGCTTGAGCATTTGCTTCTCTACGACGTTCAAGTATTAAATTTGCATAATTATTTGCTTTTTCAGAATAGCTCATTGATCCGGGTCGTCCTTATTTTTATTAAGAATAGAAGTGAACAGGGGAGAAAATGCACCACTGGAATTGTTTGACTCGATATTCATAGGCCTGTCGCGCGTTTCCGATATATTTTTAATTCCTTTTTTATTCCAATCTTTTAATACAGAGTTAATATAAGCGATATTTGCGTCATTTTTTCTTAGCATAACTTCAGAAACAAAAGACTCATCATATCCGAAATCCAATAACCAGGACTGAATTACCTTGCATTGTTTTCTAGTCAAATCTTTTCTGTCGATTCCAGTAACTTCAGCAATTTTACTGATGTATTCGTCACATTGCTCCATTAAATGAATTTGTTTATCATACTCCGCTTCTGTTCTAATGCCTAAATTATTCCATTCCTTTGCAGTATAGAGTGTCTCAGTAAGAACCTTTTTTCTTTCTTTGCGTAACATCCAATATGACTCAATATTCAATACTGCATAAACGGAAGGAAGGTAATTCTCATAGATTTCAAGGAGAATCCTGCTTTCGCTCAAACTCAATTCCTTTCCTAATATCTGTTGAGACTCTTGAAGCAAGGTTGCTATTTCGGGGTCAAGCATGACCATGTCCGCCATCTTATCATGATCTAACCTGGATGGCTGAATGTTTTCATTTACCAGTTCGATATCTTTTTCTACAACAAACTGTTTTTCTTTCCAGAATAAAACAGCTCTATTGAAAACAGATTCCGAGATTGATAGATCAAGTAACGCCTGTTTCTTATCTACTTCTTCATGTATCAGAAAATAAAGCCCCACCTTTAGAGTAAGACCGTCGATATCCCTATAATATGTAGTTATAGCCGAGGGGAGTTGATTGAATATTATTTTTTGATTTAGATACAGCATTTTTATCTTTCGATGAGGTTATTTATATAATTATAGGAACAATGTCGTACGGGCGTCAAATGGAAAAGATATCTTGAATTTTGGTCTTTCATTATATATAATTTGTCCTAGTGCGGGTGTAGTTCAATGGCAGAACATCAGCTTCCCAAGCTGAATACGTGGGTTCGATTCCCATCACCCGCTCCACAACAAAAGGGCACCTATGTGATATAGGTGCCCTTTCTTCAATCCAGTTTATTCTTTGAAATCAACATAGGGGAAAATGATTGCTGCAACTATAGTAGTTATAATCAGTTCAGGAATCATATACGTCCCATTATAAACAAGACTGTAGAACGCACTTAATGCGTTACCCGACATTGTATTAAGTATATTCTGTCCCCAAGATCCAACTTCTCCGAAAAACCACTCAGCATATTCTCCCCAAACTACATAACCAGAAATAAAGTGAGATAAATACCTGAGCATTATCGCAACAACAGTTCCAGTTACAAACTCTTTCTTTGAAGATCCTAACTTTCCTCTAAACATACCTCCTAATCCTAGAACTGTAAAAGCGACCAGATAGTCGAACAAAAGCTCGAATACAAACGGAACAAAACCTGTTCCTGAACTGGTAAAACCGGTAATTGTCTGAATTAATGCAAATGCCAGCCCACCCAGAAGGCCCCATTTTATACCTCTCCTATAAGAAAACAGTATTATAGGTAACATAGAACACACAGTTATCGAACCGCCATAAGGCAAGAATTTAAACTTTGGCCAAATTGATAAGACAGCAGAAATCGCTATCAGCAATGCGCCTTCTACAAGGACTTTTGTTTTTGATGAATTATTGCTCATTTTTCCTCCTACAAAAAAACACCCACTGACGGGGTGTGTCTGGAATGCACTTCCTACGACGGAATTACCCGACAGGTTCAAAGGGACAGGACGAATGTCCATCTCAGCCGAAGCGCCCCTGTGCTATTAGTAATTCTATCATTTTATACCAAGAAATCAATATGGTTTTTTACCAATAATTACTCGGTCATGACCATCAATATCCTTCATGGTCTGTATATTGTCATATCCCCATTTAACCATAATCTCTTGAACGGCTTTCTTTTGTTCATCACCGATTTCATAAAGTAGAAAGCCACCGGGTCTTAGTTTAGGAAAGCAAAGGGGAGTTAATCTGTTGTAGAAATAACATCCATTTTCAGAAGCAATGAAAGCATCACGAGGTTCATATTTTAATTCTTCGTAATTGCTTTTATATTCAGCTTCAGTTACATAGGGTGGATTACACACAAAAATATCACAAGATGAATCTTCAAGCGATGGAATATATGAGAAAACGTCTTCTTCAATTACTTTTACATTAGACTTTAGTCTGGCTTTATTATCATTAATAAGGCTGCAGGCTTTACTAGAGTACTCAACAGCAATAATATCGCTTCCAGCAACTTTGTCCTCTATAGCAAATGCGATAGCCCCGGAACCGGAACAAAGATCAACTATAGTTGAATTGTGGAATAGAAGTGAACGCTTTATCGTCTCAAGTGCCAATAATTCTGTTTCAGGCCGTGGAATAAGAGCTCGTTCATCAACGATAAGCTCGATGTCCAAAAAAGGCCATGTACCAAGAATATACTGAATAGGTTCTCCAGCCATTCTTTGATTTAACAACCGAACAATTTTCGTTAGGTTATTGTCTGATGTTACCTCAGCGTCAACAGGGTTAAAATGATTACCGGTAACCTTTCCGTAAATCAAATTGAACTCATGATCCGAAAGAGATGATGAGTTCATATATTCATTACGTATTCTTACCATGTCTTTATATGAAGCCATTAGATTTTGTCCTTTTCGGGATCCTCAGGTATAACCGCTTTCATGGCATTTATAGCAACTTCAATCATATCATCCTCAGGCTCAAAAACTGTAAGACGTTGGACTAAAAGACCAGGGAAGGAAAGAAGTCTAGAAAGTGCATTATCATGACGTCCTGCATATCTAATAAACTCATAAGATATTCCCATTATTAAGGGTAAGAAGAGCAGTTTATAAAAAATCCTACTCAAAGTAGAATTCCAAGGAACAAAAGAAAAGAGCAAAATGCTGATAAGCAAAGTAATGAAAGTGAAGCTTGTCCCACATCTAGGATGAAAGCGTCCTTGTTTCCGAACGTTTTCGACGGTCAACTCCTCACCATTTTCATAGCAAAAAATTGTTTTGTGCTCTGCGCCATGATATTTAAACACACGCGCTATCTCATCCATTCTAGAAGCTGAATAAATATAAATAATAAAAATAGCAATTTTCAAAATGCTTTCTATAACCGTTTTATAAACATCTAACCCAGGAATAACTTTGGCGATAATGCCAGTAATAAACGTCGGAAGAAACATAAACAATCCAATCGACATTAATCCGGCTAACAAGGCTACACCATAGTTGATAACTTTATTATTCTCTCCAAAATGTTTATTCAACCACTTGTCCAGTTTGTCTTCTTCTTGGTCAGGGAAGGCAATATCTGAGGAATGCAATAGAAAAGTATAACCCGATTCAAGCGCTATCACCATCGATGCGATACCGCGTAAAATCGGATAACGCTCAAAGGGATTCTTTTTGGAAGGAGAAACCTCTTGTTGAATCGTCCCGTCTGGACGACGAACAGATAGGCATGTCATATCAGGACCGCGCATAGCAATCCCTTCCATTACAGCCTGCCCTCCGATAGATGTTCTAAATTTACTCATTATTATCAAATGCTCCGTAATAAAGGTAATGACAAATTAACAGTTGTTCCGTGACCTAATTTGCTCGATATTTGCATCGAACCATGGTGCGCCTCCATAATCTCTTTTGAGATAGATAATCCAATACCGGTTCCATATACAGAATTGGAGGCGCGATAAAATTTTTCAGTAACCTTTTCTATTTCATCTTCCGGAATACCAGGTCCTTGATCAGAAATAGATATCAGCGCTTTATCATCTTCGCTTTGAAGTCTTACTTCAACCGGCTTTTTTTCAAAAGAGTATTTTAAAGCATTGTCCAAAACATTGACAAGAACTTGTTTAATTCTATTCTTGTCACCATGTACCAATAGTGGTTTATCGTATTCATTGTATATAACTTTAATTCCAAGATTGTTTGCTCGTTGTTGGAAAGTTATAACAGCTTCTCTCAATTCACAAGTCAGATCAAATTCCTCAAAAAAGTATTTTAATGAATTATTACCTTCCAATCGTGAAAAGTCCAATAGATCTTCAACCATAACTGAGAGTCTATCTGTTTCGTTGATAATAATATCAAGACCTTGATTGAATAACTGAGGATCGTTACCAACATTATTCAGGGTTTCGCCCCATCCCTTGATAGCAGTAAGAGGTGTCCTGATTTCGTGTGAAATAGAGGAAATAAAATCATTCTTCAAACGATTGGACTGCTGAAGAGCTGCAGCCATGTCATCGATACTTTCAACAAGGTCTCCGATTTCACCGGCATAATGCTCTCCGATTCTTGTATTAAAGTCTCCTTGAGCAATTCTACCAGCAACGATGCCAAGTCTTTTGATCGGAGTAACAATGGACCGAACAAATAATAGTCCTGTTAAAGTAACGATCAATAGCATCAATCCACCAACTAAGAAAAACAATTGAGTATTGTTTTTTACTTGTTTATCGACCCCTTCCAGACTGGAAACTATCCTTATAGCGTAAGCGTCTCCGTAATCGGGAGAAAGAATCCTAGTAATCGCCATTACATGTTCTTTGTTTTTATCGTTGCTGATATAGGTATAACTCTTTTCTTCAGAACTATTAGCCTGCTCGAACTCAGCCACAGTGGAATCATCTATGATATCGAAACCACTCGATGTTACCAGGATATTACCTTCTGAATCGAGTATCATGAACTCAAACTGATCCTTTTCAGAAAAATCCTCAACCAATCCAACGATTCCGTTATACCGATCTTTTCTGGATAACGACGATGAAGGCAACAATGAAACCGTAGAGCGAATCCTAAAGTCTATAGCTTGTTCTGCAAGTGAATAATAGTTTTGTCTTGTCACATAAAACATAGCAAAACAAGCGACAAGGACAGTTACCAAGGTAGGGAAGAAGGTAACATATAACCATCGTTGCGCAATAGTACTACCGTGTTGTTTTTTTATGCTTTTTTCATCACTCATTCAGCACACCAACGGTAACCGTATCCCCATACAGTTTGTATATAAGCCGGCTTGCTCGGATCATCCTCAATTTTCATTCGGAGTCGTCTAATGTTTACATCTACTATTTTTACGTCGCCGTAATAGTTTTCTCCCCAAACAGCATTTAATATGGTGTCCCTATTCAAAGCAGTACCCGCATTTTGAAAGAAAAACTCCATTATTTGGTATTCAACCTGCGTCAAGTCAAGTGCTTCATTGTTTTTAAGTATTCTTCTTGCCTTACTATCCAAAACAAATTTTCCCTGATGTAGAGTAGTATTTGTTTTATTTACAGGATGAACTCTGCGCAGAACTGCTTCTACTCTAGCTAGCAATTCATTGATGCTAAATGGTTTTGTCATATAATCATCCGCACCACTTGACAATCCTTCCACTTTATCACTCTCTTGCACCTTCGCCGTAAGCATGATAATACCAATATTATCGTTGGATTCACGGAGTTTTTTACATAAAGTTATGCCATCCATATTGGGAAGCATAATGTCGAGTAAAGCAAGCTGATAATCATCTGAAGACTCTTCATATAGCTCTAACGCCTTTTCTGCGGAAGATGCGCGAACTACATCATAACCGACACGAGTAAGGTTAAGAGCTATCAACTCTCTGATCGAGTACTCATCTTCAACAATTAGTATTTTTCCCATCATTCCTCCTTAATCAAATACGACAAATGATTTTCTAATCATATTCTCTTCTTCAGGCTCTGCAGCAACTGAGATGTAATATCTGAAGGTTCCGGTGGTCCCTATAAGATAATATCCATTTGTCACATAACTCATTACATCATCATCAACAGAAAGCATAACAAGTGATAAAAGGCGAGTATTATTCACATTATTGATAATCTCCACTTCGTTATCACTGATTTCATTCACAGAACACTCGGTAAGCCAGGAAATAGGAAGAGAAAGCAAACATCCCATTTCTTCAGAAAAATACGAAACTCTTTCCAGTACAACTGCTGTTTCATCCATCGAATACCAATATATCCACATATCAGGGAATAAAACATCTTTGTTCGGGGATACCGATGAAGGAAAACATGTAACACCTTCGAAATCTCTGCTTTTCAACCTTGAATCATCCGGGCGCAACGAAAGTTTCAGAAGATCCAATCCTCCATCGATCTCTACTCTCTGAAGCCTGCTATTATCCTCAGATAAACGGAATATCTCTGTTTGCAATCCTTCTTTGGTGCTTTCATCAATAAATATTGCCTTACGATTGTTAGCAAGCATACCGCTACTCAACGATATTATCTCAAGAGTATCATTACTCAAGTTAAACTGAGATCTGGAAAAAATTGTGGTATCAGTTGATTGTACATACTTAAGTGAAAAACCCGTTTCTAAGGAAGCAGGAACTATATAACAAAACTCAGCCGTCGCATCGTCATCAAAATCCATAACGAGCATATCCAATGAGTTTTCTTCAAATCCAATTTCCAGGTTATTATCTATATACGTATAAGCAGAAATTGTATTACTGCTTTTGCTAGGAGATTTCCATTCAACCAATAATGCATTCTCTGCTACCAAAGAATCCAGATAGAATACACTGTTGATTCCATCTCCAAATCCCTCCATAGTTGATACTACGGAATAAGACATATCGTCTTCCTTTTCAAGAATAGAGATATGTGCGTTTAATCCTTCAGAATTATCTTTGTAAAACGCTATAATCTCATCTAGTCCATCGCTATCCAGGTCATACTTTTGAATGGCTGATCTGTTGCTTCCTGAAAGAGGATATACAAAAGTTATTCTATTAGGGTGCTCTTTTTCGAGGGCACTCAATACAGCCTTTTGATTGTCACTTAAAGAAGGGGCTACCAGCAATTCCTCAACTGACGCCCCAAAACTACAACTAGTAAACAGTAGCGAAATAAGTATAATAAATGAAATGAATAGATACTTGGTCTTCAATACAGGAATCCTCTCTTATTAATTCAATTGTATATCGCTCGTGGTTTAGCGTCAAACATGCGCGACACCACTCAACTGATTAAAGAGGTTAATAATAATGTACAAGTTGCTCATAGGCTTTTATCTGATATATTCTGCCAGAAATAATTTTTCACATTTATTTTCTGATGGAAAATCTTTTCCATCATTCAGCAGAGTTGACTGGGTTTTGGCGATAATTTCTTTTTTGATGGTTCCTACAGCTGTAGCAATGTTTTACTTGGGTTACAAAGAACTTAAGCAAAAAAGGGAAGAAATGGAAGAACAGGAGAAAGCGGAAGAGTTAGAAAGGAAAAGAAAAGCAGAGGATAAATACCTGAATAATGATCCTGATGACATGGACGATATGCTTAATCGTGAAGAAGATTCATATAAATCTCCTTATGATTCTTGATAGTCGATAATTGACTTTTAATGCCAATATCATTATAATCTAAAATGCTTTGGGCCCGTGGCTCAGTTGGGAGAGCGCCGCGTTCGCATCGCGGAGGTCGAGGGTTCGAATCCCTTCGGGTCCACCACAAGTCTTTGCTGTAATTATTGCAATTTTGCTTTAATTGTAGTAAAGACTTTTTTCTTGCACTTTATATAGCGAAACCCTACATTATCCTTTTATAAAACGGGAAATCAACGTATTCTTTTTTGTAAATTCATCTTTTATAATATTTCAAAAGATGCAATTTAATTAATTATTGTTAAGGTATCAATTAACTATGAGTTTTATTAGGAATCTGTTAGGACACATCAGAACAGTTTCAACGCACAGACACCACGTTTTTATTCTTTGTTGTAAATGTGGTATACCTTTGCAAGGCATATTCCATGATCTTTCCAAGTATTCTCCTTCAGAATTTATTCCTGGAATAAAATACTGGACTGGAAAAGCAAGTCCACAGGTCGAAGAACGAAAAGAATACGGATATTCTGCAGCTTGGCTACATCATAAGGGCAGGAACAAACACCATTTTGAGTATTGGACAGATTATGTCGACTCATTAGGCATTCAACCAATTGAGATGCCCAACAAATGGTTCGCCGAAATGGTATGCGATCGTATTGCTGCTTGCAAGGTCTACCTTGGTGATCAATACACAACAAAATCCCCCTTAAACTATTACCTTTATGCTAAGGGTCATTATTTTATACACGAAAAAACCGCTCAAAGGCTTGAAGAAATACTCCGGTATTTAGCTGAGAACGGTGAAGATGCGACAATGAAGTATCTCAAAGAATCCATCGTCAGTAATTCTTAAATATGTTTAAAAGAGCGCTATACAATTGGGAAGCAAACAGTTAAAATATATAAAATGATTTTAGGAGAGTGTTGTTATGGATGTTATCACTATTGGCATAGCTGGCGGTACAGGCAGCGGTAAAACTACAATAACCAAAAGAATAGTTGGCGAATTTGGTGATGATGTTACCGTTATTAATTATGATAACTACTATAAAGCTCATAACGATATGACATATGAAGAGCGAACCAAGTTGAATTATGACCATCCGGATGCATTTGATACCGATCTCTTCCTGCAAGACTTAAGAGCTCTTAAAGAAGGGAAGACTGTATATGGTCCTACATATGACTTTACTGTTCATAACAGAAGCACACAGACGATTACGTTAAAACCTGCGAGAGTTATCGTAGTTGAAGGAATTCTTATATTTGCCTCTAAAGAGATATGTGATCTCCTAGATATAAAGTTATTTGTTGATACAGACGCGGACGAAAGAATTATCCGACGGATTTTACGTGATGTTAAGAGCAGAGGCAGAACGTTAGAGTCCGTTACGGAACAATATCTTACAACTGTAAAACCAATGCACGAACAGTTTGTTGAGCCTAGCAAGCGAAGCGCGGATATTGTCGTACTCGGTGGCGGACATAACATTGTAGCTCTGGAAATGATCTTCGATCGTATTAAGAATCATTTGAGCACCTGAGCACCTTTTCACTTAAACAGCACTACATATCTCCGTTTTGAGATCATAACATACTGGAAATATTTTCCTTCTTCGATGTTGACATCGTCCTTCGCAATAGATATAATTATCAATGTTCTTTTGCGGGTATGGCGGAATTGGCAGACGCGCTAGATTCAGGTTCTAGTCGGGGCAACTCGGTGGAGGTTCAAGTCCTCTTACCCGCACCAAATAGACCTTTGTAGGAGTTATCCTGCGAGGTCTATTATTTTTGTATATAAGGAAAAAATGAAAACAAATCAATCAAAATATAATAAGGCATCAACACTATCTCTCTTGAACTTTTTTTTACAAGGAGCAAAGGGATATTTTGTTTTATGCATCATATTTGCCGCTTTAAGTGCTGTATTTGATATGGTATCTCCCCAAATTATTCGCATCACAATAGACGATGTATTTGGAGAGCAAATACCTACACAAGACTCACTCACATATAAATTAATCCGTGCTTTAGGTGGGGTGGAGAATCTGCAAAGAAATCTTTGGATTCTTGCTTTGGGAATCATTATTTCTGCACTGCTAAAAGTATCTTGTCAGTATTTGTTCCGGGTCACGAACTCCAAGGCTTCTGAAACATTTCTTAAAAATATGCGTGACAGCCTGTTCAAGCATCTGGAGCACCTACCTTTTCAATGGCATTCTGCAAATCATACAGGGGACATCTTACAAAGATGCACCTCTGATATAGATATGGTCAAGAATTTTTTTGCCGAACAAATGACTGCTCTTTTCAGAATATCTTTGTTTCTGATTTCATCCATCTATTTCATGGCAAGGATGAATATTACTTTAACATTGATTTCTTTAATTCCTACCCCCATTATTTTTGTGTATTCATATACCTATTTCAAGCAAGTTGGCTCTCATTTCCGTGAGTGCGATGATAATGAAGGCATCCTGTCCAGTATCTGTCAGGAAAATTTGACCGGTATTCGTGTTGTACGAGCTTTTGGCAGAGAGCAATATGAATTAAATAAGTTCAAAAAACAAAACGCTTTTTACACCAGTCTCTGGGAAAACATGTCAAGAATTATGAGCCGTTACTGGAGTACCGCTGATTTCCTTTCTGGAATGCAGATTATGTTAGTTGTTGTTCTAGGAGCTTATTATTGTGTAAATTTGGGGATGACCTCTGGTGAATACTTGGCTTTTGTATCATATAACTACAAATTAGTCTGGCCTATCAGAATGCTGGGAAGGATGATCTCTGAGATGAGCAAGGCCGGGGTCTCTGTTGAACGTATCAAACATATCATGGATGCCGAAGAAGAAACGTCGCCAGATGAAGCATCAACCCCAGATATAAAACAGGATATTGTTTTCGATCATGTCTCTTTTTCTTATGGCAACAACAAAGTTTTGGATGACGTATCTTTTAAAATACCTTGCGGTTCTACACTTGGAATACTGGGAGGAACCGGAAGTGGTAAATCAACCTTAATGATGCTACTGGATAAACTGTATCTTCTTAAAGAAGGTGAGGGAAGCATCTATATTGGGGCCACTAATATAAATGACATTGATACGGGGTATTTACGCGCCAATATTGGATTTGTTCTGCAGGAGACATTCCTTTTTTCTAAAACAATTTCGGAGAATATAGGGATAAGAGATGCCTCCCTCGATCTCGAATCAATACGCACTTCCGCCAGAGCAGCTTGCCTTGATGAAGCTGTAATGGAATTCGCAAACGGATATGATACTTCTGTTGGTGAAAGGGGAGTTACTTTATCCGGCGGACAGAAGCAAAGAGTATCAATTGCAAGAATGCTCACTCAAAATGCACCAATTATGATATTTGATGATTCTTTCTCCGCTGTTGATACCGAGACTGATTCAAAAATCAGATCTTCTCTAGAGAAACGCTTTGGGTCTGCTACGATTATCATTATCTCTCACCGTATTACTACCTTATCAAAGGCGGATAACATTATTGTATTGGAACACGGTAAAATCCAGGAACAAGGCTCCCACGATTTCTTAGTATCCAATAACGGAATATATCATCACATCTATGAGATACAATCAGGTATTGAGGAGGCGATCTCAAATGAATAATAAGAATAAGAGTTCGCATCTCCCTTTTTTTGGCATTGGAAAGCTGATTCCGTTTTTAGGTAAATATAAGAAAAAAACCATAATAATGGTAATCTTCGGATTGATATGCAGCGGTATAGACATAATCTGGCCGGTGTATAACTCTTTTGCCCTTGATCATTTTGTGAAAGCGGGCACTTTAAAGGGCATCGGATGGTTTGTTTTGGTATATGCTTTTACCACAATAATGGCCTCTGTATTAAACTATGTGTCCTGTGCATATGCCATGCAAGTTGAAGTAAACATAAACAAAGACCTGCGCAACACAGCTTTTAAACATCTTCAGACCCTGTCATTTTCTTTTTTTAATCAAAACAGTGTCGGTTATATACATTCACGAGTAATGAGTGATACCTCGAGAATAGGGACTCTTGTCTCTTGGTCCTTAATGGATAGCGTATGGCATTTTTCCTATCTCATTGGTGTAATAATAGTGATGTTCACTGTTAATGTCAGGCTTACACTTCTGATAATCACAATTTTGCCGGCAATCGTCATTTTGTTTTCGTTATTTCAGAATAATCTTATTAAAATTAATCGTGAGGTTAGAGAGATCAATTCTCAGATAACAGGAGATTACAATGAAGCGATTACAGGAGCTAAAACCATTAAGTCTCTTGTAATCGAGGACAAAATGTTTTCTAATTTTGAAGATGACACAGCCTTAATGAAAAAGAAAGCTGTTCACGCCGCACGAATACGTGGTGCCTTTCAGGTCACTCTAAATACTGCTTCATCGCTTGCTTTAGCTATCGTCTTATGGAAAGGCGGGTACCTGGCAGAGGAAAACGTTGGAACGTTCTCTTTGTTTATGACCTACGCAGAAGGAATGATGGAACCGGTTCGTTGGATCATCGATGCCATTTCCGATCTTATTACTACACAAGTGAATATCGAACGTTATTTTAAAATTCTTGAAACTAGATCCAATGTTGAAGATTCACCTCAAGTAATTGAAAAATACGGTGATATTTTTAATCCTAAAACAGAGAACTGGGAAGAAGTTAAGGGAGACATCGTTTTCGATGATGTATCTTTTAAATATCCTGATGGCGAAGAATATGTCCTAGAACACTTCAATCTAAATATTCCATTTGGAACCAATCTGGCAATAGTTGGTGAGACGGGAGCCGGGAAATCGACGCTTGCAAATCTCATATGTCGTTTTTTTGAACCTACAGAAGGAGCAATCCTGTTGGACGGAAAAGATCTTCGTAGTCGTTCACAACTCTGGTTGCATTCATCTATTGGATATGTTCAGCAGACACCTCATCTTTTTTCCGGTACGATTCGGGAAAACCTGCTTTATGGAAACCCTAACGCGAATGATGAGGATATCAGCAAAGCATTAGAGCTAGTTTCAGCCAAAGAGGTCGTTAACAAACTTCCAAAAGGACTGGATAGCGACATTGGGGAAGGCGGTGACTCATTATCCACCGGTGAAAAACAATTAATCGCGTTTGCGAGAGCTATTATATCCAACCCCAAAATCTTGATTCTCGACGAAGCGACAGCCAATATCGACACAATGATTGAACAAAAAATACAACAAGCAATCAACTCAATCATTTCAGGAAGAACTTCAATAGTTATTGCTCACAGATTATCTACAATCAAGAATGCCGATATTATACTTGTGGTGAAGGATGGCAAAATCATAGAATCCGGAACACATAAAGAACTGTTACAGAGAAAAGGCTATTATTACTCTCTCTACTCCAAACAATATGAAGATGAAGCAACTTCTGCTGCCTTGATATAATCACTTCAGTTTTATGCTAAAATATACAAAATGATGTATTTGACAAGGAGGATTATGCTATGAGTTTATTTAATAGAGCATCTACGAAGAAAAGCAATGAAAAAGAACTAAAGAACAGACGTATTGAAATTGCAGCAGCTGCTGGAGCCAGCATGGCTGTCATGATTCTTGGCGTTTCTTTATTAACGGCTTTTTATGCTAAAACTCTGATGGACATCAATTATATTGAGGAAAATGACGTTTACGATGACTAACGTCGGTTTGATTGTACGCAAATGAAAAATAAACCATACTATGATGGCAAGCAGTATTTTACTATAAGAGATATCGTAGACAGCGCAGTAAGGGAAGCTCCTGATAAAGATGCTTACCAGTACAGAGTCGGCCGTTCTACCGAAATTCACCATGTTACTTTTGCCGAATTTAATAATGACACTGAAAACTTAGGTGCTTATCTCACCGACCATGGATTCGGTGCGTCTCATATCGCTTGTATGAGTGAGAATAGATATGAATGGATAGTTGCTTATATTACCGTGTTGAAAAGCGCCGGAGTATTTGTCCCCATTGATAAAGAATTGCCCACTTCAGACAAAATACATGTCCTGACTGAAAGCGAGTCTGAAGTACTGTTCTTCAGCAAAAAGTACGCCAAGTGGGTGTCTGAACATAAAGAAAGCTTAAAGAATATTAGGTGTTTCATCTGTTTTGACCCTCAAGAAGATGATGATTCCTTCATTGATTACAAAGAAGCTCTTTTGGCAGGCTCCGAATTATCTAAAGAGGAATATGATTCCCTTCATTCTGATGAATATGATTTAAAATTACTTGTTTATACCAGTGGAACGACCGGCATAGCGAAGGGAGTGATGCTGACAGAGCATAATCTATGTTCCCTTATTTATTACGGACTTGAATTGACCGGACTATATGATAAAGGCCTATCAGTACTTCCTTATCACCACACCTATGAAGCGGTAACAGATATTCTTGCATCAATCCGCTATCACTCAACACTATGCATTAACAACTCTCTTAAAGATATCGTCAAAGACCTACAGTTGTACAAGCCCAGTTATATCTATATTGTTCCCGCATTGGCTGAGTTTATGATCTCCAGTATTCAAAAGAATATTCAAAAGCAGGGAAAAGAGAAGGTTTTCAATGCTGCAGTAAAATTCTCCAACACCCTCCTGGCAACAGGGGTGGACATGAGGCCTTATCTCTTCAAGTCTTTGCGAAATGTTTTTGGCGGAAACATGATAAAGATAATATGTGGTGGAGCACCTATCCGACCCGAAATTGGTCATTTTTTCAACACAATCGGGATTTATCTTGTTGGAGGATATGGTATTACCGAATGCTCACCGCTTGTATCAGTAAACGACGAAGGTACAATTACGTATGATACTGTTGGACATCGTCTAAGATGTTTAAAGTGGAGAATCGACGAACCTAATGAAGAGGGTATTGGGGAGATATGTGTATCCGGTGATACGGTAATGAAAGGGTATTATAAGAATCCTCAAGCTACTATGGAAGCAATTGTCGACGGTTGGTTCCATACTGGAGATTACGGCTACCTTGATAAAAAAGATCAACTGATCATAACCGGTCGCAAAAAAAACATCATCGTGCTAAGCAACGGCAAGAATGTATATCCTGAAGAAATAGAAAACTATGTTATGAATGTCCCATATATTCAAGAAGTCGTTGTTCGTGGGATAAAGAATGATAGGGGAGAAGAATACACTCTTGGTGCAGAGGTATATCTGAGCGAGGATAAGGACGAGTACGTTGTTCTTGCGGATATTCAAAAACAACTCGCAGAATTACCAAACTACAAGATTGTTACGCAGGTGCTCATTAGGAAAGATCCTTTTGAAAAAACCAGCACAAACAAAATCAAAAGAAACAGTTAATGAACAAGCCGCCCTCTTCAGGGCGGCTTTACATTTTCATAATAGATGCTACTTTTTTATCATATCCACTAACGCTTGATCCAATGCGATATTAAGATCAACTTCCGTACTGATACCTGGAACTGTCCCAGTACACGAGTATTGCCACATTTCATAATGGTAATAATATGTAGGTTTTTCAGCAAATTGTGCAATCCATATTTTATTATTTCCAAAACTTGACATGTCATAAATCATATAAGATGTGTACAGATTAAAATACACCATGCTGTCGTATCCTCTCTGGGAAACACGATTGCAAAACGCATGAGCGCAATTTGACATTGTTGTCGAGGAGATTCCGGCAGTGCGGGCAGCTTCGGACACGTACTCCCAGTCAAAAACTATCGGAAGATCGATTGTTCTGTTGCCAATAATAGATACTACATAATCCGCTTCTTCCGCTGCCTCTTCTTCGGATATAGCTTGAGAGAAAAAATAAACCCCAATAGGGAGTCCAACATCTCTTGCTCCTTGATAGTTTGTTTCGAAAGAAGGATCTACGTACAACCCACCTTCTGTATTTCCGCGATATCCTGCTCTTATAAAAACGAAATCTATCCCACTTTCTTTTACTTTTTTCCAGTCGATTTCTCCCTGAAAAGATGAGACGTCAATACCTGTGCATGTTACAACGTTAGGGTCATTATAGAATATCCGTCCATCAGCATCCGTTATGAATAAGTCTGAATCCCATTTTGCTCTTTCTACCTCTTCGGCTACTTCTATTTCATCCGAATGAAAGAAAATTAACTTGTATTCTCCAAAGATTCTTTCAATGAGTGATTCTTCTGGGTGGGAAGGCTTAAATAAAAAATAAAAGGCAGACACAAAGAGAAAAAGTAGGAAAAAGCAGAACATACCTCTTCTGAGTAAATACTTTTTATCCACTCCTCTTTTGCTTTTTGCTGTCATGCGTAATTATCAGTCCTTGCTTATTTATCAAAAGTATGTTTCTACATTTTACCATAAATATATATACAGCGCTTATTATACGCCAATAAGCAAGGTGTTCTACATACCTTGCTTTAGTATTGCAAACGGTGTTATACTCATGTCTGTTGATTAATAATTGTCTAGTTATATAAGGAGTATATCCCGATGAGTCATGTTAGTTTTCCTTATTTGGGAATCGAATTCGACATTAATAGAGTCGCATTTTCTTTGGGATCATTTCCAGTTTACTGGTACGGAATATTAATTGCATTAGGAATGCTTGTTGGTATTACGCTTGCTCAAAAAAATGCAAAACTCGTTGGTCTTAAAGAAGATGACGTATTAGATGTTGTTCTGATCTCAGCTGTATTTGCAGTATTATCAGGTAGAACCTTTTACGTTTTGTTTGCAGACGATTATGAGATCCATTCTGTAAAAGAGTTTTTGAACCTTAGAGGAGGCGGTACAGCGTTTTACGGCGTTCTCATTGGTGCTCTATTGTCTTGTTTGATCGTTTGCAAGATCAAGAAAATGCCGGTTCTTCCTTTTCTCGATAATGTAGGTATCGGTTTCTGTATTGCACAAGGTATTGGCAGATGGGGAAATTTCTTTAATCAGGAACTGTTCGGGACAAATACCGAACTTCCCTGGGCTATGTATAGCGATACCATTTCCCGCTATGTAAGCAGAAATGCTGCACGTCTTTATTCTGAGCATGGAATTGTCCTTAATGACGCTCCTGTTCATCCAACATTCCTTTATGAAAGCATCTGGTGCTTCATCGGCTTTTTGCTTTTATATAGACTCTTACGTAAAAGAAGATTCGACGGGGAAGTGTTCCTGTCTTATCTTGTTTGGAATGGTATAGGACGCGCATTTATAGAGCAACTTCGTACTGATGCGTTGTTCCTAGGGAGAGTGCGCATATCCCAGTTGGTATGCTCTTTGTTGGCTCTGATTGCTTTCATTGCACTGATGATGATTCGTTCCTCGATTAAGAGACTCAACGATGACGAATACTTAATGACATACGCAAAACGTCTTGCTTTAGAAACAGAGGAAGCTGACGAATCTGTACAATCCGACGAAGTACAAGAGGGAGATGTAATATTGGATCCTGAAAACAACACCCATAATGATATCGTTCCAGGGGAAAATACTACTGACGAAGAGAAAACAATTGATGAAGAATCTACCGTAAATTCTCTCGCTGAAACAACAAATACAGACGATTGTGATTCAGAGTTAGATACAAATGAACCTCAATAAATCATGTTTTTATTGATATTCGTGTTTAATTTGATTTGATAGGTCTTCATTCCATCGATAAAATGTTGTTGAAAATGGAAATAAGACATTATATAATAATCAGGCACGACGGTGGGTATAGCTCAGTTGGTTAGAGTACCAGGTTGTGGCCCTGGGGGTCGTGGGTTCGAGTCCCACTACCCACCCCACAGTAAAAGATGCTCCTTGCGGGCATCTTTTCATTTATTTAATGAAGTTTGATTCTGTTATATGCAAAACTGGACTTCTAAATTGATTTCTGTTATTTTATTACATGTGATTAAGGGCTGTAGCCAAGGGGTAAGGCAACGGACTTTGACTCCGTCATTCCGCTGGTTCAAATCCAGCCAGCCCTGCCAGATGGACAGTCTCTCAATAGGCTGTCCATTTCTTTATTAAACCGGAGGATGATTTTATGCGCGTATTGGTTACTGGAGGAATGGGATATATTGGTTCCCATACTGTTGTGTCTCTTATACAAAACGGATATGATGTCGTCATTGTTGATGATCTGTCCAACAGTAAAATCAGTGTGCTGGAAAGGCTAAAAACCATAACAGGGAAGACTGTTGATTTTGTTCAGATCAATCTTCTCGACAAAGAAGCACTCTCTAAAGTATTCGCAGATTATTCTTTTGATTTTGTTATTCATTTTGCTGCATTTAAGGCAGTAGGGGAGTCACAGGAAAAACCTTTTGAATACTATCAAAATAACCTTGGGAGTCTCCTTAATGTTTTGGACTGCATGCGTGACGCAGGAGTATTTAAAATCGTATTCAGCTCCAGCGCTTGTGTTTATGGTACTCCTGATTTCTGCCCGATTCCAGAAACAGCACCCATAAGACCACAGAATGTTTATGGAAGGACAAAGTCCATCTGCGAAAGCATATTGTCTGACCTCACTGCCGCAGATAAACGGTTTTCAGTTGCACTTCTCAGATATTTCAATCCTATAGGTGCTCATCCAAGCGGCCTAATTGGCGAGGCACCAAATGGGATTCCAAACAATCTTATGCCCTATATCACTCAGGTAGCAGCCGGTGTCAGAGAAAAGCTTACAGTATTCGGAAACGACTATCCAACAGAAGATGGCACAGGTGTTCGCGATTATATTCACGTATGCGATCTTGCTGATGGACATGTTGCCGTTTTGAATAAACTTAATTCAGAGCAGGGATTGTTCATTTATAATCTTGGATGCGGTAGAGGTTACTCTGTATTAGAACTGATTCAAACTTTTGAAAAGGTTAATAATATCAAGTTAAACTATGTTATAGGGCCGCGCAGATCAGGAGATGCTGCCACTTGCTATAGTGACCCAAGTAAAGCTAATCGTGAACTGAACTGGTATGCCAGAAGGGATATTGAAGATATGTGTCGTGATTCCTGGAGATGGGAATGCTATGCGAGAAAAACGGATTTATGATCTATTGCAATTCAAGTTGACGAATTGAAATACAATAGATATAATATTTCACGTTGAGCGCTTGTAGCTCAGTTGGATAGAGCAACTGCCTTCTAAGCAGTGGGTCGGGGGTTCGAGTCCCTTCAAGCGCGCCATAAAATAAGCCATAAATGCTTTTGCATTTATGGCTTATTTTATAACTCAGTTTTTTATTCAGCAGTTATTTCTCCTCTTAAATTCCTGCTCATATTTCTGATGACTTCTTGAGTGCAGTACTTTTTACTGAAAAGATAGTACATTTTTGTTACTGCAGCTTCTGTAGTCATATCCATACCACTCACCCCGTTGTTTTTATCCAGCACTGTACTTGTCTCATACTGCCCCAGTACAACAGAACCGGCTGGACACTGGGAACAAATAACATATATTGTATTGTTATTATCTCCCGAAATAGCGGAGAGAATATTACTCGCTCCGCCCGGAATATTCCCGGCTCCGAAAGTTTCGATTACTACGCCTTTGAAACGTTTATTCAGTATCTCTGTATAATATGAGAAATCTATTCCGGGGTATACCTTGATTACGCCTATTGGAATATCATCTAAGTATTGGACCTGTAGCTTTTCCGGAACAGAAAGGGAAGATGAAGGGTAATTATAATGTATGTTAATCCCAGCTTCTGCCATAATTGGGCAGTTTGGAGAAACAAAAGCAATCAATCCATCAGCGGAATACTTTGTAGCTCGATTTCCTCGTATCAGATTGCCTCCAAAATAGATACAGACCTCATTGACAACACCTTCCGCTGCTATGACAATTGAAGTAACAAGATTATCCCTAGCATCATTTCTAATCTCACATAACGGAATCTGAGATCCTGTCAATATAACAGGTTTTCGCAAATTCTCCAGCATAAAAGACAGAGCAGAGGCAGTATATGCCATTGTATCTGTACCGTGTAGAATCACAAAGCCTGAATAAGCGTCATAATTTCGTTCAATTGCATTTGCAATAAGATTCCAGTCATGTACATTCATGTTTGAGGAATCTTTCACCTCGGATAACTGTATGAATTCAAAATAGGGCATCTTTTCATCATGCAATTCGGGAATGAGATTCATCATATTTTCATACAAGTCTGCTGCAGGTGCATAACCATTCGAAGTTTTGGTCATTCCGATGGTTCCGCCTGTATAAATAATCAGTACCTTATTCATAAAAAGCCTTCTTTCTTAGAGGAGTAATAAATGAGCCAATACTTTGAAAATGACGATAATGTATTGTCCCTGCCTAAAGATACACATTACTGGGTTGGGGCGAAATGCCTTACTTTCAAAACTGATCACGGAGTTTTTTCTTACGGAGAAATAGACGACGCCTCAGCAGTATTAATAAAAAAAGGACCTCCTTGCAAGGGAAGAGTTCTAGATTTGGGATGCGGCTATGGCTTCATCGGCATCACATTAAAAACAATGTATCCTTCTATTGAATTATATCAGTCGGACATCAACGAGAGAGCGCTGGATCTTTGTAAAGCTAACTGCCTTAACAACGGTATTGTTTCTAATTATATTTTATCGGATGGTTTTGAATCAATTGAGGATTCTTTTGATTGTATATACCTTAATCCGCCTATACATGCTGGTAAAGATATTTGCCGGAAACTGATAACAGACTCTATTAAACACCTTACTCCAGACGGCGTTCTCGCAATAGTAATTAGAAATAAACATGGAGCCAAGAGCTATTTAAAATGGTTCACTGACAACAGAATCTCCTACGAGATTGTCGAAAAAAAAGACGGCATTTATGTTATAAATCTTTATAACAGCCATTAAGTTCAGGTATGGGGCCATGTTGTTTGGCAGTTAAAAATGCAATATGATTCGCAACCGCACATATTTCACGTGGTTTGAAACCTTCTCTCCTTAGATATAAAGATACAGCAGTGCTACAGTTTCCGCACCCTGTCGGATCTACCGCTTGGTCTGCTTTCTCAGAAGGTATCGTTCCTGTATCTATACCGTTTTCTATCCAGGAGGAACCTTTTTCGCCTTCACGGAGAAAACACGGTTTCTGTAGATTAATAATACTCGATACAACTTTTTCTCTGCTTTCTGCTTCAAAAAACATCATTGCTTCCGAAAGATTGCATGAATAGAAGTCGACTTTATTAATATTATTCAACACTGTTTCTCTTAATGTAGGGTCAGTATAAGAAACCGTTGTTGGTTCCCACATGATCCTCGCATTTGGAGCTTTTTCACGTATTTTTTCTATGTCGTTGAATATTCTCTCAAAAGCATTAGAATCCAAATATAACCCTTTCAACGAAGGAGAGAGAAAAGGGAAGAGTTTTTCGTAAGTAACATCACAATTCTTTGCCTGCTTCTCAAAATAATCTTTCCCGTATATGGATTCTTCCTTCCAGCTTCCATCTGTATTGTATTTTAATACCGTGTGGTGAGTAAAAGGCATACTGTGATAAACGCCATCTGAAGGAATACGATTATGTTTCCAATAATCTCCGAAATAATCAGTAAAATCCGAACCGCATGACGTTACAGGAAGTACAGATTCTGTCAATAAGCGAATGCCGCTATACGCAAAAACACAACATCCACCTAATAATCCGGCAGTCCTTCTATCGTCAGCATAGATGATATCATTAACGATCGATATACCAGAAACGATGTATGACCAGTTCATCAGATAATAGTCAGTCCTCCATTGACAAACTCAAACATGTTCTCATATTTAAAGCCAAGATTTCCATTTATTTGAGCAATATGAGGCTCAAATGTGATTGGCTTCCCATAATCAAAAACGCATCTGTTCTCTTCCGGGATGATTGTCACTCGATTATCAGGATGTCTTTCTATGGAATGCCCATAATTACCATGATAGTCGCAATTACGATATCCATGCTCTTTTAATATACGTGTGGCCATGTTATGGATATCGGAGAAAGTTGTTTTAGTATCCACATAATTAAGAAAGCATTCGTGTAATGTCTTTTCCATTTCCATTCCTTCAACGATTTCAGGATTTGAAGACATTTCCCAAGGTATTACTTTCCCGTTTTCCAACACATAACTTCTTGCCATGTCGCCCCAACCATCTTCCCACATCGGCGCAACATCAATGGTCACAAGATCATCATTCATAACAGTAATACCTTCAAACATTGAATCGGGGGAAAGATGTGCAGAGTATGTTGTGTGAGGACCGAATAAGATCAATGCTGCATCGCCATGGGTCCACCACCCAGTGCTTCCTTTGCTTAACATCAAGTTTTCACAAGTATGATGCAACTCTTCACGCGTCATTCCTGGATGAATAAAGTCAGATATGTTATCTAGACAATACCTTGCAATTTGCTGTGCTTTTCTGATTTTTTCATAATCAATGTCAAGTCTCTTCATGTTTTCCCTCGAACTCCCCAATGATATAATGAGATATATTCTATTAATGCAGGTTTGATAATGTATTATTTTGATGATAGCAGAAATCGGAACGTTTTAGCTCTTCTCTTTCTATGCTATGCCTTTTTAGAAAGTATTTTTTTCGGCTATGCCATGGAAGGTTTGTACGGATTTTTATATCCCGTCTTTTTGGATATCCTATCTGTTTTTATCATATCATGCCTTAGTTATTTTTTGGATTATACTCGCAAGATGAATGTTGTTTTTATCGTTGCGGGGTTGTTTTTGGTCTCTATATTCACTTCTTTATGTCGGCTTTACTTTGATCTAGGTCCTGAAGCCGGCTTCTATGCAGTGCCTACATTATCCTTTTTTAGAGTTTTTTTCTTAAACCTGCTATTTAGTAGCGCTACTGTCCTTTTTTCAGGAATTCTCAAGATCAAGTTATCAAAAAAGTCTTTCTTATATTCAGTTGTGCCTTTCATTATTTACCTTTTGTACGTTAAATTCATTATCAAAGAATCATACTTATACGCTTTTCTGGTATTTGTGATAGCCGTTTTTTCTTTGCTATATCTAAAGCATCTTACCGGTACTAATATACAAATCTGCACTAAACACAAAGTATTCATTGCCTTGTCTTTTGCAGTTTCTTTGGTTCTTTATTTTATCTATCAAGGAGGAATACTTCTTACAATTGAACCTGCTTCGTTTTTAAATATTATCCTTGTTTTGGCAGGAATCATTTTTGCTTTTTATAGAAAACGCCTTGGATTATACATCGCCGAATTTTCTTCACTTCACATGGTCTTTGCGTACCTATTGGCTTTTATCCATAATGACTGTGATTTAAATATGGCATTCGGGGCTTTTCCCATGCTGATTGTGTTTGTAACACTGTTTCTTATCAATATGAAGATAGATAATACTTTGAAGGAGGATAATTGATGAGGAAACTTATTCTCGACTGTGACACTGGTCACGATGACGCTGCTGCTATTACTTTGTCCTTAGCAAGTCAGCAATTGGAGCTTCTAGGCGTAACTACTGTTATGGGGAATCTTCCATTAGACCAAACATATCGAAATACCCGGGACGTGATTGCATACTTTGGAACAGGTACGCCTGTTTTAAAAGGTTCCTCCGATCCCTTATTGAGAAAAAGATGGGTCGGATCCGAAGAAGACCGCGGCCGTTTTTTCGATAATGACGAATTGACTGACCTTCCTGAATTGAACGTTGATGCAGTTACTTGGATGAAAGACACTTTGGAAAATAGTGAGGATAAGGTTACTCTTGTTCCTCTCGCTCCAATGACCAATATTGCAAAACTTATGACTTTCTATCCTGATCTTGTAAAAGAAAAAGTGGAATCCATCGTCTGTATGGGCGGAGGTTACAAATTTGGTAACTCAACCGGCGCTGCAGAACTGAACATCTATGCTGATCCCGAAGCGGCACAAGCGGTATTCTCTTTCGGTATTCCAGTCGTCATGTGTGGCCTGGACGTATGTCATAATGCATACATTACCAAAAATGATTATCTTGACCACTTCAGTGATATAGATAATAAAGCCGGTCGCTTCTTTTCCAGAATCTGCGAAGATAGTTTTTCCTTTGAGGAGAGAGAGGATATTCCGGAAAGATTCAAACTATGGAAAAGACCTGGCGCGATTATTTATGACACCGTTCCGATAATATATCTTCTTCACCCTGAAATCTTTGATACGATCCCCGCTGGCATATCTGTAGAATGTGATTCGGAATTTTGCGACGGAATGACAGTTTGTGATACAAGCACATGGAATGATACGCCTAAACCACATTCTGTAGTTATCGATCTTGACCGGCCAGCCTATATTAAGGCATTAGAAGAAGTTTTGTCGGCATCTCTTGTTTGATAGGAAGGTTAGCAATGATGAATAACGTAACACCTTTGATTATAGATTTTGATCCCGGCCTCGATGACGCTGTTTGTTTTTTCATGATTTTAGGAAGCAAAAAATTCGATGTGCTTGGTGTTTGTCCGGTTAGCGGAAATAAAGGTCTTGAAATCACAGAATCAAACGCTCTTAAACTGTGCGAACTTGTAGGTAGGGAAGATATTCCCGTATTAAGGGGAGCTTCGAAGGGCATTCTCAAAGGAAGGCGGACTTCCGGAAGTGTACACGGTTCTAATGGCCTTGGACGAAATGTAGTGCTTCCGGATCCAACTAAAAAAGTTGAAAAGGAATATGCTTGGGATTTTGTCTACAGAAAAGCAGTTGAATATAACGGCGCACTGGAGATCCTCGCTGTTGGTCCTTTAACTAATCTTGGAATTGCTTTTATTAAGTATCCCGAACTACATAAATTAATAAAGAGAATCGTTATAATGGGCGGTGGATTTGCCCGAGGAAATTGGACAGCAGCTGCAGAGTTCAACATCTGGGCGGATCCGGATGCTGCCCGAATCGTTTTTGAATCTGGAGTTCCCATGGCTATGATGGGATTAGATATTTGCGAGAAAGCAATTGTTTCTAAAGAGGATCTTTCTAGGCTAGATAATGGAGGTAAGATTTCTAGAATTGCCGCCGATTTAATGCGTGACCGCATTATGGGAAGGCCAGAGATGACCGAAGAACAACGCAAAAAACATAAGGGAGGAATTGTATGTGACGCTGTGGCAGCTTGCTATATGATCGATCCCGAATGCATAGAGACAGAATATGTCGAGGTCAGAGTAGAGACCAAAGGCACGCTTACTGAAGGAAAAACGTATGCCTTGAGGCCCTTTACTGAAACTGAAACATATAATCCCAACACTTTCGCTGGTGTGTCTATCGACAGAGACCGTTTTGGTAATCTGTTAGTCGAAACGATCGCAAACCTGGACTAGAATTTTTTAATTATAGAATTAATGCAGGAATGAAGCATATCATTCCTGCATTAATTTTATAAAAGCTGTGGGTAATGCATATTTCGTGGACAGTTCTTTTCTATCTGCCCAGACTAGATTGCCTGTCATTCCCGAATTGCACGTGAGATAGTATGTGGAAATGTTCCATACAAGATGAGTAAATATGTGTTTATCTTCTCGAATATCCTGCATTCCTGTTGGTGAAATATGACAGTTATTAAGCAAATAATCGTAAACACTATCGGATTCTATCCTATTTTCACAATTCGGAAATTCCCACAAATTGGCCAGCAAACCTTTATTGGGTCTTTTTCTGATCCCATATTTTCCGTCTTCTCTCTTGATTATAAATACGGTGACGTCTTTGATTGTCTTGGATGATGTTTTTTTCTTAACTGGAAGCAATTCCACCTCGCTGTTTTTGTACGCAAAACATTCCTCAAATAAAGGGCATTCCGAACACTTAGGCTCTCCATTTGGCAAACAAATTATCTCGCCAAGCTCCATAACCGCTTGGGTCAAAGATCCTGCACAATCATTAATATATGGTGTGATCATCTCACTGATTAGCCTCTTTGTTGTTCTTTTTGAGACATCCTCATATACAGGCAAATATCTTGATACAACCCTCAGAACATTACCATCCACTGCGATCCTGTTCTGGTTATACGAAATTGCACAGATAGCATTGGCTGTGTAATCTCCGATTCCCGGGAGACGCACTAAATCTTCATAATCAGTGGGAAACCTCCCTCCAAAGTCTGACACAATCATATGCGCTGCCTTTTTCATATTTGTAGCCCGGGAATAGTATCCAAGTCCTTCCCAGCACTTCATCAAATGCTCTTCATCGCTGTTCGCTAATGCTTCAAGATCTGGATATTCAGATATGAAGGATACATACCTATCCACAACAGAAGGAATACGCGTCTGCTGAAGCATGATTTCTGAAACCCAGACATTGTATGGTTCGTTATTGATTCTCCAGGGTAAATCACGTTTATTGCGATCGTACCACGCTAGAACAGAATCTATTAAAAATTCGATTTTATTCCCGCACGTCATTCCTGAAAAGGCCTTTTCCTGTTAAACTCTTTAGGCTAGTCTATAATAAACTTCATTACACAAACAACCCCGACTATGATGAGTCGAGGTTGTCCTTACTGGCGGAGAAGGAGGGATTCGAACCCTCGAGGCGCTTTTGACGCCTACACGATTTCCAATCGTGCGCCCTCGGCCAAGCTAGGCGACTTCTCCATTGGCTGAAAACTAGATTAGTATATCAGTCGTCTTATGATTTGTCAAATTATAATTATTCAAAATATAACTATATTGATAATAACAGATACAGATTATCCACATGAAGAAAAGGTTATATAGCAATATATATTATTGTTAAAAAAACAACTTTGATATAGAATGAACTAAGTTTATGGAGGTATTTCAATGGAACGTGTTGAGATCAAATCATTATTTACAAGCACTCTGGAAAACAATGCGCTGATCACGGTCGCTGGATGGGTAAAGACTTCTAGGGAGAGCAAAAATATAGCTTTTCTGGAAGTAAATGACGGTAGTTGCTTTAAGAATCTACAGGTTATTCTCGAGGCATCCAAGTTCCATGATCAGGACGCATATAAAAAGGTAGCTAACGCTCCTGTTGGTTCTTCTGTAATTGTAAAAGGTAACCTTATCCTTACTCCCGATGCAAAACAGCCATTTGAACTCAATGCGATTGAAGCTGAAATCGTTGGAACCGTAGAAGAAGGATATCCTCTCCAGAAAAAGCGTATGACACCTGAATTTCTGCGTCAGTTCCCGCATCTTAGAGCCAGAACCAATACTTTCGGAGCAGCTTTCAGGATCAGAAGCGAAACCGCATTTGCTATTCATCGTTTCTTCCACGACAATGGATATGTATATGTCCACACTCCCTTGATTACCGGAAGCGACGCAGAAGGTGCAGGAGCAATGTTCAGAGTAACGACATTGGACCCTTCTGACCCACCACGTTATCCGGACGGCAAAGTGGATTTCTCTCAGGACTTTTTCGGTAAGGAAACTCACCTGACTGTATCTGGACAGCTGGAAGGGGAGAGCATGGCTCAGGCCTTCGGCAAGATTTATACATTTGGTCCTACATTCAGAGCTGAAAAATCCAACACTACCAGACATGCTGCTGAGTTTTGGATGATTGAACCTGAAATGGCTTTCTGTGATCTGGAAGGATATATGGATGTAGCTGAGGCCATGGTGAAATCCTGTGTCGCATATCTACTTGAACATTGCCCTGATGAACTCGCATTCTTCAATCGTTTCTATGACAATGATCTTCTAGAAAGATTAAATAAACTGGTTAATTCCCAGTTCGTCCGCATTACATATACAGAAGCGATCAAGTTGTTGGAACCTCACAATTCGGAATTTGATTTTAAAGTGTACTGGGGCTGTGACATGCAATCAGAACATGAAAGATACCTCACAGAGAAAATCTATCATTGTCCTGTATTCGTAACAGATTATCCAAAAGAGATAAAAGCATTTTACATGCGCATGAATGAAGACGGAAAAACCGTTGCCGCTGCAGATATGTTAGTACCGGGTGTTGGAGAGTTGGTAGGAGGAAGCCAGCGTGAAGAGCGCTATGATGTTTTAGTTACCAGAATGAAAGAGTTGGGTATGAACCCTGACGACTACAAGGAGTATCTTGATCTGAGGAAATATGGCACTACGAAACATGCCGGATTTGGCCTTGGATTTGAACGTTTCCTTATGTATGTGACAGGGATCAGTAATATTAGAGATGTTCAACTCTATCCTAGAACTTTTGGAGCACTGCAATGATTACTTCAAAACCGCTGTCAGATTATACTTATGAAGAACTCCGTTCACTATATGATGAACTTTGTGGTGAATACTCTTCATTATGCAGTCAAAACCTGCAATTAAACATGGCACGGGGAAAACCGTCACCGGAGCAGTTGGATCTTGGAGCGGACGTTTTAGATGCGGTTACGGATATAAAAAATTGCTATGATGCAAATCATGTGGATTGCAGAAATTACAGTGACTTTTGGGGCCTCAAAGATCTGCGTCATCTTTTTTCCGAGATTATCAACGTCCCTGAATCCAACGTTCTGATTGGCGGAAACTCTTCGTTGACACTGATGTATGACACGATTGCCAGAGCTATGTTGCATGGCGTCGCACATTCACCACGTCCCTGGGGCAAGGAAGAAAAAGTCAAAATGATATGTCCTGTACCCGGCTATGACCGTCATTATACGATCTGCGAGAGTATGGGAATTGAGATGATTCCTGTTCCGTTAACCGGTTCAGGACCGGACATGGATATTGTTGAAAGTCTTGTTTCAAATGATCCCCTGATTAAAGGTATATGGATTATTCCTGTATATTCTAATCCCACAGGTGATGTCTATTCCTATGAAACACTATATAGACTTGCCAACATGAGTGCAAAGGCTCCCGACTTTACAATCATTTGTGACGATGCTTATCCGCTTCACACGTTGAATGGTGAATTTGCAGATCCGATTCGCTTATATGAGCTCTGCGTTGATGCCGGTTATCCGGACCGCCCAATCTTTTTTGCCTCGACCAGCAAGGTTACTTTTGCAGCTGGTGGTGTTTCTTGTATCGCCATGAGTGATGAAAACTTCCGCATCGCTCTCCCTGCTTTGCAGGCTCAGTTTATCTGCATGGATAAGATGAATCAATTAAGACATACAAGAGCATTTCCCGATATGATTTCTCTGAAAAAACGTATGCTTGAGCATTGTTCTTTACTTGCGCCAAAATTCTCTTTGGTTGAAGAGGTGTTGGACAAAAAGCTCGCAGCCTTTGAGATCGCTAGTTGGAATCGGCCAACAGGAGGGTATTTTATTTCCTTGGTTGTAATGGAGCATACTGCGTCCAGGGTTATCCAGTTATGTAAAAATGCCGGTCTTGTTCTTACTTCTGCAGGTGCGGGATTTCCGCATTCAGTTGATCCGGACGACAAATATATCCGACTTGCTCCTTCTTTTCCATCATTGGATGAACTTGCAAAAGCAGCAGATATTTTATCCGTGTCGGTATTATTGGCTTCTTTAGAAAAGAAGTTGAATTAATTCATAACGAGGTGTTTTGATGCGTTGTCCATATTGCGGTGCCTCTGATACAAAAGTAATCGACTCCAGACCTTCTGATGATGATCTGAAGATCCGCAGAAGACGTGAGTGCATCGTGTGCGCTAAACGTTTTACGACCTATGAAGCTGTTGAAACTACTCCTCTTATTCTTGTAAAGAAAAACGGGGAAAGGGAATTATTCGACAGAGAGAAACTACTCAAAAGTATGCTGAAAGCATGCGAAAAACGACCGATTAGCGCTGCCCAGCTCAGCGCAGTGTGCGACCGGGTTGAACGAAATCTCTTAAACCGTTTGGAAAAGGAGATATCTACCGAGATCGTTGGCGAGCTGGTAATGGATGAGCTGAAACAGATTGACAAAGTTGCATATATTCGATTTGCTTCCGTGTATCGAGATTTCAGGGATATTGAAACATTCCTCAAAGCCATCAATGAAATACAAGCAGAATAAAAAAACTGAGCCCGTTTTCTAAACGGGCTCTTGTTGTGAACAAGTGTTTCCTTCAGATTGCATCTTTTCTTACGTTTCACTATAATTTTAATAGAATTCTGGAGGTGAATCCTATGAACTATTTTGTGCCTGTCACTAGCTTTATTAATGAGCTTCATTTGGATGTTATCCACAATTCCAGTGATATTGACGATAGAAATATACTTATTCCTGATGTCAGCAGACCCGGAATGATGCTTCTTGGTTTCCGTCAGCATTTTGATCCGAGAAGGATACAGATAATCGGACTAATGGAGTATTCCTATCTGGAAGGGTTGAATTCCACCGAACGTTATTATCACCTCGAGAGATTCTTCTGCGAACATCCTGTACTAGTTGTCCTTACGAGAAATCTGTCAGTTTTTGATGAAATGAGAGATCTCGCTATTAAATATGATGTCCCTCTGTTAGGCTGCTCTACGAGTACGTCCGAGTTTATGTCCGCGGCTATTTCTTATCTCAATGTTGAACTTGCACCGCGCACGCTGATGCACGGCGAACTAGTTGAAATATACGGTGAAGGTATTCTAATCGTAGGTGAAAGCGGAGTAGGTAAGAGCGAAACAGCTATTGAGTTGATTAAACGCGGTCATAGACTTATCGCTGACGACTCAGTAGAACTTAGAAGAGTCTCCGAAAAAACTATTGTCGGTAAATCTCCGGATAATATACGATACTTTTCCGAATTAAGGGGGATTGGTATTGTAAATGTCAAACAGTTATTCGGAGTTGGCTCTATCAATATTACAGAGCGCGTAGAACTTGTAGTACATCTTGAGGAGTGGGACTCCAATAAGAGTTATTCCAAGATAGGAATGGGCACTGAAACTACAAACATCCTGGGGTTGGAAATACCCATGATCACAATACCAGTACGCCCCGGCCGAAATCTGGCTGTTATATTGGAAGTTGCTGCAATGAACTTCAGGAATCTCAAACTAGGATATGATGCGGAGCAAGAACTTTTAGACAACCTTGGTCTTGTAAAGTAAAGTGCGATAAACATGATAAATGTAAATAGTTTGATGCATATTGAGGGTCTCACTATCCTTAAGGATGAACCCTTATCCAAATATACCGGTTTCAGAACTGGAGGGCCTTCTACCGTTCTCCTTCCTGACACCTTGGAGTGTTTTATATCCACAATTCGCTCTTTGAAAGATAACCGCCTTCCTTTTTATGTCCTCGGTAATGGAAGCAATGTCCTAGCTCTAGATGAAGGATACGACGGTTTTATTGTTCTTACGAAAAAAGCCCTTAACAGCATTGTGGTTGATGGCTCTTCTATAAAATCCGGCTCCGGCTGTATGCTGATTGAGGTGTGTAGGAACGCGCTTTCTCATTCTTTGTCCGGCCTAGAATTTGCCTACGGAATACCAGGCACCATTGGAGGTGCCGTGTATATGAACGCCGGAGCTTACGGAGATGAGATACGCAGTGTCATTAAAAAGGTTCAGATCCTAGATGATAACTGTGCAATTCGTGATCTTGATAAAGAAGAACTGGATTTAGGTTACAGGCACAGTATCTTTCAGGATCATAAAGAATGGATCATACTTTCCGCTGAATTGGCTCTCAATCCCGGAAATCCTAAGGATATCTCTGATCGTATGAAGGAACTTCTGCAACGAAGAAAGGATAAACAGCCTCTTGAATTCCCCAGCTGCGGCAGCACTTTTAAGAGACCAGAAGGAAGTTTCGCTTCAAAACTTATAGATGAATGCGGACTCAAAGGATATAGGATCGGGGGAGCCGCAGTAAGTGAAAAGCACGCCGGTTTTGTAATTAATCTTGATTCTGCTACTTCAAAGGATATTCTGGATCTTTGTCTTAATATTCAAAAGATCGTACGTGATGATACCGGCTTTAATCTGGAACTGGAGGTCGAACTTCTGAAATAGGAATGAGTTTTTCCAATAAATGCAAAGAGGAGATTCTTGAAACTGACTTCAGCGATAAGAATATCGCTGAAGCTTTGATATACGGCCTGTTTTCATTTTCATCCGGTGTTAATACCGATGAAATACTGATTACATCCGAGAATATATCCCTTCTGGAGACTGCTGCATTTTGTATGGTTTCAATAGGAATTGATGAATCTTACATAGAGATAATTCCCGGCATTAAGACCTACACGCTTTCTGTTACTTCGCGTGACAAAACTGAACTCCTGCTGGACCGTTTTGACCTTATGCTTTCTTCTGGAACTTATGAATTAAATGATTCCATCGTTTATACCCCGGAAACCCGAAAAGCATATATCATTGGCGCCTTTCTAGGCTCAGGTACCATCTTGTCACCGAGCAAAGGATACCATCTTCAGTTTTCTACTCAGCATTCCGAAAGGGCGCAAACCTTGTACAATCTTCTGCATGAGGAAGGATTTGAAGCAAAGTTCTCCAGGAATGCCTACAACTGGATCATATATTTCAAGAACTCCTCTATGATCGAGGATTTACTTACTTATATGGGTGCAATGTCCTGCTCGATGGAAGTTATGGAACTGAAGGTATACAAAGAGGTTAAAAATACTGTAACAAGAAGAGTAAACTGCGAAAGCGCCAATTTGCAGAAGACAATTGCCTCCGCGTCCGACGATGTGGAAATGTTCCGTGCTTTTCTTTCCTCAGGTGGAGGAAAAAAACTTAAGAAGGACCAACTTGCACTTGCAAAACTACGTATAAACCACCCTGAGTTTTCTTTTACTGAACTCGCAGATCAATTAGGAGACGATATAACAAAATCCGGTGTAAATCACAGACTTCGTAAACTGAGAGAGATCATACGAGAGAACAATAATCATGACGACAATCAATGACAATCAATTTGTTCATCTTCACCTGCATACTGAATACAGTTTGCTGGATGGTGCATGCAGAATTGACAGACTGATGGAGCATCTCAAGTCCATCGGTCAGACTGCAGTAGCAATTACGGACCATGGCGTTATGTATGGTTGTGTCGATTTTTATAAAGCTGCCAAGAAAGCAGGGATCAAACCGATTATCGGTTGCGAGGCTTATGTAGCCCCTCGTACAAGGCACGACATGGTACATAAAATTGACAGCTCGCCTTATCATCTGATCCTCCTCTGTAAGAACGAAACAGGATATCGAAATCTCATTAAGATGGTTTCTGCCTCGAACATTGATGGTTTTTATAACAAACCACGCATAGACAGGGAGCTTCTTGAGAAATACCATGAAGGTCTCATATGCCTCTCCGCCTGTTTGGCAGGAGAGATACCTCAGAAACTGCTGAACGACGAATACAGCGCGGCTCTTGAAGTCGCCCGTTACTATAAAAATCTTTTCGGAGAGGGAAACTACTATATAGAACTTCAGAACCATGGAATTGAGGAAGAAATACGCATTATTCCTGATCTGATCCGAATCGCACGCTCTTTGGACATTCCTCTTGTGGCTACAAACGACTGCCACTATATTCGCAAGGAAGATCATGAGATGCAGCACGTGCTTGTCTGCATACAGACAAATGCATCCTATGATGATTCACCTCTCGAATTTAAGACAAACGAGTTCTATGTGAAATCCGCACAGGAAATGTATGACCTGTTTGCACAGATTCCTGAAGCAGTCACAAACTCCGCCAAAATCGCGGAATCATGTAATTTTGATTTTGAATTCGGCAATACAAAATTACCAGCATTCCATGCTCCTGACGGAAAGGATAATCTGGCTTTTTTCAATGAGTTATGTGATAACGGACTCGTAAAAAGATACGGCGAAAACCCTTCAAAAGAAATTAGAGACAGGCTTGAATATGAAAAAAAGGTAGTTACCCAAATGGGGTACGTGAACTACTACCTGATAGTCTGGGATTTCATTGATTATGCCAGACGACATGACATTCCGGTTGGCCCCGGAAGAGGATCCGGCGCTGGAAGTTTAGCAGCATATTGTATGGGTATAACAGACCTGGATCCAATCAAATATAATTTGATATTTGAGCGTTTTTTAAATCCGGAACGGGTAACTATGCCGGATTTTGACATCGATTTCTGTTACGAAAAACGCTCCAAAGTCATTGACTATGTTATAGAGAAATATGGTTCCGATCACGTTGCCCAAATTATCACCTTCGGTACTATGGCAGCGCGCCTTGCTGTACGTGATGTCGGAAGAGTGCTGGAATATCCTTACTCTCAGGTAGACTCCATCGCTAAAATGATTCCTTCCGAATTAAACATTACCATCCAGAAGGCTTTTGACAGAAATCCCGAATTGAAAAAAGCATACGACAGCAGCAGTGATGTCAAGCGTCTGCTGGATTTGGCGATGCAGGTAGAAGGAATGCCCAGACATGCTTCTACACATGCAGCCGGTGTTGTTATAACAGATAGGGAAGTCAGTGACTACGTTCCTCTCGCCAAAAACGAGAACAATATTGTGACACAGTTCACCATGACGACACTTGAGGAACTCGGGTTGCTCAAGATGGACTTTTTGGGTCTCCGAACATTAACGGTCATTTCAGATGCCGAAAAAATGGTTAAAAAGAAGGATCCTTCATTCAGCATAGATTCTATAGATTTTGATGATCCTAAAGTGTTCGGTATGCTGTCTAACGGTGACACGCTCGGTGTGTTTCAGCTTGAATCTTCAGGTATGAGACAGTTGATCGTTAATATGCAACCCAGGAGCCTGGAAGATCTGATTGCTATCATTTCTTTGTATCGTCCGGGCCCAATGGACTCCATTCCTGTGTATCTGGAAAACAGAAAGAATCCCGATCACACAACATATATCACTCCTGAACTCGAACCGATTCTGAATGTTACAAATGGAGTGATCATTTATCAGGAACAGGTCATGCAAATATGCAGAGATCTGGCTGGATTCTCTTTTGGCAAAGCGGATGTTGTGCGCAGAGCTATGGCCAAAAAGAAAAAAGCTGTCATGGAGCAAAGTGGCATTGAATTTGTGGAGGGATGCAAAGAAAGAGGAATCTCCCCGGAAAAAGCAAATAGAATATTCGATGAGATGTCTTCTTTTGCTTCGTATGCATTCAACAAATCTCATGCAGCAGTTTATGCAGACGTTGCCTACCAGACTGCTTATCTAAAAGCTTATTATCCTCTTGAATTTATGGCTGCGCTGATGACAAGCATTCTGGATAACACGGACAAACTATTGGAATACATCGCCGAATGTCAGCGTCTGGAAATTTCGATCCTTCCTCCGGATGTCAATACCAGTTCTGAAGTATTTACAGTTGAAAATGACCATATCCGTTTCGGCCTTCTTGCAATTAAGAACGTTGGCAGGGGACTTGTAGATTCTATTGTAAAAGAACGCTCGAATAACGGGATTTACCGGAGTTTTTCTGACTTTTACAGCCGACTTCCGCATACGAATGAACTGAATAGGAGGGCATTCGAGAATCTCATCAAAAGCGGTGCTTTGGACTGTTTGGGCCAGAATAGAAAGACCATGATTCAAAACATTGATGCCGTAACTAAAAATTATGGTAAAAACCGTAGGGACGAGCTGGAAGGGCAGCTCACATTCGGCAGTTATGATGATCTAGGTGAAGTCCATCAATTCCAAACAGATAACGATCTCGCGAAGTATGAGGAATATCCCACCAATGAACTCCTTCATTTTGAGAAAGAATCGCTTGGACTGTATGTATCCAGCCATCCGCTCCAGCAATACTCAGATGAAATACGCTCACTGCGTTTCACTCAATTTCGTGATATAGCGGATTCTCCTGATCATTTCGATAATAGAGTCGTGAGCGTTTTCTGCGAAATTACATCGATCAAGAATAAAACCACTAAGAAAAATGAAGTTATGGCATTTGTACAGGCAGAAGACCTCACCGGTACAATGGAGTTATTTGTTTTTCCCAATACTCTTTCCCGATACTCTTCTGTCCTGAAAAAAGACAGTCTCCTTGTGTTTACGGGAAGGGTTTCCTCAAAAGAAGAGGAAGCTCCCAAACTCTTGGTGTCTGACGTGTACATGTTGAACGATTATAAGAACAGATCCGTAGCCGTCTCGTCCAAAAATGCCGCGATGTCGGACAACGTTAATAATCCGGACAATGGTACCGTGAAAGATGAGAAGAAAACCGGAAACGTAGTTCTGTACCTAAGGCTTCCTTCTGAGAACGACACGGATTTGATAGAGAGAATCAGTGCAATACTTCGTATTTTTCATGGTTCAATTCCTGTTCACTTTTACTATTCGGATTCACGACGCAATATACTTGTTCCGGAAAAACTATTCGCTTCAACGGAACCTTATTTAAAGGAAGTTCTTGTAAAGATACTGGGTGACAATAACGTAGTATATAAGATCTGAGAGGATGTTTTCCAAAATGAATGTTTCAGAAGCTCAAAAAAGAATCTCCTACCTGCAGGAATTCCTGAAAGAGAATTCCCGGCTATATTACGAGGAAGACAATCCTCTGATCGAAGATGAGGAGTATGATCATCTTCTGCGTGAATTGGAGGAGCTTGAGGAACAGTTTCCTCAGTTTCGCTCTAATACTTCTCCCACTGTTACTGTAGGAGGAAATACATCGCAGAAATTCAGCGATGTCATTCACCAAGTAAAAATGGAGAGTTTATCTGACGTCTTCTCTCCTGAGGAAGTCATTGATTTTGTGGACAAAGTCAAAGGCGAATATCCGGATGTTGAGTTCTCTGTCGAGCCGAAAATCGACGGATTGTCCGTTTCACTGGAATATGAAAACGGCATTCTAGTGAGAGGCTCTACCCGTGGAAACGGAACAATTGGAGAAGATGTAACAGAGAACATCCGAATGATCCAATCGATTCCTGTATCTTTACCATGCAGTACCTCCTACCTGGAAGTAAGAGGCGAAGTGTACATGCCACGTAAGGTCTTCGCTGATCTTGTAGAACAACAGGAAAAAGAAGGGATCACTCCATTTAAAAATCCAAGGAATGCTGCTGCAGGCTCGCTGCGTCAAAAGGACTCAGATATAACAAGACAAAGAAAATTGGATATATTTGTTTTCAATGTTCAACGTACATCTGAAAAACTTACGAGCCACTGTGAGAGTCTCGACTGGATCAATTCTCTCGGTCTTCACGTGATCGAATCCTATAAACGCTGCAGTACCGGAGAAGAAGTTCTGAAGGAGATCGGCCGCATCGGTGATCTCCGCAGTACACTTCCTTACGATATAGACGGCGCGGTCGTAAAGGTGGATAACTTGCAAGTCAGGGATGAGCTCGGCTCTACAGTTAAGGTGCCGCGATGGGCGATCGCTTATAAATATCCTGCGGAAATCAAAGCGTCTACATTACTTGACATTGAAGTAACTGTTGGGAGAACCGGTGTCCTTACGCCTACTGCTGTGTTTGAACCAGTCATCATATCTGGTTCTACCGTCTCGCGTGCAAGTCTGCATAATCAGGATAATATTAACCGTCTCGACATTCGAATCGGAGATACGATTGAAGTGCGAAAAGCAGGTGAAATTATTCCGGAGATTATCAAGGCTTATGCTCACAAAGAGGGTTCGCACGTTTTCCGGCTTCCCGAGACATGCCCCAGTTGCGGATCGAAAGTAGTTCAGCTCGGCGATGAAGTCGCTTATAGATGCATTAATCCGGAATGCCCGGAACAAATGCGGCAAAACCTGATCTATTACTGTTCAAAAGGCGGTATGGATATCCTTGGAATGGGTCCTTCCACAATAGACTCTCTCTTAAAAGCGGGCCTTATCCACAGTGTTGCTGACATATATGCCCTTACTGTTGATGACCTTACTCTTCTCGACAATTTCAAGGATAAATCAGCGAATAATCTGATTCGCGCTATTGAGAACAGCAAAAACAACAATCTTAATCAACTAATAACTGCACTTGGGATCAGGAATTGCGGGGGAAAGGCGGCTTTGCTTCTTTGTGAGAATCTGGGCTCTATTGAAACTATTATGTCTGCTTCTCCGGAAAGGATCTCCTCTATTTCCGGCCTAGGTGAAACAATTGGGCAAAGCGTCTATGATTACTTCAGCCAGACCGGAGCTAAAGATTTAATTAATCGTCTGCGTTCCTATGGGGTCAATATGCAGTTCCATTCGGATAAAGTGTCCTCCAAATTAACTGGTATGAACATTGTTGTTACCGGAACGCTTGCGAATTATTCACGAAAAGAGATTGAAGATACCATTAAACAAAACGGTGGTACTGTGACTTCATCAGTTTCAAAAAAAACCAAATACGTTATAGTGGGAGATAATCCAGGCAGCAAGGCTGTGAAAGCTAGAGAATTGAATATACCTATTCTTACTGAAAATGAATTTGAAGAGATGATACGCTGATTGAAACAGCAAAGCTGATCGCTTTGCTGTTTTCCTTAACAGTATGTTAATTGAATGGGTACATTGCGGGTGATATAATTTAGGATAGTTTTTTATGAGGTGGAATATTAAAAATGACTCGATCTGACGCGCGTAGAAATGCTTTCCTGTACGTGTTCCAGTTATATGCAAACGATGAGATCCTGATGGATGAGCCTCTTGAATTGGAAGATGACCTCACACTCGAATCTGATGAATTCACGAAGCTTATCGTCAACTATACAATAGAGCATCGTGAAGAAATCGATAAGAAGATCTCTGACAATCTGAAAGGGTGGACGATCGATCGGCTTTCCAAGGTATCGCTTGCTATCCTTCGTATCAGTGTAGCTCAGTTGCTATATATGGATGATATTCCATCCGGAGTCGTGATCAATGAGGCTGTTGAACTCTCCAAACACTTCGGAGATTCGGAAGATTATCAGTTTATCAACGGTGCTTTAGGTAAAATAGAAAAATCGTTGAACTGATACTGAATTGATATGAATCGCGAAAGCATAACCGTAACAGCATTAAATAGATATGTGAAATCTCTTCTGGAGTCTGATGAGGTACTGTCTCAGATCTGGGTTGAGGGGGAGATCTCAAGTTTTAAACTTCACACACCGTCCGGCCATATGTATTTCAGATTAATTGACGGGCATTGCGGGGTAAAATGTGTGATGTTTTATTCTAATGCCTCAAAATTGAAGTTTATGCCCAAAGACGGTATGAAAGTTCTCGTTAACTGCAGTGTTTCCCTTTATGAGGCAACCGGCGATTTCCAGTTATATGTACGCGATATCATTGAAAAAGGCGAAGGAAAACGTAAACAGGACCTGGATATACTAAAAGAAAAGTTCCAAAAGATGGGCCTGTTTGATAGCTCCAGAAAGAAACGACTTCCTCCATCACCAAAAAGTATTGCAGTCATCACCTCCGAATCCGGAGCGGCTATAAAAGACATCTTCAATGTTATATCCCGTCGAAACCCGCTTGTTCGTCTGCAACTATATCCTGTAAATGTCCAAGGAGCATTTGCGGTGGATACCATTTGCAGTCGGATAGACGATATCAATAATTGTAAGAACGACGTCCCGGACCTTGTTATCATCGCCAGGGGCGGGGGAAGCAAAGATGATCTTTGGATCTTCAATGAAGAACGCCTTGTTTTGAAGGCCGCCTCTTTAAAAGTACCATTTATCTCCGCTGTCGGCCACGAGATCGATTTTTCTCTTCTCGATTTTGTAGCTGATCTTCGTGCCCCAACTCCATCCGCGGCCGCCGAATTAGCCGTACCGGACCTTCAGGAAGCACTGATTCACAGTGAGACATTGCTCAATAATATCAAAGGACGCCTTCTTATACTGATTCAGAATAAAAAAGACAATCTGACGGAATCCAAAAACGAACTCAATCAGACAATCGATTTTTATATTGATGGAAAAAGGAAAGAACTGGATACCTTGGAGAAATCCTGCTATGCACTTTCTCCGGTCCACGTCTTACAACGAGGCTATACTTTTGTTAAAAAAGGCGACAGCGTTCTCTCGCATGCTGCTGATGCATCGGTAGATGATAAGGTTGCGGTCGTTTTCTCAGATGGCCAGCTTAATTGTATTGTTAAAGAGGTAATTCGCAATGAATGAAGATTTGATCACCTTCGAACAGGACTTAGCTCGAATAGAGGATATAGTAAATCAATTATCTGCCGGTACCGTCGGATTGAATGATGCTGTCGCTCTGTATGAAGAATCCGTTGCGCGGCTACGTCATGCGAGGGATCTTTTGGATAAAGCCGAACTTCGTGTGATCCGTCTGTCAACCGAGAATAATAACAAAGGGGAAGACTCCGTTGAATTATCAGGAAAAGATTGATCAATATCTGGAAACTGTAAATAATGGGCTCATGTTTTTTACCCGAAAGGATAAAGGCCTAGTCGGAGAAGCAATGCGCTACAGTCTGATCGGCGGAGGAAAAAGAGTAAGGCCGACACTTGCGCTGATGACCTGCGAGTCTCTTTGTGGTGATTGGCAGCCAGCGTTGCTTCCTTCCTTGGCAATTGAAATGGTTCATTCCTACTCGCTAATACACGATGACCTTCCGTGCATGGACAATGATGATTACCGTCGCGGACAGTTATCCTGCCACAAAAAATACGGCGAAACGGTTGCTCTTCTGGCAGGAGATGCTTTGCAGGCTAAAGCTTATGAACTCCTTGCGAGCATTCCGGACGCTGCAATTGGGCTTCATTGTGTAAAGATCTTATCTGAAGCATCCGGTATATCCGGAATGGTATACGGGCAGGAGCTTGATTTGTCCGAGAGCAAAGATCTTCATTCTTTACAACTCATAAACCGTAACAAGACCGGAAAAATGATTACTGCGGCTGTTCTGCTTGGCGAAGCGGCAGCAGCCAACCAGGATCCTACAATTAAAACATCACTCAAACAATATGCAGACAACATTGGGGAAGTTTTCCAAATTGTTGACGACATTCTTGATGTCACCAGCACCAATGAAGTTTTGGGGAAACCCGTTGGTAGTGACATTAAGAACAATAAAGAAACATATGTGAGTCTATTCGGTCTGGAGAAAGCTAAGGATTATGCGAATGAGTTGACACAAAGTGCTTGTGATCAACTGAGTTCGTTGAAGGATAAGGCAGCTCCTCTAAAATGGTATGCCAATCAATTATTAGTGAGGATTAAATGAGCGACAAACTCTTAAATTCGATCGAAAAACCTTCAGATGTAAAAAAACTAAATAAATCCCAAAAGCATCAGATTTGTGATGAAATCAGGGATGTAATGATAGATGTCATATCCAAGAATGGAGGCCATCTGGCTTCCAATTTAGGTGTTGTGGAATTGACTGTTGCTTTATTTTCCGTCTTCGACGCCTCAAAGGACACTTTTATATTCGATGTCGGGCACCAGTGTTATCCTTATAAACTTCTCACGGGAAGAAATGAGGCTTTCGAAACAATTCGGAAAGAAGGGGGCATATCTGGCTTTCCCAGACCTACTGAGAGCAAGTACGACGCTTTTGTGGAAGGTCATGCAAGCACCTCTATCGCTCAGGCTATCGGACTTGCAACTGCGAAAAAGATTAAAGGGGATAATTCTCATACAATAGCAATTATTGGTGACGGGGCGCTGACTGGCGGCCTTGCTTATGAAGCGATGAATAATATCTCCCAGGATCTGTCCAATCTGATTATCATTCTAAATGATAATTCCATGTCCATTTCAAAGAGTGTTGGGAGCTTATCCCACTATCTTATGCAACTCAGGAACTCTGAGAATTATATCAATCTCAAAGGTAGCGTAAAGAAAGTCCTTCGCTCGGTTCCGGTCTTGGGAAAACCAGCAGAAGATCTGATTACCAACATTAAAACATCCTTCCGCAGAGGATTGTTTGACGGAACATTATTTGAAGAATTTGGTTTTAACTATGTGGGTCCTGTTGACGGACACAACCTTGATGATCTGACCCACCTTTTTCGCCAGATCTCTCTAGCAGGAAAGGGCCCGTACTTTGTTCATATCATTACTCAAAAGGGAAAAGGCTTCAGTCTAGCGGAAAAGAATCCAGGAGCATATCACGGTGTCGGCCGTTTTGACCTGGAAAAAGGAAACCCGGATATATCATTAGCGGATAGTTTCTCTAATACCTTCGGCCGTGAACTTAACAGAATTGCGGATAAAGACCCTTCTGTTTATGCAATTACAGCTGCAATGAAATACGGAACTGGTCTTCAATACTTTTATCACTCTCACAAAGACAGATTTAAGGATGTCGGAATCGCAGAGGAGTATGCTCTCTGTATGGCTACAGGACTGGCCAAAGGTGGTATAAAACCGGTCTTCTGTGTTTACTCCACCTTTTTGCAGAGATGCTATGATCAGCTGATTCATGATGTCTGCCTCAACAACAGCGATGTACTGCTTGCTATAGATCGGGCGGGATTTGTAGGAGATGACGGTGAAACCCATCAGGGCCTGTATGATGTTGCAATGTTGTCTACACTGAACAACTTCAAAATCGTATCTCCCGCCAACTATGATGAACTGATCTATTGGCTGAATAAATTGATGGATGAAAAGGGGCCCAGAGCAATCAGATATCCCCGAGGGAAAGAAGACAGACGGATAAGCAATTACCGTTGTACGGGCAATCTTTTTGACCATATTCAGTCGAGCGAGACAGAAGCAGCGCCTCTTCTACTCGTCACTTACGGAAGAACCTTTGCTGAAGCTTTAAACGCTGCTCAAATGCTTAAAGCGGAAGGAGTTTCCGTTGATGTTCTGAAACTGAATCAGATATTCCCGATTGTTGAGGAAGCTTCAAAGCTGGCAGATGAGTATGATCATGTGCTCTTCATCGAGGAAGGGATCCTTTCAGGGGGAATTGCAGAACAATTCGGAAGAAATATGACGAGTTCTAAAAATCTCACGATACGTGCTGTCAATGACAACCATATCCGACAGGCCAGTGTGGAAAGACAGTTAGAACTGTATGGTCTGGACAGTAATTCGCTCTATAATATGATAAGGGATTTCTTAGGAAATGAAAAAGAGACTTGACGTCTTAATCAGTGAACGCGGGCTGTCTGAAAGCCGTGAAAAAGCGAAAGCGATGATTATGTCTGGCGTCGTTTATGTGAACAACGAAAAGCAGTTAAAGGCAGGAACTGAGTTTGAGGAAACCGTCGAGATCGTAATCTCGGATACGCTCAAGTATGTAAGCCGAGGCGGTTATAAACTTGAAAAAACTATCAATAACTATGGTCTTGACCTTAAGGGACGAATCTGCGCTGATATAGGATCTTCAACCGGCGGTTTTACAGACTGCATGCTTCAGAATAATGCCTCAAAAGTCTACGCAGTTGATGTGGGATATGGGCAGTTGGCATGGTCGTTAAGAAACGATCCCCGTGTAGTTTGTCTTGAAAGAACAAATGCACGTTATCTTACGCATGAGGTCATCCCGGACAATCTCGATTTCTTCTCGATGGATGTCTCCTTTATAAGCGTGAAACTGATCCTTCCCGCTGTCTATGACCTTATGAATGATCATGGTCAGGGAGTGATCTTGATCAAGCCTCAGTTCGAAGCAGGGAAAAATAAAATAGGGAAGAACGGAGTAATCCGTGATCCTTCTGTACACAAAGAAGTGTTAGAGGATATCACCTCATTTTTAGAGAAAAACGGCTTTGGCATTCTCGCTTTGGATTATTCACCTATCAAAGGGCCAAAAGGTAATATAGAATTCTTGGCTTATGTGGAGAAAAACTCCGCTTCTAACTCCTTCAACATTGATGACGTAATCAGAAGCGCGCATTTGGAATTGGACCACTAAACTATAATAGGATCCGTTAGAAACTGTAAGAGGAATCGAAATGCTTTGTGAATTGCAAATCGAAAACGTCGCTGTAATAGAAAAAGCCGTCGTCTCCTTCGAGAAACGGTTTAATGTGCTCACCGGTGAAACGGGAGCTGGAAAATCTATTCTCATCGACTCGATTAATGCGATACTAGGCAACCGCACTAATAAGGAAATCGTCCGCAGCGGTGCTGACAAGGCTTCGATCGTCGCTACTTTTGACAATGTTCCGTCCTCTCTCAAAGCTGCCATGGCAGATCAGGGATATGACTCTTCGGATGTCCTGATTCTTTCTCGTGAAGTATTTGCAGAAGGACGGAGCCTTTGCCGCATCAATGGAAAACCTGCTACTGCATCTATTGTACGGGAATTATGTCAAAACCTCGTCAATATACACGGTCAGCTTGATAATCAGGAACTTCTTGATCCGGATAAGCACATCAATATCCTGGATCGTTATTCTGACCTCGAGCGTGATGTGCAGGAATATCAGATAACATTTGAAGAACTGCTTGATTTGCAAAAGCGTATTTCCAGTCTTCAGATGAATGAGAATGAGAAGTCAAACCGTATAGATCTCCTCACGTATCAACTTAACGAGATTGAACAGGCAGATCTGAAGCCGGAAGAGGAGACAGAACTTCAAAATAGGAGAATTGTCCTTAAGAACTCAGAACGTATAACTTCTTCATTGCATAATGCTGTTTCCTTGATGGATGAAAGCGACTCTCCGGATGGAACAACTTCCCTTGATCATGTTTTATCCGCTTCAAATGAGTTAGAACACATCCGCGCATTGTCAGATAAAATTGACTCTGTTGCTTCCCGAATCAATGATTCCTATTTCGAGCTTAGAGATATAATCAGCACTATTCAACAAATACTGTCTTCATTTGAATACGATCCAAATGAAATGGAAACTCTGGAAGACCGGTTGGACCTGATATATAAACTAAAGAAGAAATACGGTGAGACTATTCCCGATATTATCACTTACGCTGAAAACGCCCGGAAAGAACTAAATCAGATCGTAATGTCTGATGAGCTTCTGGATCAGTTAAAAACAGAGTTTAAAGAAAAGAAAGCTCAGGCGATTAAACTAGCTCAATCTCTTTCAAAAAAGCGTTTGGATGCATTTTTGAAGTTTTCTAAAGAGATTAAAAACGAGTTATCCTATCTCAACATGCCTACTGTGGAACTTGAAATAGACCACAGACGGACGAAGGAACTCACCCCTTCCGGAATGGATCAAATCGAATTTCTGATTTCTACAAACCCGGGAGAAACGCCAAAAGCGCTTTCCAAGATCGCCTCCGGAGGCGAAATGGCAAGAATCATGCTTGCCATAAAAAATGTTCTGGCAGAAAAAGATGGCGTTGCTACATTGATTTTCGACGAGATCGATACTGGTGTCAGTGGAAAAAGTGCCCAGAAAATAGGGGAGAAGTTAAAACAGATATCACTTTCCCATCAAGTAATATGTGTTACGCATAGCGCGCAGGTAGCAGCTTATGCGAATAACCATCTAAAAATTGAAAAAAGCGTTATCGGCGGAAGAACCTATACCTCCGTCAAAAGCTTGGATCATAAACAACGTGTTGAGGAACTGGCCCGGATCATCTCAGGGGAAAACCTCACATCAATTTCGCTAAAAAATGCAGAAGAAATGCTTTCTATTGCGCAGGATCATTTAAAGGAGTAATCACTGCTTTGGACAAACATGTAAGATTTCTGATCAATGCCGCCTACTACGGTGTAATAGGTATTCTGGTCATTCTCTTTTTCCGTTATGGCTTTCATTATATAATGCCGTTCTTTATCGGATTCCTTATCGCTTATGCCTTCCATAAGCCGATAGCAATATTCTCAGAACACTCAGGCATGAGCAAGAAGATGTGTTCGATCCTCATTATTACTCTTGTAATTGTGATTCTGGCGCTGCTTTTGATCATACTTGGGGTAAAAGTAGTTGACTGGGCTAAAATATTCTTTACAAGACTGCCTACATTCTATGCCAGGAATATAGAACCGTACGTCACTGAGTTGCTCCAATGGTATGAGCACTTTGATATCATCGACGAACTGGGACCGACAATAGGATCTGTTCTAGAATCTACAGCCAACAATATTCTATCTTCTATCGGAAGCTTGGTCTCCGGGATGTCTGTTCGCATTGTTTCTCTGACTACAAATCTCGTTTCCAATCTTCCTTCTTTGCTGATGAGATTCCTCATGATCATCATTTCAGCATATTTCATCTCTTTTGATTATGACCGTATTGTCGCTTTTATCAAAAGACAGTTGTCACCTAAAACCGTCGATTACTGCGTCCACTTTAAGAATCATTTTATCCACACTGTGGGAAAATACCTTATTTCCTACATGACCATCCTCTTTCTGACATTTATAGAATTGTCGATACTGTTCACGATCGCAAGAGTAGAGAGACCTGTTTTGGTAGCTGCCGGCGTTGCTTTATTTGACATCATGCCCATTGTAGGAACCTCAACCGTTATGATTCCCTGGATGATTATTGACGTTCTTACAAACAATTACAAACAAGCTATTATTCTTTTAGTCGGTTTTATTGCTATGCAGATCATACGTCAGTTTGCTGAACCGAGGATAGTAGGGAACCGGGTAGGACTTCATCCAGTTTTAGCTCTTATATGTATGTATGTAGGACTCCGGACGGTGGGCATCTTAGGTATGTTTGGCCTTCCTATCACCCTGGTAGTTTTAATCGAGATGCAAAAAGCTGGTTTGATACATATTTACAAAGAAGAACCTCAATCCTGATTCCGGATTAGTTCATATATCATGGGAATAAAACTATGGCGGATCCTTAATCGGATCCGCCATTGTTTATAACCTATAGCAGTAATTATTTACCTTTAAAAACTTTATTCAGCACCAGTGTGGAAAGGAAAATGATACCAATAACGACGAAGATACCAACCATTCCTTTAAGCATGATAAGCAGACTGGCCAAGAATTGAGCTATATTGATTTCCATATTTTTAACCTCTCGCAATTAAGTTCATGACGATACCGCCTGCAATGACAGAACAGATCTGTCCGGACACATTAACGCCAATTGTCTGCATAAGCAGGAAGTTCTGGTTATCTTCTTCAAGTCCCATCTTATGTACAACACGAGCAGACATCGGGAAAGCGGATATACCAGTCGCGCCGATCATGGGGTTGAGTTTCTTTCCTTCAGGGAGGAAGAGGTTAATGACCTTAGCAAACATGACACCACCAGCAGTATCAAATACGAAAGCAACAAGGCCAAGCGCCATAATCATTAATGTTTCTTTTTTAAGGAACTTATCGGCTGCCATCTGAGTTGCGACTGTAATACCAAGGAAAATCGTTACAAGGTTTGCAAGCTCATTCTGAGCAGACTCGGAAAGGCCATTCAATACACCGCATTCACGGATCAGGTTACCAAACATCAGGAATCCGATAAGAGCAACAGATCTAGGAGCAACAAGTCCAACAACAATGCTGATTACGATCGGGAAAAGAATCTTTGTTGTCTGAGATACAGATTGCGGCTCGTAATTCATACGAATCAGTCTTTCCTTTTTAGAGGTCAACGCGCGAATAACAGGAGGCTGAACAATCGGTACAAGTGCCATATAAGAATACGCGGCAACAAAGATAGCACCCTTATAGTTGGAATTAAAATAGTTAGCAGCAAAGATTGCGGTCGGGCCGTCAGCAGCGCCAATGATACCGATAGATGCCGCGTCCTGCATGCTAAAACCAAACAAGGAAGCCATGCTCAAGGTGAAAAAGATTCCGAACTGAGCAGCAGCGCCAAACAGCATAAGCTTTGGATTGGAAAGAAGAGGACCAAAGTCAATCATTGCCCCAATGCCGATGAACAAAATGAGAGGAAACAACTCATTTGCAATTCCGGCATTGAACAACACATCAAATGCACCAACTTCTTCTTCGCCGTTAATGACCTGAGTGATTACTCCGGACATCGGCAAGTTAACAAGGATTGCACCGAATCCCATAGGGAGGAGCAAGGACGGTTCCATCTCTTTGGCAATTGCCAGATAGATCAGGACGCCGCCAATGATCCACATGATAACCATCTTGTAGTCAAGATTGGTTAGGTTTCCGAATAATTCATACACAAATTGTTCCATAGATTATGTATCCCTTCTAAAACACCAAATTATCAGTATGATAACATAGTCATAGTGGAAGATTCAATCCAAAACCCACATCTTTGGGAAATGAAATACTATATGATTAATCCATATTATAAAGCCGTATAACGGATACCATTCTCCACATACGCTCGCTCTATACACTCATATCTTAATAGACTATGTGCTTCTTCCTTGCAAAGTGTTTGTGTAGTTAATATAATTACGAAGTTACTTATTGAGAAGGGATATTATAATGACGAAGTCAGATTTTTATTATGATTTACCTCAAGAACTGATTGCCCAGTTTCCTGTTGAGCCAAGAGACCACTCCCGCTTGTTAGTTATGGATCGTCAAACCGGGGCACTTGAAGACAGAATTTTTTATGATATAAAAGAGTATCTTAACAAAGGTGATGTCATAGTAATCAACAACAGCAAGGTTATTCCTGCCAGGCTTTACGGCACAAAAAAGACGGGTGCCAATGTCGAGATACTTCTTCTCAAGCAATTGGGAAACAGCACCTGGGAGTGTTTGGTTCGTCCAGGAAAAAGACTTCACAAGAACACCGAAGTCGTAATCTCGGATAAACTTTCCGCCTTTGTGGAGGATTATCTGGAAGACGGAAAAAGAGTCGTTGAATTTACATACCCGGAAGGGGAGAACTTCTACAACATCCTGGACCAAGTGGGAAAAATGCCGGTTCCTCCCTACATTACAAAAGAACTTGAGAATAACGACGACTACCAAACAGTTTATGCAAAGCCTCTCGGATCAGCTGCTGCCCCGACGGCAGGCCTTCACTATACTGAGGAGTTGCTTGAATCCATCAAAGAAAAAGGTGTAGAAATCGCTGAAGTGACACTTCATGTAGGATTAGGGACATTTCGTCCTGTAAAGGAAGAAGATATTTCCAAACATATCATGCATACGGAATCCTACTCTATAGATGAGAAGAACGCCGCTATTATTCAGCGTGCAAAAGACGAGGGAAGGAGAGTAATCTGCACCGGGACCACCTCCTGCAGAACTCTGGAGTCCGTATATGCAAAACATGGTTGTATATGTCCTTGTCATGAAGACACCAGCATTTTCATTTACCCCGGATTCCATTTTAATGTTATGGACGCTTTAATAACCAATTTTCATCTTCCTGAAAGCACACTTATTATGCTCGTAAGCGCATTTGCCGGATATGACAATACAATGAACGCTTATAAGCATGCCGTGGAGGATAAGTATCGCTTCTTCAGTTTTGGAGATGCGATGTTTATACAGTAAGTCCATGATCAAACCTATTGTTAAAGACGTTTTATTTCTTGGCCAGAAGTCTTCAGAAGCAACAAAAGATGACCTGTACATCGCTACCGACCTTAGGGACACCTTGGAATACCACAAAGAGGAATGTGTAGGAATGGCCGCCAATATGATAGGCTACAAGAAAAAGGTCATCATCTTCACAGATGCGGAAGTAAACACCGTCATGCTTAATCCCAGGATTATTAAGAAAAGTCGCTTGTATCATACACAAGAAGGCTGCCTCTCATTGACCGGCATCAGACCCGCATCCCGATATGAAGATATCGTAGTTCAGTATTTTGACGAATCATTTATTCCTCAAATCAAGGCCTTCTCAGGCTTTACTGCTCAGATCATTCAGCATGAAATGGACCATTTAAACGGGATAATTATCTAAAAGGGGAAGAGTCAATGTTTTCACTTATCAAACAAGACGGCAGGGCCAGACTTGGTCACTTTCATACCGTGCATGGCGATTTTCAGACCCCTGCATTTATGAATGTAGCTACAGCCGGAGCTATCAAGGGTGGGTTATCCTCAGCGGATCTCCAGGAAATAAAATGTCAGGTAATGCTGTCCAACACCTATCATCTGCATGTGCGCTCGGGCGAAGAGCTTATCCACCAATTAGGCGGAATCCGGGAGATGACGAAGTGGAATGGTCCTGTGCTTACAGACAGTGGTGGTTTTCAGGTGTTTTCTTTAGCGAAATTGAGAAATATTAAAGAAGAAGGCGTTACATTCAACTCACACGTAGATGGACGGAAGATTTTTATAGGCCCCGAAGAAAGTATGAGGATACAGTCGCGTTTGGGGAGCACTATAGCTATGGCATTCGACGAATGCGTTCAAAACCCGGCCACATATGAATATGCTTCTCGCTCCGTTGAAAGAACATATCGATGGCTGCTCAGATGTCAGAAGGCCATGAAAGAGTGCAACAGCGCACCCGATGCAGTCAACCCCCACCAATTGCTATTCGGAATCAATCAGGGAGCCACTTTTGATGATCTCCGTATCGAACACATGAAAGAGATCGCCAAACTTGACTGTGATGGATACGCTATCGGTGGTCTTGCCGTCGGAGAACCTGCGGAAGTGATGTATCATATCATAGATATCGTCGAACCTCACGCCCCCAAAGATAAAATTCGATATCTAATGGGGGTAGGCACGCCAGGAAACATTATTAACTCTGTAAGGCTTGGCGTAGACTTGTTTGACTGTGTAATGCCGGCAAGAAACGGTAGACACGGGCATCTGTTCACATGGGACGGTATCATTAACATCAATAACAAAAAATATGAACTGGACCAGAGGCCGATAGATCCCAGTTGCAATTGTCCTGTTTGCGGGAAAGGTTTTTCAAGGGCATACATTCATCATCTGATAAAAGCAAATGAGATCCTTGGTCTTAGGCTGTGTGTAATGCATAATCTGTATTTCTACAACTACTTGATGGAAGAGATTCGATCCGCTATAGCAGAAGACCGCTTTGATGAATTTGCTGACACATATGCTGACCGCTTGGATTCCAGGATTTAATTCCTTGTCTAATTACCATTAAGTGTTATATAATGTTCGCAATTAGAGTTTGGAGGAGAAATATTATTATGCCTTTTCAAGATTACTATTCATTCGTATTGCTGGGCGTAATGCTCGTAATGATGTACTTCATGGTGATACGCCCGCAGAGAGTTCGTGATAAACAACAGGCTGAAATGCGTAACAGCATTGAAGTAGGCGACGGAGTAACCACAATCGGCGGAATCGTTGGTCGTGTCGTTAGCGTTAAAGATGACACTTTGCTCATTGAGACGGGTTCCGATCGCGTCAAAGTCAGATTAATGAAATGGGCAGTTCAGGAAGTTGAAAAGCTTGATCTTACTTCTGATAGTAAAACCGATAAGAAAGCTGACAAGAAAGACTAATTACATAAAGGAAAAGGAGCCTTTAATCGGCTCCTTTCTTTTTGTTCTGGTATTCAAGTTCAGATAGTGGGGAAGCATCTGCTGCTTCTTTTAGCCGTTTATCATCAAGGTGTGTATATATCTCCGTTGTAGATGTGTGAGCATGTCCAAGTATTTCTTTTAACGTCAGAATATCCACATCACCGTACCGATACATCAAAGTAGCGGCTGTATGTCTCAACTTATGTACCGTATAGCCTTGTCCGGAAAGCCCCGCTTTCTCCAAATAACCGTTTACGATCTGCTCAACTCTTCTTGGTGTCAGGCGGCTTCCAGTTCTGCTTAGAAATAAAGCTTGTCTGTCTTTATGAGCATACGTCCTTTGATTACGGTCGCGGAAGTATCTTGCTATCGCTTTCTTGCATGCTGTATTCAGGTATACCTGACGTTCTTTATTACCTTTACCTGTAATTGTGATCGTCTCTTCATGAATGTCGTTTATATTAATGCCGCATAACTCTGATAACCTCATACCACAATTCAGAAAGAGGGTAATCATACAATAATCTCTAGAAGCAAAATCGCCCTCTACTGCATTCAGCAAAGAAACACTCTCATCAAGTGAAAGATATCTGGGAAGGCTCTTCTTTAAGGAGGGAACTTCAAGATCCTTAACAGGATTATCCTCTAACTTATGGACCTTTACTGTTAAGTACTTAAAATATGACCGTAATGCCGAGATTTTACGAGAACGGGTATTGGCATTATTATCGCGGCTGTTCATCGTATAGTGTAAATACTCGTATATGTCTAATTGTGTGATCGTCTTAATAAAATCGATCGTTAGGTCTTCAATAGAAATATCACCGAACGGAATATCCGGATCGACTAGATTACGATAATGATACATATAACGAAAGAACGTACGTAAATCAATCCAGTACGCATTAACCGTACGAGATGATAAATTGCGAATCGTTTCTAAATATAAAAGGAATTCTCGAATAATTGGAGGGCATCCAGCGTATTTCATAAATTAGTCCTAACAATAATAAATAATGATAAATATATAAACTAATACGATAAATAGGCCGTGGACAAACGATGCGCAGGACAAGAAGACCATAATGCATAATCCGCGAATATATGTTTAAACCTTCCCTGCGCTTCGCTAAACTTTCATTTAGCGAAATTGCTTATAATGAATTCTACCACATTCCCTGTATAAATCCAAGGCTCTCTCAGTAAAATTCCATTTACGGATTTTCACTGAAAGAGCCTTTTTTATTTAAGTAATTTTCCAATTTCTTTTACGCTGGACAAACCAATGAGTTCGATATCATAATCTTTGGAATTCAATTTACGTAAATTCGCTTTTGGAAGAATACAACGTTTAAAGCCTAGTTTCTCTAATTCCTTAACACGTATATGCGGATCCCGTACACTACGTATCTCTCCCCCCAATCCGATTTCTCCAAAGGCAACCGTTCCTTCTGGTAACGTTTTATCCAGTATTGAAGATACAATACTTATCGCCACGGCCAGATCACTGGCTGTTTCGTCAAGGCGAATTCCCCCTGTAACATTTAGATATACATCCAAAGCACTGATATAATATCCAGCCCTTTTCTCCAGGACGGCTATAATCAAGTTTGCACGATTATAATCATAACCATCCGCAGTTCTTCTCGGAACAGAAAAAGCTGTTTTAGAGGTCAAGGATTGTATCTCTGCTAAAACCGGTCTAGTACCTTCCATGATACACGTAAGACAGGAACCGGACAGATTCTCATTTCTTCCTTCAAGCAGAATCATACTTGGGTTAGCAACGGGAACCAGTCCTTTGTCAGTCATATCAAATATCCCTATCTCATTGGTAGAACCGAATCTGTTCTTCACACAACGTAAAATCCTAAGAGCGAGATATCTGTCCCCTTCGATGTACATTACCGTATCAACGATATGTTCCATTACCTTTGGACCGGCAATCGCACCATCTTTATTTACATGACCGACAATGAAGATCGGAATCCCTAGTGATTTCGCAGTTCTGGTTAAAGCTGACGCACATTCTCTTACCTGTACGATGCTTCCTGCTGACGATGTCACTCCCTCGATCTCCATTGTCTGAATGGAATCTATAATACATAAGTCGGGTTTGTCAGCTTGAATAAGGTTTCCGATTTTTCCGACATCGGTCTCATTCGCAATCAGCAGATTCTCGGAATTAACACCCAATCTATCCGCTCTTAATTTGATCTGACGCGCAGATTCCTCGCCTGAAATATAGAGAACCGATGCTGTTTCACAAACATGTCCGCACATCTGCAGAAGAAGAGTAGATTTTCCTGATCCTGGCTCGCCTCCAAGCAATACGACAGAGCCTTTCACAATGCCGCCGCCCAATACCCGATCCAACTCACCAATCCCTGTTGTGTACCGGATCTCTTCTACGCCCTCCACGTCAGAAAGCGGAATCGTAAGAACGCTGCCTGGATGAGAATTGCTTTTCGTTCCCTTCTTCCCTGTTTCTACAGTATTCTCCTCAAGCGTGTTCCACTCTCCGCAAGACGGGCATCGACCGTACCATTTCGAAGTAGTAGAACCGCAGTTGGTACAAACAAAAATAGATTTAAGCATATCGAAAACTCCTAAATCTGTAACTAAAAGAAATTATACATCAAAAAGACGGAGCATGAATACTCCGTCTTTTATGCGTTGGAGGCGCCTTCCAGATTTGAACTGGAGCATAGCAGTTTTGCAGACTGCTGCCTTACCACTTGGCTAAGGCGCCAGATAAAAAATGGAGCGGGTTACGAGGCTCGAACTCGCTACCTCCACCTTGGCAAGGTGGCGCTCTACCAGATGAGCTAAACCCGCATTAATGGTGCTTCCGGTCGGAATCGAACCAACGACACGAGGATTTTCAGTCCTCTGCTCTACCAACTGAGCTACAGAAGCATATGGCGACCCGGATGAGGCTCGAACTCACGACCTCTAGCGTGACAGGCTAGCGTTCTAACCAACTGAACTACCGGGCCATATATGATGCTTTTTTCAAAGCGCTTTATTAGAATAATATAAGTCTTGTGAGAAGTCAAGCATAAATTTACATCTATATGCGCAACTATCATACAAATCTGTTATCTGGATTATGGGAATCCAAAAGGTGATCTCTCTCCCTTTGGATTCCCATTTATTCCTTCTTAGTGAAGCTTCTCCAAGCTTTCGAGAATCAGTGTCTTCTTCGCTTCCAGTCGTGCAAGTTTCTCTCTCTCCCCTTGCACTACATTTTCCGGAGCCTTTGACAGGAACTGAGGATTATTCAGTCTTCCTTCAAGCCCCTTCTTATCCTTCTCCAAAGAAGCAAGTTCTCGGTTAAGCTTCTCGATCTCCTTCTCCCGATCAACAAGCTCGGAATAAGGAATAAGCACTCTAGCAACATCAGTCACACCCTGAACAGCATCTGCAATGTCTGCCTTTTCAGTTACAGTAACTGTTTCTGCCTTCGCCAAACGCTGAATAAAGCTTATGCCAGCTTCAAAAACAGCCTTTTGAGCTGTTTCTATGGTAAGGTCGAGCAGTTTTGAAGGTGGAACATTTTTCTCTGCTCTCAGAACACGAACAGCCTTAATCACATTCATGATCTTTTCGAAGTCTTCCTCTTTCGCTCCGAATGATTCAGGAGCTTTATAGGATGGCCAATCGGAAATCATGATACTTTCACATGCTGTGGGAATTGCAGAATAGATCTCTTCCGTAATAAACGGCATGAACGGATGAAGCATCTTCAGAATATTTGTGTAGACAAATACGAGAACCTGCTTACAGTTTGCTGCAGCAGATGCATCCCCAGAATTCAGGCGGAGCTTGGCAAGTTCAACATACCAGTCACAGAAGACATCCCACGCGAAATCGTACACTTTGTTCGCCGCAATACCAAGTTCATACTTTTCGAGATTATCCGTGACTTCTGCAATTACATTGGAAAGTTTAGAGAGAATCCACTGATCCTCTACGGTAAGTTGATCAGGAAGAACGTCAGGTTCGACCCCGCTCACGTCATTCATGAGGATAAACCGTCCAGCGTTCCAGATTTTATTGCAGAAGTTCCTTGCAGCTGTGATCTTTTCCTCGGAATAACGCATATCATTTCCAGGGCTGACACTGGATGCGAGCATAAATCTCAGCGCATCCGCACCAAACTGGTTGATTACCTCAATAGGATCGATACCGTTTCCTAAAGATTTTGACATTTTGCGACCCTGAGAATCCCTGACAAGCCCGTGTATAAAGACCGTATCGAAAGGAATATCACCCATTTGTTCTATTCCGGAGAATACCATACGGGCAACCCAGAAGAAGATGATGTCATATCCGGTCACCAAAGTGTTGGTCGGATAGAAATACTTCAGTTCATCAGTCTCCTTCGGCCAGCCAAGAGTAGAGAACGGCCAAAGCGCGGATGAGAACCAGGTATCCAAAGTATCTTCGTCCTGATGGAAGTGAGTCTTTCCGCATTTCGGACAAACTTCAGGCATCGATTTGGAGACGACCATTTCTCCGCAATCATCACAATAATAAGCAGGTATTCTGTGACCCCACCAAAGCTGACGGCTAATGCACCAATCCTTGATATTGTACATCCAGTTGAAGTATGTCTTGGAAAAACGATCCGGAACAAACCGAACCCTGTTTTCTTCCACGGCCTTGATTGCAGGATCAGCAAGCGGCTGCATCTTGACGAACCACTGTTTGCTCAACGCAGGCTCGATGTTTGTACCGCATCGATAGCATGTTCCGACATTGTGTTTGTACGGTTCTATTTCAACAAGGTAGCCACCTTCCTCGAGATCCTTCACGATCTGCTTCCGACACTCTTCCCTGGTCATACCGCAGTATTTACCGCCATTTTCATTAATAACGGCACTCTCGTCCATGACATTAATGATGGGAAGGTTATGGCGCAATCCTACTTCGTAGTCATTCGGATCATGAGCAGGAGTGATCTTCACAACACCAGTTCCAAAATCCATCTCGACGTATTCATCAGCGACTACAGGGATCTCACGCCCCACAAGAGGAAGGATCAGCATTTTGCCGACAGCATCCTTGTATCTTTCATCTAAAGGATTTACAGCTACGGCAGTATCGCCAAGAAGTGTTTCTGGTCTGGTAGTAGCCAGTTCGAGGTAACCGGATCCATCTGCAAAAGGATAACGAAGGTGCCAGAAAAAGCCATCCTGCTCCTTAAATTCCACTTCAGCGTCAGAGATGGAAGTATGGCAGTGAGGACACCAGTTTATGATCCTCTCTCCGCGATAAATCAGGCCTTTCTCATACAGTTTCAAAAAAACTTCAAGCACTGCATCAGAGCAGCCTTCATCCATGGTAAAGCGTTCTCTCTCCCAGTCGCAGGAGCTTCCGAGAGATTTGATCTGCTCGTTGATCCTGTTTCCGTACTGTTCTTTCCAGGCCCATGCTCTCTCAAGGAACTTTTCTCTGCCAAGATCCTCTTTGCTAATGCCCTCTTTGCGCATAGCCTCCACAATTTTAGCCTCAGTAGCAATTGCGGCATGGTCAGTGCCAGGAAGCCAAAGCGCGGAATAACCCTGCATCCTTTTCGTGCGGATCAGCACATCCTGCAGAGTCATGTCCAAGGCATGCCCCATGTGAAGCTGTCCTGTGATGTTTGGCGGGGGCATTACGATGGTATATGGCTTTTTCTCGGGATCACAAACAGCATGGAAATAGTTATGATCCATCCAGAACTTATAGGTCTTGCTTTCGACCTCTTTCGGATTGTACTGTTTCTCTAATTCCTTCATTTTTCCTCCAATAAATAAAGTCCCGGAGCCATGCTCCGGGACGACAATACGATTGCCGCGGTACCACCCGCATTGCTGACAATTATCAGCCTCTTTGATACCTTTAACGCAGGTAATACGCGACACCCTAATACCATTTCTCAGATGTCGGACTCATAAGCGACAGCATGACTCGTCTGCACCGCTTCGCACCTACCAACGGCTCTCTGTACCAGAGGTGAGTCTGCCCTCTTAATCTCCGTCTTTTATCCTTGTTATTGTAAGTATTAACCCTCTGCTTTGTCAATCATTTCGATATTAAGCAAGCTTTTTATCAACATACAGGTCCTTACCTGTGACGATCACTTCGTCATACATGGTAAGATAACCATCCCCATCATCATCCAAACCGGAGACAATGAAATCATCTGTCTCGTATATGATGTTGACCTTTCTGAATTTGACCGTGTCACCATATTTTATAAAGACACCTAATTCACCATCGACCAATCGCAAGGAACTCCTTCGCACCCGAATACCGCTGTAATTGTAAAACTTGATTGTTACATCTTCATTTCTAAGAAGAGCTATAGAGGGATTCAGTCTCTCCACATCGAAGACAACGATGACCTCCTGCGATGTTTCGTCCTTTTTTATCGCTGAAACCCTGGCCGGAATATCTCCTGCGGAGCTGTATTTGAAACTGAGAGTATAGGTTCTTCCTGTGCGAAGTCTGGACGCTTGATCTTCAGTCATATGACATACATATTGCCAGCTGAAGTCAGAAAGGATTTTATAATCCGAGTCATTGTATGAATAGGAAGAATGAGCGAGATTAACTTTATCAACGATTTCCTTTACGGTCATTGATTCAAGGTCTTCAGAATGCAGGATATCCTCGCATCCATCGATAAATGAGATAAAGTACCCGGAATCTGCTGTAAAAATCTGTCCACTGGGATGAAGGCTTTCTCTGGATAACTCAGCAATCTGGTGATTAACTTCATCAAGCCTTTCCTGAACATCCATTTCTCCCCCGGATGATAAAGCGTAAGCTCCAAACAGCGATACGAGTTCAATTTTCTCACTGCCAATTCCAGTAAAATCACCGCTCAGAATATCATCCATATAATTGGATAGATTGTTGTATATACTTCTGTTCAATGAAGAGAGGTTCGCTGATCCCCTGTTTCCACTCTGAATACTTGCAAGGACAGCAGACTCCTGTCTCAACAGATCCAACTCAATGCTTTTAACCGCAACCGTTGAGCTTTCGTACCTTTCTGCAACCACAGAACCGGCAGCAACTTTGTCACCGTCTGAAACGATAAAATACTTTACACCGGAATCAGAGTGAGCGACTTTCTCACTTCGAACAACGGTTCCTTCCGCAGTGATCTCATCGGTAACTTCGAACAGAGATGCCACTTCTGTTCTGTAATTCGGAGAAACTACAAAGTATATCTGGAAAACAAAGTACAGTGTCACAAGTAACACCAGAACGATCCCCATTATTTTTGGAACATACTTTTTCACGAAACAATTCCTTTAATAATCAAAGATTCTGAATAATATGATCAATTATCTCATCCGTCGACATTGAGTCCACCCGGATATCTATATGTCTTTCCCTTTTAAACCACGTGATCTGTCTCTTTGCATAGTGCCTGGTGGCCTTTTTCAGTTCAGCGATACATTCCTCAAGTGAAGCCTCTTCCTGAAAAAAGGGAAAAAACTCTTTATATCCAATTGCAGCCGCAGCGGTTTTAAAAGACTCCCGGTTATCAAATACATATCTCGCTTCATCGAGCAATCCGTTTTGAACCATGATATCGATTCTCTTCTCGATTCGTTCATATAATTTTTTCCTGTCACAAAAAGAGAACAAAAATAAGAAGTTATCGTTTTCCTTGATAATATCCGGAGAATATGAATACGTCGAACCGGTGGTCCTTAATAGTTCAACCGCTCTAATGATTCGTTTCCTGTCCCGAACAGATAGTTTCTCTCCATGATCAGGATCGGCCTCAGTGATCTCCCTCAGAAGCTTCTCCGGTCCTCCCGGCATATCATATTCTTTCGAAACAATATCAGAAAAACCTGTATCCTTGTGAATACTATACGGAGTTTCATGCAACAGAGAAGACATGTAATACCCTGTCCCTCCAACAACGATCGGTACTTTGCCACGGGACAGAATATCACTTATAGCCTCTCTGGCATCTTTCACATATTCATATACACTATATTCCTGACTCGGCTCAAGAAAATCCACAAGCCAATGTCTGCACCGCTCCTGCTCTGCCGACGTCGGTTTCGCCGTACCGATACTCAGATACCGATAGATCTGCATTGAGTCACAGGATACAATCTCTCCGTTCAAACGTTCTGCCAGACGAATGGCCACTTCCGTTTTTCCCGATGCGGTCGGCCCCCCAAGATATATCGTGTTCATTTTCACATCTGTCGTCCAAATGATTTTTCTAGATCCGATTTTGAAAGAAGGACATAAACAGGTCTGCCATGCGGACAGTATTTAGGAACTGAACCGCATAGGATCTTGGATGTAAGGGATACCAGCTCCTCATTTGTTGCTCTATGTCCCGCTTTGATTGCAGCTCTGCAGGAGACAGAATGCATCAGCCACTCCTTTGCCTCAAAAGTGAGATCTTCGCGGGAATTAACCAGCTGATCCGCCATTTCTATGACGGAACCTTCAACAGCCCCCATCTTCAGGTATGTAGGAATCTCCCTGACAGCGACCTCATTCTGTCCTATTTCTTCTACCTTAAAACCCAGTTCATCCAATGCAGCAACATTATCCAGAATCGCCTGTTTCTCATCCGGGCTCAGTGAAATAATGATCGGCTCCATCAGAAGTTGCGATGATATCCTTATATCTTTATTTCTTAGTTCTTCAAACAGAATCCGTTCATGGGCAGCATGCATATCGATCAAAATAAGATTCTCGTTATTCTGGGCGACGATATAGGTGTTAAAAATCTCACCTAAGACCTTGAGTGTAGACGTCTCATCTCCCAAAAGATGTTCTTCAAACGCATACTGAGGCGTTTCTTTTTCAATGTCATGAAGTGTATGCTTCAAAGCCGTATTGGTGATTTGCTGAAAAGGAAGGTCCGAATCCCTGTAGGAAGAATAATCCTGAGCAGAAGGCTGAGCCGGACGATACATCTCCTTCTTGATCGGCCGCATTACTGCATCGCTTGGTGCGGTAATTGTAGGCCTATGTTCGAAGCTCGGCTTTGCTTGACTGCTATCGGAAGCGGTCAAATCAGTACTTTCTGTAACAACTTTATCAAAGACGTAATTGCTGACCTTTTCTTTAGTGGATGCGATTGCGTTTTGTACCGCGTGATATACGGCTCCAGTCACTTCCCGTTCATTCTTGAAACGAACCTCCGTCTTCGCAGGATGAACATTTACATCCACATCGGAAAGATCCATCAAAACATCGATCACAAAAACAGGAAATCTTCCCTGCATTACAAACGTTCGGCATGCTTCTTCAACTGCTGCCTGAATTGTTCTGCTTTTAATATATCTCCCGTTGATGGAGATGTGCTGAAGAGATCTGCTCGGACGTGAAAAACGAGGTTCAACAAGATATCCTTTCACTACAATTCCGGCATCAGATGAATAGTTCACCTCTATCAAATTGGAAGAAAGATCGCGCGGATACAATTCGTATATCGTGTTGTAAAGTCCTTGTCCGCTTGTGCGTACAGTAGTCTTGCCATCTCTTATCAACTGAAATGAAACATCCGGGTTAGATAGGGCCAAATGATTCATCAGCTGCTCCACAGCATTCCCCTCAGCCACATCCTTCCGGAGAAATTTCATTCTGGCAGGAGTGTTATAAAACAGTTCCTTTACCTGAATGATCGTTCCCTCCGGCGCCCCTACCTCGGTAAGAGAAACCGGTGTTCCACCCTCAATTATGTATTTCGTTCCAAGGGGATCATGAGCGGACTTGGTCACAAGTTGGACCTTCGAAACAGCACAGATCGCTGCAAGGGCTTCACCTCGAAACCCATACGAGCCAATGTTGAAAAGATCGTCAGCGGAACTGATTTTACTCGTAGCATGCCTCAAAAAAGCGACTTCCACATCGTCCTTTTCAAAACCTTTTCCGTTATCTTTTACTTGTATCAGATCCAGGCCGTTACGTCCAAGAGTAACTTCTATCATTGTTGCAGAAGCATCCAATGAGTTTTCTACCAGTTCTTTTACAACGGATGCAGGTCTTTCAACTACTTCTCCTGCCGAAATCAATTCCCGGACATTTTTGTCCAATACGCGAATGTAGCCCATTAGTGAGTTTCCTCTGTATCCTTCTCATTCACCATCTGTATCAACGAATTCAAAATACTCATTGCCTCAAGAGGGGTCAATGTCTCAATATGAATCTTCTTAATCTCTTCCTCCAAAGCCGAGGTCAGAGTATTCGTAGTAGTAACCACCCTTCGCTCAATACGCTCAGGATTTGCTTCTACCATAGTCTTAAGTATCTCTTTTGCTCTGTCCGATACTTCATGCGGTACCCCCGCGAGCAAAGCTACTTCAATACCATAACTATCATCAGCAGGGCCGCTGACGATCCTCCTCAGGAAAGTCAAAGAGTCTCCCCTCTTCTTAGCAGTGATATTAAAGTTCTTTACATTATGGAAATCAGCATCCATCTCGGTAAGCTCATGATAATGGGTTGCAAAAAGAGTTTTGCAGCCTATACCATTTTCCTTGCAGATATATTCGATCGTGGCACGGGCGATACTCATTCCGTCATAGGTCGAAGTGCCTCTGCCTATCTCATCCAATATAACCAGACTTTTCGGAGTTGCACAGGTAAGTATTTCCGCTACCTCCCGCATCTCCACCATAAACGTTGAATCACCGGAGAACAGGTCATCACTTGCCCCGACACGTGTATATATCGCATCTACTACACCGATTCTCGCTTTTCTTGCGGGAACAAATGCGCCAATCTGTGCAAGTATTGTAATCAGCGCGACCTGTCTCATATATGTTGATTTTCCCGCCATATTGGGTCCGGTAATGATATGAACCATACTATCCCTACAATCCAGATTCGTATCGTTAGGGACAAAGAATTCATTTCTAAGAACCCGCTCCACAACGGGATGTCTTCCGTTTTCTATTTCAATAACGTCGGAATCATCCACCACCGGCCTGCAGTATCTGTAATCCCGGGCAAGGTCCCCCATAGAACAAAGAAAATCCAGATAAGCGATCGAATAAGCTGTGTTCTGAATACGGAGAATATTCTCCTGCAGGAATCCGCAAAGATCATCAAAGGCCTGCCGTTCCAGCAGATCCACACGTTCTCCTGAAGAAAGGATGCGGTTTTCCAGGTCTTTCAACTCTTCCGTAATGTATCTTTCACCGTTTACGAGAGTCTGCTTACGTATAAAGGAATCAGGAACGAGATCGACATTGCCTTTAGATACCTCAAAATAGTATCCAAACACCTTGTTGTACCCGACTTTTATGTTCTTTATCCCGGTCTCCTCGCGTACTTTCTGTTCCAGTTTCGCTAAATATTGTTTCGTGTTGAATAACAATTCGCGTAATTCATCGATTTCCGGATTGAATCCCTGCCGGATATATCCGCCATCTTTCATCAGTGCCGGAGGATTATCGACAATGGTTGACTGAATCCTTGCCCTGATGTCGTCGAAGCAATCGATCTCGGAAGAGATCTTTTTTAATAACGGTGCACGGAAAGAAGAAGATATATTTTTGATCTCCTTGATCCGGAGCGAGCTTTGCGAAAAGCTTACCAGATCCCTGGGGACACATTTCCCGTATACGATTCGGGTCATGATGCGTTCGATATCATACACTCCTTTGAGAGAGTCCATGATCTGACCCGATACGACAGAATTGGCATAGAACTCCTCTACGGCATCCAATCTCGCATTGATCTGCTTCGGACTCACAAGAGGTTTTTCCAGGAAAGAACGCAGGAGACGATGCCCCATCGCTGTCGTTGTTCTGTCAATTGCCCAAAGAAGACTTCCCTTCTTTTCCCCCGCCCTCATGGTCTGGGTAAGCTCAAGATTTCTCTTGCAGCTTTGAGGAAGCAGCATGTAGTCTTTCACTCTGTAACAATCCAATGAACAGATTCGTGCCACACCGGAAAACTGAGTCTCATCAAGATACATCAGCAAGGCGCATGCTGCGGAAAGATAACTCTCTCCTTCCAGTTTCTTCAGGACTGTCATCTGCTTTGCACTAAATAGTGCTGAAAGCTTTCCTTTACCATTTGCTGCAACGAAATAAGAGTCAGCAAGGATCTGGTATGTTTTAGCGTTGTTATCAAGAAAAGATACCAGTTCAGCCGCATCGCCAAGCGTTTGGTTAAACAGGAATTCTTTCGGTTCGTACCTTCCCAACTCGTTCAGAAGAGCATCAATGCTCTGGACTTCTGAGAGTATCAGGTTCCCTGTAGTAATATCGACAAAAGCCATGCCGATATCCTTATGATCCTCAGAAGAGTAACAGGAGCAAAGGTAATTGTGCTTGGTATCTTCCAGATATTCCGTATCTGTGAGCGTTCCCGGTGTTATGATGCGGACGATTCCCCTTTTCACCAGCCCCTTGGCCAGAGCGGGATCTTCCATCTGTTCACAAATAACAACCTTATACCCTTTTTCAACTAGACGGGATATGTAACTGTCCACCGCATGGTAAGGAACCCCACACATGGGGGCCCTCTCTTCAAGACCGCAGTCTCTTCCGGTCAAAGTTAACTCCAGTTCCCGTGAAGCGGTCACCGCGTCGTCAAAGAACAGTTCATAGAAGTCCCCCAGCCGGTACATGAGGAGCTTATCCATATGCTTTTGCTTGACCTCAAGATACTGGCGCATCATCGGTGATAATTGAGGATTGTTAATCGGTAAAGCCATGCATTAAAGCCTTCTTATCAAAGAATTAGAACGTCGTATCAGCCACATCCACCACAGGTAGAGCAATTACCTGTGCAATCGGTTTCCTTAACGGCAAAAGGATCTCCGCCGTTCATGGCAACCAAGAGAATGCGGTTGATATATTTTGTTAAAGTGTCATAAGGCTCTCTCATCTCGTTGTAATTGACCATGTTTTCATTCTCCATGATGGCCTGATAGAGACGATTCATATCGTTGGAAAGAACCTCGATCTCTTCTGTGTCTTTTTCATCCTTGGAGAATGCTACATCAAGTTTCTTCTGAAGCTCGTTAAAATCATCGATCATGTTTTGGAGAAGAACGTCCTCATCGTTCTTTCTTTTTGCCTCAAAATAATTCCTGAATGTCTCCTCCTTCTGCAAAGCAAGTCCAAGGGACCTCGCCATAGCAATGACTCTGTTATCGTCAAACATTTTTATACTCCTTTTCCATATAGTCTTCTGTTGATATAATCACTGATTTCAATGGTGTAGAATTCGTTCTTTGTTCCCTCCATATCTACAGTAACTTCCGCATTGTTGGAGAGTCTGTATTCATAACGCCCATCGGGTAATACACCCAGGCAAAGCGCTTTTTGCCTGGTTCCGATCAATTGCGTTTCCAGTTCCTCCGTAATCTGTCGTTGTATCTCATTGAGATAATTCAACCTTTCTGCTTTTAATTTGTGCGGTGTATCATCAGGCATCTCCGCAGCTCTTGTTCCGGCACGCTTTGAATAGATAAAGCTGAAAATGGAATAGAACCGCGCCTTCTTTATAAGTTCCACAGTAGCTTCAAAGTCCTGCTCTGTCTCACCTGGGAATCCCACGATAATATCAGAAGTAAAGTAGATGTCCGGAACAACGGCTCGAGCATAATCAAGAATCGCAAGATACTCCTCTACCGTATAATGGCGATTCATCTCTTTAAGGATCCGGTTGCTTCCAGACTGTACAGCGAGATGCATATGACGTGCAACTTTTGTACAGGAAGCGATCGTATCAAACAACTGCAGCGTCGCGTCGTTGGGGTTGCTTGACATGAACCGTATCCAGAAATCACCAGGTATATCATTCAGCTGTTTCAACAAACTTGGAAAGTCCGCTTTGCATTTCAGCCCTTTTCCATAGGAGTTCACATTTTGTCCCAGCAACATAATATCCTTATAGGAATCGTTTACACACGCTCTGAACTCCTCAATGACAGAATCAGGCTGCCTGCTCCGCTCCCTGCCTCGCACATATGGAACTATGCAATAACTGCAGAAATTGTCACATCCGTACATAATGGGAAGAAACGCTCTGCACGCAACATTGTCACGGGATACCGGGATCTTCTCGTTCAGAGTATATTCCGAGCAGACCGGCTTAAATACACGTTTGTCGCTGCTGATCCTTTGAAGGAATGATGTAGGTATCTCATCAATGTAGTTGGTATTGAAAATGATATCCACATATGGAAAATGGTCAAAAACTTCCCTAGCGACCTTTTCCTGGTGAACCATGCAACCACCTACTGCAACGATCGTCATCGGACGTTCCTTTTTAATGGCTTTAAGGTTTCCGATATTCCCTACTACACGATCCTCTGCGTGTCCTCTTACTGCGCATGTGTTGAACAGAATGATATCCGCATCTGTTTCAGAAGACACAGATTCACATCCGCACAGCTCCAAAAGCCCTCGGATACGCTCACTATCTGCCACGTTTTGCTGGCATCCGTATGTACGAATAAACAGCTTCGGTGTATGCCCGAATCGCTTATGTAATTCAAGGTTCAGTTTTTCTATTGTATCACTCAAACCGATAACACCTTTCGTAAGTATTCTCCTGTGAAAGAGCCTTCCGTATTGGCCACGTCCTCAGGAGTTCCGCAAGCGATGATCTCGCCTCCTCCGCTTCCGCCTTCCGGACCAAGATCGATGATCCAGTCCGCAGTCTTGATAACATCCAGATTGTGCTCGATTACGATCACGGTATTTCCCGAATCAACTAGTCTGTTGAGAACTTCGAGCAGTTTTTTCACATCATCTGTATGTAACCCTGTGGTAGGCTCATCAAGAATATAGATTGTCTTTCCCGTACTTACCCTTGATAACTCATTGGCAAGTTTTACTCTCTGAGCTTCACCGCCGGAAAGTGTTGTTGACGACTGACCCAACTTGATGTATCCGAGTCCAACATCGCTCAAAGTCTGAAGTTTACGCATAATCTTGGAATGATTGGAGAAGAACACAAGTGCGTCATCCACCGTCATCTCAAGCACATCATAAATACTCTTCCCCTTATATTTCACATCAAGGGTCTCTCTGTTATATCTTTTACCCTTGCACACTTCACATGGAACATAAACATCCGGAAGGAAGTGCATCTCAATCTTAACCAGACCATCTCCCTCACATGCTTCGCATCTTCCACCTTTTACATTGAAAGAGAATCTGCCGGCATTATAACCCTTCAATTTTGCATCAGTCGTACTGGCAAAGACATCGCGGATCATATTAAACAAACCGATATAAGTCGCAGGATTGGACCGAGGAGTGCGGCCGATCGGTGACTGATCAATTCCAATACATTTGTCCAGATGCTCTAGGCCGATAACACTCTCGAACTTTCCTGGAATCTCATGAGCCCTGTTTAGCTCCATGTTCAGTTTTTTATACACGATATCATTGAGAAGTGACGATTTTCCCGATCCGGAAACACCGGTAACAGCTATCAGTTTTCCAAGCGGGAAAGTGACATCGATTCCTCTTAAATTATGCTGTTGACACCCTGTAAAGGTAAGCGCCTTACCATTGCCTTCCCTTCTATGTGCAGGAACAGGGATGTGTTTTTTCCCCGAGAGATACTGGCCGGTGATCGACTTCTCACATTTCAGCAGTCCCTCAACATCCCCCTGATAAAGTACTTCCCCACCGTGAATTCCGGCAGCAGGTCCAATATCCACCACGTAGTCGGCATTCAGAATCGTCTCTTCATCATGCTCTACAACAATGACCGAATTGCCCAGGTCCCGCAGTTTCTTTAATGTTCCGATCAGTTTTGCGTTGTCTCTCTGATGAAGTCCTATCGAAGGTTCATCCAGTATATACAAGACTCCCATCAAAGAAGAGCCGATCTGTGTCGCCAAACGAATCCGCTGGCTTTCTCCACCAGAAAGCGTCATGCTCGCTCTGGACAAGTTCAGATAGGATAGGCCTACGTCGATAAGGAAGTTCACACGTTGCCTGATCTCCTTAATGATGTTGTCGGAAATGATGTGTTCGCGCTGAGTCAGTTTCAGGTTATCGAAAAAACTCTTCAGAGTCATCAGCGGCATCTCACAAAGATCCATAATGTTTTTGCCGCCTATTGTAACCGCAAGACTCGTCTGCTTCAGCCTTTTACCATGGCAGGAAGGACAATCGATCGCAGACATGTATTGTGTAATCTCTTCTTTAGCCCAGTCGCTATTTGTCTCTTCATATCTACGTTCGAGGTTGTTAACGACCCCTTCAAAAGCGGCGCGGTAATGAGAGGATCCGAACTCGTTGCTGCGCGTGAGGCTCAGCAGTTCTCCGTTTGTTCCATATAGAATAACCTTCTGAATATCCCGAGGCAAATCCCTGTATGGGGTATCCAGAGAAAAACCATATTTCTCTGCAAGAGCGCGGTAATACATCCCAGCGATAGATGTTTCCGAATAAGACCACCCGCTTGCTGAGATACATCCAGCTTTGATGCTTTTGTCCGGATCTGTCACTACGAGTGACTCATCGATCCGCATGAAAGTCCCTAACCCTGAGCACTTTTCACAGGCTCCGAAAGGGTTATTGAAAGAAAACATCCTCGGACTCATTTCCTCGATTGCAACACCATGTTCAGGGCACGAGAAACTCTGGGAGAAAATGAGTTCTTCACCGTCTTCTTTAAGAACCGTTACAAGAGACCCTGTAAGAGCGAGCGCTGTTTCAATACTGTCTGAAATACGGGAAGCCGAATCCTGTTTCTTTACGATGCGGTCCACGATGATCTCAACCGTGTGTTTCTTGTTCTTTTCCAGTGTGATCTCCTCATCAAGATCATACATGAAACCGTCAACGCGGACACGAACGTATCCATTTTTTCTTGCAGACTCTAACTCCTTCTGAAATGCTCCTTTCTTGCCGCGTGCAACAGGAGCAAGAATCTGAAGTTTCATGCCATCCGGACATCCCATGACGAGATCTACCATCTCATCTACCGTTTGCTGCCTAATCTCACGGCCGCAGATCGGACAATGCGGAATCCCTATGTTTGCATACATCAGCCTGAAATAGTCATAGATCTCAGTAACTGTTCCAACCGTTGACCGGGGATTCTTTGATGTTGTCTTCTGATCAATAGAAATCGCAGGAGAAAGACCTTCAATGGAATCCACATCCGGTTTGTCCATCTGCCCTAAGAACTGTCTCGCATAACTAGAGAGGCTCTCCATATACCTTCTCTGGCCATCCGAGAATATCGTATCAAAAGCCAATGAAGATTTTCCTGATCCGGACAATCCGGTCATGACAACCAACTTGTCCCGCGGAATGGTGACATCTATATTTTTAAGGTTATGCTCTCTCGCACCCTTGATGATAATTTCTGTTGAAGCCAAACGATTATAATCCTTTCTTTAGATCGTTGATCTTATCTCTTAACTCGGCAGCATATTCAAACTCGAGCATTTTGGCTGCCTCCTTCATTTCCTTGGTCATTTTTTCAATGAGAGTCATTTTCTCTTTGCGAGACAACTTTTTCCCCGATGCATCACGAATATCTTTTCTGCTGATCTCAAGGACATCTCGGATACCTTTATGAATTGTTGTCGGTATGATGTGATGTGCCTCATTGTACTCCATCTGCAATTTTCTCCTGCGGGCGGTTTCGACAATCGCCCTCTCCATGGACGGCGTAACAGAATCAGCATACATGATAACCGTACCGTGATCATTTCGGGCAGCACGCCCTATGGTCTGTACAAGAGAAGTTTCACTTCTCAGGAACCCTTCCTGATCTGCATCAAGAATAGCCACAAGGGATACCTCTGGAAGATCCAATCCCTCTCTTAGGAGGTTGATCCCTACAAGAACATCATATTCACCCAACCGAAGGTCTCGAATGATCTCCATTCGTTCCATCGTGTCAATGTCATAATGCATATATCTTACTTTAATGTTTCTTGCTGCTAGATAATCCGTGAGATCCTCAGCCATTCTTTTAGTCAGTGTTGTAATAAGAACACGTTCTTTCTTCTCAACACGCAGATAGATCTCAGACAGCAGATCATCTATCTGCCCTTCAACAGGCCTTACGGAGATTTCCGGATCAAGCAAGCCAGTAGGACGAATGATCTGCTCAACAACTTGAGTAGAGTTTTTTGTCTCGAATTCACCGGGTGTAGCACTTGTAAATATAACCTGGTTGATATGCGACATAACTTCATCAAATTTCAGCGGTCGATTGTCAAAAGCAGAAGGAAGCCGGAATCCATAATCAACAAGATTCTTTTTCCTGGAATAATCGCCACCGAACATTCCGTGAATCTGAGGAAGACTGACGTGGGACTCGTCGATAAACATTAGGAAATCTTTAGGGAAATAGCTCAGCAACGTAAATGGCTCGCTCCCCGGCTCACGGCCCGAGAGGACGCGGGAATAGTTTTCGACACCTTTACAGGTTCCTATCTCCGTGATCATTTCGATATCCGCCATTGTCCGTTGAGCTATACGCTGTGCTTCGATCAATTTCCCCTGAGAACGAAACCAGGCTACCCTTTCATCCATCTCCTCCCGCAGTTCGTTTAACTTTTCAAGCAACGTATCGCGAGGAATCACATAGTGAGAAGCAGGAAAAATGGCAATATGGTTTAAGGTAAGTGTCCGCTGCCCAGTTACCGTATTGATCTCAGATATTCTCTCGATCTCATCGCCGAAATACTCGATGCGGATCGCATTGTCGTTACTGTATACCGGGAATACTTCTACAACATCTCCGCGTACACGAAAGCGGTTTCTTTCAAATCCTAGATCATTTCTCTCATACTGCAGTTCTACCAATTTTTTGAGAAGTCTATCCCTTTCATAGGTCATTCCAGGCCTCAGGGAAATGACGGATTCTCTATAATCGATCGGGCTCCCCAAAGAGTAAATACAGCTGACTGAAGCAACGATGATCACATCCCTTCTCTCAGAAAGGGCGGCCGTTGCAGAATGCCGCATACGATCTATCTCATCATTGATCGCACTATCTTTCTCAATATAAGTATCGGTGTTCGGAATATATGCTTCCGGTTGATAATAGTCATAATATGATACAAAATACTCTACCCTGTTATTGGGAAAGAACTCTCTGAACTCCGTACATAATTGGCCAGCAAGCGTTTTATTGTGCGCAAGCACAAGTGTAGGTCTGTTTACGTTCGCAATTATATTGGCCATTGTAAATGTCTTGCCGGAACCTGTGACTCCCTTTAGAGTCTGCATTCTGTCCCCGCGCAAAACACCGTCAGACAACGCCTTAATTGCCTCTGGCTGATCTCCGGTCGGTTTATAATCAGATACCAGTTGAAACTTATCCATGTACACCAAAACGAACTTCTGCCGTTATCCGTCAGAAGTTTTTTAAACCTTTACGATTTTATCCCGTATATTATACAATACCCGTGTAACGATAGCAAAAAAACGGAGAATATAGCAACATGAAATCTTTCATGATTTCCGCAAAAGATGAAGGGATGAGACTCTCCAGATTTCTGGAGAAATATGCACCAAACCTCTCTTTGTCAGGAATGCATAAAGCAATCCGTACCAAGCATATAAAAGTAAACAGAAAAAGAACAGAAGCCTCTTATAAGCTTAAAGAAAATGATGTAGTTGAAATCTGGCTGAACGACGAGGAAATCGGATCTCCTTCCAAAAAAAGTCTTCCCGATTTTATGAGAGCATCGAAAGAAATCAACATCATTTACGAGGATGAAAGCATCGCTATTCTCTATAAGCCGAAGGGCCTTTTTTCTCACCCTGTAAAAGGCACATACTCTGATACTTTGATATCTAGATATCTGAGACATCTTTATGAAAACGGTTCATTTGATCCCGACAAGGATCTGTTTACACCTGCTCTCTGCAACAGGCTTGACCGTAATACCGAGGGACTTGTCATTGTCGGTAAAACGCTCTCCAGTACGCAGCTCATCAATAAAATGATTTCCGACAGGAATATTTCGAAAAACTATTACGCTGTATGCTGCGGAACTCCTGACTTGAACGGAATCTACCTAGCTTTTCTCACTGAAACCGACAACAATACAGTAGTCATCCACAAAGATAATGTAGACCATTCCGTTGAGATCAAAACAGAATTTCACACCATAAAGAAGAATAATGACATTTCACTGATGGAAATAACGCTTCACACAGGAAGGAAGCATCAGATCAGAGCTCATCTTTCCTTCTTGGGTTATCCTGTGTTGGGCGATCCCAAATACGGAAATCCAAGATACAATAAGAAATATGCTGTTTCCCAACAACTTCTTACCTCATATTCCCTAACTTTTCACTGCAGCGAAGGAGAGTTATCCTATCTGGACGGTAAACGCTTCTCCTTACCAAGAACACCTTACACTGAATACTTTTCCTAATATCTATATCGATAAACCAACTTATAAACACGCACCTCCAATACTGGTTTCTATCCAGCATTGGAGGTGCATTTTTATTCTACTGATTATCTGGCTATAACTTAGAAGAAAGATATCTGCCTCGTTTTGGGGATATCTCCAAGGGCGCCATAAGAATCGAGCAGATCCAAAAGAGACTGAGAGACACCCGGCTCAGAAAGAAGATCTTCAGCAGTGAGATAGCTACCTTTCTCTATCGCCGCCACAAGAGACTTGGCAGCATTTTCCCCCACTCCTTTAAGCACAGTAAACGGCACCCGGAGCTTTCCGTCCTCCTTCTCAAATCTTTTCCAGTGAGACTTCTGAAGATTGACCGGTAGGAATTCAAAGCCTCTCGATTTCATCTCCAGAATCATCTGAAGAGAAACCTGTTCATCTTCCGTTTTTGCTGTGCGCTGTGAAAAGTCAGCGAGGATTTTTTCTACTTCCTTCAGTCTCTTCTGAACATCCTTAACGGAACCAAGAATATATTCGACATCGGTTCCACATCCGCGGACGGTAAAGTATGCAGCATAAAAGTCCAATGGTCTGTACAACTTAAACCACGCCACCTTTACAGCTGAAGTAATGTAAGCCGCAGCATGCGCTTTCGGGAACATATACTGTATCTTCCTGCAGGAATCGATATACCACTCGGGAACATTATGTTCTCTCATGTCAGATATCATCTCTTCCGGAATCGGTTTATTATGCTTATTCTTTCGAACAAATTCCATGATCTTAAAAGCAGAGTCATCGCTCAAGCCATAAGATTTAAGGGTAAGCATAATACCATCACGGGTCCCAATAACATCCGAAATCGTACACGTGCCGTCTCTGATCAGATCCTGGGCATTGCCCGTCCACACGCCTGTTCCGTGGGACAACCCAGATATCTGAATCAGGTCCGCAATCCCCTTAGGTTGTGCTTCCATGAGAAGACGGCGGGAACCAACTGTCCCCATTTCAGGTATCCCGAATGTACCGGTTTCACTTCCGATCTGGTCAGCAGTAACGCCAAGAGGTTCTGGTGAAGTGAATAATCTGAACACCTGCTCATCGCTGTTCGGGACTTCAGAGATCTTCATACCCGAGAAATATTCAAGATAATGGTAAACCGTAGGAATTTCGTGTCCAAGTTCATCAAGTTTTAAAAGAGTATCATGCAGGGAATTGAAATCAAAGTGAGTTGTGACGAAATCACTCTCTGTCTTGTCCGCCGGCCGCTGTACAGGCGTAAAATCGTTAATATTGTAATTGGAGGGAATAACAACCATTCCGCCAGGGTGCTGACCAGTAGACTTTTTCACGCCGGTGCATCCCAACGCAAGACGTCTCATCTCTGCCTTTGAAAAGTCAGTTCCCGTGTCTTCAGCGTATTTGCGGACATATCCCATTGCGTTCTTGTCCTGAAGAGCCATAATGGTTCCGGCTTTGAAAACATACTCACTGCCGAACAGTTCCTCAGTATATTTGAAGATCCTGGACTGATATTCCGATGAGAAGTTCAGGTCTATATCCGGAACCTTTTCGCCATGGAACCCCAAGAATGTCTCGAATGGGATGTCATGGCCATCTCCTTCCATTTGAGATCCGCAAACAGGACAGTTCTTAGCTGGTAGATCAAAGCCATCTTTGGCAGCATCCGAAAACTCAAAGTGCTTACACTTCGGACAACGGTAATGAACAGGAAGAGGATTAACTTCGGAAATCCCCAACAAAAAAGCTACGAAAGATGATCCTACGGAACCTCTTGAACCAACGTGATAACCGTCACTTTCCGACTTATCAACCAGTTTTTGAGCAATCAGATACAAAACAGCGTATCCATTTCCGCAGATAGAATCCAACTCTCTCTTTGCACGTTTCGTGATAAAAGGATCTATATCGTCCCCATAGAGTTCATACAGTCTGTTGTTCGCTCGTTCAGTGATTTGTTCCTCCGATCCAGGAATGGATGGGTTGTATGAACCATCAGGAATAGGCTGAATCGTTCCATCAATGGAATCCGCTATATCATTCGGATTCTTCACAACAACTTCATATGCCTTTTCCTTGCCGAGGTAAGAGAACTCTTCAAGCATTTCATCTGTTGTCTTGTAGGTAAGCATTGCCTGAGAATCAGAATCCGTGAATCCGATTCCGTGCTGAAGAATCTGACGATAAATGGCATCTTTTTCATCCAGGAAATGCACATCACAAGTTGCAACGCAGGGTTTTCCTAACCTGTCGGCAAGAGCAACGATTTTACGGTTGATCTCGAGAATATCTTCTTCCGACTTCAGCGTTCCATTGCGGAGCAGGAATTCATTGTTTCCTCTGGGTTGAATCTCAAAGTAATCATATTTTTGAGCAATCTGAAGAAGGTCTTCTTCAGATCGGTGCTCCAAAATCGCTCTATAAATCTCTCCGGCTTCGCATGCTGATCCTATGATCAATCCTTCCCTATGCTGCAGCAGATCAGACAAAGGAACCCTGGGTTTTCCGTGAAAATATTTAATGTTACTGTCAGAAACCAGTGTGTAAAGATTTTTTAATCCCGCCTTTTCTTTTACGAGAATGATCATGTGATATGTCTTGGCGTGTCTTATGTTTTTACCACCCATCATCTCATTCAAATTCTCAAAAGAAAGAATGTCCCGTTCCTTGAGCAGATCGCATAGCTTGCCATAGATTCTTGCAAGCGCAATCGCATCATCACTGGCCCGGTGGTGATTAAAAGTAGGAAGTTTAAAATACTTCGTCAGAGTATCTAGTTTGTGACGAGCAAGATCACTTAAAAGAGATTGGGATAAGGCAAGAGTATCAAGATAATCGAAATCTTTGCCGTCATTTTTCAGATGAAGACGGGTACATGCGCTCTTGACAAAACTCATATCGAAAGAGGCGTTATGTGCGACAAGTGGTAGCCCTTTACAGAAATCAAAAAAGTTCTGGAGAGCCTCTTTCTCTTTCGGAGCGCCGGTTACCATCTCATTCGTTATCCCGGTCAATTCTGTGATGTTGGAAGGTATCGCGGTCTCCGGATCTACAAAAGTATTGAAAACTTCGCAAACCTGTCCGTCCCTGAAAATACAGGCTCCAATCTCAATGATGCGGTCAAACTCACAGTCCAGTCCGGTTGTTTCCAGATCGAAACATACCACATCACCATCTACAGGATAGTTAAAACCATCCGTCACGATTCTGGCGCTGTCATCCACGTAATATACTTCACATCCATATAGGATCTTGAAATCAGGCACTATGCTCAAAGCTTTTTTTAGCGCGCTTCTCGCTTCCGGAAATGCCTGTACAGATCCGTGATCCGTAATAGCAACAGCTCTATGCCCAAGAGAAGCTGCCCGCATCACGACCTGCTCAGCGGATGGAATGGCATCCATCTGAGACATATTCGTGTGTTGATGCAACTCGATTCTTTTCGTTTCTGCGTTATCTGTTTTCCTTTTACGACTTACTTTGATGATATTCCGTGGTACAAATACATTGCTTCTTTCACGTTCATCATAATGAATCTCGCCCTCTGTAATGATGGTGTCTCCAGCTTTCAATGATTCCAGAACCTTATATCTGGCATCTTCGTCATAGACCTTGATCATTACCGAATCGCCGTAGTCCGTCAGCAAAGCAGTCCTTACTATGGATTTATTTCTTAACTCTTTATTCTCCGTCTCAAGAATGTCACCACAAATGACTACCTTCCCGCCTTTTTGCACTGCATCGTGAATCGGAATCAAATTGCTCAAAGGAGGTTTTCTTCCCATTAGAGGCTCATAAGTATCCCCTTCAATCGCAATAACACTGTTCTTAAGATCGTTTTCTGCAAGTTTCTCCTTTTTGGGCCCCTTGTTAACCTTTTTATCACTGAATCCCGTCATCTCCAATGGTGTATCGGAAACTGGGACTGTACAGGACTTTTCCGGTTCAAGTAGATTTAGCGATATATTCTGATGAAATAGTGAACGGACACATTGGATAAATTTTTCCTCAAATCCTAAGTTTTCAAGAGCAACAACTGTTTTGGCATTCAGCTGTATTGTCACGCAGCCGTTCTCAAAAGAATACTTTGCATCATGAAAAAAGCCGTTCAAAGGAACACCTTTGCTTCTAAGCAACTCAATGCAGAACGGAACAGCTTCCACACAGAACGTATCATTAGCAAACGTATATTGCGTTTTTAGAGAAAGCGACGGAAACTTGGTGGAAAATACTTTTTCGAAATTGTTTGCAACATTAAAATCGAAAACAGGAAAGAACAACGTTACTTCAACGTTGTTCTCCTGATCGTAAACGATACTGACGATCTCGGTACTGCTGCCAGTAAAATCCCCAAATAATCCATTAACAAGTGTGTTTGCCATAGTCTATATTCTTTCAATTTCGTTTATCAATTCCTGAGCTATATCCCCAGTAATCTTCCGCACGACTTCTCCCTTTTTAAATAAAACAGCCTGATTTTTTCCACCTGCAATTCCGATATCGGCTTCCTTTGCTTCGCCAGGGCCGTTGACGACACACCCCATTACAGCAATCTTGATCGGTTTATCTATACCGGAAACCGCTTCTTCTACCTTATGAGCAATCGAAATCAAGTCAATTTCCGTCCTACCGCATGTCGGGCACGCAATGACAGTTGGTCCAAATACTCGCACATCTGACAGTGTCAAAATCTTTTTCGCGGCTTCTACCTCTTTGACGACATCTGCAGACAATGACACACGAATGGTATCCCCAATTCCATCGATGAGCAAAGAACCGATACCGATGGCCGACTTTAAAGCGCCGGTGTACTCTGTTCCAGCTTCAGTAACACCCAAGTGAAGAGGATAATCACAATTATCATGAGCAAGCCGATATGCTTTGACCATATTCTTAACATTAGTGGATTTCATCGAAATCACAGTATCATAAAACTCACAGTCTTCCAAAATCCGCACATGTTTCATTGCGCTGTAAAACAGCGCTTCAGCTGTAGGGCCGTGATACTTTTCTATATATTCTGCCTCGCAAGATCCGCTGTTCACGCCTACTCGGATAGGAATTCCCGCATGTTTACATGCATAAGCAACCTCTCTTGCTCTATCTAGAGATCCTATGTTTCCTGGATTTATACGAATCTTGTCAATGCCCGCTTCCACTGCAGCAAGGGCCAATTTGTAGTCAAAATGTATATCTGCCACTAAAGGGCATGATACTTCTTTTTTGATAGCCGGGATGAGAGAAACCGATTCCATAGTGGGGATGGACACGCGAATTATTTCACACCCTGCTTTTTCCAATTCGATAGCCTGCTTTACATTCCCCTCAATATCACTGTGGTGAACGTTCAGCATAGATTGAATCGCGACAGGATTCGCTCCGCCTATCTCAATGTTTCCGATACGAACAGTTCTGGTCATCTCATCAACCTCATCACGTCATTATATGTTGCGAAAACCATAATACCAAGCAAAAAGACTAGTCCTGCAGCGTTAATAATGAGTTCCATCTTTTCAGAGGGTTTCTTGCCCGTGATCCCCTCAAGGATCAATCCAACAATCTTTCCCCCGTCCAAAGCAGGTAGCGGAAGGATATTCATGAGCCCCAAATTAATGGAAATATATGCCAGGATCAACAGCAAACTTTCCAGTCCTAAACCCGCGGCCTCTCCGATCACAGAAACGATACCTACCGGTCCGGAAAGAGAGTTTAGGGGAACAACACCCGATATCAATTGATACAGTCCTCTAAGAATCTGTCTTGTAAGGGATAGTGTCCAGAGCACAACATGTTTTACTACTGTTACAGGATTCTTATTCTCTGCGTACACATAAAAATCCAATTGAATGGTGTTAGTGCCATCCTCGTTAGCAGTTGTGTTAAATGTAACATCCTGAAGAACAATCTTCTTACCGTCACGAACAACGGTCATATCACATTTACCGTCTTTGACCCACATCATCTCATAGAACAGATCATTTGCGATAAATAGCCTGCTACCATTAACTGAAATGATTCGGTCATTCTGCATTAGCCCAGTCTTCTCTGTCAGAGAATTCTCATAAAAACCAGCAACCGTTGTCGACGCAATATTTCCACCAAAGATGGTGAGAATACACAAAACAGCAGCACCAAGAAGGATGTTATTTCTAGCTCCAGCCGCTACAACAGCCAGCCTCGCAGGTACAGAGGCCTTCGAAAAAGAGCCAGGAGCATCACTGTCTTCCTCTTCACCCTCCATTGCGCAAAAGCCTCCTATGGGTAATAATCGCAGTGAGTACAAAGTATCCCCTTTCTGCTTAGACCACAGAAGAGGTCCCATTCCAATAGAGAATTCATTTACCGTAATGCCATTCCTTTTCGCAGTAGCAAAATGGCCAAATTCGTGAATAAAAATAACAAGGCCAAAAACAAAAATCGCCGAAACTGTTGTTATGATAAAACTCATGTTTGTAAACCTATTTCCCGTAAATATTCAATACTTTTTTCCTGGAATCCTTATCCGCCTCAAAAATATCATTTAGGGTAAAATCAGGAATCTCTGGTATAGACTCGATCGATTCCATTGCGATCTTTCCTATATCGAGAAAGCCTATCTTACCTTCCATGAATAAAGCGACTGCTACTTCGTTGGCGGCGTTAAGATATGTTGGAGCAAGTCCCCCTCTCTGGGCAGCAATAGTTGCTGCCTTCAGACAAAGGAAGGTGTCATAGTCCGGATAATCAAAGGTCAGTTGTCTCATTCTGTCAATAGTGAGAGGTTCAGAATGAGGCATCAAACGTTTCGGATAAGTCAGTGCATATTGTATCGGAAGTTTCATATCCGGTACGCCAAGCTGAGCCAACAACGCTCCATCGGAAAAATATACACCGGAATGTAATATGCTCTGCCTGTGGATCGCAATCGTTATCTTATCTGCCGGGAGGCCAAATAACCACATTGCTTCGATCAGTTCAAGACCTTTGTTCATCATCGTAGCACTATCGATAGTTATTTTATTTCCCATGCTCCAATTGGGGTGCTTCAGCGCATCACGCACTGTTACATGCTCGAGTTCTTCCGATGTCTTTCCGAAAAAAGGCCCACCGGAAGCAGTAAGAAAGATCCCGCTCAAACTATGGGCAGATTCCTTATCCTGAAGGCACTGAAAAATAGCTGAATGCTCGCTGTCAACAGGAAGAAGTGCGACTCCCGACTTCTTCACAAGATCGGTTATAATCTTACCGCCTGTAACCAAAGTCTCCTTATTGGCAAGAGCAATATTCTTATGAAGATTGATTGCTTGAACGGTAGGTGCAAGTCCAGCAATACCTACGATTGAAGTAAGTACGGTATCGGATTCTGCACATGAAACCACATCTATGATTCCTTCTTCTCCGGATAACACTACCGTATTCGTATCCGCAATACGAATTTTCAGATCATGTGCCGCATTTTCATCCTTCATACAAACATATGCAGGGTGAAATTTTCTCACCTGCTGCTCCATCTTTCCGACATTGGAATTGGCAGTGAGTCCAGTAATCTCTATGCCCAGATCTTCTACGATATCAAGAGCCTGAGTGCCGATAGAACCGGTTGACCCAAGAATGCATAACTTATCTGTTGCCATTTCTCTCCCTTAAAAGAAACGGGCTATCTTTCGGACAGCCCGGATTTTTATCTTCCACCAAACCTTCTGTTCCGGCGGTTATACTCTTCAATTGCCTCGTCCAAAAGCGATGGAGTAAAATCTGGCCAGAGGACATCCATGTAAATGAATTCGCTGTATGCCGCTTGCCAGAGAAGAAAATTGGACAGTCTTTTTTCGCCCGAAGGACGAAGGATCATATCTACGGGGGGACTATCCTTCGTAAACAAGTGCTCCTCAAACAAAGACTCGTCAATATCTTCAGCAGAAATCTGTCCATTCTTCACGAGATTAGACATTTCCCTAGCAACGTGAACTATCTCATCCCTGCCGCCATAATCGACAGCAATGTTGAGAATCATTCCCTGATTATCCTTGCTATTGTCCTCTATCTGCTCCATAAGACTGACAAGTCTGCTTGAAAGTCTGTCTCTACGCCCTATAAAATGAACCCGAATTGTCTCCCCTTCCTGTTTAAAAGCATCTACAAGATAGCGATAAAACAAGTCCATTAATGAATTCACTTCATCTGCAGAGCGAGACCAGTTCTCGGTAGAAAAAGCGTAAACAGTCAAAGCGCCGACGCCAATCTTCTCGCAATATCTGGTAATCGTCTGAAATACTTCCGCACCTTTTCGGTGTCCGGCTGCTCTAGGAAGATTATTCCTTTTCGCCCATCGACCATTACCATCCATAATAATCGCAATGTGAGCCGGAATATTACTGACCATCAGATCTCCATAATCTCATTTTCTTTATTCTTGACAGCATCATCAACTGCTTTGATTTTCGCGTCAGTAACCTTCTGGATCTCATCAGTCAGATCCTTCAGGTCATCTTCCGTTATCTCGCTCTTCTTCTGCATTTGTTTGAACTTTTCGATTGCATCACGGCGAATATTGCGTACAGCGACCTTACCCTCTTCGCCCATTTTCTTGATATCCTTGACAAGATCCCGTCTGCGCTCCTCAGTCAGCTGCGGAAACACCAAACGCAGATTTCTTCCATCATCAGTAGGATTGATGCCTATATCAGAAGCCATAATTGCTTTAGATATTTTGCTGATTGTGGAAGGATCCCATGGTGAGATAACCAGTATTCTTGCCTCAGCAACAGAAACTGCAGCCATCTGATTAATCTTAGTCGGTGTACCATAGTAGTCCACTGTGATCTTGTCCAGCACGGCAGGATTTGCCCTGCCCGCCCTTACAGTACCAAGTTCCGTCGCAAGGTAATCAACTGCCTTCTGCATATTCGCTTCGTAGGGTTTTACATACTCATTCATAATGATCATTCCTCCTGAATAAGTGTTCCGATGTTCTCGCCTTTTACTGCTCTGACAAGGTTCTCAGGGTCAGATTGAAGATCGAAAACATATACCGGTATATGATTGTCTCTGCACAAACTTGCAGCTGTAGAATCAATTACTCCTAAATTGTCTGACAAAACTTTGGAGAATGAGATCTTATCATACCTTACGGCATCCGAATATTTATGAGGATCTTTATCATACACTCCATCAACCAATGTTGCTTTCAGCACTACATCTGCGCCGATCTCAGCAGCTCGCAATGCGGATGCAGAGTCTGTTGAAAAGAAGGGGTTACCGGTACCGCATGCAAGTATAACAATACGTCCCTTTTCAAGATGTCTGATTGCACGGTTTCTGATATAGGGCTCTGCGACATTCTGAATTGGAAAAGCAGTCATCACCCTTACTTCGGAACCCAGTTTTTCCAGGGTCTCAGCCACAGCAAGTGCATTCATGACCGTAGCGAGCATTCCGATATGATCAGCCCGCGTGCGCTCCATCTCCCCTGCGTCTCTACCGCGCCAGAAATTTCCGCCTCCGACTACGATAGCGATCTGTTTACCAAGATCTGATGCTTCCTTGATAGCTGTAGCAATTGAATGCAGTGTATCATAATCGATTCCGAACCGCTTATCGCCAGCCAATGCTTCGCCTGAGAGTTTTAATAAGATACGATTAAACTGTTTCATATACAAACCTCCGCGTATTCCAGAAACAATTTTATCCCATACAGAAAAAGAACGCAACGGCAAAAAACCGTGCGTTCTTTTGTAACTATGTTTTTAGTGCTTGATCTGAGCAGCAACCTCAGCTGCGAAATCTTCATTTCTCTTCTCAAGCCCTTCGCCTTTCTCATAGCGAACAAAAGACTTAATGGAGATGTCCTTGCCAAGCTTTTTGGCGACGGAATTGACATAATCCTGGACAGACATCTTGTCGTCTTTTACGAAAGGCTGATCGAGCAGGCAGACTTCTTTATAGAACTTGTTCATGCCGCCGGCAATGATCTTCTCAAGAATGTTTTCCGGCTTATTCGCGTTCTTAGGATCCTCTTTCAACACAGCAAGACGAATCTCTTTCTCTTTGGCAACGACAGATTCCGGAACTTCAGCACTATTCAGATAAGTAGGATTGATAGCAGCGACCTGCATAGCGATATCCTTACCGAAAGTAACGAACTCAGGAAGTTTCGCTGTCTCAGCGTCAGTGTCAAAAGCAACAAGCGTTGCATAAACACCACCCATATGGATGTAGGGAACCGTAATGCCCTCAACTCTTTCAAAACGACGAATCTTGATGTTCTCACCGATAGTAAGAATTCTTTCACGCAGTACTTCTTCCACAGTTCCTTCGGGAGTGTTGCATTTGAGAAGATCGTCAACAGAAGCGGGATTCTCTTTTATAATGGCCTCAGCGGTCATAGCAACGAAGTTCATGAACTTTTCGTTCTTAGCAACAAAGTCTGTTTCAGAGTTAACTTCAAGAATAACACCGACATTATCAGTAGAAGCTGCATAAACAACACCTTCAGCTGCAATTCTGCTAGCCTTCTTAGCCTGAGCTGCGAGTCCACGCTCTCTCAGAATCTCAATAGCACGATCGAAATCGCCTTCAGCCTCTGTCAAAGCCTTCTTACAATCCATCATGCCGCATCCGGTTCTCTCACGAAGTGTCTGAACGTCTTTAGCGGTAAAATTCATCTTCTATTCTCCTATATAATTACTCTTCTTCTGCAACAGTTGCTTCTTCCTCAGTTTCAGGCTCTTCAAGCTGAACACCCTGACGTGCTTCAATGATTGCATCCGCCATGGTGGAAGTAATAAGCTTAACCGCACGGATAGCATCATCGTTTCCGGGAATGATCACGTCGATCTCGTCCGGATCACAGTTTGTATCTACGATTGCAAAAATCGGAATACCGAGCCTGCGAGCTTCTTTAACTGCGATGTGCTCTTTCCTTGTGTCGACTACAAACAAAGCTGCCGGAAGTCTTTCCATGTCCTTGATACCGCCAAGGAACTTTTCAAACTTCGCGATCTCTCCTTCGTACTTGCTTACTTCCTTTTTGGTAAGCATATCGAAGGTTCCGTCCTCACGCATCTGCTTGAGCTGATTCAGCCTGGCAATTCTGCGACGGATTGTACGGAAGTTCGTCAAGGTTCCGCCGAGCCAACGGCTGTTGACATAAGGCATACCGCAACGCTCTGCCTCATTCTTAATGGATTCCTGAGCCTGCTTCTTTGTTCCCACAAAGAGGATTTCACCCTCAGAAGCAACATCTCTCATCTCATTGTAAGCCTTGTCAAGAAACTTGACCGTCTGCTGAAGATCGATAATGTGGATTCCATTACGATCAGTGTAAATATACGGAGCCATTTTGGGGTTCCAGCGCTTGGTTTGATGTCCAAAGTGAACACCGGCTTCAAGCAAAGCCTTCATCGGGACTACTGCCATTTTTTTCTCCTTGATAATGATTTGTTTTATTCCTCTGTGCGGATATAGTCTTCCGGCAACCCTACAGGATCACACGCCAAAAGGAATTCCGCACATGCGAAATCCAGAGTATTTTACCATTAGTGGTAAACCATTGCAATATCTAAATTAAAACTTCTTTAATGCCATTCCACAGGACGGATGTGATAAATGATGACATCGTCATTTCTAAACACCTCATCAACATAAGTGTCTGAGAGTTCCCAGTCACCCGTTATGACTTTTTCAAAGATAAGGTATTCCACTCCTTCCTGAGCAAGTAACAAAGAGAAACTCTCTTGTCTTGTATCGTTGAAAAAGCGAACAATCGTGTCACGGCGAATCTTTTCGTCCGTATTATTGTTGCTGTCCTCCATTGTCAGATATCCCCACCCCTCAAGGTAGCAGCTTCTTTGTGAAAAGACAGAAGCACAGAAAAACTTGTTGTTCGTTGAATAGCGGTAATCCGAAAAAATAGCATCTTCCGGTGTATTGTCACGCAGCCACAGGTAAGCTTCATATTGACCGGGTGTAATGATTGCTCCGTTGATGATGCTAGGATCCGGTGTCTTACCTTCCCTATAGTTCTGGATCGAATAGGTTTGTGCAGCTTTCAAGGCTGAAGCCTGTGATTCAACAGTTGCATCGTCTCCAATGAATATTTTCATCGAAGCGCGAGCATCCTGGGGCAGCCCTAAAAACAGATAGGCTGTGACTGCGCACAGCGCAAGTAGTTTATACATCCGGCTATGCTCGTTATCAAGCATGCGTCTTACAACATATACTGCAGACAGGAAGCATATCGGATAAACTCCGGTCAGAAAATATACTTCGCTGCTTCCAGCCTGTTTGAGAATGTTCATGAGAACCATTCCACAAAGCACAGAAGAAATGGAAAATGTTCTGAAAACATTCTCATGCTTCTCCGTAAAGATTCCGATGGCAACAACGATAAGAGAGATCGTTGTAGTTATGGTCATCGTGGATGAATAGTACAGGACACTAAGTGTTTTAAAGAGCCAATCCGGATACTTCTGATAGATCGAATAAGAAAAATCTGTACGTATAGCAGAATAAAAGAAAGACAACGACATACTGTCGCCCGCCCCGTTTCCGTAGACCAATAAATATAGTCCGAGACAAGGAACGGCATAGAGCAACCCCTTGGCAAACACCCAGTAATTCTTCTTGCGAATCAGTTCAACTAGGAGAACAAAACATATGCCAAACAAATATGTAACCGTCAGGGGTCCCTTTGCTATCATTGCGGCAGAAAGAAAAGCCGAAGCGAAAACGTGGTACTTGTTGATCTTACTGCCTTCATATTGCGCAATACTGAACAAAAGTAATGCAACAAAACAAAGATACAATCCAAAAGGAAAGCCAATCGTATCAATATATAGATAATGCATGAAGGTGCAGCTGGGAACAACTGCAAATATAATCGAAAGCACCCCTGCGACAGATTGCTTCATACCGATCCGCTCAGCGACACAGTTAAACGCCAGAATGCAAAGAGGTGAAACAAAAATAAGAGAAAGCTTCATAACAGCTACAAAAGCAGACACCCGCAGCGCACTCATGAGGACTGAAGTGAATATGTAATACCCAAGGTGATATGGAAATACCCACCCCGACATCTGCAAGGACTCCATCGGGAAGCTCTTGTACGCAGCTACAGTAAGCCCAACTCCATTGAGAGTATCATGATAATAGGGACGCGCCCCAACAAGATCAGGTTCAAGATTAGCCATTGATAAAATGACAAATGTGAGAACAAGTCCGATCAAGCATGCAAAAAACGAAAGAATATCAAATGAAGCCTTAACGGTTAATGATACTTTTTTTCTTTTTATGCGAAACAGGAGGAGCACAATCGAGAGAACGGAAACACAAGCTAGACATAACGGTATAAATCGGTTTAACCCAAAGGGGGCCAAGGCAAAATACAGGATGTAAATGATCAGAATTCCTACGCCAAAAGAAAACAGAGCAACTTCTTTTAAAGTGTGCAATGCTTTCCAGTTGGAAACTATGTTGAAACCCGGAATAAACACCCCGAAAAATAAAAAACAAAGAAACAATACGCCCGTAGCAGCCGTTAAGCCCAAAAACTTTACAGACGCTATCAACCACACGATGGCAGCAAATACAGGCAATGCCCATAGGATTCTATTGTTGATCCGTTTTTCCATGTGTTTCTTTCTCCTGTCCAAGGATTATTTCAATTCTACTACCGTCACACCGGCATCCCCTTCACCATATTCACCCAGCCTGAATGATCTTACATAGGGCAATCTTCTCAACCAGGTATGTATACCTTTTCTCAAAGCTCCAGTACCCTTGCCATGTATGATGTTGATGAAATGAATATGTGACATTTGGGCTCTATCAAACACCAACTCTATCTCCGGGATCGCTTCGTCGATTGTTTTTCCTCTTACATCAATCTCAGTTTTCTTCCCGGGATCATCACTTTTGTCTTTTGAAACATCATGACGTTGGTATTTTTTCTTCGTCACAGCCCCTGTGGCAGCACGAAGATCTGAAACATCGACCTTCATTCGGATCGGACCGCACTGCACAGATACTTTCCCTGTCTCATCCGGGTCAGTAAGAACTGTACCATTCGAAGAGGAAGAAATGATAAATACCGTATCCCCCTTCTTTACACTTTCAAGCACAGGTGCATCGGTAAATCCCACAGAATCAGTATTCCCTTCAACAAGTTCCAAACTGTCGCGGTTCAGAATCTGCTTCGCACGAGATAGGTTGTTTTTTCTGGAACCGGCATCCTCTTTGTCTATCTTACGAAGCTCATCGATCAATTTGGACGCCTGAGCAGCAACATCTGCAGAGAGCTGCCTTGATTTATTTACGAGACGCTCATTCTCCGCTTTGCTCTCTTTCAGTATCCTCTGAGCTTCTTCCTGTGCTCGCTTGACCTCATCCTCTGCCTGTTCTTTAAGTCGCTGAACCGCTTCTTTTTCTTCCTGTAACTCTCGGTTCATCCCTTCAAGCCTAGCAACAACCTCTTCAAACCTTCTGTTAGACGCGTTCATCTTGTTCTTGGCAGACTGAATGATCTCTCCGTCCAATCCCAGTCTTTGGCAAATGAGAAGCGCATTCGACTGCCCCGGAATACCCATATTCAACTTATAAGTGGGACTCAAAGAGTCGATATCAAAATCACAGGAGGCGTTCTCTACCCTCTCCGTCTCCAGTGCAAACATTTTTACTTCCCCATAATGTGAAGTAGCAATCGTTTTGCAGCTGATACGGAGAAGCCGCTCAAGTACCGCTTCAGCAAGCGCAGCGCCTTCCGCAGGATCTGTTCCTGAACCCAATTCATCCAGTAATACTAGGCTTCTGTTATCCGCTACAGACAGCACAGAGGAAATGTTAGATATATGAGATGAGAAGGTAGAAAGATTCTGTTCAATACTCTGTTCGTCCCCAAGATCAGCAAGCACATTATAAAAGATGCCTAAATTGCTTAGCGGGCTGGCCGGAACCGGAATACCACTCGCCACCATCAAGCTGAACAGCCCCACAGTTTTGAGTGTTACTGTCTTTCCGCCTGTATTCGGTCCGGTTATAATCAGCGCATCGTAGTTCTCGCCAAGATCAAGACTAATGGGTACCACTTTTTTCTTGTCAATTAAAGGATGTCTTCCATTGACAATGTGAATGACTCCCCTGTCATTTATTTCCGGGACAGATGCATTGTATTCAAGTGCAAATTTTGCCTTGGCCAACAGTGTGTCAATCCTTACCGAACTTTCGTGGCTAATCACCATCCTGTCAGCTAAGGAACTCACTCTAGCAGTAAAAGCAGCAAGAATCCTGTCAATCTCCAACTGTTCCTCTGCTTTTAACTGCATGATTGTGTTATTCGCTTCCACTACTGCAGCAGGCTCTATGAACAGTGTATTCCCTGATGAAGACACATCGTGAACCAGGCCGGGAATTGCCCCTTTGTTTTCTACTTTAACGGGAACAACAAACCGTCCCCCTCGCATGGTGATAATAGCATCCTGGAGATACTTGGAACTTGCTTGGGAATGAATTAAGGAATCCAATATGTCACGGATACTGTTTTCTTGCCTAATTATCCTTTTTCTGATCGAAGAGAGTGCCGAACTAGCATCGTCAGACATCTCCGACTCTGAAATGATGGAGTTCTCAATATCACTCTCCAAACGATAATCCTCACACAAACGTGAAAAAATATCATCGGTAAAAGATGCCTTTTCGGGATCCGGATTGTACCATTTCCTTAGAATCCTTCCATTTTGCAGGAGACGCTTTACCTGGAGCAGTTCTCCCATGGAAAGAGTGCTTCCCTTTTTTGCCCTCTGTATCACCGGAACAATTCCATCTTCAGACAGAACATAAACGGAACTGTTTTTGCTGTACATTGTGAGAAAACTGTCGGTCGTCTTCAACTGTTTATCCGCATCTACAGCGTATCTGCAAGGTACTGTTTCCAGTATCGATTCTTTTGCTTCATTACTAACAGCAAAACCGGAGATGATGGAAAGAACCTTATCAAACTCCAGTCTTTTATAAGTCTTTATATTTATATCAGCGTTGTTCGGGTGCTCCATATCGTCAATCCTTAATAGCATGATAATAGGAAAGAGTGTTTAAATCATGTTCAATATGTTCAATCAGATACCTCTCGCAGGTATCACAGAAGATTTCCTGGGAAGGCGATTTCAAATCAAATGCGAAAGCGCGCTGCGGCTCCGAAGAAACGATATATCTGATGGCTGATATTACGGAAAAAGGAACCTGTGCAGCATGTCCGTGCTTTTGAGAGCATTCGGAACACACCCATGTTCCATCCTCAAAATCGAAAGAAACCAAATCTGATGATGCTTTCCCGCATTCTTTACATTCAAAAATGTTTGGCATATACCCTGACAGTGTCATGATTGTCATTTCAAATACAGCCTTGATCTGCCATAAAGGTTTTGCATTTTTGTTGAGAAGATACAGTGTATTCATCATGATTGAAAGATAAGATTTAGCCTCTTCTCCCAACGGCACAGTCAACCTTAATATTTCACAAAAATAAGTGGCCAACGAATACGTTACGGCATCACTGTAAATGTTCAGAAATTTCCTTTCGCTCACTGCATTTACGATCGTATACATGTTCTTTCCTGTAGCAAGTTCAAAATTAGAAAAGGACAGCATAGTACTCGCGGAAGTCAGCCTGCCTTTCGGCCTCAGGCTCCCGCGAGAATAAGCAGTTATCAATCCTTCGTCCGTCAATATCGTTAAGACTTTGTCCGCCTCGCCGGTTGTGGAACTCCAGATTACAAGGCCATCTTTAGAAACATTCAACCCTAGTCACCAAAATCAAAAACCGAGGTCCTTTAGATCATAATCCTTGTCACGCCAGTCAGGTCGAACCTTGACCCAGCATTGAAGATTCACTTTACATCCAAGAAAATCCTCAATTTTAAGTCTCGCTTCAGAAGCTATCTTTTTCAGCATTCTTCCCTGCTTACCGATTATCATCCCTTTATGACTGTCTCGCTCACAGTAAATAACAGCATCAATATCAATGATTGATCCATCTTCACGTTCCTTAAAACTAAGGATTTCTGTTGCGCAACCGTGAGGTAATTCATCTCGCAGATTGTAAAGCAGTTTCTCGCGAATAATCTCCGCTACTACATACTTTTCAGGTATATCTGTAAGCGTATCATCCGGGAAATAGTGAGGCCCCGGCACGGAATGCTTTCGAAGCTCACCTTTTAATTCATCGATACCTTCTCCGCTTGACGCGCTGAAACAAACAGTACCAACAAATGGATACAAGGAGCTCATAATTTCGGAGTATTTTTCCTTCGTCTCCGGAGGAGCAATCGTATCAATCTTGTTAATGCCAAGTATTACAGGAATATCATTCTGCTTAAGCTCTTTAAGCAATCTTTCTTCATCATCGGAAAACGAGATCTCAGGTATCGTAACGAACAAAGCACAATCCACATCCAGATAAGTGTCTCTGATTGATTTGATCAACCGAACATCAAGTTTCGTTTTCGGTTTGTGAAATCCAGGAGTATCTAGAAATACGAATTGTGTACCTTCCTCATCGGTCAATACCCCAGTTATCCTGGTTCTCGTCGTCTCTGCTTTTGGAGAAATGATAGCTAAATCAAACCCAATCAATCGGTTCAACAAGGTTGATTTTCCGACATTAGGTCTGCCTACCAATGAACAGAATAGATTTCTCTCTTCCATATGACGCAATCCTTAGTCGAGCACATAAGTTGTTCCGCGCGGCAAGCCCAATTGCTTCAACACACCCTCTTCGCGCTCTCTCATACGAACCTGCTCTATTCCACCCGCTTCGTGATCATACCCAAGCAGGTGAAGCATGGAATGCACTGTCAAATATGCCATTTCCCTCTCAAAACTATGGCCAAACTCATCAGCCTGTGCCTGTGCATGTTCAATTGAGATAACTATATCCCCTAATGCGACACAACCTGTTTCAGGAGATACTTCATATTCTCCCTTGTTAAACATAGGGAAAGAGAGAACGTCGGTTGACTTGTCCACGTCCCTATACTCTTTATTGATCCTGTGTATTTCTTCATCATCGACAAAAATCACACTGATCTCGGCCGGATGAGGGAAATCTTCAAACTTCAGCGTAGCTTTACACGCCCTACGCACCAAGAGTCTGGTGCCTGAAGGAACCTTTATTTTATTCTGCCTGTCATCAATATAAACACGTGTCAAATTTGAACTCATCACTTTGTCTTCCTTCTATCAGTATTATTCAAAGATTCATAAGCGCGTACAATATCCATAACCAACCGGTTTCTTACTATATCTCTTTGCGTAAACCGTATAATATCAATATCTTCAATGCCCTCGAGGATCTTTACCGCCTGTACGAGGCCGCTTTTCTTTCCGTCGGGGAGATCAATCTGGGTGACATCACCATTCACCACCATATGGGAATTATTACCTAATCTGGTAAGAAACATCTTCATCTGTTCTGTGGTGGTATTTTGTGCTTCATCCAGAATAATGAATGCATCATCCAGTGTCCTTCCCCGCATATATGCAAGCGGTGCGACCTCAATGATCCCTCTTTCCACATTTTTCTGGAACACCTCAGGTCCCATAGCATCGAACAAAGCGTCATACAAAGGCCTTAAATAAGGGTCAATTTTAGTCTGCAGGTCTCCTGGAAGAAAGCCCAGTTTTTCTCCTGCTTCCACTGCAGGCCTCGTAAGTATGATTCTGGAAACATCATGCCTTTTTAATGCTGCACAAGCCATGATGACTGACAGATAAGTTTTTCCGGTTCCGGCGGGTCCGATACCAAAAACAATGGTGTTCTCCTGTATTGCCTTGATATATTTACGCTGACCGATGGTTTTGGGATGAATCGCCTTTCCTTTTGCGGATACAAGGATACATTCGTCTGCGAGGGAAGAAAGCGCTTCCTGCTCACCAGCAGTACAGCTCAAAATGAAGTAACGTATCGTCTGCTCATCCAGCAGTCCGCCACAATTTATGACGTTAAGCATTTCCGTGGCTACACGTTCAAAAAGCTGTATGCTTTCCTCTTCGCCAGAGATAACGATCGTATCCCCTCTCCCGTTAACAACAACGGATAGTTCTTTCTCCAGAAGATGCAGATTGCTGTCCATTGCTCCGCAAAAGAGCACAGCGTTGTCAACAGAACCTAAATTGAACTCTTTTACCATAAGTATCCTGTCCAAATTGTATTTTTTTCAGTATAACATAAGGAGCGTTAAAAACATGCGCCGACTTTACTTCAGGTATAAAAAAAAGTAGAATGTAGAAAAATAAGATGAGGCACAAGATATTGAAGAGAAATTATAAATTATTCGACCCCAAAATTACGCCAGCCTGTGAGTACTGTGAGCATGGTTATGATTCTGCGGAATACAACATGACGATGTGTAAAAAGCATGGCGTTGTTTCTCCTTATTTCAGATGCAGGCAGTTCAAATACAACCCATTAAGACGTAAACCCCAAAGAGCTGAGAAAAAAGCTTTCTCACCTGAGGACTTTTCTTTGTAACACTCACAATAATTCCATTAAAAAACCAGCTACATCACTCGCCTGAAACCGAATGATACAGCTGGTTTTAATAATTCAAGAGATCAGTGGTTGGTGATTACATATCCATCTGTATCGATTTTATACACGGATTCACCCTGTATCGTGTGAGTAAGAAGATAGTCATACCACCGTTGATACCCCGCCACTCCAAAATGGACACCATCGGGTGCCGCATAGGCAGGATCCAAATATCCATCTGGAGTTGAGAAAGCGGAATTGATATCCAAGAAATAGCAGCCAAGTTCGATAGCGAGTTGCCGTATCCCGTTATTATACAAATCGAAGTTTTCTTTTGAGAAACTGGGGTTCTCCACGGACTTTTCATATGAAACCGGGGGGATAGACTGTAAAATAACAGCACAATCCGGGTTTTCCGACATAATAGTCTTAACAAGTTCTCTGTATCCGTCTATAAGCCAATCCGTAGTCGCCCAGTTGATACCATTCGTTCCAAGCATGATATAGAGTTTTCTAGGAGAATAATACCGAACTGCTTCGACCATCGTCATAGATTCGCCGGATCCAGTCGTAGTGAACTCATCAGTCATAGCGTTATGCGTATTCACTCCGACCTTGTAGATAGCGTTGAAACCTTCGAACATATCATATATATTCAGCCCGGAAGTAATCGAGTCTCCTACAAAAAGTGCATCCGAAAAATAGTTTCTGTCCACAGCAACGGACTGAGGAATCTCATAACCATTTCCTGCGTTGCTCGTAGCCCGTGTTGAAGAGATGGTAACCAAGCCTAGATCAGCATTCTTGTCATAGTCGTGCAAGGTTGACCTGGAAAGGTGATACTTAGATGCTCTGGAAGATATAACAATGGATGCGATCATGAAAACAATCGCCAAAAGCAGAAGCCACGCCATATGCAGTATAGCTTCTCCTGTTTTTTCTTTTCTGACGATATTATCTTCCATAGATTGCCTTTCTTATTTTCACTAAATCCGACTAATTATATCACAAGATAAACCCTTTTCGAAGTCCTTCCTTATTTAAAATAGGAAGAGACCATTAACTTTTATCAATTGACACTCATTTTCCCTTTCGCTATAATTACAAAGCAAATTAAATAACATGCTGGTATGGCTCAGTCGGTAGAGCAGCTGATTCGTAATCAGCAGGTCGGCGGTTCGAGTCCGCCTACCAGCTCCAAATGAGCATTTGTTTATTATTCATATAGTACAAATGCTCATTTTTACACTCTACACACAAAACTCTAAGTACACACCTTGATCAGAGGACTATTTATGATATTCAAAGATTCAGAACTGTATGATGGAGGCTTAAGGAAAGATGGATCTCTGTTTTTCCTTGTTTGCCTGATTACCATGTTATTCACGCTTAACATAAAACAGGTAAGCGTCGTTGAAATCGTGCTTTATGTAGCTGCCTCCATCGGCTCAATCATCTGGTGCGCCACTTCCTACAAGCTACAGCTCACTGTTGAGAAACTTGTTGTCCCTCTCTTTGCCTGCGTCGGATTATTGTACTCAATCGGGATTGCTGTATCAGAAGAAGTTGAAAGCAGTCTCATCGTCGCCCTGTCTGATGGCCAACTGTTCTCACGAGCACTGTATCTACCGTTTTATTTCATTTTCCGCACGTTTCTTCCCACAATTGCAGCAACTTACTGTTCCAGAATAGTTACTACATTACTCTGTGCTTTGATCTTAGGTTTTTCGATCCAGACTATCCCCTATGGTGAAACTATTCTTGCTTTAACAGCACTTCTTCCTAATTCCGTCTATCAGATGGTAACAGGCTCTTCTGTTGCAACTTCTCTTTTCTTATCATTTTTGTTTATCTCTCTCACCATCCGGGTCGCATATACCAAATCATATTACGTTATGACACGCCGATATGAATTCGCTCTTCTTTTCTCTGCTGGAATCATGGTCCTTTCTGACCTAGCTTGTCTTGCTTTCCTGAGCCTCTTGTTTATGATTCCCTCCAGGTGTTTTGGTGATAAGAAGAACCGTTATCGCTTCATAGCTATTATTGTTCTTTTTGTAATTGTCATTCTCTTATATCGTTTCTACACTACCAGCAATTACAATTCATCTGTCTTTTCGAAAAAGGATGTGTTCCTGAATCAAGTAATATCTGCTCCTTTCTCTTTCTTTGTAACTCTTTTCAAGACTTTCTTTGAAAAAGGCGGAGAATACCTTTTAAGTTTTATCTCGGTCAAAGGCGGAATCGATGCTGTTCCGTGGCCTTTTGTATTCTCGGTAATTGTTACCTATGTCTACACCTTGTATTTTGATTCCGGCCTATCTCCGAAACGCTTTTTCGTTATTCGTTGTACCCTTCTCTCAACAGGACTATTCGCTCTTGTTGTTGCAACCAAAGGCTATTTATTCAACTCCAGTTTTTCAACCGGTATTATTGATTATCTGCAAGGTCCTGAGTTTCTCCCACTTCTTCTTCCTGCAGTATTCTTGATAAAAAGGATGTTCAAGCATCCTGCCGCCCCTCAGAAAAACCTCAGTCTTGCCGTGCTTGTTTGCGTTCTCGCAAACCTTTCCTCCGTTTTATATTATTTCTGAACGTTATTTCAGTTCCAAACATATAAACAAAAGGTGTTGACTCCTCTCGCGGGGATTCAACACCTTTTTCTGTTTCAAACCACTTATTTTCTGTTTCAAACCACTTATTAGAGATTCCTGTAGAAGCAGTTTAAGGACTGTTTCAGTGAATAAACATCATAGCAGGAAGACAATTCATAGGGTGAGTGCATGGACAACAGTCCTACACCTATATCTATGGTATCGATGCCCAACTTGCTTACAAACTGGGCTACCGTTCCGCCGCCACCTTCGTCAACTTTTCCAAGCTCGCCGATCTGCCACGGGATTTCTTCCTTATCAAAAGCATTTCTCACCTGGCCAAGGAACTCAGCAGAAGCGTCGTTGCTTCCTCCCTTTCCGCCACTACCGGTGTATTTTGAAAGTGTCGGTCCGCAGTTCAGATAGGCAGTATTCTGGCGCTCGTATACCTCAGCAAAATTAGGATCATAGGCTGCATTAACATCTGCAGAAAGACACTTGGAGGCCAACAGTACTGTCTCCGGCTTAACGCAGGAAGTATAGGACAAGAACGAAATGAAGTGTCTGAGAATATCGGAATTCAGCCCTGTGTTTCCAACAGATCCGATTTCCTCTTTATCAGCTAATACCAGAATACACGTTTTATCCGGCTGATCCAGCTCGGTGAGTGCACGCAGGCCAGCGTATGCACATACGCGATCGTCCTGACCATAAGCACCAATCATGCTCTTATCAAATCCGATATATCTTGCTTTCATTGCCGGGACAATCTCGATTTCAGCAGAAATCAGATCGTCCTCTATAATACCGTAACGTTCATTCAGAATCTTTAATACATTCAGTTTTACAGGATCGCTGATCTCCTCTTCTGCATCAATAGGCTTACTGCCGAGAAGAACATTCATTTGTTCACCGGCAATAATGTCTCCCATCGTTTTCCCTGCCTGTGACTTTCTAGACAAATGCGGAAGCAGATCGCTGATATAGAAAACAGGATCTTCATCGTTTTCGCCTATACGTATAGTGATCTCCTCTCCGTTGGAAAGAACCACAACACCGTGCATGGAAAGAGGAATTGCGGTCCACTGATACTTCTTGATTCCGCCATAGTAATGCGTTCTGAAATAAGCAAGAGAAGACTCTTCATACAACGGTCTCGGCTTTAAATCCAGACGGGGACTGTCAATATGAGCAGCAGTGATAAGCGTTCCTTTATCCAGAGGCTCATTCCCCATGATGAACGCAATCAGGCTTTTATTTCTGTTAATCCAGAATGCCTTTTCTCCAGGTGCATACTTTTTTTCCGGATCAAAGGGCTCAAAACCATAATTCTTCAATAGTTCTACGGCAGAAACAACCGCTTCTCTTTCTGTCTTGGATCTGTCAAGAAACGAGAGGTAGTCTCCACAAAAGGAACTCATTACGCTGTCATCCATAGATTTAACTTTCTTATTTGGTTTACCCATCTTCGAAAGCAACTGCTCCTGCAACTCTTTCACTTCATTCTTTTTCATGCTCTTTACTCCAATTCCAATAATCGATTTTTTTAATAATTAAATCACAAAACAACTGTAAAATATACTGTTCCCCCTCATTAAACAGCACCATATCAGAGTTACTCTTCAAAAACTGGATATCTTTTTGAATATTCAGTCTTTGATTAGCACTTTCAACATCGATATGATCTCGCCCCAATATGCGTTTAATGAGAGTATCTCTATTTGCAGTAAGAAGGATCACCTTATCACATGTTTTGTCAAGACCGCTTTCAAACAGTGCCCCCGCCTCGATAAACACTGCCAAACAGCCATTATTCTCGTAATCATTCGCAATCTCATCTACTCGGCGTACGACATGTTTATGTGTAATGCTATTTAGCTTTACAGTCATTTCGCGAGAGGAGAAAGCTATTTTCGCAAGCTCTCTTCTGTCAATTCCGGAATCTGATCTCAGGATGCCCGTTCCAAACGCCTCTACCAGCTCCTCATAACATCTCTCGCCCGGTATTTGCAATTCATGTACTACGACATCACAATCAATGATTCCACACCCTTTTTCTTCCAATAAAGAAAGTAATGTGCTTTTTCCCGAACCACTTGGTCCTGTTAATGCGATACGTATCATCTCAGTTTTACCACCTGAAAACCTGCAGCGCGCATCAGTCTGTTTGAGACTGCCAACGACTTCCCGCTCTCACCTGGGGCATGGACATAAATTCTCTGCGCTCCAGTCTTATCGATTGATCTTAGGAGATCAAATATATTGCGGGCCTGTTCTTCAGGATCGCTCGCACTACCATAAACAGCAACCGGAATTCTGATATCATGTGCCTCTTCACTGAAACACATCGCGTATTCGTTTTCGTTGCCAAAATGGTTCACATATTCAACATAGCGTGCTGAATCAGAATCAACCAATACAACATCACAGTTTGGAGCGTAATGCTTATATTTAAGTCCCGGCGATGCTACAGGCTCGTTCTCCCCCACTTTCCGGAATACCGATTCTGAAATCTCAGTTTCAGGAACAACACTCCTTATTTCTTCCAAAGAAACTATGCCAGGTCTCAAAATCGTCGGCTTAGCTCCTGCCACACTTATTACTGTGCTCTCAACTCCGACTTCACATGGCCCCCCATCTACTATCAGAGGTACTTTCCCATCGAGATCATTAACACAGTGTTCAGCAGTTGTAGGTGATGGTTTTCCTGATAGATTAGCAGAAGGAGCTGCCAGCGGAATTCCGGTCTGCCTGATAATCTCCATAGCAACAGGATGAACAGGAAACCTGATTGCAACTGTGTCCATTCCGCACGTAATAGTATCGCTGACGTTGGGCTTTTTCTTGAAAATAATCGTAAGGGGTCCTGGCCAAAACCGACGGATAAGTTCTTTTGCTGATTCCGGAATCTCCACGACAAGTTCCGGCAACATATCCAACGATGCGATATGAACAATCAGAGGATTATCCTGAGGTCTTCCTTTAACCTCGAATATCCTTTTGACTGCATCCTCATCATATATTTGAGCCGCAAGACCATATACCGTTTCTGTCGGTACAACAACAACTTCGCCCTTTTTCAATAAATGGGCAGCATCAGCAGCAATCGAAGACAGATTTGTCGTTTGGGCAACTAGCACTTTTGTATTCAATGACGCACCTCTTAGTCCACAGAACTCTGTAGTTTCTCCGCCTGATCCATCGCTGCCAGTGCATCGATAAACTCATTCAGATCGCCGTTCATGACGTTCTCAATCCGATAGGAAGTAAGATTCACCCTATGATCCGTGACTCTCCCCTGGGGGAAATTGTACGTCCGAATTCTTTCACTTCTATCCCCGGTCCCCACCTGGCTTTTTCTCTCGGAGGCAATCTTGCATTCCTGTTCCTGTCTTTTCTGATCAAGCAGCCTGGAACGCAGGATCTTCATTGCACGATCTTTGTTCTTATACTGACTCCGTTCATCCTGACATTCCACGACCAATCCGGTCGGAATATGTGTGATCCTTATGGCTGATTCCGTCTTGTTAACATGCTGTCCGCCGGCTCCGCTAGATCTATAAGTATCGATCTGAAGATCTTTTGGATTGATTTCCAGTTCCACCTCATCCGCCTCCGGAAGAGTAGCTACCGTAACCGTAGAAGTCTGAATGCGTCCTTGGGCTTCTGTTTCCGGAACACGCTGCACCCGATGAACGCCGCTTTCATATTTGAGCTTGCTATATGCACCATTTCCGCTGATCAGAAAACTGATTTCTTTAAATCCACCCAGTTCCGTTTCGTTCTCGTTCATGACCTCGACCTTCCAGTTCATGGAGGCCGCATACATGCTGTACATTCGATATAGATCTGCCGCAAACAGAGCTGCTTCCTCGCCACCGGCTCCAGCTCGAATCTCCATGATCACGTTTCGGTCATCATTCTCATCCTTTGGGAGAAGCAGAATTTTTAACTCGTCTTCCAGCTTACCCTTCTGTTCCAGTGCCGTATCATATTCTGCCTGAGCGAGTTCTCTGAAATCGTGATCGCTATCAGGGTCATCAAGAATATCCCTGGCTTCCCTCATAGACTCAACCGTTTCAAGATACCTGTTATACGCTTCTACGATAGGAGTCAGTGTCTTGTATTCCTTGCTCAGATCTCTGAAAAGATTCTGATTCATGACAACTTCCGGCGACTGAAGTCGCTCAGCAATCGAATCATATTTTTCCTTGATGTTTTGCAATTTCTCAAACATTAAACTCTTACCTTTTCCCCGTTTATTTTCCTAATGCTTTTCTCCACCTTATATCTGGGAAGCATAATTTCTCTTCCACAGTTCACACATTTGATCTTGAAATCCATCCCTATACGCAAAACCTGAAACTCCTTAGATCCGCAAGGATGAGGCTTCTTCACTTCGATAATGTCATTAACACTTATATCCATATTGCTTTTACCACCTGTTTGTTCATTATAATGCTTTTCCTCTTCTCAAGAAAGACTCGTTTTCAACCACTATGATTTATGATATAATTTCACAGAAAAGGGGTTTAATACAATGGAAATCGATGCGTTTACCGCTGGGGTCGAGCCTGGTGGGCTCAGTTCTACCAAAGACATAAAAATCCTCTGTTGTTATTTACTCAGTCTCATCAGCAAACCAGTCTCACATGAACAACTTGTTGAGGCTCTCACTGTTTCCGGACTGGTAAACTATTTTGAGGTTGCAAGTGCTATCTCAGAACTTCTTCTTTTGGGTAACATCATTCAGGATGAAGACGGGTATACCCTTTCCCCCTCTGGAAAGCAGATTGCACAAACTCTTGGTAATGATCTTCCCCGCTCTGTACGCGAAAAGGCCTTTGATGAACTGAACGATCTTCTTGAGTATGAAGCCAAATCCAAACAGATTAACGTAGACATTGAAGAAGTAGATTCTTTTTACAGAGTGCATTGTTCTTTAAACGATGACTATTCCGGTGAAATTTACTCAACGACACTGACTGTTCCGGACAGGAAAACTGCTAACACTGTGCGAAGAAATTTCATCAACAATTCCGAACAGTTGTATCGTGTCACTGCGGAAACTCTGACCGGTCAATCAATGAAATAAAGGAGAACCCGAATGGAACAAGATATGAATTCTTACCTGGAGCAATTGCGCGCTCGCGCTGAGAAAAGGCTGCAGGATGAACAGGGACAGCCAACTCCTCCCACAAGCACGGCTACCGAAACCGTTTCTGCGGCCAAGCACTCGGATGTTGATGTTGATGATCTTCTGTCCTCTATAACAAAGACTCAAAAAGAAGACACCAAAACCATTGATACGCTTACCTATGACATTCCTTCTGTTTCCTACAACAAGGAATCCGAAAAGATGATGGGCGATTTGATGGAATGGGCAGATCGTGACGCGACTCTCCCCTTTGATTCGGTATCTGATGAAAGCGAGAATACTGCGTCTCAAGATTCCGTAGAACCTGATACACAAGAGGAAGAAGTACCTGCCCAAAACATACAGAAAGCTCCCGTAGAAGAATCGAAGCCAATCTACCCTGAAAAAGAAGAAAAGACAGTTTCTAAAAAAGAGTTCAAACTGTCTGAACGTGAGCAGAAGAAGAAGGCAAAAGAATACCGCAAGGCTCTGGTTGACAAGGAAAACGGAAACAGCCGTGGCATAATCGGAGAAATCTTTTATGTTATCCTCTTCATTATTCTTGTCTTGCTGACGATTCTTGCCGTGCTTTATCTGCTTCAGACTATTGCAGGAATCAAAATCCTGGATGTTGAGTCTCTGTTTGATATGGTCTTCGGGTGGATTAGCTCTAAAATATGACATTTGTTTTCTGAACAATCGAGTAGGGGCTAACCTGTAGCCCCTCTCACACCACCGTACATGCCGTTCGG
>CAZRGP010000003.1:0-168077 GCA_964599695.1 uncultured Faecalibacterium sp.
CAACTACGCCCTTTGGGACTTTCACCCTAGATTCGGGACATGCCCGTCATACTACAGAAGCAGGACTGCTTTGAAAGCAGTCCTGCTGTTTTTTTGTTCTAATGGATTATTTCCAAGAGAGATCTTTGAAGAATGTATCTACTTCGCCGAAGTCCGGTCCGAGATCCAGGTTGGAGTCGCACGCAGTGTAGTTGACGGGGTAGAAAAGCGGATAGTACGCAACTGTATCCACAACTTCGCGCATTGCTTTCTGAGCGGAAGCTTCGTCGTTGATCGCTGCGAAGGTATCAAGTATACCTGTCTTTGTTCCGTCATATCCTGCAAGGTCGATTCCGGAAGCAGGGTCAAACAGAACGTTCCATGCTGCGAAAGTATTGAAATAGGAGAAGTTGATGATTCCCATCTCAAAGTCTGCCTGGAAATACCTTGAAGTATCATTCAGCTGAACAATATCTACGGTGAAATAGGATTCTTCAAGGTTGGCCTTTACCAGCTCACACGCAGACACCCAGGGAGCGTTTCCGCCGAGAGTGATAAGGTTGATGTGAGCCCTATTGGATTCGGAATAACCGGCTTCCGTCATCAGCTGTTTGGACTTGTCCAGGTCTCTCTCAAACTTTTCAACATCCGTTGTGTAGTATTCCACATTCGGGTGAGCAACGTTGTATGCGAGCAATCCGGAACCCTGGCTTGCTGCGTCCGCAACGTCTTTTCTGTTGAGCGCGTAAGCGATCGCCTGACGGACCCTGAGGTCAGATGTTACAAGCGCTTCGTTGCTTCCGATGATAAGGAATGTAGTAGATGAACCAGGTACCTCATAGACATCAACGTTGTCATAAGCTCTGGCACGTTCCACAACAGAAGCATTATATCCGGTCATGTCGATATCGCCGGCTTCAAAAGCGATCGTAGCGTCACCTGTAAGATATTTGAACTTGATCGTGTCGATGTGGGCCTCGCCCCAGTAATCCTCAAAGCGTTTCAGAGTAACATCTCCGCCATCGGTGACCGAATCAAAGATGTAGGCGCCTGTGCCGTCCTCAATAAGTCCTGGAATGGTATCGTTGACATCAGAGATCTGCTGCTCTACCCAGGACTTGTTTTCGATCCTGACATTGACCAGATACGGAATAAGACTGGTAAAATCGCCACCCTGACTTGCATAGGGGAAGTTCATCGTAAAGTGCTTTTCGTCCACTTCAACGATCTCCACTACGCCGAACAATGCGGAGTTCAATGCCGATGTTCCAAGTCTGCTGAAGGTGTAGATAACATCTTCCGTCTTGAGAGTATCACCGGAATGGAATTTGGCATCCCTCAGTGTGACCGATACGCTTCCGTCCTCATTCTGAGTGAGTTCCTCCGCCAGGTGAAGGATCAGTTCCCCGGATACTTTCTGCCTGAACAGGGACTCGTAGACCTGGTTGATAATTCCATCTTCTACCTGCAGTCCGAAATGTTCAGGGTCGAGAGTAGTTGGTACCGCGGAAGCTGCTGCATACAGTGTGTTTTCTTCTCTTCCGGTAGTAGTAGCACGGGTGTTTCCGCCAGCCGGAGTAACATCCGTTCCGCTGTTATCACCGCTCGGTTCCGCGTCAGGTGTAGTACTTCCGCAGGAAGTCAACAGCATCATCACAGAAAGAACGACCAACAGCAACGCTGTGATTTTTTTCATGTTTTTTTTCCTCCATTGATTTATGTCATGCAATCGTTTTTGCAATGAACACTTGACTATTCGTAAAGCCAGCACTTTACGAGATGGTTTTCACCGATGATCTTCCACTCGGGAGACTGCGTTCTGCAGCGTTCCGTAGCGTGAGGACAGCGGTTTGCGAACCTGCATCCCGCAGGGGGATCCACAGGCGACATCAGTTCCCCTTCCATGAGTTCCCTTTTTCTCTTTTCCTTTCTGGGAGGAAACTCCGGTGTTGCGGAGAACAGTGCCTTGGTATAAGGGTGAGCCCGGTTTCCGTAAACGGCATCACGGGTTCCCCTCTCCACGACTTCGCCGAGATACATCACGATGATCTCATCACTGATGAACTGGACGATATTCAGATCGTGGGAAATGAACAGATAAGTCAGTTTGAGCTGATCCTGCAGATCCTTGAGAAGATTGATGATCTGAGCCTGAATGGACACATCCAGGGCAGATACCGCCTCATCACAAACGATGAACTCAGGCTCTGCCGCAAGTGCCCTGGCAATGCAGATCCTCTGTCTCTGCCCACCGGAGAACTGATGCGGGAATTTCTCCGCGTCCTCCGGGTACAGCCCGCACAATTTCAGCAGTTCCTGCACTCTTGCCTGAACTTCCTGCTCTGAAGAGGCGAGATGAAAATTTCGGATCGGCTCCGCGATAATATCCCCCGCGTGCATCCTGGGATCCAGTGAGGAATACGGATCCTGCCAGACCATCTGCATTTTCTGGATATAAGGCCTTCTCTCATTTTTGGAGAGGCTTGTCAGGTCTACGCCGTCATAGACGATCCTGCCGCTTGTCGGTTTGTACAGGTTGACCAGCACCTTTCCGAGTGTGGATTTTCCGCACCCGCTCTCCCCTACGACTCCGAGGGTCATTCCCTTCGGCACATGGAAAGTCACATCATCACATGCGTGGATCCAGCTCACCGTCCTGCCAAAGTTATCCTTCTTGGCCGGAAAGTGCATGCACAGATCTTCGACTCCGAGGAAGTAATCGTTTGACTTCAGATAATCGTTATCTTCCATCGTGATCAGGTCCTTGATCTCAGGCATTCTGATCCACCTCCCTCCATTTATGGCAGCTTACGAAATGATCTTCCGCATATTTCTCTTCTGCCGGCATGATCTCAGCGCAGGTTTCCGTGGCATATGGACATCTGTTGTTGAAGGGACATCCCTTTGGCATGTCCTTCAGCGACGGGACACTTCCCGGGATCATGGGCAGCCTTTCCTTATCCAGGCTCGCACTAGGATGAGAGGCAATAAGGCCGAGCGTATAGGGATGCCTCGGTGAGAAAAAGACATCGTTCGCTACCCCTTCCTCACACTTTCTCCCTCCGTACATCACCATGACACGGTCGCTCATCTCACTGATGACCCCGAGGTCGTGGGTGACGATGATGATGGATGTACCGTTCTCTTCCTTGAGGCGGTTCATCAGATCGAGAACCTGTGCCTGGATCGTAACATCCAGAGCAGTTGTCGGTTCATCGCAAATAAGCAGCTTGGGCTTATTCAGCATGGCCATCGCGATCATGATCCTCTGAAGCATGCCTCCGGACATGGTAAACGGATAGGACTCCATTATCCTCTCCGGGTTCGGAATGCGGACATCCGTGATCGCTTCCAGCGCTCTCCGATACGCTTCACTTTTCTCGATCTTCGGTTCGTGCGTCCGAACGATCTCCATCAGCTGATCGCCGACTGTGAAGAGGGGGTTCAGCGATGTCATCGGTTCCTGGAAGATCATGCTGATCTCGTTTCCGCGTATTTTGCTCAGTTTCTTTTCAGACATATGAAGCAGGGACTGTCCTTCAAAGAAGATGTCGCCGCTCTCATATACGGTCGTTCTCTCGGGAAGAAGCCGAAGGACAGACATGCATGTCACGCTCTTGCCACATCCGCTCTCTCCGAGTATCCCCAATGTCTCACCGGGATAAACACAGAACGATAGATTTCTTACTGCATCCAGTTTCGTTTTTCTGTCCATGCGGAATGCGATAGACAGGTCACGAACCTCGAGCAAGGGTTCCTTTTTTGTCATAACTCATTCCTCATTTCAAAGATTTCGGATCCAGGGCATCTCTGAGCCCGTCACCGATCAGGTTGACCGCCAGGGCGGTCAGTGCGATTGCAGCTCCGGGGATAATGGAAAGATAAGGCGCTGTGCGGAAATAATCCCTTGCGAAGTTGAGCATCGCGCCCCACTCCGGTGAAGGCGGTTTCACACCCATACCGATAAAGGAGAGTCCGGCTGCGGACATCATCATTCCGGCGATCGTCATGGTCGCATCGACGAGGATCTGATCCATCGCGTTCGGTATGATATGCCGGACAACCAGCTTCCATGTAGGTGCCCCGCTCAGTCGTGCCGCTTTGACATAATCTTCCTCGACCACTCTCAGAAGAACCGACCGGATCGTGATCACGAACCCGGGGATCGAAACGAAGGTCAGGGTGAAGATCATGCTGGGAACGCTTCCGCCGAAAGCAGCGAGCAGGACCAGTGCCAAAAGTATGGACGGAACACAGGTCAGAACGTCGATCAGTCTCATGATCACGAAGTCTACGGATGGTACGAGGGCACATACGGATGCGATCACCGCTCCGATGATCAGTGCTCCCAATGTTGATCCGACACCGATCCCCACCGTGATCCTTGAGCCGTACAGGACCCTGGCAAAAAGGTCACGCCCGATATTGTCCGTACCGAATATATGCTCCCTGCACGGAGGCATCATCTTGTCCTCCATGTTGTAGGCGGTGACCATCTCCTTCGGAACTATAAAGTTGGCAAACAGGATCTCAAACAGGATCACTGCAAATATCACCGTACCGATCAGTGCACCTTTATTTCTCGCGAAGCGTTTCATGACTTCGCGGAACCGGGTGTTTTTTGAATTGTTTGCCCGCACGGTATCATACATGTTTTTAGATCTCATTTCTGATACCTCACACGAATCCTGGGATCGATGACTGCAAAGGTGATATCGATCAGCAGCATCGCCGTCATATACAAAAGCGAAAGAAGCAGGGCACATGTCATCACCCCGGGGATATTCTTCTGTGTGATCGCCCCTGTCATATAGGTTCCTATTCCCGGGACAGAATAGATCGTCTCAGTGACCACGGAGCCGCTGAGAACGCTCGCAAATCCGGAAAGAAGCACCATGATGATCGGGAAACAGGCATTCTTCAAAGCATGTTTCCAGATGACCTTGCGTTCCGGAATACCCTTTGCTCTTGCGGTGCGGATATAATCCTGGTTCAAAACGCTCAGCATAGCGGAACGGGTAAGCCGGCTCAGATGCGGAACGCTTCCCAGAATGATGGTAAGTGTGGGCAACACGATGCCCTTAATTCCCTGATCAAGCGTAAAGAAAGTCGGGAACCAGTTCAGGCGCACAGAGAACAGGATAAGCAGAAGCACCCCGCTGAAAAACGTAGGGACACACGAGAAAAGTACAACGACGACGGTAGCTGCAGTATCAAAGAACGAATACTGCTTGATCGCGGTAAAGATCCCAAGGCTCACCCCGATAATGGATGAGAGTATGAATCCCAGCATCCCCAACTTGACAGTCAGCGGAAAACGCTGCGCCAGTTCTGTAAATATGTTGTTTCTGGTGGTATAGGAGAGAACCTCCCCTTTCAGAAGTCCTTTCAGGAAGTTCATATAGCGGGTCCCGAGATCATCGGTAAACCCGACGCTCTCGTTATACGCCTGCTTGACGGCCGGTTCCGTCGTGATCGGAAGATTGTTCGTGGCGGGATCCCCGGGCGTGAAGGACATGATCAGGAAGACGATCAGTGTAACACACAGCGCCATAGGGATCATATATAGAATTCTTCTAAGTATGTATTTACCCATTCAACCTCAACACTCCTTTTCCTTTGTCACTTTCGGGAAGCGAACAAGTTCGCCTCCCTTTTCTAGGACCAAGGGCATCAGGAGCGCGTCTATCTTGCCACCAACTTCTGCTGTATGGAAATGAACCGGAAGTCCCGGAGGTACCTCTCCAATGACATCCGCCGAAACGAAAGTGTCGTAATGATAATGATCCAGATGGTCTTCCACGCCGAGGAAATGAAGGACAAGTCTGCCTTCGTCAAGGCTCACTGCGCAATAGCCATAACCGGGTCTTGCGTATTCACCCACATATGCTTCCAGCGGATGTGAGGGATTCGTCCCCTCAACCTTCTCTCCGGCAAGCTGGACCGTAATCTTCTTGTTGGCCTCGCGGCGTTCCTGTACATAGTTGTAATATCTCTCGAACCAGTTCGAATCGGAAAGTCCAAGGAAATGGTCGGCAACCGTCTTGCAGATGGACATGTGCAGCTGGCAGCCGTCCATATTCGTATAAGCTACAACGCCAAGTTTGATTCCGGGTACCATGAATGTCATCGCCGAGAAGCCGTTGATGCTTCCTCCATGATGAACGACCTTGTTTCCGCGGTAATTTTCCACGAACCACGCAAGGCCGTAGGAGGAGATATCCGTTTCATCCTGAGGCATGTCCAGTCTGTCCCGGATCAGCATGCTCGGCTTGTGAAGTTCATTGAAGGACTCCTTGGAGAGGATCTGTTTACCTTCCCACTTGCCTGCGTCTTCCCCGTCTCCGAGATGAAACCTGACCCATTTGAGCATATCCTCCGCGCAGGAATCGATGGCGCCTGCAGCTGCGAAAGGAGCACCTATCCCTTTGGATTTGTCCTCGACTTTCGTGCGGTAGAAAGGAACTTCCTTGCTGCCGGAGAAAGCCTCACCGGGAGCTCCGTAGGGAGTCGCATGATCCTCGTCCCCCTCGATATCATCCAGATAGAGGGTGGATCTTGTCATACCGAGCGGCTCAAAGAACGTCTCATGAATGTTTTCCTCATATGTCTTGCCTGTCACCTTCTCGATCAGATGTCCCGCAATGACATAGCCGTAGTTGTTGTATTGGAACAGTGTGCGGAATGGCTGATTCGGCTCAAGATATTTCACATGCTCCACCAGCTCTTTTCTGTTGAAATCCGTTCCGTACCATGAATACTCATGGCGCGGTACACCGGTCCTGTGGGACAGCACATCCCTTAGCGTCACGTTCTGGGAGGTAAAAACGTCATAGAACTGCACCTCCGGAGCGATCTCCCGTATCGGGGTATCCCAGGATAGCTTCCCTTCGTCCACCAGTTTTGCGCACATGGCGGACGTGAAAGCCTTGGAGCAGCTTCCGATCTGATAGAGGGTCTTTCCTGTTGCGGGAAGGCCCTTTTCTCTGTCGCGCAGGCCGATACCGTCGCAGAACAGCACTTCATCCTGATAGATCACGCCGAGTCCGACTGACGGGCATCCCCATTTTTCAAGATATTCTTCTATCTTTACCTTCAATGATCCAAAGAACTCTTCATGATTCATTGTTGTACCTCTTTCGTAAAAGTGATGGGTTCCAGATCCTTCTCGCTTCCCAGAAGCATGATCAGCTTCGTCACGTTTCCGTCATTGCCACTTTCAAAACGCACCTGCAATCCGGGAGGGATCTCATCCAGCTCAGTATCGGTGACGAACACATCGTAATGCCAGTGACTGAGCGGGAGCGTGTGATTGTTGAAAGTAAGATACAATTTACCGTTTTCTTCGCTGATAACTGCTTCCCTGTATCCCGGAACGCGGTAGGTTCCCGCATAAGACGGGAGATCATGGGAAGGTGACGTGTTCGGAACCGGTTCTCCTTTCGGAGCGAAAAACCCCTTCACCCGGGTGAACATATCCTCGTTCTGCTTCTTCATACGTTCGTACCAGTTCCCATCCGGGGCTCCGGTCAGACTGTCGAGGATGTAATGGGCAGTTGCTTCGGAGAACAGAGTGACGTTGAGCGTACTGCTCACAAAAACGCCTATATCGTCCTCAGGGCTGATCATCACAGTGCTCGAAAAACCGGGGAGATTGCCGCCATGTTCGATGACTTTTTTCCCGCGATAGCGGAAGATCCTCCACCCAAGGCCATAGGTCTCCATCCCGTGTTCCGGCGCATTTGCTCCGCCTGTCTCAGCGAGGAAGGAATGGGAACTTGTCATGAGATCATACATCTCTTCGCTGATGAGTTCGCTTCCGTCTTCCTTTTTCCCCCGTCTGAGGTTGTAACTGAGCCATTTTGCCATATCCTGGGAATTGGAACCGATGCATCCCGCAGCAGCTGTGGGATCCCCGCTCCTGGTATCCTCGCTGATCGCGTCGGACCCGTAGTAGGAGATCTGTTTGATCTCCCCCATCGTGTAGATCTCTTTGTAGTCGTACGGGACTCCGATGTTCTCCCTTTTGTGGAAATCGAAATCGTAAACGGTGCTTTCCTTCATCCCGAGAGGCAGCAGCACTTTTTCCCTGAGGAAATCCTCAAACTGCATCCCGCTTATCGCTTCGATCACAGCGCCTGCGATCATATAGTTGAAGTTGCTGTACTGATAGCGGTAACGTATCGGCGCATTCAGCGGCAGATATCTGAGATTATGGAGCAGCTCCTTCCGCGTAAAGCCCGTATCATACCACGCGTATTCATGCCTTGGAAGCCCGGAACGATGAGAGAGATAGTCCCTCATAGTCAGGTGCTCTGTAGCATAACTGTCGTTGAGCCTGAAATCCGGCAGATACTCCGTCAACGGTTTGTCGAAATCGAACTTTCCTTCCGTTGCCAGCACTGCCAGTGCCGTTGCAGTGAATGCTTTTGTGCAGCTGGCGATCTGTACGAGAGTATGGTCATCCGCAGGAAGGCTGTCATTGTCCCTGTATCCGATACCTCCGGCATACAGTACCTCATCGCCCTTCACCACAGCGATCACAGCGGAAGGGACGTTCCAAACCTTCAGCTGGCGCTCCGCCTCTTTGAGCGCTTTTTCCAGATTATTCTTCATCTTTCTTCTCCGCTTTCACCTTTGTGAAGATCTCATCCGGTACAGCCGGATCCAGAGCGATCGCGATCTGGATGCGGTCCACCTCTCCATCCTTATTCGTCAGGAACTGGAACGAGAACTCATACAGAAGGCTATCCTCCGAGCAGAGCTGGAATGTATCGTAGTGCCAGTGTTTCAGCTCGCTGGTCTCTTTGTGGAACTCAAAAACGAGAGTACCATCCTCCAGGGTGATCGTGATGTCGCCGTAGCAATCGTTGTGATATACACCTGTATAGCGCTCCAGAGCATGAGAGGGATTCGTGCCCTGTTCCTGCTTTTCAAGCATCGCCTCTCTCTGTTTCTCAGCAGCCTCAGTGGATTTTTTCTTCCACTCCAGGAAGCGCTCTGACCAGTTGCTGTCGGTGATGCCGAGATACTGATCCATGATGTGATACGCGCTGGAATAGGTGTTTCTGGCTCCGTTATTGTTGACCAGAATGACAGTTCCGAGGTTCTGATCGGGAAGCATGGACACGAGAGCGGAGAATCCCGTGATGTTTCCGCCGTGCTCTACCATGCGGTGCCCGCGGAATGTTTCAGTGAACCACCCCATTCCGTATGAATAGAAGTCAGTCTCAGGAAGCGGGAGAAGCAGAGGTTCCATCAGCATCTGGGGAGAGTGGATCTCCTTCATGTTTTCTTCGCTGATAATCTGTTTATCCCCTACCTTGCCGTTATTCAGGTTGAACTTCACCCACTTGAGCATATCGTTCACACAGGAAACGATGGAACCTGCGGGTCCGATCTCATTTCCGATGCGCTTCTCATAATCTTCTGTGCCGCCTCTGAGGAACTCCTCCCTCTTCAGGCCGCTGTCGACACGGGGATGCGGTCTGCCATAGGGCATCGCGTGGTTTGGATCCGCAGTCATGGCATCGATCCAGAACGTAGTCCTTGTCATTCCGAGAGGATCCAGGATCTCATCCTTAACGAATTCCTCCCAGGTCTTTCCTGTCAGCACCTCGATGAGATAACCGACGGTGACGATGCAGATGTTCTGATAGCACCAGTGAGAGCGGAAGGACCATCCGGGATTCATATTCCTGATGTTTTCCACATGTTCTTTGCGTGTCAGTGTTCCCTTGATCCAGGATACGTCGTGGCGCGGGATACCGGTCCTGTGACAGAGCATATCGCGTGTCGTGGCGTGTAGCGTTACATAATCGTCTTTGAAGCGCAGCCACGGGATATAATCGTGTACCGGCTTGTCCCACTCCAGAAGCCCTCTGTCCACAAGAAGCGCTGCTGCGGCGGCGGTGAATGCCTTGGAACAGCTTCCGATCTGATAAAGGGTATCTCCGTCCGCTTTCAGCCCTTCCTCGATGTTCGCGAGGCCGAATCCCTCACTGAACACAGGCTCACCGTCCTTGATGATACCGACAGCCATGGAAGGGTGATCCCAGACCTTGACTTCATTTTCAAAATATTCCTTGAATTTGCTGACGTCGACCATACGTCTGTCCTCCTGTTATCAGAACTCGATTCCGAAGCCTGGCTTGTCCAGAAGCGTGAACACGCCTCCGTCGCGGTCGAAGCCGCCCTTCAGTCCGTCATCGTCGCCTTTGTAGAACATGAAGCTGTCGCAGTCCGCCTCGACGATCGCCTTTTTTGCGGCAACCAGGCTGACTCCGGCCGTGATGCTGATCTTGTTCTCCTGCATGCATCCGACCATGCATCCGATACCCGCCTTTTCCGCGATATTCGCGATCTGGGAGCCGGGATACAGTCCGCCGCATTTCATCAGTTTGATGTTGAGGTAGTCAGCCGCTTTTGCCTTAACGGCTCTTTCCGCGTCATGAGGATTGTGGATCGACTCGTCAAGCATGAGTTTTACCGATGTCTTGTTCTTCGCCATCATTTCCGCCGCGCCGTCGAAATCCCACCAGGGCAGGCACTGCTCCGCAGCGTCAATTCCGAGCTTCTCAAAAGCTTCCAGAGCCTTGAGAGCGGTCGGGACATCGTATCCCTGGTTGCCGTCGATACGGATGCGGACATCCGGTCCGACTGCTTTGCGGATCCTTGTCAGCGCTTCGATATCGTCATCCAGATTGATACCGGTCTTTACCTTGAGGATTCGGAATCCCTTCTCGAAAACATATCTTCTCGCGTGATCCTCCATGTCCTCCGGTGTGCTGATGCCGATGGTGATATCGTTCACCACGACCGGATCGGTCGCACCGAGAACTTTCCATACCGGCAGGTTCTGATATTTTCCGATAATGTCGTACAGTGCGAGGTCGTACGCGCATTTGGCGGCTCCGTTCCCGTGAATAGTTCCGTCCATGAGCTTATGAGCTCCGGCAATATCCAGCGGATCAAATCCCACGAAAAGATCAGCAAACATCTTAAGGATCACATAGCAACTCTCCATCGTTTCTCCTGTAACGAATCCGAGCGGAGCTGCTGATCCGTAACCGGTGATACCTTCGTCGGTGTGGACCTTGACGATCCAGTTGTCCGAATCCGTAATGAGGCCGAAAGCTACTCTGAACGGTTCAGCCAGAGGGGCTGAGAACTTCTCGATTTCAACTTTTGTGATCTTCATAACAAGCTATCTCCTTTTCGGGAATTTTAATGATTTTATGCAGGTATGGTTTAAAGCACTAAATTATTTTGTACATTTTATACCCCTGTTCACATCCACGCAATAGTTTTCCGTCATTTTGTCATATTATTTCATTTCGGTTTGTCATTTTACACAAAGAGGAAGCCCGAAAAGGCTTCCTCTTTATAGTATTGCATTTCTTTCATCACCGAACGAAGTGGACCCGTTCCGGCTCATACCTGTCCTGCTGTTTTCTGGATTCTGCAGGATATCCGAAAGGGATCAGGGCGAAGGCGTTTCTTCCCTCCTCAAGACCGAGGATCTCATTCACTTTTGATACTCTTTCCATCTGGGGATAGATCCCAAGCCAGACGCCTCCCAGTCCGAGGGAAGTGATCTCCAGAAGGATGTTCTCACAGGCGATGCCCACATCCACCGGTGCATAATCAGGGATCCATACGTCTTTTGTTTTGTAAACCGGAACGAGAACCACCGGCGCATTTGCGGCACACCCCGAATATTTATGCGTTTCGGAAAGCTCCCTGATCTTCTCCCTGTTCGTCACCACATAGAACTCCCACGGCTGCTGGTTTCCCGCAGACGGCGCCGCCATGGCAGCCCTAAGGATCTTCTCGATCTTCTCTTCCTCCACCGGCCTGTCTTCATATTTGCGTATACTTACTCTCTTAAATATCTCCTGCATAGCTGCTCCTCCGTTCATTATTTCTGAAAAAAGTATAGCATCTCTGTCCGGTCATACGTAAGCGCGAAAAAGCCCGGGAAGAATCCCGGGCAAATCATATATCCGCGTCACTTCACCTGTATCTGGCATGCCCGCATCGTAGCGAGGGCATGGTCATGGCTTTCCGGTGTGACACCGGCGCAGCAGGAGGAATCCACCGAGATCGGCACTTCCGGCATAGCAGCCTTCAGGAGCAGAGCGTTGGATACCACACAGATGTCGGTGCAAAGTCCGACGAGCTCCAGCTCCAGGTTTTCCCACTCGGACAGCTGTTTGAGGCACTCGGCGAGTCTCACGCTTCCGAAAGTGGGCTTCTCGAACACCTTGGCGTTTCTCGTAACTTCCGCGATACGGGGATTGAGCTGCCATCCTTCCGTTCCTCTGACACAATGGACAACAGGGAGATTCTTTCCCTCCTGCGTATCCAGGTAGTTCTCGCCGTGTGTATCCAGTGTGACGACGACGTCCCTCTCCGGGTAGGAGAGGATCTTGTTCCTCACATTTTCCACGATGGCTTCCGCTTCCTTCGTTCCGAGAGAACCATCCACGAAATCATTCTGCATGTCCACAACGATCAATAATTTTCTCATTATGACGCCTCACTGAAGCTCGCTGAGCATCTGCTCCGGATTCTCGCCCGCCTTCACCTTGGTGAAAGCACGGACGATGGTACCTTCCTCATCAATGAGGTAGGTAGTCCGGACGACGCCCATCGATACCTTTCCATAATTATTTTTCTCTTTCCATACATCATATGCCTGTATGACTTCTTTTTCAGTATCCGAAAGAAGAACAAACGGCAGACCGTATTTTTCTTCAAACTTCTTGTGCGAAGCGACAGAATCCTTGCTTACCCCCAGCACCACGGCGCCTTTTTCCCGGAACTGCGGATACAGTTCCCCGAATGCGCACGCCTGCTTGGTGCAGCCGCTTGTCATATCCTTCGGGTAAAAGTACAAAACGACTTTCTTTCCCCTGTAATCGGAAAGAGATCTCATCTCCCCGTTCTGGTCCGGGAGAGTGAATTCCGGTGCTTTTGTTCCTACCTCAAGCATGACCTTAAACCTCCAAAATATACATTCGGATCCCTCAAAGCGTGATCCAGTATCTCAGTATCACCGATCCGCCCAATTCGACTTCATTTTCCAGAACTCCTCCGTTCCGGATGATCGTCAGTTTGGACGCCTCGTTGTCCTTATCACAGCTCACCAGCAATTTCTCTTCCCCTTCTGCTCTGCAGATCGGGAGAAGCAGGCGGAGCATCTCTTCCGCGTACCGATTCCCTCTCTCTGACGGACGTACGCTGTAGCCTATGTTTCCGAAGCAATGCAGCAAGCGCTCTGAAAGCGGAGTGCGGTAATCCATCATTCCAACCAGTCTCCGGTCCTCCTTGCGTACAGCAAGATAGATCCTCGACGGCACGAAATCCGGTCCGTATGTCTTCTCAAAACGGGTGTTATAGTCGAGCCACTCCTCAAAGGAATCCACGCTTTCAAGATCCGCACATCCCGAAAGATCATCCCCCGCTTCCAGCATCTCATCACGGAAATCCATGACCTGATCCGCATAGTATACCGTCGGTCTCATGAGCATGAGGCGGTCATCGGTGAGTTCCTTTTCCATCATCACTCCCTCGTAGATGTCTTCTCCCAAAGAGAAGAAATCCACAGGATAGAACTCATGGGATTCGTAATATTCCTGCAGCTTGCGGTTTCTCTTGTCACAGTCAAGACGGAGATACGCAAGTCCCTGCTGCCGCGCCAGTTCCTCCAGATGTTCCAGAAACACCGCCCCTGCTCCGGGATAATTCCTGTCCGATACGAAGGTGTGAAGATAAAGGGCACTGGCATCTTCATCCCAGTTTTCCTCTTCATCCTCATATGCAATGAGGCCGAAGCATATCAGACTGCCGTCATCCGGATCCTCAAGCAGGTAAGCGTTCCCCAGGTGAGCGGTGAGCTGATAATGCTCCAGAGGATAGACTTCTTCGTAGTGATTCGTGTTCCACTGTTTGATCCCCTTTTCATTCATCCAGCTGATGCGGTCAAGAACGAGTTCAAACGCGCGATCCGCCTCTTCCACGGTCATGCGGCGAAAAACATACTCTTTTCCCATGGCTGCACCCTCCTTTTGTTCCATTATTATACCACCCGAGGGTGGACCGGTCACCTCACAGGTGTTTTACCAAAGAAAAGAGGCTCCGCTCAGGAGCCTCTGAATATCAGTTGTTATAACCAAGGACCTTGCCCAGCCTGCGATACACGTAGGGCGATGCGCTCAGCGGATAATGATACTGATCATTCGTGTTGCCGTTCACAAGGAAATCGACCAGATTGCCCTCGCTGTCATAAACAGGAGCCGCGATCGCAACCACATGACCGAATTCGCTGTAATCGCTGCTGTCCATTCCCACATAGACGATATCACCCTTTTCTCCGAGCCAGAAGTTCAGTCCCTGCTCGACGACCATCCTGGAAGGATCAGCGGTATCGGTAATATAGTTCTGGAAATAACTGATGCGGATGAACTCATAGGTGAAACCCTGTTCAGCATCGCTGTGATCTTCCGTCATGCTGTAGTTCTTCCACTGATTGGAACCCGTATAGTCGAAGGGGACGCCGCCGGCATGTATGATCTGGGACATAAAATTCATGCAGTTGCTCTCATAGTCCGAATACTGCCAGTTTCTGACAAGGGCGAAACGGTCCGCATAGTCTGCTGCCGCGTTCCGGTCATATGGATTCGCCGCCGTTTTCGTGGCGCTGCCCGCCTCTCCGCGGTTAAACGCGGTGAGTTCACCCATGCTGATGTCCAGCTCGTCCACGTACGCCTTCAGATATTCCTCGTAGATCTTGTCGATCACTTCCCTGTAGTCCGCTCCGAATTCTGTATCCTCATCTCCGGACGCGAGGTAGAATCCCTCCTCGCGGTAGACCTGCACGATCTCTCCGTCATAGTTGAAGTAGAACCTGCTTAACACGGCATGCTGTTTGGACTCCTCGCCGCCCAGGAAGTGAAACTTCACCGTGCTGTCCTCATGAACGGTGACACATAATCCGTCTCCCGCGTAATCTGTCCTGTCGATGACAATGTCATAGGAGCAGTCATCCAGATACAGGGAATTGTGGGACAGTTTCCGTGTAGCGATGAGGTATTCAAGCCCTTTCTGGAACTTATAGGCATACACCTCTCCGCCCTTTCCGAAGAAACCGGTCATATCAGAAGCTTCAAGATACTTCATACTGCGATAGTACTCGTTCAGGAAAGCAACGATCTTATCCACCCTGGTCTGGACCAGGCTTACGTTATTCGCGACCTGGTTTTCATAGTGGAAATCATCCGAAACGACACGGACGGTCTGATGCGTTTCCCCCACATTTCCGCTGGAGTCCTGCGCGGTGTAGACAACATCGTATTCACCGGGCTGACCGTCCGGAATACCCTGTGACAGTACCACCTCGACGTTCTGATCGTAGTTATCCAGCGCGACAACGCCCTGTGTCGAAATCGGTGTACCGACAGGTATCTGCTTGTAGGAGGGACCGTTCAGTATCAAGGACGGTGCCTGATCATCCACAACATGGACCGTCCTGGTGATCTTCTGAAGCATCGCGCTGTATTCGACTTCGTAGTCGCCTGGTTTTGTGGTATCCACATCCCCCGTTCCCACCACGACGCCGCCGGTCAGCCGATTGCGGGCTCCCGGATCGTCAAAGGAACTCAGCACGGGAATGGTCATGTCTTTTTCGCCGTTCAGGACAAGAAAGATCTGGACATTCTGCAGTACATACACGATCAGACTCAGCAGGATCAGGACCACACAAACGACCGTACTGATCTTAAACCATTTTTTCTCTCTCATCGTACGCTGAAATTCCTTTCATTACTTTTAACAGGAAGTTCGATCTGTTTTACCGCGTCGATCCTTCCGAACCGGGACTGTTCAAGCCGTTTGATCATCTCGTCCAGGGCATCCGGTTCACCCTGGGCCTCCATAAGGACGGATCCGTCCCACTGGTTTTCAACCCATCCTGTGATCCCGAGCGCCCTCGCCGCCATAACACATCGGTACCGGAAGCCGACTCCCTGGACATTCCCTTCAAATTCATATTGTTTTCTGATCATTTTGCTGATCTCCGGAACTGTTTCCTTCTGTTCACTATATCAGTTTTGCCGTAAAAAATCACTCTGCTTTGATCTAGCCCTCAATACCAAGGATGGTGTTCTGTCTCTCAACCATTCGCCGGCAAAGATCCGACAGATCTTCCGGATGCGTGATCACATAGTTGTGTCCCATACCCGGACCGATGATCTGCTCACATGCCACACCTTTTGAGGTCAGTTTTTCGTAGAAAAGCTGTTCCATAGGAGTGAACAGTTCGCTGTCGCCATAATACAAAGTTACGTAAGGAAGCACCGTTACATCCCCATACATCGGACTGAGGTGATAATCGCTGGGGTTCTCCCCTGCTGCCCACATCTCCGCATAGAGGCGAAGCATGTACGCGTCCAGGTCCTTGTCCAGTTCCTGATAGCGATCCGTCTCCGGATGGGTGATCATCAGATCCACCCAGGGAGAAGACAATACGAGCTGGGACGGCAGCTCCCATCCGTTCTCCGCAGCCTGCATACAGAGGCCGGCTGCCAGGGATCCCCCTGCCGAGTCGCCCATCACGATGACGTGGCTGCTTCCGTATTCCGCTACAAGACGATAGTAAAAAGACTGAAGTAGCGTGTAGGCATGTGTGAAATTAAAACCGGTAAGGAGCGGATACTGCGGCACGATCACCTCATAACCTGTCTCCATTGTAATCTGCTTGACGGCAGGATAATAATATCCGTTGTCAAAATCGCTCAGATAGGCTCCGCCATGGAGGAAAAGCACCACGTTTTCAGAATGCTCCTGGGATCCGATGCTCAGGATCCTCATGTTGCAGTACCTTCCCATGGAGGTATAGACATCTTCTTCTCCAGCTGGAAATTCATAACCGCGCCCGCTGTCCCAGAGTTCTGAATTGTCGTTGACACGGGCAGCGAAAAGCTGAACGCCTTCCTTCAAAGGCTCTTTCCCCGGTTCCGGTTCGGGTTCGGGTGTCACTTCCTGTGTTTCTTCCGCCGGGACATAGGGATGGAGGAAAAACGCGACCGCTTTTGCCGCAAGCTCCTGCTGTCTCTGCGGAGAGATCGTCGCTTCCGTGTCCCCGCTAATGAGAGAACAGTCCGCAAAACCGGTATGATTGCCGCCGCTGATCGTATACTCAGAACAGGCTGACGGCCAGAGCTCTCTGCTGCTCTCATACACCCCGGCATCGAGGACCGTATCCAGAGATCCGTTCACCGAGATCATCCTCATCTCTTCCGGGATCTCTTTGGAAGGATAGGAGGAGATCAAGACAACACCGTCAAGGGCATCGCTGTGTGAATTGGCATATAGGGACGCTGCAACTCCGCCGAGGGAGTGTCCTCCCACATACCAGTGCTCGTATGAGCCGTCCCCCATGGCGAGATCCGCGGCATTCACTTTCAGGAAAGCAAGATTGGCCGGCATATCCATAAGGTAGATATCCACCCCGTTCTCCGCCATATTCCTCAGCAGAGGAGCATAGCATTCCGCAGCGACCTTTCCGCCGGGATAGAAGACAAGTGCGGTGTCCTCTCCCGGGCCGTCCATATAATAGCCGTAGTCTTTCGCTGTCACCGATACAATATCATCACCAGTGAGCGCCATCTCGGAAGCCTCGCCGGGCTTTTTGTAAGCCATAAGATAACCGATGCCGACGAGAACAAACAGGACCAGCCCGATCAGGTAAGCGAGAAGCACCCTCCTGAGGAAGTATTTCCCGGAACGTTTTTTCTTCGCCCCCTTTGAAAGAATGGCAGCAGTGATCAGTGCTCCTGCGATAAAACACGCAAAAGCCGCGACCACTACCATGAGGACGAAATGATTACCCATATTCTGCTCCCGATTTCTTTTTTGATTATTATACTACTTATATGCATGTTATACATACAACGTCCACAATTCCTGTATCTTTGCACAAAAAGAACGCCTCCGGTGAGGCGTTCTCTCAGTTTTAAACAGAATTATTTGCCGCAATACAGCTGCAGGAGCTTCAATGTGTTTTCCACGCCGTCCACGTGACTGCGTTCATATCCGTGTGATGCATACACTCCCGGTCCGATCAGGGCATGTTTCATGTCGTATCCTGCACCGATCGCCGCCTGCGCGTCGCTGCTGTAATTGAGATACACGTCCGCTGCATAGTTCAGACCGTTATCCTTCGCGAGATTCACCAGTTTCGTAGTGACATCGTAATCATACGGTCCGTGCGCATCCTTCGCGCAGATCGATACCTTTCTCTCGCTTCCCTCCAGTCCGTCTCCGACGCAGCCCATGTCCACTGCAAGGATCTCGACTGCATCCTCAGGCAGACCGCCCTTGCCGCCGTGTCCTACTTCCTCGTATGTGGTAAGGAAAAGATAGACCTTCCGATTCAGTTTCAGTTTTCCTTCCACAATTTCTCTTGCGAACTCAAGAAGGATCGCCACAGAGAGTTTGTCGTCCAGGTACCTGCTCTTGATGTAACCGGTCTCCGTCACGGTGAACCTCGGATCAAAACATACGAAGCATCCGTTGGTGATCCCAAGCGCCAGCGTGTCTTCTTTCGAAGAGACATCTGCATCAAGAACGATCTCGGTCGTGTCGAAAGTCCGCTCCGTCTTGGAAAGGTCCGGGTTCACATGGGAAGAAGCGTTGCACAGCTGCAGGCATCCGTCCACGATGTTCCCGTTTCTGGCATAGACACGGACGTTCTCTGTCTCGCAGTTCACCGCCTTGAGGCCTCCCAGATTGGAGATCCTGAGCCTTCCGTTCGCTTTGATCTCGCATACGATACCGCCAAGCGTATCCAGGTGGGCTGTAAGGATCAGGGGCTCCCCTTCTCCGCCGATCTCGGCGAGAACGCTCCCCTTCCTGGTCACGGAGGGATGGAATCCCATTTCCTCCAGGGCATTCTTTGCGTATTCCGTGACTTTTCCCGTAAAACCGGTCGGACTGTCGATAGAGATCAGTTCCCTCGTCCGTTTCAGCATCAGTTCCTTTTTATTCATCGCAGTTTTTTCCTCTCTCCGCGTTCTCAAATGTAATGGTTTTTCCTTCTTTTAACTCATCCGGCAGCATGGCGAGAAGCATTTTCTGCCTCGCTTCAGAGACATTATCCGCCAACTCCTTCAGCGGTACACGGCGTTCGCTCACCCCGGTGCGCACAGCGTTCTTCACCGATCCCGGAATGCCGCGCACGGTGTCCTTCACCGCATTGGAAATATCTTTTCTCAGTTTTTCATCCATCTTCAGCGTGATCTTGAAACTACCCATGCTTTTTCCTTTCAGATCTGTCTGCCCGTGTATCTCAGCAAAGCCTCGCAACCACGCAGGATCTCACGGTAAGCGGTTTCGAAATCTCTCGTGTACCAGGGATCGGACACGTCTGTATCGTCTTCACCGCAGAAAGACAACATTCTCCTTGTCTTATCCGCGTATTTCTGACCGTACCGGTAACCGAGGCTCCGCAGGTTCCAGCTGTCCATCACGATGACATGATCTGCCCTGCGCATATCCTCTTCCGTGACCTGCCTGGCACGGTGTCTTCCGAAGGGGATCCCGTGTTCCGACAGCACCTTCTGAGCCGGCGGATAGAGTGCGTTACCTTCCTCCTCGTCCGAACAACCGGCGGAGTCGATGACGTATTCGGATTCCATACCTGCCTTCTCCACGAGGTCCTTAAAGATATATTCCGCCATCGGACTTCTGCAGATGTTCCCCGTACACAGGAACAGAATGTGGATTCTGTCTTTCTCTCTCAAATCTTTCCTCTCTTTGTTTTTCCATATTATATCATCCGGTCATGCCAAGAAAAATATACGCGAAAGAAAAGAGCAGCTTTCGCTGCTCTTGCTTTTTCAGGGTATTTCCTATTTTTTTCTCCAGAGAAGATCCGCCGCAAGACGGTACATTCCCTTTACGCAGGGAGACAGATCTTTATCGGACATTCCGACCGTATCGCCAAAAACGATAGGTCTGGAATCATCTCCAGTGAACGGCTCCCACTTCGGCATAGGAGTGCCGTCCGCATCTGTGCCGTTGGGATCGCCTGTCTTGGCGAAATTCGTCCAGTAGTTGCACATCTTTCTGGACAGGTCGTAGTGCTTGCCCTCAAAAGGCCTCCAGCACTTGCCGAGTGTTTCAAAAACGAAATACAGGTCCGAGGAATGATAATCTCCGGGATGATCTTCACCGGGAATGTCCGCATCGAATTCATAGAGCCATCCGTTTCGTCCCGCATCGACGCCTCTCATGAGCAGGAGACGGACTCCGAACGGAGAACCGTTCACCTTTGAAAGCGCCAGGACCCTGTCCAGATCGCCGCTCTCAAAATCGCAGAGCTTCAGGAATTCTTCCGCATATTCGCCATACAGAACGTGCGCTTTTTTCTCAAAATCTTCCAGACTGTCAGCGGTAATGACATCAAAGAATTCACCTGTGGTATATCCGGTCATGATCGGGATCTGGAGCATCTTGTTGTCCGCCATCATATAAGTGGGCTGATCCGTCAGGAAATCTCCGTCCACCACGAACTGGAACTGTCCCGCTCTCTTTCCCAGGAACTCGAAACACTTGTCACGAACGAATTCAGCAGGGAGAGCTCTCGCTTCCTCAAGTGTCGAAACACCAAGATACTCGCGGAAGAAACGGTCGCCCTGCTCCTCCGCTTCCTTCAGAGTCAGGTAATCGGTACCATGTCCCCCAATCGCGAAGTTGATGCCTGTGCTGCTCTGAGTGATGGCTTTCTTGATGTAACCTCCCTGATTGAGAGGAGAGATCAGCTGGCAAAGCACGCTTCTGCCGCCTGCAGACTGTCCGAATATGGTGATGTTGTCCGGGTCTCCTCCGAAGTTGGCGATATTGCGTCCTACCCAGTCGATTCCGGCTTTCTGGTCAAACAACGCGAAGTTGGTGCAATGCTTTCCCCCGTTTTCCGCCGTGATCTCCGGATGAGCGAAAAGCCCGAAGACATTCGTACGATAGTTTACCGAGACAAGAATGACCCCTCTCCTGGCAATACGTTCCCCGTCAAACTCCATCTCCGCGGGATTGCCTCCGATAAGTCCGCCTCCAAAGATCCAGACCATGACCGGGAGTTTCTCATCCGCAGTTTTGGCCGGAGTCCATATATTGAGCTGAAGACAATCCTCACTCATCGGGAACTCATAGTCCCAGTGCCACTCCTTCTGATAGAAAGGTCCATATGCTGTAGCGTAATCCGACATGTTGGCAGGACCGAATTCCAGACAGTCCCTGACCCCTTCCCATGGTTCCACAGGCTGAGGCACCCTCCAGCGGTTCTTTCCCACTGCAGGAGCTGCATAAGGAATTCCCTTGAATACCGAGATAGCCATGTCCGCCGCATAAGTGCCACGGACCAGACCGCCTTCTGTCTTCGCGATCTTGATCATTCTGTAAATCCCCTTTCTAAAATGTGTTGATATTATTATAACCTTTCACGGAAAGAAAAACACCTGGAATATCCTCCGGAAGGGATTGACACCGGCGATACTACTGTATATACTGTATATACACAGTTAACGAGGTGTACTTGCATGCAATTATTACTCAATAACCGAAGCGGCGTCCCGATCTATGACCAGATCTACGGACAGATCAAGGATCAGATCATCAGCGGGTCTCTGAAAGAAGATGATCCGCTTCCTTCAATCCGGAATCTGGCAAAAGATCTCAAGATCAGCGTGATCACGACCAAAAGAGCTTACGAAGAACTGGAAAGTGAAGGATTCATCTACACAGTTCCTGGAAAAGGTTCCTTCGTCGCGCCGAAAAATCTGGATCTGATCCGTGAACAGAACCTCAGGCTGATCGAGGAACACATCTCCGAGATCACGAGACTCGCCTCTTCCTGTTCCATGAGCAGGGACGCCATCAAAGAAATGATCGACATCCTTTGGGAGGAATAATGCCATGACCAATGCTATAGAGATCCGTGACCTGTGCAAATCCTACCCCGGATTTGAGCTGGATCACGTCAGCTTTTCCCTCCCCAGCGGCTGTATCTTCGGCCTTGTGGGGGAAAACGGTGCCGGTAAAAGCACCACCATACGCCTTCTTATGGGTCTTCTTCGGAGATCATCCGGAGAGATCTCCATTCTCGGAAATGATCCGAAAGATCCCGATGTCTCCTGGAAAAAGGATGTGGGGACCGTGATCGATGTTCTGGGTCTTCCCTCTTCCCTCAAGGCAGGACAGGTAGAAAAGATCATGAAGGATGCGTTCCCCAACTGGAACAGCAGGATATTCGCCGGATATCTCTCCCGGCTGAACATCCCCACGGATAAAACTTTCAGGGAAATGTCCAGCGGAAACAAGATGAAACTGAACCTGGCTGTGGCACTGAGCCACGATCCGAAACTTCTCGTTCTGGACGAGGCCACAAACAGTCTCGATCCCCTGGCAAGGGATGAGGTAAACAATATTCTTATGGAGTATACCAGGGACGAAAACCACTCCGTCCTTATCTCCTCCCACATCGTTTCCGACCTGGAAAAGATCTGCGACTATATCGCGTTTCTCCACAAAGGCAAACTTCTTCTCTGTGAAGAAAAAGACAGACTCACATCCGAATACGGCGTGATCTCCTGCACCAGACAGGATCTGGATGCCCTGGATCCGGATGCTGTCCTGCATGTCTCTGAAACTCCTTACGGATGCCGCGCAGCCGTAAAACGCGATAGGGTACCTAATGGATTCGAAATGGATCCCATCACTATCGAAGAACTCTTCATCCTTATGGCAAAGGAGGAGAAATAAAATGAAAGCCCTTCTCAGAAAAGACCTCTATATCCTGACCACGACGCTGAGCCGCGTCGCAATAGTCTATCTTATCTTTCCGGTCGTAGCCCTGATCAACCCGAAAGCATCCTTCTTCCTTATCTATGTAGGTCTGCTCGCCGGGACGCTCTCTTCCACCATGATCAGCTATGACAACAACTTCGGCTGGACCACCTATGCGGAAACATTGCCCATCTCCAGAAGAACAGTGGTCGGGGAACGGTATCTGTTTTCACTTATCCTGATCCTTGTATCGACGCTGATCGGTGCGATCTGTTATCTCTCCTATATTCTGAGAGGAAAACCGGAATATGCATCCTTCCCGATGCTTCTTCAAATGGCTTCGCTCTCTCTGATCATGCCTTCTGTGCTCCTTCCCTTTTCCTTAAGATACGGTACGGAAAAAGCCCGCTACATCGTCATGTTCCTGGTGATCGGGATCACGATGGTCTCCCAGTCATTCTTCACACCCGGTGAAGGAGAACTGACCATCCCGGCTGATTTCTCACCGGTGATGTTCGCCGCAACTGCCGTCCTGTTCATAGGCTCCTATTTCCTGTCGGTGAAATGGTATCAGGACAAGGAATCCGTATGATTTTCTAAAAAACCATATGCGCCGCACGGAAAGACTCTCTCCGTGCGGCTCTTTTCATGCTATACTCGATACAATAACGCATAAGGGGTTTCACATGAACCTTACTCAACCGAAAAAGGAAAAGACTCTGTATTTTGAAGTCCTCAGGATCATGGCGGTCTTCGCGGTGATCTTCATCCACACGGGAGATTTCGGCTACTCGCTGTTTGCCCAGCGTCCTTTCGGAAGCCTTGACTTCTGGATCGATCTCGTTCTCTCCCTCTGCAGCCGTTTTTGCGTGGCAGCCTTTTTTGCCATCTCCGGCGCCCTTCTGCTGCCGAAGAACGAGCCTCTGAAAGCAGTCTGGAAGCGCGTTGCACGCATGGTGGTGGTTCTTCTCGTCGTATCTCTCCTGTACTGGTTCGAATACCTCGCACAAAACGGCGGAAAGTTCTCCTTTATCACCTTCTTCCACAAATCCTATTACGATCAGACCCGGTACCACCTGTGGTTCGTATACAGCTATATCGCCTTTCTCATCACGCTTCCCTTCCTTCGAGCACTGGCGCAGAATCTTGAAACAAAGTATTTCTACTACCTCATCGGCCTGCAGGTGCTCTTTGTAGGTATCATTCCCGTTCTGGATTATAAAACGACGATCTACGAGTTCCCGCTCAACCCGGAAGCGATCCCTTCCTGGATGTTCGCCCAGATCTTTTTCTACCCTCTCACCGGGTATTTCCTTCACAACCGCCTGAGCATCGAGCAGGCGAAAAAATGGGTGCTTCCGCTTTGGGCAGCAAACATCGTCTCCCTGGCTGCCGCAGCCTATATGACCTGGTTCCAGAGAAGGATGATCGGTTTCGCCAATGACGATCCCACACCGAATTTCCACTTCGTCTTCATCTCGGTCAACTGCATCACCCTGTTTGTCACCGCCCGCGTCCTGTTCCGGAATGACAAAATGCCCTCATGGCTGAAGACCGTCCTGTTCCAGGTCGGTGAGAGCGTATTCGGCATTTATCTGATCCACATGTACTTCCTGCGTCAGCCCTGGGTGGAGAAGATCATCACCACGATCCTGGCCACCGGGTGCGACCGGATGGTAGCGGTCAACATCTGGGTGCTGTGCATCCTCCTGATCTCCCTGGTTCCGGCATGGATTCTGAAAAAGATCCCCGTTATCAGAGATTTCCTGTAAGAGAACAGTTATTGCATAACCGAAGAGAGCAAACACGGCTTAAAACCTTGTTTGCTCTCTTTTTATGCGCATTGATCAATGGTCGCACAGACAGATCCGGTGCTTCGGAACCAGGCCGGATATCACACCTTCATTGCTGCTTCATAGGCGGACCAGATGACCGTTCGAAGGTTGCCGACCTTTCCGCTGTCCCCGACGATCCAGGTTTTCTTTCTTCCCTTGGTATCCAGCGGAGCTGGGCGGTATCCGACCGCGGCGATCACCGAATCACAAGGGATCTCGATCATTTTTCCTTCCTTATCGGAGCAGACTACCTTTCCCTCATCCACTTCTTTCAGAGTGGTCTCCAGGTAAACAGGGACCTTTTTCCAGTCGAAGTATTCCCTGAGATAGGAGCTGTTGGCGAGGCACACGCCCTTCTGAGCCACCAGGTCATCCTTCATCTCGATGATCACGGGTTCCTTGCCCTGCAGGTACAGTCCGTAAGCGATCTCGCATCCGGTAAGGCCTCCGCCGATGACAGCTACCCGCTGACCGACTTCCGCACCCAGGAGATAATCACAGGCTTCCACCGCTTTGTCGAAACCTTTTACGCTTCCCAGCCGTATCGGGGCCGATCCGGTGGCGACAATGACAGGCATTCCTTCAAACTGTGACAGATCCCGGATATCCTGGCCGAAGTGAACTTCGATCTTCAGATCCTCCATCTGTTTTACATACCATTTCAGGAGATCTCTCAGTTTTCCCTTAAAGGGTTCGGAACTGGCCGCGATGAAAGCGCCGCCGAGGGCATCGCCCTTCTCATAGATCACCGGCTCATGGCCGCGAAGTTTCAGCACCCTCGCTGCTTCCATTCCACCGATGCCGCCTCCAATAATGGCGACCTTCTTCGGATCGGTCGTTTTCCGGATACAGTGCTTGTTCCACTGCATGGTCTCCGCATTCACGGCGCAGCGGCTCAGGTTCAGGCTGTCCTGGAGATCCTGATCATTGGGAACTCCCTTGTAATGCGCCATGTTGAAGCATCCGTTGTGGCAGAGGATGCAGGGGCGGATCTCGTCTTCCCTTCCCTCCATCAGCTTGGTCACCCACTCCTGATCCGCGAGGAAGTTCCGGGCGAATCCTGCCGCGTCCAGTTTTCCTTCCGCTATGGCATCCGCAGCGGTCCTGGGATCCATCCTTCCGGCGCAGACCACCGGAATATCCACGTAAGGCTTCAGTTCCTCCACATCCGCCAGGTTGCAGTTCTCCGGCATATAGATGGGCGGATGAGCCCAGTACCACGCGTCATATGTCCCGTTGTCGCAGTTGAGCATGTCATATCCCGCATCCTGCAGGAACTTCGCGGCGATCTTCGATTCCTCCATATCCCTTCCGGCTTCCACATAGTCCTCACCGGGGAGCGCGCCTTCACGGAAGCCTTTGGTCCTTGATACGACCGAGTACCTCAGCGAGACCGGGAAGTCCTTGCCGCAGGCAGCCTTGATCGCCTTCACGATCTCCGCGGCGAAGCGGTAACGGTTCTCCAGGGAGCCGCCGTACTCATCCGTGCGCTTGTTGACATATTTCAGAGTGAACTGGTCCAGAAGGTATCCTTCGTGTACCGCATGGATCTCCACACCGTCTACGCCCGCGTCCTTGAGAAGGACAGCGCATTTCGCAAAGGAGTCGATGAATTCCTGGATCTCCTCTATGGTCATCTCCCTGGACGGCACCTTGTCCGACCAGCGGTTGGGAGACGGTGACGCGGTAGCGGTGATCTTGTCAAGATTCATAAACGGCTTTGAGACCGTGCGCAGGAAAGGATTCGTGTAGAGCTTCTCCATCATCTCGGATACCGTGAAGCTTCTTCCGAACCCGGCAGTCAGCTGCACGAAGAGTTTGGCTCCGGTCTTATGGAACTCCGGCATCCACTCCTTCAGATCCTCGTACATCTTTTTGTTTTTATGGAGCCACTGACCGAACATGGGGTTATAGACCGGCTGGCATCCGGGCAGGACCAGGCCTGCATTGTTCTTTGCTACTTCCAGGATAAATCTGGCTCCTGCCTTGTCAAAATGGTTCTTCTCCATCCATCCGAACAGGTCCGTTCCGCCCATGGAGGTCAGGACGATCCTGTTCTTGATCTCGACGTTGCCGATCTTCCAGGGAGTAAACAGGGGCTCAAGTCTTTTTTCCATCAGTTTCTTTCCACCTCCACTTTTCCATCCTCGTATACATGTATTATATCCCCTTCTTTCACATACCCGAGGAATTCTTCTCCCAGATCATCCACCAGAACGATGGGATTGTCCGACCAGTTATAGGTGAGCACCGCGCCGGCTACCGCCAGGGTGTCCGCTTTCTTGCTGAACAGCATGCAGCTCGGTCCGACTCCCATGCAGGAAGCGCAGTAGAACACCATGCCGCCCGTTGTGGATCCGATCGTCTCGGGAAGACACAGCGCCTTTCCGGGCATCAGTTTCCTGTACAGTTCGGGGTTGTTGTGATCCTGGATCTCGCCTTTTTTGTTGAGAAAGGATCCCGCCGTTTTCAGGCTTGCGAGCGTATTGAATCCGCTGTGTGTGACCAGGGCCTCGGCATCGACTCTGCCGGGTACCACGACACGTCCGTTGAATGTCCTTGTCATGACAGTTTTCCTCCCGTTACGATCTCGACGAGTTCCTCTTCGCTGTAGAATCTTGCTTTGGAATAGTATCTCAGTTTATTCGAGGCGGTGATGATCCTCACCTTGTCCGTTAAAGGATTGGAAGTGTATGAAAGCGGGCAAAGACCGCTGACCGTTACTCCCATCCTGCGAAGCTTTGCTGCATCCTCCGGATAGGCGCTCTCAAAGTGTTTGCGCACATCCGAGGCCGCGCAGAAAATAGTGGGTATCGTGAGCGTATCCCTTCCGTTCTTTTTCAGCCCTTTCTCCAGCCTTCCGGTCCAGTCCAGCAGCTGATTCAGGGAGAAGTGGGGGCAGCCGGCAAATGCCATCTGAGGCTCGCCTTCCGTCGTCCACGCGACAGGATAGGAAGCCTTGACCCTCGCGATTTCTTCTTCGTCGATGACGAAATGCTTCGCGTTTTCACGTATCAATGACTCACCGAGATCCTTCGCCTCCGGAGTCAGGTTCTCCACGTGATAGAGGCCGACGGAACCGTTGGAGGCGCTTGCGGCGCCCATATCCTTCAGATAGTCCTTGGCTCTCTGATCCAGTTCCGTTCCCAGAAAACGGTCCAGTCCCTTGATATACGGGACGTCCTCCACGCATTTGAAGCCGATGGCGCTTCCAAGCAGCTGAGGTTCGGGAAGTTTGTCGCACTTCACCTCGACGACCCAGTCCGCTTTTCTTCCTTCATCGGTGAGCAGTCCGAATTCGGGAACATACCCCAGAATATTGCTCATGATCTCCAGGATCCCGGAGTTGCGGTTGCACCTGGCCCCAAGGACCGAGTTCGCGTAGGATACCGCCGAGGATTCCGCCCAGCCGAGGATATCTCCCCTTTGGGGAATATTGCCGACTTCATCCATATATGCGGTGCAGGTGTAGGCATTCTCATCCTTAATGCCCATCTTCTCCCATTCCTTCTCCATCCGTCTCTGGTTGGAGAAGATCACTTTGAACACCATCTTGTCCGCGAAGCCGATCGGAACATGACTCTCGATCCCCCTCGGATCCGTGGTGAACTTTTGCTTGGGCAGCGCGCCAGCCTTGATCAGGCGGTCCATCAGCTCAAACACGGGTTTCCACGTCAGGGACCCCGTCCCGATCACCGCATGCCCCATTTTTCCGGTGATCGGCACCATTCTCTCCGCTCCGAACGCTTCCCCGTACATGACGAGGGTATTCAGGACCCGTTTCATCTCGTCGCCCTTTTCCCCGCGTTCGATCGCTTTCAATTCCTCGTTCAGGATCATAGGCACTCCTCCTCTCTTTCACTGCAGCCGGCCTTCGGCTCTAATATCGTTCAGAATTAAACTTTTCTGAATCTATCATAATATTTCTGTCTGTCCATATCAATACTTATAGTATCGATTGTACTGCAAAATCTTTTTATAAAACAGTTTTTTGTTATAAAAAGACCGGCCCGAAGGCCGGTCCTTGTTGAAAATGTTTCAGAGATCCGGAATCATGCCTGCTCGGCTTCTTCCTCATGACCCGCGTCGTTCAGGTCGACGTTCTGTGTCTCACGCAGATGCTGTTTGACATAAATGATGGAGAGCACCATGAACGGGATAAAGAATACGAGCTGGATCAGTCCAATCCTTCTGGATCCGATGAACTGATAGAGAACACCGATGATGATGGTGAGGACCATGTTGGAGAGCGCGGTGTACTGAAGCAGTCCGACAACGGAAGCTCTCATCTCTGTAGGTACGGATTCCGAAGGAACCACGATATACAGCAGATCGGAGAAAGACCAAAGTCCGCCGTACATCAGACCCTGTGCTACAGCGAGAACGATCGGGCTTGCGCCGAATACGGCGCTCAGCACAAAGACCACCTCGCCCACGAGTGCCAGCATTCCGAAGAGAATGCCGGATTTCTTTCTTCCGAGCCAGTCGGTGAGGAACCCGCTGAAGAAGGCGAATATGGCGTAAACGATAGGCTCAACGGTATAGAACACGTTCATCTGCTCATTGGTCATGCCGTAAGCCAGCATGGTCTCTGCCGCATATCCGGTGAGCGCGACTGCGCACATAAAAAGCGTGAGGATCAGGATCAGGGACTTGATCTGCTTATCGTGGAACATGTACTTGAATGTTTCACCGATGCTCATGCTGGACTTCTTCTTCGCTGCTGCCTCTTCGGCCTCGCGCTTTTTCTCTTCATCCGACTTCTCGAGTTCCTCGATCTTTCCCTGCAGGAAGACCGGGGTCTCTTTCAGGAAGACGATCGAGATCACTCCGACAGCAAGGGCAACGACGACCGGAATGAGGAAAACTCTTCTCCAGGTGGTGAGATCCGCAGGATCATAGAAAATACTGCGCAGTACGCCGATCAGGGAAACACTGAGAAGCGCGATTCCCTTGGTGACGCTGGCATAGGTAGCTCTGCGCTCCTTGGGAGATACTTCCATGATGTAGATGACCTGCATGTCGTTCGGTGTAAAGAACCCGTAAAGAACAGAACCGATAATGAACCAGACATAGTTCGGCGCCACCATGCAAAGCAGCATTCCGATGCCCATCCCCAGCGTATTGATGACCAGGAAGATCTTGCGTCCGAATTTATCGGAGAGCGTCTTATACAAAGGCAGTAAAGCGGTGAACAGATAGGTGGGTATCGTAGTGACCGCCATCTTGCTGACTGCGCTTGCGTACTCGTCGGAAGCGGCATCCGCGTTCGGGATCTTGAACAGGTCAAAGATAGCATACGGCCGCATCAGGTTGATATTACTGGTAATCTCATCGACCACATAGATGATCGTAAGGACGATCATTACGAATGCGATGTTCTTCAGAACGGCGAGACTTTCCGCCTCTTTCTTACGGAGCACCGCGATCTGCTGCTGTTTTTTCGCGGAAACGGCAGCGTTGTTTTCTTCGCTCATACTTCTCATTCCCCTTTTATATTTTACATACATATCTTCGTATGCTTACTTGTATCATTATATGGCATCCGACTGTGCGATTACAACAAAGTTGCAGTATTCCTGTCCAATTTGCATATACAAATTCACGAATAGATATACGGAAATGCGCTTTCACAGACTACTTTGGTAGGATGTTTTCACGTTAATGAAGGTATATTTTTAAATGAGTTACAAGAGGAGGAACGATACGATGAGCAACTTCCCTATTGACGAAGTACTGGATGTGAACATAAACGGCGATGTTCAGAACCTGCATATCCGCGGCACACACAGCACCGATCCGGTCCTGCTGTTTGTCCACGGCGGCCCCGGCGTCTGCGACCGCAGCTGGGTCATGCCGAAACAGTCCCCTTATCTGGCGGACAGTTTCATCATGGTCTGCTGGGATCAGAGAATGGCGGGGAAAAGCTACCGCCGCAAGAAAGTAAACGACCCCATGTCCCTCGACCAGGTCGTTGAAGATATGAATCAGGTCGTCGGATACCTCTGCGAGCGTTTCAACAAGAAAAAGATCTACATCGTGGGTCACAGCTGGGGAACCGCGCTCTCCTGCCTCTTCCTGCCGAAACATCCCGAGCAGATCGCAGCCTATGTCGGCATGGGACAGTTCGTCAACGGACCGAAGAATGAAAAACTCAGCTACGACTTTGTCATGAACTACGCCAAAGAGCACGGTGATACCAAAGCGATACGGGATCTTGAGAAGATCGGCGAGCCGATCAAGGGTCTTTACGCGGGCGGGATCGATGCGCTCCTGGTCCAGCGCGATTACATGACCAAGTTCGGAGGCGGAAGCTGGAAGGAAAAGGAAACCATCTTTAATTCTGTACTGAGACCTTTCCTCACCAGCGGTGAGTACAGCCTGATTCCGGACTTTTACCGCTATTACAAGGGTTCCTACCACAGCATCCACAAGATCTGGACCGATGTCGTTGCACTTCGTTTTGATGAGAGCGTGAAGAAACTGGATGTTCCTGTGTTTCTGTTCCAGGGTGACCACGACCAGAACACACCGACTGTCCTGGCTAAGGAGTGGTTCGACAATCTGGAAGCGCCCTACAAGGAATACGTTCCGTTCCATGAGTCCGCCCATTCTCCCATAAAGGAAGAACCGGAACTGTGGGGAAACACCCTGAAAGAAAAGCTTCTCGCACTGGAGAAAGCGCAGCCAACCTCCTGCTGAATAACATATCGGCAAACGGACGAATTACAGCACTACAAAAAACCAGAGCACACCGGAAAGAGTTTGCTCTGGTTTTCTCATTCTGCTTACTCCAGGACCAGTTCCACCGGGCAGTGGTCCGACCCGTATATCTCGCTGTGGATGTCCACGCTTCTGAGACGTTCTCTGAGCGCTTCGGAGACGATAAAATAGTCGATGCGCCAGCCGGCATTGTTTTCCCGGGCATGGAAGCGGTAGGACCACCAGGAATAGATCCCCTCCCTGTCAGGATAGAAATAACGGAACGTATCGATGAATCCGCTTCCGAGGAGGATCGTCATCTTCTCCCTCTCCTGATCAGAGAATCCCGCGTTGCCCCGGTTGGATTTGGGATTCTTCAGGTCGATCTCTTCATGGGCCACATTGAGGTCCCCGCAGAAGATGACCGGCTTGCGCTCTTCCAGTTTTTTCAGGTAAGCCAGGAACGCCTCTTCCCAGGCCATGCGGTAGTCGATCCTTGCCAGTCCGTCCTGGGCGTTCGGGGTATATACCGTGATAAAGAAATAATCCTCAAACTCAAGGGTGATCACGCGGCCTTCATGGTCGTGTTCCTCGACCCCGATGCCGTAGGACACCGAGAGCGGTTCAATTCTCGTGAAGATCGCTGTTCCGGAGTACCCCTTCTTCTCCGCGTAGTTCCAGTACTGGTGATATCCGGGAAGATCCAGCGAGATCTGTCCCTCCTGAAGTTTGGTCTCCTGAAGACAGAACACATCCGCGTCCAGGGCACGAAAACTGTCCATAAAACCTTTGCCGACACAGGCGCGGAGCCCGTTGACATTCCAGGATATAAATTTCATCTGTTTCTCCTAAAAAGGGCACACCATTCCGGTGTGCCCTGAATCAATGATCAAAGGGTGTCCAGATAACGGCACGCAGCCACCGCTGCCACCGCTCCGTCTCCGGTCGCTGTGGTGATCTGACGCACTCTCTTGGATCTGCAGTCACCTGCAACGAAGACACCGGGCGTCTTTGTCACACAGTCCTCTCCTGCGTCCACATATCCGTACTCATTGAGATCGGCGACATGTGTGAACGGCTCGTTCTCCGGCATCTGCCCGATCGCTACGAACACCGCGTCGCAGTCCACGAGGGAATACTCCTCGGTCTCCGTATTATAGAGAATGACTCCTGTGAGTTCATCCTTTCCTTCCAGCGCATCCACTACGCTGTTGTAGATGAAGTCCACATTAGCGGTGTTCTTCAGTTTGCGGACGAGCTGCTCTTCTCCTGTGAGGAATGCAAGGTTCTGAATGACCGTCACCTGAGAGCATCTCTCGGAGAGCATGACCGCCTCCTGAAGGGCGCTGTTTCCTCCGCCGATCACAGCGACGTGCTTGCCGGCATAGAAGGCGCCGTCACAGACGGCGCAGTAGGAAACACCGTTTCCGGTAAGCTCCTCTTCCCTCTGGACTCCGAGAGGACGGTGTTTGGAACCTGCTGCGATGATCACGGCCCTGCAGAGATATTCGCCTGCATCGGTGGTGACCTTCTTCAGATCGCCCTCCGAAACCACATCGGTGACCTCTGCCATATCGATCTCCGCACCCTGCCCCAGCGCCTGGTTCACAAGGACCTCGGCAAACTCATTGCCGCTCATCTCGATGTAACCCGGATAGTTCTCCACCTTCGGGGAGTGTGTGATCTGTCCGCCAAACGCTTCCTTCTCGAGGACCAGCACCGTCTTTCCGGCGCGTCTTGCGTAGATGGCTGCCGTGAGTCCGGCAGGGCCGGACCCAACGACGATGATATCATAAACTTTCTTATCCACGGTGTGCTACGACCTCGTTGATGTATTTACGGATATTGGAGACATTCACGATCTTCTCCATGGTTCCGCCACTCTCCACTACAAGGGTCGGAGCCTGACGGATGCCGTATTTGTCGCTCATTGCCTCATCCTCATCCGCGTAGACCTCGTCATAGGCGATTCCCGCATTGTCAAGGAAGGTACGGGCCATTCTGCAGTTGGGGCATGTTCTTGTAGCGAAAAGGATCAGTCTGTCCTCTGTCTCGGGAGCGGTCTCCTGCACGGGAACGTTGTCGTGGCTGTGATCATGTCCGCATACGCAGCCTTCATGGGTGAGGTGGGAATGGTTGAGATCGTACTCTTTTCTGTCCTTGAACTCCTGGCTCTTTCCGTCGTTCCAGTTCTTTACCGGACGATAGTAGCCGGTGATACGGGAGTAGACTTCTGTCTCGGAGTGGCAGTCCGGGCACTCATAGACTTCACCGTTGATGTAACCATGGTTGCGGCACACGCTGTATGTCGGGCTCATGGTGTAGTACGGGAGCTTGTAGTTCTCCGCGATCTTGCGGACGAGAGCGGCAGCGCTCCTCCAGTCAGGCAGACGCTCGCCGAGGAAGGCGTGGAACACGGTTCCGGAGGTATAGAGCGTCTGGAGATCGTCCTGGATATCCAGAGCGGCGAACACGTCGTCGGAGAAGCCGACCGGCAGGTGGCTGGAGTTGGTGTAGTAAGGAGTTCCCTTCTCGTTCGCGGTGATGATGTCGGGATAGCGCTCCTTGTCGTGCTTCGCGAAACGATATGCGGTGGACTCAGCAGGTGTGGCTTCCAGGTTGTAGAGGTCGCCGTACTTCTCCTGATAGTCGGACAGGCGCTCTCTCATGTGATTGAGGACCTTCTTGGTGAACTCCTGGCACTCCGTGGATGTCATATCCTTGCGGATCCATCTGGCATTCAGACCGGCTTCGTTCATGCCGACGAGTCCAATGGTGGAGAAGTGGTTCTCGAATGTTCCGAGGTAACGCTTGGTGTAGGGATAGAGACCAGCTTCCATGAACTTGGTGATGGTCTCTCTCTTGATCTTGAGGGAACGGGCAGCGATGTCCATGAGCTTGTCCAGACGGGTCATGAACTCGTCCTCATCCTTGGACAGATAGGCAAGTCTCGGCATATTGAGGGTGACGACACCGATGGAACCGGTGGACTCGCCGCTTCCGAAGAAGCCGCCGGATTTCTTTCTCAGCTCGCGGAGGTCCAGACGGAGTCTGCAGCACATGGAGCGGACATCACTGGGTTCCATATCGGAGTTGATGTAGTTGGAGAAGTAAGGTGTTCCGTATTTCGCGGTCATCTCGAAGAGAAGTTTGTTGTTCTCGGTCTCGGACCAGTCAAAATCACGGGTAATGGAGTAGGTCGGGATCGGATACTGGAATCCGCGTCCTGCCGCGTCACCTTCGATCATGATCTCGATGAACGCCTTGTTGACCATATCCATCTCTTTCTTGCAGTCCTTGTAGCAGAAATCCATCTCTTTTCCGCCGACGATGCAGGGAAGCTCAGCCAGGTCATTCGGGACGGTCCAGTCCAGTGTGATGTTGCTGAACGGAGCCTGTGTGCCCCAGCGGGAAGGAGTGTTCACGCCATACACGAAGCTCTCGATGCACTTCTTGGTCGCGTCATAGCTCAGGTTGTCCGCTTTTACGAAAGGTGCAAGATAGGTATCAAATGAGGAGAACGCCTGCGCACCTGCCCACTCGTTCTGCATGATACCGAGGAAGTTGACCATCTGGTTGCAGAGGGTGGCGAGGTGCTTGGCCGGTGCGGACTGGATCTTGCCGCTGACACCGCCCAGTCCTTCCTGGATCAGCTGCTTCAGGGACCAGCCTGCACAGTAGCCGGTGAGCATGGAAAGGTCATGGAGGTGGATGTCTGCGTTGCGGTGCGCATTCGCGATCTCATCGTCATAGACCTCGCTCAGCCAGTAGTTGGCCGTGATGCTTCCGGAGTTGGAAAGGATCAGTCCGCCGACGGAATAGGTGACAGTGGAGTTCTCCTTGACACGCCAGTCAGCGACATTGAGGTAGTTATCCATCAGCTTCTTGTAGTCCAGCATCGTCTTGTTGACGTTGCGGAGCTTGTCATGCTGACGGCGGTAAAGGATGTACGCCTTCGCGACATCGTCATATCCTGCCTGGACCAGCACCTTCTCAACGGAGTCCTGAATGTCTTCCACGCCGATGAGGCCGTCCTTGACCTTTGACGCAAAATCCGCTGTGACCTTCAGTCCCAGAAAATCGATGATCTCAGGAACATACTGCTTTTCCTGCGCGTCAAACGCAGACCGAATCGCATCGGTGATTTTCGAAAGTTCGAATTTGACGGTCTTACCGTCCCTTTTCAATACCTGGTACATGTTTTACTCCTCATTTATTTCTGCTTGTTAATGTTCGTTATGATATTCCACGCAGCGCCGCGTATTTCACGTAGGGCTGCACAACTTCCAGAAATGCCTGCATTTCTTCTTTAGAGGCTGCAGACCATCCCTCCTCGATCAGTTCCCCGCTGTCTTCAAACTTCTGCAGGAAGTATTTCTCCGCCCCGCTGATCCACTCACCGATCGCCTTGAAATCCTCTTTCTCATGAAGCTCATGTACGACCGTTGTGCGGAATTCGTACGGGACCCTTCCCTGCTTCAGCAGTTCGACCGTTTCCTCGACGCGGCTCACGAACGCAGCGCTGCATCCGGCCGTCATGGGGTACTTTTCCCTGCTGTTCTTGATGTCCACGGCAACATAGTCCACGAGCTTCCGGTCGATGAGATCCTTCAGCACGTCCGGCCTGCTGCCGTTGTGATCAAGTTTGGTCAAAAAGCCCATCTCCTTGATCTTCTCCAGAAACCGGTCGATCCCGGTCTGCAGCAGCGGTTCCCCGCCGGTTATGGCAACTCCGTCCAGTATCCCCTGCCGTTTGGAAAGGAACTTGAAGAATTCCTCCTCCGACATGAACTCTTCCTCAGGAACGTCAACAACAAGACTGGCGTTGTGACAGAAGGGACACCGGAAGTTGCATCCTGCTGTAAATACCGTACACGCCACCTTCTCCGGGAAGTCCAGCAATGTCAGTTTTTGAAGTCCAGCGATATGCACGTCTCCCTCCTTTTTCTGTACACAAAACAAATCATCGGCAGAACCGATTGCAATCATACTACAACATCTTGTGGTCAAATACAATGTTTCGATGCAAAAAACCACAACATTTTGCGAATTGCACAGATTCCGCTTGATTTCTTTTCGCAACATGACAAAATTCATGAAAATGGGAATTTGCTCTTGCATTTTCCGATCTTCCTGTTCTTTTTTCCGATTATACAGAAAGTGCTGTCCAAAAGTACGGACAGCACTCATTTTTAAGAAAAATTGATTGATTTTAAACGGTCACCGGATCGCCGTGACGAACCAGTCTTCGGAACGGATATCATATTCCCTTCCGCAGTACGGACACCGGTCTGTCCTGGTCGCGTCAAAGCTTCCGCCGCATCCCCGACAGGACACCTTTTTGATGGAATAGTTCATCCGCAGAGGAGTTGAGATATCTCTCGAAAGAGCAAGGGTTACGAACTGTCTCCTGTTCCGGTAACCGATGGCGGTCTTTCTCAGAAGATCAAACTCGGCTGCTACCCTTACATGGATCATATCTCCTTCCTGACTGAATGATTTCAGTGTGGCAACACCCCGAAACTGCGCATCCACCACATCCGAATATGGATTCTCCACATGTTCACCGACGCAGATGGGAAGTTTCGCGGGGTCATCCGAAAAGATCATCTGCTTCGCGATGGTTCCCACCTTATTTACGAAATAATCATAGGAAAACTCCGGGCTCACGGTCATCATCTTCTGTTCGAATTTTTTCCTGGATCCCAGAACGCCCGGAAGGACCTTCAGTGCCTTCCCCGCTTCATAGAAGATACCTCCCAGTTTCCGGATCGCCCAGATGAAGTATCCGAGAGCTGCTCCGATACCGGTGATGACCGCCGTCACGAAAAGTGTCTGGAGCACGAACAGGATCACCGAATCTTCAGGACGTCCGAGAATCGAAACGATCAGACCTAACAGTCCGGCGGCTGCTGCGCAGGGGATCATGTAGCGCATGATGTCATTTTTGACTTCCTGTTCTGTCCCCCCGATCTCTTTCACATAGTAATACCCTCCGACCCGGGGATAAAGCTGACTGATCTCAAAATGAGTCCCGCAGTACGGGCATCCGCCTCTCAACGCCCCGATCGTGCTTACATTGCCGCAGTTGGGACAGCTATAGGGCTCTTTTTCCACATTCCGGGAACCTCTGAGAAGATCCACGGCGGTGATGTAGAGGAGCTTATCCTGCTGATCGCGGAATATCCGCTTTCCGGAGGAAAGGATCTCCCGCTCCGTATTGCAGGAACGGACGTCCATCCGGTTCGTATACATCCCGTCAGACCAGGTGCGCTGGACCTTTCCTCCTTCCGGGAAGTGGCCCCTCGGAGTAATGACATAATTCAGCTCCAGCCCCTTCTTTTTCAGGCGCTCCCTCTGAAGCTGAGCGGCAAACTGCATATCATCGTCCATGGTGTCGGATCTCTCCTCCACCTTCAGCAACTCCGGGTATTCCCGGCAGAAACCGGCAAACAATTCAGGCGAAAAGCTCATGTTCTCTTCGTTCCCCCATATGTTTTTGATGTCCTGTTATATTATAATGAATTATCAGAAGAAAATATCACTCATTTTGAGAAGGCCGCGATGAAAAAAACACTATTTAAAATGCAGAAGGGAAAACAGATGCATGCCTCGGGTTCCTGGGGCACGACACAGGGCGAGAGGATGATCATCAACATTCTCGCGATCGCCTTCGCCGCCTGCTGTCTCATTGCCATCTTTCTTCCGATCTTTTCAGGAATGAGATATCCACAGCTGAGCATCCTCTTCTTCGTCCTCACTTTTATTTTCGCTTTCGCTATGGGCGGATACCTGTTTTACCTCGTTTATAAGAAGAACAAGGAGAAACCCATGGAAGAGCATTACTACTCGGTCGATTACAAATACAACGGCATAACGGACAAGACCGAGGACCGCACACAGGAGATCTCAAAAGATGAGTTCTTCAACAAAAACGGCCGCGTTTGACAACTCGGCCGCCGGATGATACCTTAAATCCTGTCTTTATTACTATACATTGTTAGGAGGATCCGCACATGACAAGAAAAGAACTTCTTGAAGCTGTAGCCGAAATCCTGCGCGACATCTTTGACGACGACACCCTGGAAGTCACCGAGAGCACCTGCTCCGATGACGTCGAAGACTGGGACTCCCTTGAGCAGATCAATATCCTGGTCGCGATCCAGGACCGGTTCGGGATCCAGTTCTCACTGGATGACGTCAGCGACCTGAAGGATGTCGGCGACACCCTCGACCTGATCGAGAGTAAACTGCATGAAGCTGAATAAATATACGATCAACGACCTGTCGGTGGGAATGACCGAATCCTTTGAATGGACCGTGACACAGGAGATGGTGGACCGCTTCGGGGATCTTTCCGGAGACCGCAACCCTCTGCATACGGATGAGGAGTACGCGAGATCTCTCGGGCACCCGGGCACCGTAGTCTACGGAATGCTGTCCGCCAGCCTCTATTCCACCATGGCAGGCATGTTGCTTCCGGGTAAATACTGTCTTCTTCAGCAGATGGAGACAAAATTCCGGAAACCGGTTTACATCGGAGACACCCTCACGATTACGGGAAAGATCATTCAGCATACTCTTTTCCCCGCACAGATCGTAGTGGAGTGCAGGATCCGCAATCAGAACGGCACGCTGGTGAACAGCGGCAAATATACCGCCCTCGTCAGCAATCAGGAGTGAAAAATGGAAGAAAGAGCTTTACTGCTTCTCGGCGCCGACAGCGATATCGGCCTCGCGTTCCTCAAGGAATGGGACGGTCCCGTCATCGCCCACGTGTGCCGGAAAGCGGAGATGCTGGACAACTGTGAAACAAAGGCGTCCATTCAGAAGGTATTCGGTGATTTCTCCACAAAGGAAGGAATCGACGCATTCCTTTCCGAAGTGGAAAAGACCGGCTCGGAGGTGGGAAAGATCCTGTATCTCCCCTCCCTCCCCGCAATCGCCACCAAATTTGCCAAGATCACGGATGAACAGCTGGAAAAAACGTTCATGGTCGGGTACTACGCTGCTTTCCGCGTCTTCCAGACCTTTTTGCCGAAAATGGCGAAAGCCGGAGGCGGACAGGCAGCTGCGATCCTCACATCCTACTGTTTCGGAGCTCCTCCGAAATTCCTGGCTCCGTACGTGAGCAGCAAGTACGCGCTATACGGGCTGATCCGCTCCCTTGCCGTAGAATACGCGTCCAAGAATATTACCGTGAACGCCATCGCTCCATCCATGGTCGAGACATCCTTCGTGAGCAACCTCCCTGCTTTCGCAGTGGAGCAGGAAGCCCAGAAGAGTCCCCTCGGAAGGAACGCCAAGCCGGAAGACCTGGTACCGGTACTTAAATTGCTTCTCTCCGGAGACGCGCCTTATCTCAACGGCGCCGTGATCCCCATCACATCCGGCAGTCAACTCAACTGAAGATCTTACTAAGGAGGTCCCGAAATGGGCATTCGTTTTTCTAAATCCATCAAACTCGGCAATTATCTGAGGCTCAACTTCTCAAAGAGCGGAGTCAGCGCCTCCCTCGGTAAGAGAGGAGCCACCGTAAACATAGGACCCCGCGGGACCTACCTGAACCTGAGTCCTTCCCTGGTCGGCATTGACGGGACCGGTGTTTCCTACCGCAAGAAGCTTTCCGGCGGAAAGTCCGGCAAGAGCGAGAAGACATACACCAGCGCGAAAGAAACCGCCCCGGCCGCTCCTGTTACGGAAGCTCAGGTAAAGCAGGAGACCGTAGGCAGCGAGATCGCGGCAGCAGCGAACGCCGCGGTGAAGGAAGCCACACTTCCGGCACGCATCATCGCCGAATACAACAGGCTCCTCGATGCCAATATCAATGTTCACAAACTGGCAGCCAAAGTCATGAACGCCGAGGAGTTCAAAAACTTCGCGGAATCCCAGGAATCCGCCGCAGCGAAGGAGCTCTATCAGCTCAGCATTGAAGGTGACGAGGATACCATTGAAGGTTTCGTCGGTTCCTTCATGAAGCACATCGATCTTCCCTATGAAGTCCGCGTCAACTACGACCTTGAGGACACAACGCTGTATGTGGACCTGGATCTCCCTGAGATCGAAGATGTAAACGCCGATTATCCGGCGGAATCCAACGGAAAACTCGTCTACAAGAAAAAGAACTCCGCATTGCTGAAGGAAGAATACGCAAAGACCGTCATCAGCCTCGGCATCTTCCTCGCTGCGAGCTTCTTCAACACCTCTTCCTATATCGAGACCGTCATCATGTCCGGTTTCAACACCGTACGCAATAAGGACGGTGACCTGGTGGATCAGTACCTGTACTCGGTAAAATACACCCGCGACCTGTTTGAGCAGACCGATCTCTCCACGCTGGACGACGCGTACCAGTTCCTCCTCCGTTTCGAGAACCGCATCAACCTCTCCAGCTACAACAACTTCAAGGCGATCAAACCTTTCGAGATGGAGTCCGTTGCTGTGACCAACGCGATGATCGGAGATGCAGCTCTTGCCCTGCAGTCCCTCGGATACAAGGCTTCCGATGTGGACAAGATCCTTCCCTTGCTGTCGGAGAAGAAACTCAGCTCGGTTTCGGACTATCTGCGCGAAGGCCTGATGCTCCTCTCACCGGAAGAACACGAATAATCATATTTGCAACAAAATACCGCACCTCTGAAGAGAGATGCGGTATTTTTTTATGTTTCACTGGTTACCGTACAGCACCTGTTCCCCGTAAATGATGAGAAGCGTCACTCCGTCTCCGGTCATGTAGACCTCTTCGACGTCACTGGGCACTCTGGAACTGAACAGCCTCACCATCCAGACATCTTCCTCCTCGTCCCTGTAGACCTGGGAGAGGTCATACTCGATGGTCGCTTCCGCCTTTGCCCTCTCAAAAGGAAGTCCCATCTCGATGCTCCCGGTATTGACGAATCCCTCGGTCCTGACCCGTTTTCTGCTCTCATCGTCCATTTCAGCGACCGCTCTTTGTGTCTCTTTCCAGGAGAACGATCCATAGACGATATGTCCAGGGAGCTGTGTGATCTCTTTCAGCCCCTCACCCATCAGCTCCGCGTCGTATGAAACACAGTCCTTCAGCCTGCTATCGGGCACCCGGCCGATCATGAACCATCCGGACATCATGGAGTTATATACTTCCGGCCGTTCCTTCTCCCGCACCAAGGCGTACATCGCACCGCCCTCCGTGCTGAAACCGGCGATCTCATACCGGAAGGAACCGCTGGACGCTGGAACGTAGATGATGATCAGAGAATTCTCCTCAAAACATTTTTCATCGGCCCCTGCCACGGCATCATCAAAGGATCCGATCTCATCGATCCCTTTGTCCATCGTCAGGATTCCGCCGAAAGCTTCGCGGAATTCTTTGAGATCAGTGTCAGAGTCGATCCTGAAGACCGGGAGATGTACTCTCCTGTCCGCAAGAACGAGCTCCCTGTTGAGGCTTCTCTCCGCAATGGAACTATCGTCCGACCAGTTGGCGAATGCCGTTGTCCACGCTGTCAGATCGTTGCATTCCACCGACTGCTTGAACACTTCCAGTTCGATCCTTACATCGTGATCCGGCATGGAAAAGCGGTAGATGTTCTTTTCCGCATCGCTGTCATCCGAAGGGTCGATCCTCCCGCCGTCAGCGAAAAGCTCGATCTCTCCCCCTTTATCCCTGTATACGACCAGCGTGACTTCATCCCCCTGCCGGTAGTACTCCTTTTCCGCGATCACACCCTCATCGCACAGGACGCGGTATTCCTTTGATGTCCCACACCCGGAGAACATGAAGAGGATCATGCATACCATCAGGAACGATATGGTTTTTTTCAGTTTCCCGACCATCCCGTCTTCCTCCGATCCGCAGTTGTTTCCCTGCAGACCTTATACGAAATATGACAGGTAAACTCTCAGATCACTCCTGCAGGGATCAGGGTCACCAGCAGCAAGGCGACCAGTCCCCAGACGCAGGCGAGAAAACGGGTCTGATTCTTTCTGGACATGGCAGGCACAAAATTGCTCGCGAGGAAAAATGGGATATAGGTCGTCACAAAGACAGGAATCACGCCCCACCATTTGTACACCCAGATGAAGGAATGGTTGCTCGTCCCCGCCAGGAAAGATTCTACCAGGGAGAACAGAAGCGCCATGCTGAGCGCTCCCACGAGACGGTCCTTTTTCGTCGGATTGTCCGGAAGCATCTTATAAGAAATGATCCCCGCCAGCAGGAACATCATGGAGAGCTCCCAGCACACTCCCACAAGGAGAATGAACGTGGTAGATTCATTGGAAACGCTCCACAGTGGGTAACCGAAGAAATGTCCGATGACCGCGTTACAGATCTCATACAGCCAGTGTACGCCATACAGGGAGAAGCCCGCCACGATCACTTCCCGGTTCCTGTTCTTGACCTCCGTCCAGTACACGTAAAATACGACCGCCAAGATGAATATGAACGTCCAGTTGAAGTTGTCCGTGCTGCGCACACGGATCGCCTCGACCAGCGCCTTGGATGCGTCCGATCCGTCGCCCCAGAATCTCAATGCCATCGCAGATCCCTCCTTGACCGTAATTCGTTTAGTTTTTAACCTATTATCATTATACTCCAAAAAAATCACCCCCGCAGCGCATCCGCTGAGGAGGTGATCCCATCAATCGATATGTTCCTTGATAAACTGGTAACTGGTCTCGGCGGCGATCATCTTGCCCCTTCCGCTGAATCCGTGATCCTCGCCCTCCAGTTCGACATACTCCGAATCCTGGTAAACATCCGCGGCTCTCCTTCCGTACTCCACAGGCACGAGTTTGTCCGCGTTTCCGTGAATGATCAGGACAGGTTTCGTGTAGCCAGAGATCTCACTGAAGATGTCGTAATCCATGAGCTTCTCACTGTAGACCTTTCCGACCTTCTGCCCGAACACCTTTTCCGTCTCCGGAATGTCGTCCACCGTGGCGTGTCTCTTCTGCGCATCCTCCGGGATACAGAAAGCGGGATAATAGAGCACCAGCGCCTTGATCCTGTCCATATGATACGGAGCGGTGATTCCGCTGACGCAGGCTCCCTGGCTCTCCCCGAGGAGGAAGAGATTGCCGTCATCCACTTCCGGCATCTGAGCCACCGCGTCTATGACCGCGTTGAGATCCTCGCGCTCGGTGAAGATGGACATCTCGGTCATCTTTCCGCCTGACTTGCTGGTGACGGCTCCTCCGTAGAAATCAAAAACATAGGCCTGTATGCCGCTCTTTACGAAGCACATCGCCATGGTCTGCTTGCAAAGCATATAACTTGAGCCGAACCCGTGACAGCAGATCACGGTGGGAAGAGGTCCTTCCGCGTCGGCGGGACGCATGAACTCCCCGTACAACGTGTGTCCGTTCGCCTCTACAGGGCGTTTCTCCACGGTCACCTTATGGGTCTGTTCCTCAAAGGAACGCGCTCTGGGGAAGATATTCCTCAGGCTCCAGACCGAAACTCCGACCGCAGCCGCACCGGCTATCGCAGCCGCGCTTCCGATAATGATCTTTTTCCTGCTGTCCATGCAATGATCTCCCTATTCTGATTATTCTTTGTCCTGTCCCACAGGATCAGAGTCTTGAATCATATGCCGGTCTTATCTGTATTCGGCGATCTCATCCCAGACCCATCTGCCGTTCTCATAGAGGAGAACATTGTCGGCGTCAAACGATCCGGTGACTTTATGCTCGCCTGTGGTGTCATCAACGGTCTCGTATGTGATCCTCAGCGTAACGAATGCTTCGCCGGTACGCATCACGGTCCTGCTGATCTCGTTTCCTACCGTAATATCACTTCCCCTGTTCGCCGCAACGACGTACAGGCCGTCGTCGTGCTCAGAGAGCATTCCGGAATCGGTTTGTTTCTCCAGCAGGAAATCCACGAAGCGCTCCGACAGCGCGTAGTCCGTGAGCATATGTGTCCTGAACTCATCCAGGGAATGGTATTTCAGAGAGGGATTCGCGTAGTTGGAATCCACCGTGCTCCAGTCCGGATCCAGATCGTTCATAGGGGTTCCTAAATAGAAATTCGCTTCCACATAGGGCTGTGTCTGATCGTAAAGGCTGTATATCTCCTCATCACTGAGCTGAGGGATGTTGAGCACATCGTCCTTTTCCGTTTCCGCAGGTTCGGTGACGTCGGCCGTCTGCTGCTCCTGCTCTGCCGGCTGGCTGCCGCAGGATACCATCGCCATCATGACCAATAAGAGGCATAAGATGCCAAGAAGTTTTCTCACTTTTTGTTTTCTCCTTAAATAAATATTTAAAGCGGAATCATATCCGCTATCAGACCTGAGAATCATCTCTCACTCCGGAAGATGAATTTGCTGCCTTCACAGCACCCCTGCGCCCTGAGATCTGTTTCCAGACAAACCAGACCGCAAGAAGGAACGCTCCCGCCCCAAGGATATACAGTCCGTAAACATCGAACTTGCCGTACAGAGCGTTCACGATATCATTCGGGAAGAAGACCTCGTATTCTTCAAAGAATGAGGGCAGGATCGTTTTCATCCCCGCAAGGGCTTTCGCTTTCGTGAAACGGAATCCCAGAACCAGGGCTCCCGAAAGAAGGCATGCCGTTGAGCCAAAACCGACACCGGTCCTTCCTCCAATTAGCACCAGAAGGAAGAGGAGGAAAAGACACAGCAGTCCGCCGGGTATCAGAGGTTCGATTGCAGCGATCCTGCGCACCCAGGCAAGAGCCTCATCCGAGGCGGGATCGAACCACTTGGCATAGGGTATCTCCACTGTTTCCCGCATGGCAGGGAGCACATAGCTGCGGGCCTGCTTGCGGACTTTCTCCGTAACTTTGCTGTCCGTAAGAAGCGGTCCGTCCAGACCGTATTCCTTTGCGACAGCCACGAAGAGATCCACCACATCGTCCTCTGTCATAAGGGACGGCATCTGCTGATCCTTTGACTTCAGGAGATAACCGGTCAGACCTCTCAGATATTCACGGAAGGTCTCGTCCTAGCGTCCCTCCAGGGCGAAATACAGGGCATTCTCCGCGTTGGCCGCGTCATCGCCTGCGAGTCCGGTGTAACAGATAACGTTCTCCCCATCCAGGGAAAACTTTCCGAAAGCCTTGCCTTCCGTTGCCAGCTGCTCCAGTTGTTCTTCCACCCTTTTCAGCAGCGCGCTGCGGGCATACGTCTCCTTGGACTCCGTTACGCGCTGTCTCTGTATGTTGATATAGGAGATCCTTCCACCTAGAAGGTCACTGTATTCCTTCAGGTACGCGATATATCCTTCGGTGAAAGCAGACGCCATGTCCGAAAAATCCAAAAAGACGGGGTTGACCGATACATAGGTCTTTATCGCGTCAAGGCCTGCCATGGTAGCATACTGGGCATTGTCCGCGTAGATACCGATGGCTGTCACGTTCTGGATCCCCAGGTTGTCACGGACGGCATCATCCAGAGTTACGGCTCCGCTTCCTTCCGCCTTCTCATAGCCGAGAACCCTTTCTCCTACGGTCACCCAGCTAAGAAACTTGTTCATCTCTTCTTCCCCGGTCACCTGTTTTGCCGCAAACAGGACCGTCGTCACAAAAAGCGACGCCGTCAGAAGCAGACAAAGCATGAAGCACATGATCCATTTTAGGACTTTCACTAGAATACCTCTTTCTCCCGGCCGCCTGTCTCAGCCAGCTTTCTCTCATAGGCAAACATATACTGCTGCATCACCCCGCCCCAGGGGGAATAGCGTTCCATGGGGATCTCTCCCCCGTATCTTCTCTCTGCGACACGGTTCATCCAGACATCCACGGGAAAAGAATCCATCCTGTGAAACCCGAAAAGCATGGTGCACAGCGCGATCTTCTTTCCCACTCCGTAAAAACTGCAAAGAGCCTGGAACAGTTCCTCATCCGGCATGGCGCTCAGTTTTTCCATCGAGACAGCGCCGCGGGCGAAAGCATCCGCCGTGCTCTGAATATACTGCGCCCGGTATCCCAGGCTGCATCCCTTCAGGTCCTCAAGGGACAGGGAGGCAAGCTGCTCCGGGTCAGGAAAAGCGAACAGATCCTCACCGATCTTCGTCCCTGCAGCCGTACATATCTTCTCCACTGCCTGCTTGATGGCGGGGATATTCTTCCTCTGCGAGATCAGAAAGGTGATGAGCGTCTCCCAGGGATCCTGCCGCAGGATCCGGATACCGGACCCGCATGCCGCGGCTTCCTTCAGATAGAGATCCTCATCCGGAACACACCGGATGATCTCGGCATAATCCGTATCCATATCGAGGTAGTCTTTCCAGATCCGGTCGTACTCCTGTCCGGTACAGTCCAGCTCAATGAAAGGCTCCAGCGGCACCGGCGTCATGTTCAGGATCCTGCCGAACGCGATGACGCGGTAGCCATCCGGCGTCTTTTTCCAGCGGAAACACTGCCCGCTTTCAGCGATCGAATCGAGATCCAGGTTTTTGTTCGAGATCCGGACCACAAAGCTACCCCTCTTTCCCTGTTTTTCTCATTATAGACCTTTTTCCGGGCGACAAAACAGGATTTCCTCTGACCGAAGAAATCCTGCCGATTATCAGTTGCCTTCGATTTTCTTGTTGACCTTCTCCAGCACCTCCGCAGGGTCCAGTCCGTGCACGCGGCAGGCCTCCCTGAGGGTCTCAAACCCGGCGCTGAAGCATCCGAGACAGTGCATTCCGGAATCCATCAGGACCTCTTCCACTTCCGGATAACGGGAGAGCACTTCGGATATCATGTCTTCTCCCGAAACGATGGGAGAGAATTTCTTTTTTTCCATTGCCTTGCTCCTTATCTCAGGAATCCGTTGACGATCTGCTCCTCCGCCTCCTGTTCGGTAAGGCCGAGCGTCATGAGCTTCATGATCTGCTCACCCGCGATCTTTCCGATGGCTGCCTCGTGAACAAGCGCCGCGTCCACATCGTTGGCCTCCAGGCCGGGGATCGCGTTGATGCGTCCGTGATCCATGATGATGGAGTCACACTCGGTATGTCCGCTGCAGGGAGCATTCCCCACGATCTTCGCCTTGAACTCCTGGTAGGAATTGTCCTTCGCCACGGAACGGGATACCACGTCCGCGCTGGATCCCTCTCCGTTGAGGTTGACCAGGTAGTCGCTATACGCCTTCTGCTCTCCGTGGGTCATCAGGCGCTCGCGGACCACCAGTTTCGCCCCTTTGGCGAGGTCGGCAACGGTCTTGCGGAGGGTGTCGTCCACGCCCTTGATCTGGACCATCTCCATCTCAGCGTAGCTGTCCTCCTCCATGGTCACCTCGGTGACGGGGTTGAGGATACGCTTGCCGGCGCCGTCTCCGGAACCGTAATGCTTTTCCACATATTTTACTTTCGCGCCTTTTCCCACGAAGAAACGGTGGATACCGTCATGCTGGGAATCCTTGGGGCCGCAGTTGTCGATGCCGCAGCCGGCGACGATGATGACATCCGCTCCCTCACCGATATAGAAATCGTTGTAGACGACCTCGGTGAGTCCGCTCTTGGTCATAACGACCGGGATATGCACGCTCTCGTGCTTCGTGCCGGGCTTGATATTGATGGTCAGGCCTTTTCCGTCCTCCCTGGGAATGATCTCGATATTCTCGGTGGATTCCCTGCCGACGGACTTTCCGTCAGAACGGATATTGTACGCGCCTTCCGGGACCTGGTGGAGATCCGCTACTTCCCTCAGTATTCTCTTTTGAATCTCATCCAACTGGATCATGTGTCTCTCCTCCTTCTCCTCAGTTCTCGACCATTCTGCATGCGGGGACAGCAGCCGATGTCCCGATCAGGCTGGGCAGGACTTCGTCCCTGCTTCCCTTGTTGACCAGTCTGCCGTTGCGCAGAACGACGATCTCATCGGCAATGTTCAGGATCCTCTCCTGATGGGAGATGATCATGATGGAACTGTCCTGAATGTGCGCGCGCATCTTTTCAAAGACTTCGATCAGGTTCTGGAAGCTCCACAGATCGATGCCGGCTTCCGGTTCATCGAAGATGGAGAGCGCGGAACCTTTGGCAAGGACCGTGGCGATCTCGATCCTCTTCAGCTCACCGCCGGACAGGCTGGCGTTCACTTCCCTGCCGATATAGTCCTTCGCGCAGAGTCCGACTGCGGAGAGATACTCGCAGGCTTCCGCCAGCGGCAGTTTCTTCCCGGATGCAAGACGGATCAGATCGATGACCTGGATCCCCTTGAACTTGACCGGCGTCTGGAAAGCAAATCCGATGCCCATCTTCGCGCGCTCGGTGACCGACTTTTCGGTGATGTCCTCACCGTTGAAGAAGATCTGGCCGGAGCTGGGGCGCTCGATCCCTGCGATCAGTTTCGCCAGGGTGGATTTTCCTCCCCCGTTCGGCCCTGTAATGACCACCATTTTATTTTTCGGGATCTCCAGACTGATATTCCGGATGATCTCCTTCGCTCCCTCGGAATCATCCACTCCGAAAGACACGTTTTTGAGTTCTAACATGTGATCTATCCCTCCGATAGCTTCTTTTTCTCGCATGGGTATCATATCCTGTATGCCCTTTACAAAAATTGATTATAATCAATTTTCTCAAATATTTCTTCCAAAAAATGAAAAAACTGCAGGAACTCATCCTGCAGTCCGTCAATTCCTTGTCACCGGGCTATCCAAGGCGGAAGATCTCCTCCAGCGCCTTCCGGTCCCCGATCTGAATGGTGCTCTGACCGGTCTTGGTGATGATCCCGTCCTTCTCCAGCTCCCGGATCCTTCTGCTCACTGTTTCGGGACGAAGCTGAATGCTGGCGGCGATGTCCTCCAGTTTCAGCACTACGGTGTCGCTGCTGGTATGTCTGCTCCTGTTGAGAAGAAAACCGGCCAGCCTCGCCTTCGGAGATGTGGTGGAAAGAAGCAGGACCCTCTCGTTGGCGTCATGCAGCTTGTTGCTCAGCAGCGCGATGACGCGCAGCGCGACGGAAGGTTCCTCCATGACCTTCTCCAGTTCCCTGAGATCCAGTTTGCTGCACTCCACCTCGGTGAGGCAGATGGCGCTGTAGGGATACCGGCTCCCCTCCATGAACACCCCCTCCCAGATGATGTCCGAGTCGGAGAAGATACCGACGATCTGCTCTCTCCCCTCGCTGTCCCACGTGCTGAGTTTCACTCTGCCGGAGCGGATCATATAGATCCCGTCCACGCGGTCCTCCTCCGCGAAGAGAAAACTGCCTCTGGGATAGGTGTTCCAGACGGCTTTGCCCATGATCTCCTGCTGCTTATCAAGAGGAAGACCCAGGAGAAAGGAAGGACGGTCTGCGCAGTTGTTCAGACAGTTCATGTTGATTCCGATATTGCTGTTCTCACTCATGATATCCTCCTCCTGCAGGTCACCGTGACCCATTCCTCCCGCTGCGCGGCCGTAAAATCGCCGAAACCGGCTTCCTCCAGTCCTGCGAGCACCTCCTCTTTCCTCTCTGACACGATACCTCCCGCCAGAAGGATGCCTCCCGGCTTCAGCAGATCGTGATAGAGTTTCCTGTCCGAAAGGATCACATCCGCCGTGATATGGGCAAAAAGAACGTCAAAGTCCCGTTCAAGATCTCTCACCGTCTGTGAAGACCGAAGGAAGACCCGGAACCGATCGCCGACACCGTTCTTCTCCGCGTTCTGGGGAGCGTTGACCAGCGATTCGCTTTCGATATCCAGTCCCGTCGCTACATCAGCCCCAAGAAGCAAAGCAGCGACGGCAAGGATCCCGGACCCGGTCCCCATATCCAGCACTTTTTTACCACGGAGATCCAGGGCGGAAAGAGCTTCCAGGCACAGTCTGGTGTTGGGGCTCTGTCCGGAACCGTACGCTTCCGTGGTATCGATCCTCAGCGGGATCCGGTCCTGCTCCTGAGGCTGCTTCCATTCCGGCAGCACCTCAAAGGGACCGGCCAGGACGCTGTCGACCCGCTCCTGCCAGCTGGTCTCCCAGTCTTCCTGTTCCTTCGCAGTACAAATGATGTCAGCGGATATCCCCTTATCGAGGCAGTAACTGCGGATCTTCTCCTCCAGTTCCCCGGCCTCCATTTCACCGGAGGGATACAGGTGGATCTTCACGTTTTCCCTGTCACTTTCAAGGAGATCCCCGTCGATGTAGTCATAGACGGAACTGGTGCCGAGTTCATGGACGAGATCGGTGTAGTCCTCAATATAGATCCCTGCCGACGTCAGGGAGGAGACATACCCGGAGACCTCGTCCCGGGCATCCTTACCCACCGATACGGTCAGATCGATATACTGCATCCGGTCACCTCCCTGTCATTCTGCTTTTCATTATACCTTGTCTTTGGTCCGTATTTCCCTCAATTATAATGAACACTATTCTCATTTTATGTATAATTATTTACAGTATTTCAAGCTTTTGGTTTGTGATAGCATACCTGCGGTACGATAATGAGCACATGATTAATGTGAGGTAGTGCGGTGCAGGAGAAAAAGGAAAAAAGAAAAATCACCCCTGTTTTCCGTCTGGCGCGTCCGGAAGAGGAAGAAAAGGTGATCCGGTTCGTAAATGATAATTTCGACTGGAAGCTTCCTCTCGTCAACCGCGCCGACTTCTTTGAATACTATTATAAAACAGACGGACTTCAGTTCGCCCTGGCAGAGCTGGACGGAGAGTACGCCGCCGCGTGCGGGTATATCCTGGCCAACCGCGGTGAGGTACCGGACATATGGGCCAGCGTCTTCGTTGCCCGCAAGGACTGCTCCGGCGTGGGCATCCGCCTCATGTCGGAACTCGGAAGCCTGACCGGCGCGAGGACCGTCGCCTGCAACAACATCCGGGAAAACACCCTCAATCTCTACCGCTTCCTCGGATGGACTGCGGAGCGGATCTCCCACTATTACCGGATCGCGGACAGAGGATCGCTGAGCGACTTTCATCTCTGCCGTCCGGACACACTGGAACGTCTGCCTGTGAGCGGAGACCTCCGCCTGACAAAGGTATCCGAAGAAGAACTGGATAATCTTCCCTTCCCCTGCACGGACAGCGTCCCGGCCAAGGACATCTGGTATATCCGGCGCCGCTACTTCCATTATCCCCATCAGTCCTATGATGTCTGGTCTGTCAGGGAGAATGATGTCTCCCTCGCCTACCTGGTCACACGCACGGTACCGAGCGGAGAGAACGGCGAGATCTCTGTTCTGAGGATCTGCGACTACGTCGGTCCCTCTGATCTCATTCCCCGGATGGGACATGCCCTGGATGAACTTCTGCGGGATACCGGCGCGGAATACATGGACTGTTACAACGCAGGGATCGACGCTTCCCTATGGAAAGCCGCAGGTCTCTCCGAGAGAAAGCGGGACAGCGCAGCGGTCATGCCGAACTATCTCACACCGCCGCTGTATGAGAATACCGAATATTTTTATTTTACGAATTCTGCGGACCGGTTCGTCCTCTTCAAGGCCGACGGGGATCAGGACCGTCCCAATCTCAAATAAACAGAAAACTGTTTGGAGGAACAACGATGAGATACTGCAAAAAATGCACCATGCCCGACACAAGACCTGGAATCACCTTCGACGAGGAAGGCGTCTGCAGCGCATGCAGACATTATGAGAGCCGCTCCAAGATCGACTGGGCAGCAAGGGAACGCGAGTTCGCCGCGCTGTGCGATAAATACCGCGGCTGCAACGGCCCCGGAGGATATGACTGCGCGGTAGCAGTTTCCGGCGGCAAGGACAGCCACTATCAGGTCTATATGCTCAAGGAAGTCTATCACATGAACCCCATCCTCTTCAGCGTAGAGGACAACTTCCCCATGACCGAAGCGGGCAAGCACAACCTTCAGAACATCAGTGAGGAGTTCAGCTGCACCATCATCAGTTGCAAGCCCAACATCGCTGTTCAGAAGAAACTGATGCGTCATTTCTTTGAGAAATACGGCAAGCCCACATGGTATGTGGACCGCCTGATCTACACCTATCCCCTTCATATGGCGCTCAAATTCAACACCATGCTCCTTTGCTACGGCGAGAACGTGAGCTTCGAGTACGGCGGAAACTCCGATGAGGAGACCTACTCCGCAAGAGATCAGATCGAGAACGGCGTCGCAGTCGGAATGCCGATGGAAGACCTTCTCATCGACGGCATCACCGAGAAGGACCTCAGCCTGGTCATGGCTCCCTCCAAGGAAGAGCTGTCCAAACTGGATCCCTTTTACATGAGCTACTTCTTCCCCTGGAACAGCTACTACAACTACCAGCTGGCAAAACGCCACGGATTCCACGACCTCACACATGAGTGGGACCGCAAGCATCACGCGGAGAACTTCGACCAGATCGACAGCCGCGCCTATCTGGTACACAGCTGGCTGAAATATCCGAAATTCGGTCACGCAGCAGCGACTGACTACACCGCGCGCTACATCCGCTACGGAATGATGACCAGGGAGGAAGCCCTTCCGATCATCAAAGAGAGAGACGGCGAACTGGATCCTCTGTGCGTCCGCGATTTCTGCGCCTTCACCGGCTACACCGAGACCGAGTTCTGGAAAGTCATCGACAGTTTCTACAACCGTGATCTCTTCTATCAGGATGAAACCGGCAAATGGCGTCTGAAAGAGCCCATCTGGGAAGAAAAGGAGTAATGCGATATGTCACACACCGTACTTGTCACCGGCGCTGACGGTTTCATCGGAAGCCATCTGACCGAGGAACTGGTCAAACGCGGAGAAAAAGTCCGTGCCTTCTGTTACTACAACTCTTTCGGCAGCTGCGGCTGGATCGATACCCTTCCCCCTGAGATCCGCAACGAGATCGAGACATTCTCCGGGGACATCCGGGATCCCAACGGCGTCCGCACCGCGATGCGCGGGCAGCAGCGTGTCTATCACCTGGCTGCTCTGGTCGCCATTCCCTTCAGCTATCACAGCCCTGACAGTTATGTCGATACCAATATCAAGGGGACGCTGAACGTCCTCAACGCGGCGAGAGAACTCGGCACCGAGCGCATCATGGTGACATCCACCAGCGAAGTCTACGGTACCGCAATCTATGTTCCTATCGATGAGAAGCATCCCTATCAGGGACAGAGCCCCTATTCCGCCACCAAGATCGGTGCGGACAGACTGGCGGAGAGCTTCTACCGCAGTTTTGATCTTCCCGTATCCATCGTGCGCCCGTTCAACACCTACGGACCACGCCAGAGCGGAAGAGCGGTCATCCCGACCATCATCTCCCAGCTGATCGCCGGTCAGTCCGAGATCAAACTGGGCAAGCTCAGCCCCACAAGGGACTTCAACTACGTGAAGGACACCGCTGCAGGATTCATGGCCATCGCGGACTGCCCCGAAGCCATCGGTCAGGAGCTGAACATCGCCACAGGCGTGGAGCACTCCATCGGAGATCTTGCCAATGAGCTGATCGCCCAGATCAATCCCAGCGCCAGGATCGTGTGCGAGGAGGAGCGTCTGCGTCCGGAGAAGAGCGAGGTCAACCGCCTTATGGGCGATTCCACCAAGCTGCGCACCATGACCGGCTGGGCACCGAAATACACATTTGAACAGGGCCTCGCCGAGACCATCGACTTCATCCGGAACAATCTGGACAGCTACAAAGTCGGCCAATACATTCTTTGATCGGAGAACACAATATGAGCAGCTTTATTCCTCTTTCCGTACCGAATTTCTGCGGAAATGAAAAAAAATACGTGGATGACGCCCTGGACGGCGCATGGGTATCCACCAGCGGAGCCCGGGTCAACGATTTTGAGGCGTGCATCGCCTCCTATGTGAACGTTCCCGCTGTCACTGCCTGTTCCAGCGGAAGCACCGCTCTGCACCTCTCCGCCATCGTAGGCGGCGTTCAGAGAGGAGACGAAGTCATCGTTCCCGCGCTGACCTTCATTGCTTCGGTCAACCCGACCACCCGCTACGTCGGTGCGGAACCCGTATTTATCGGATGCGATGAGACAGCCACCATGGATGCTGACGCAGTAGAAGATTTCTGCGCCAACCACTGCACCATGAAGGACGGAAAACTCTACAACAACAAAACAGGCGCCCATGTCTCCGCCCTCGTTATGGTACACGTCTTCGGAAACCTGGCTGACGTGCCCCGTTTCCAGGAGATCGCGAAGAAGTACAACCTTCTTCTCATTGAGGACGCCGCGGAAGCCCTTGGCTCCAAATACACGGAAGGTCCCCTCGCAGGACAGTTCGCAGGCACCTTCGGGGACATCGGCGTGTTCAGTTTCAACGGAAACAAGGTCATCACCACCGGGACCGGCGGCATCTTCCTTTCCAAGCGCCCCGAGTGGGTCGCGAGAGCGAAACATCTCTCCACCCAGTCCAAGGTGGATGTGCTCCACTTCGTCCACGATGAAGTGGGATACAACTACCGCATGACCAACATCGACGCATGCCTGGGTCTCGCCCAGATGGAACTCCTCGAGGGATTCATCGAGCACAAGATCGAAAGATATGAACAGTACCGCAGCGCTCTGGACGGAGTGAAGGGTTTCTCCATCCTCCCGTTCCGCGACGGAACGAGATCCAACCACTGGTTCTACTCCCTGCTGCTCCCGGACCGCCTCGACAGAGACGATGTCATCGCGCGCCTGCAGGACCAGAAGATCCAGACCAGACCGGTGTGGTCCCTGATTCCCGAGCAGTGTGACTATCAGCGCAACGAAGCCTATCACCTGCAGCAGGCTGAGGAATTCCGCAGAAGGATCGTCAACATCCCCTGCTCCACCAATCTCACAAAAGAAGACTGCGACCGCGTGATCGATGCGATCCTCGCACTCTGATATACAAAACGGAGGGAGCCGTATGCTGAAATTAGAAGATCTGCTGATCGACGGCAATCAGACCATTCTCGACGCGATGGAGTCCCTTTCCGTCACGGGACAGCGCATCATGTTCCTCGCCCCCGGCGGGATCCTGACCGCTGCCCTCACCGACGGAGATATACGCAAGTACCTGACACAGGGCGGTTCTTTGAACGACCCTGTGTTTCGCGCTGCAAACAGACATCCCATCAGTCTCACTGTTGAGGAACGCTTCCAGGCGAAAGACGTGATGAAGGACAGGCAGATCGATGCCCTCCCCATTCTCGACCGAACAGGCAGGATCGTGGACATCGTGTTCGCCAACGGCCTGGAGATCCTGAGTTCCAAGGAATCCGGGATCCCCGTCGTCATCAACGCGGGCGGACTCGGGACCAGACTCCAGCCCTACACGAATATCCTTCCCAAGCCTCTCATCCCTCTGGGTGACAAGCCCATCAGCGAAAGGATCATGGACCGTTTCGCCGAGTTCGGATCCAGGGAGTTCTACATGATCGTGAACTTCAAGAAGAACATGATCCGCTCCTATTTCTCAGAGGAAGCAGACCGTCCCTATCAGCTGGACTTCGTGGAGGAGCATGAATTCCTCGGTTCCGGCGGTGGACTGTGCCTCATGAAGGGAATGCTCAGCGAGACCTTCTTCTTCTCCAACTGCGACACCCTTCTGGATGTGGACTACGGCGATGCCTACCGTCAGCACAAAAAGGACGGAAGCATCATCACCATTATCTGCGCCAACAAGCATGTGACCGTTCCCTACGGAGTCATCGACCAGGCGCCGGACGGAAGCGTCGGCGGGATGCGGGAGAAGCCGGAATTCACCTACCTCACCAACACCGGCGTCTACATCGTGGAGCCGCGTGTGGTAGAGGAGCTGGAAGACGGCAAATTCCAGGGATTCCCCGATATCATCCAGAAATACCGTGACCTGGGAGAGCGCATCGGCGTCTACTCCATCTCGGAGGACAGCTGGATCGATATCGGACAGCTGGAGGAACTCCAGAGGATCCAGGACAAATTCAACAACAAGACAAAGAGCTGATCGGATATGGAAAAGAAACATGTAATGATCATCGCCGAAGCGGGCGTCAACCACAACGGCGATCTGGAACTTGCGAAGAAAATGGCCCTCACGGCGAAGGAGTGCGGCGCGGATGCCGTCAAATACCAGACGGCTGTCCCGGAACTGGTCATCTCCATGTACGCCCCGAAGGCCGAATACCAGAAAGAAACAACGGGTGACAAGGAGAGCCAGCTCGAGATGGTGCGCAAGCTGCACTTTGATTTCGAGAGCCACCGGAAACTGAAGGAATACTGCGACAGCATCGGTATCCTTTATCTCTCCTCCCCCTTCGATATCCCGAGCGTAGAGTTTCTCGCAACGCTGGATCTTCCCTGCATGAAGGTACCGAGCGGCGAGATCACCAACTATCCCTATCTCGTGGCAGTCGGAAAGACAAAACTTCCCGTGATCCTCTCTACAGGCATGAGCGTTCCCGAAGAGATAGAGGACGCCGTCCGCGTGCTGAAGGAGAACGGCGCCGGAGAGATCACTATCCTTCACTGCAATACCGAGTATCCCACCCGGTATGAGGACGCCAACCTCGGCGCCATGCTCTGGCTGAGGGAACACTTCGGATGTCCGGTCGGACTCTCCGACCACACCAAGGGCTATGAATGCGACGTGGCCGCCGCCGCTCTCGGCGCTACCGTGATCGAAAAGCACTTCACCCTGGACAGGAATATGGAAGGCCCGGATCAGAAGGCCTCCCTGGAACCGAAGGAACTGGCTGAGATGGTCCAGGCGGTGCGGAACATCGAGGCTGCCATGGGTTCCGGCGTAAAAGCGGTCTCCGCTTCCGAAGCGAAGAACAAGCCCATCGCCCGCAAGAGCATCGTCGCCGCAAGAGCGATACGCAAGGGCGAGATCCTCTCTGAGGAGAATCTCACAACGAAGCGTCCCGGAAACGGCATCAATCCCATGCGCTGGAACGAAGTGCTCGGGACAAAAGCAGTCCGTGACTTTGAACCGGACGAGCTGATCGAACTTTAAGGAGAACAGCGTTTGTCATCTCAAAAGAAATACAGCATAGCAGTCGTGACAGGAAGCCGTGCGGAGTACGGCCTCCTTCGTCCTGTTCTGCAGAAACTGCGGGAGTCCTCCCTTGAACTGAAGCTGGTGGTGACGGGCTCCCACCTGAGCGCCGCCTACGGCAGCACCGTCTCCGAGATCGAGGCGGACGGAATGCCCATAGCCGCGAGGATCGACATCCTGAAATTTCAGGATGCCGTCAACCCTGTGCTGGAGACTGTGGCCTACACCATCCGCGAATTCGGAAGGTGGTTTGAGCAGGAAAAGCCGGACTGCGTCCTCGTCCTCGGGGACCGGTACGAGATCTTCGCCGTCTCACAGGCAGCCGCGATGTGCGGCATCCCCATCGCCCATATCTCGGGCGGTGACATCACCCTCGGCGCTTCGGACGAATACTACCGCCACTGCATCACAAAAATGGCATCCCTTCACTTCCCCAGCTGTAAGGACTCCAGAGACAGGCTCCTGCGGATGGGAGAACAGCCCGACAGAGTCTTCCTTGTCGGAGGACTAGGGGATGAAAACATCCGCAAAATGCCCAAAATGACGGCGGAGGAGCTCACGAAGGATCTCGGTTTCGACCTGACCGCTCTCTTCGGACTGGTCACCTTCCACCCGGAGACAGGGTTCGGTCACGCCGACCCGCTGGTCCAGCTTCAGGCTCTGCTGGACGCCATGGATGAGATACATGAAAAGACCGGACTACGCTACCTGATCACCAAATCCAACGCGGATCAGGGCGGGTCCTCCATCAATGAGGTCTGGGACCGGTGGTCGGAAAGCCGCTCCGACTGGGCACTTGCCGTGGCCAGTCTAGGCGTGAAGAGATACCTCTCCGCCATGGAGTGCGCTGCCGTAGTGATCGGCAACTCCTCCAGCGGTGTGGTGGAGACCCCCACCTTCGGCGTACCCACCGTCAATATCGGAAACCGCCAGAAAGGCAGGATCCTGTGCAATAACGTCATTTCCGTTCCGGCGGAAAGGGAGGCGATCCTGGAAGCGATCAGCCGTGCCCTCTCTCCGGAATTCGTCGTGCGGGCACGGAGCACGGTAAGCCCCTATTACGGCAAGGACCCAAGCGGCGACATGGTCGCGATCCTGGAGCAATGGATCGGAGACCCCAGACTGAAAGAACCGAAAGCATTTTATGATGCAAAGGAGACATTATGAGATTTCTTATCGTAGGACTGGGAAGCATGGGCAAGCGCCGCGCTCGTCTTCTGCGCGGGCTGGAACCCGACTGTGAGATCTTCGGCGTGGACACTTCCGAAGAGCGCAGACTGCAGGCGGAGGCCCTGAACATACACGCCTTCCCGTCGATCGGTGAAGCGGTGGAAGCAGGGCATCCGGACGCAGCTCTCGTGTGCACCGCGCCGGTCACCCACAGCGGCATCATCCGCACCCTCCTGGAAGCGGATCTTCCCGTATTCACCGAGCTCAATCTTCTGGACGAGGGATACCGCGACAACACGGCACTGGCAAGAGAAAAGAGCCTTCCCCTTTTTCTCTCCTCCACCATGCTGTACCGTAAGGAGACACAGTACATCAAAAAGCAGGTAAATGATTTCCGCAGTTCCACCGGAAAAGGGGTCAGTTACCTCTACCATATCGGACAATACCTCCCCGACTGGCATCCCTGGGAGACCTACAAGAACTTCTTCGTTTCGGACCGCCGCACCGGCGGTGTGCGCGAGATCCTGGGGATCGATCTTCCCTGGCTCGTGGACCTCTTCGGAGACGCGAAATGCGTCCATGTGGAAGAATCGCGGCTTACCGACCTGGAGATCGGGTACCCGGACACCATCACCTTTATCCTGAAGCATGAATCCGGGACCGTGGGAACGATGGTGGTGGATGTCACCTCCCCGAAAGCCGTCCGCCACTTTGAATGCTTCGGCGAGGGCGTTCATCTCTTCTGGGAAGGAAGCCCAAAAGAGCTGTACCGCTTCAATACCGAAACGAAAGAGAAGGAATACATCGACACCTACGGTGTCTACGAGCACGACAGCCGCTACAGCGACAACATCGTGGAAAACGCCTATGTGGACGAACTGGCGGACTTTCTCTCCCTGCTGCGCAGCGGCACAACTCCCCTGTGGAGCTTTGAAAAAGACCAGAAGGTCATCGACCTGATCAATACCATTGATAAAATGTGAGGCAAAACATGTCGAAAAAACTAACTGTCCTGTTTATCGGTCTGGGATCCATCGGGACCAGACACCTGAGAAATCTGGATCATCTGTGCAAGGAGCGCGGTATCACCCTTTATGTGGATGCCCTGCGCCACGACCTGAGAGTCCCTCTCCGCCCCGGTGTGGAGGAGATGCTGGCAAATCAGCTTCTCGACCTGGACGATGACGACGCCCAGCCGTTCTATGACATCGTCTTCATCACCAACCCCACCGCTCTTCACGCGGAGGTTCTGGAGCATGTAAAGGACCGCGCAGGTGCCCTCTTCATTGAGAAGCCCATCGTTTCGAGAGATCAGATCTACGACGGTACCAGGAAACTGGTGAACCCCGGACAGAAAGCCTACGTTGCCGCTCCCATGCGCTGGAGCAAGGTGTTTATGGAGACAAAGGATTATCTGGATGAACATCCGGAGAAACACCCCTTCTCCGCAAGAGCGATCTGTTCCAGCTACCTGCCCGACTGGCGTCCGGGAGTGGATTACCGCAAGGTATACTCCGCCAGTGAGGAGATGGGCGGTGGCGTCGACATCGACCTGATCCACGAATGGGATTACCTCGTCTATCTTTTCGGCATGCCGGAGAAGACCTTCAATCTCAGAGGAAAATACTCGGATCTCGAGATCACAAGCAACGACCTGAGCGTGTACATCGCGAAGTATCCTCAGCTCCTTGTGGAGCTCCATCTGGACTATTTCGGAAGGAAATCCCGCAGGTCCCTGGAACTGTTCTTTGAAGACGGAACACTGACAGCGGATTTCATCAATCACAAGATCACCTTCCCCGACGGGACGGAGACCTATTACGAAGAGAACACCAACGACTGGTATATCCGTGAGATGGATTACTTCCTGGACTATGTCACTTTCCTTGACGGGGACAGCATCAACACCCCGAAGGATGCCATGAATGTCCTGGAAGTGAGCGCCGGACTCTACACCAGCTGGAACAAGGAGACAGACGATGAGCGATAAACTTCTGATAACGATCTGCGGAAGAGCCGGAAGCAAGGGCTTCCGCAACAAGAACCTGAAGACCTTCTGCGACAAGCCTCTTGTCTACTACACCCTTTCCGCCATCGATCTTTTCCGCAAGGACCGCCCTGATATACAGATGGATGTCTGCCTGAATACCGACAGCGATCTCCTCGCGGACCTGGTCCTCTCTGCCTATCCCGAGGTGGAATATCTCCCCCGCGGCGAGGCCCTGGGCGGAGACACCGTCCCGAAGATGGCCGTCTTCCAGGACAGCCTGAGGCGCATGGAGGAAAAACGCGGTTTCCGTTATGACTACCTCATGGACCTGGACATCACCAGTCCCCTACGGACCCTTGAGGACATGAACAACGCCTACAACAAGAAGGCGTCCAGGGACGACCTTGACCTGGTATTCAGCGTCACAGACTCCCGCCGCAATCCCTACTTCAACATGGTCGCCAACTGCGGCGATCACGTGGAAAAAGTCATCGCCTCCCCATTCACTGCGAGACAACAGGCTCCTGAGATCTACGACGTAAACGCCAGCATGTATGTCTTCCGCAGGGATTTCCTTGCCAACAACACCACCGGGATCCTCTGGGACGGAAAGATCGACATCATCAAGATGAAAGACACCGCCGTCCTGGACATCGACTCAGAAGAGGATTTCGTCCTGATGCAGTTCATCGCGAAGTATCTCTACGAACAGTATCCGGAATTCGCCCGCGTACGGGACAACATACGTTCCTGATAACTTTGCTCTAAAAGAAACAAGACTCTCACACGCAGGAATGCTGCATGTGAGAGTCTCTTTATGTGAATCAGAATACCCTGCGCTCTGATCGTTCTCAGTTTCCCGCGCAGTTATGCTCACCGCAATGGTCATGACCGCAGTCACCGTCATGATGCTCATGATGATCACACCTGGCATCCGGATCATAATCCAGATTTCCCTCGGCCAGAGCTTTCACTGCCGCGTCCGCATTACCCTGGACACCGGCATACAGCCGGATTCCCGCATCGGAGAGCGCCATCTGCGCTCCCATGCCGATACCTCCGCAGATCAGGGCATCGGCTTTCGCATCCAGAAGGAAGCCTGCCAGGGCACCGTGCCCGCTGCCGTTTGTATCAACGATCTGCTCCGCCACGATCTTTCCCTCTTCCACGTCATACAGTTTAAACTGTTCCGTGCGGCCGAAATGCTGGAAGATCATGCCATCTTCATATGCAACTGCTATTCTCATGATTCTTGTTCCTTCCTCCTTAAAAGATATATTGAGTCACTGCTCTCGCTGACTTCTGTACTGCTGTGGAAATAATGGGAATCCGTCCGTCCCCCTTTTCTCCCGTCCGTAAGCAGGATACCGAATTTCCGGTCCCTGTTCCATGCCATGCCGAAACTGGAGTCGTATTCGAGGTCGAGAACAACACCGGCAAAATGGCCTTCATCGATGAGATATCCGCCATGCACCTGATCGGAGGTATAACTTCCCTGGAGAAAACTGACGAGCAGATCATCGGTAATGATCCTCTCACCGGATCCGGAACTCACATCGTCATATGCCAGATCCTCGTATTTGTAATCATATGCATCCACGAGCTCCCAGTTCCCGATCTCCTCCATGAGTGAAGCCGTCTCCTTCTCAGCAGGGAAGACCGGCTGAAAACGGATCTCTTCTTCCGGATCACTCACAAAAGCAAGGAACACATCGTCCTGTGTATTCCCGCCCCGGATTATCTCAAAGAATTTTGTTTTTTCCGCCATTTCTTCTCTCCTCCATGTGACGGCCTGCAGCGTTCCCTGTTCTTGACTTCAAACATGAGAAAAACTACACTAAACTGTGCATACAGCAGGGATCCCTGTTCATTATACCAAATGGAGGACATCGATGTTCAGGTTCGGAGAGAAACACCCCGTTCTGTTTGAGATCATTCTTGTGGTCGTTGCATTTCTCGCGGCGGCTCTGCTCACTGCGGGGACCAGCGCTATCTTCCTGGATGCCGAAATCAGTGCTTCCGTCTCCCGGATCGCGGTCGGTGCGCTGCTTCCCCTTGTCTTTTATAAGGCTTTTCGGGTAAGGAATCCTTTTACCCGTTTCGGCATCGTGATCCCGGCCTACCTGTTCGCCTGCTGGAACCTCTTTTACAACTTCAGTTCCGGCATGGTCCTGGGCGATCCTTCCCGTTTCATCAAAGGAGCAGTCACCGCCCTTGCTCCCGCTCTCTTTGAGGAAGTGATCTTCCGGGGGATCTTCCTTTACAATCTGAGGAAAAAAGGTCATGGAGACCTCGCCTGCCTGCTTATCTCTTCCGTTTTCTTTGCTGTCATCCATCTCACCAACATCGTCGGTATGGATCTCGTCAGCGTCGGTCTCCAGGTAGGATATTCCTTCGTGATCGGGCTTGTATTCGGAGCAGTGTATCTTTGCAACGGAAGCCTTTTCCAGATCGTACTGGCACACTTCCTGACGGACTTTACGAACCGTATCTTTGCGGAATCCGCTTCTTCAGCCTCCTATGCCCAGCTGGCAGGCTTCGGCGTGCTGCTCGCTGCCGAAACAGTATACGCCTTCATACTCATGGGGAAGCGGTCTGAGAACATCCCTGCATGATCAAATCGAAGAAAGGATGATTGCATTATGGCATCTACAGGCAAATGCAGTTACTGCGGAGCGACCGTGCGTTCCACCGATCAGAACTGTCCTCACTGCGGCGCTCCGAACCCGAACTTTGTGGCGGAGACACCCCGACAGATCTTCCTCCCTCGGACCATTGAGGAGCTGAAAGAATACTGCGCGGAGCGGGGAATGCCGCTTCTCCGCATGCGTTTTTTCATCGGTGAGAACTTCAAGGAGCCGAGAGCTTTCGGCATCTACAAGGAAGGCTCCGATTTCATTGTATACAAGAATAAAGCCAACGGCCAGCGTGCCATACGCTATAAAGGGCCGAATGAGGAATACGCGGTCAGCGAACTATTTCAGAAACTGCTGCAGGAGTGTCACAACCGCGGAATCTATCCGGACGGAAAACCTGCCGACCGATCTTCAGGCGGAAGCTCGAACGGCGGAGGCCGGAACGTCACAATAAAAAAGATCCTGATCTTCTACACCATCTTTGTCCTCTCATGTGGACTTATCGGAGGGATCGTCGGCGCGATCTCCCACCGGCATGACGGCTATTATGTTACCAATGACCATGAAGTGTACTATCACTACGGTCACGACTGGTACACCTCGGACAACTACTACGGCTGGTATGAGGTAAGCGATTTCCCCTATGACTCCTACGACGATTACTACGCGGGAGACGATTACGAGAGCGACTGGGGCGTGTCGGATTTCAAATCCTCGGATATCTGGTACGACATGCAGGAGAGCAGCTCCTCCAGCTCCTCGGACTACGATTCCTGGGATTCCAGCGACACGGACTGGGACTCCGACTGGTAAAATAATCAACCTCCGGTTTCAGATGAAGCCGGAGGTCTTTCTGTCTCCATATTCTGTTTTCTCCGAAAAAAGAAGGGGCAGGATATCCTGCCCCGATCGCCTGTGATCCTAAGATATAAGCAAATGTGCCGGAAGTCATCCGATGTGACTGTTATCTCACCGTGGAATCCTTGAGAAGAACGTCGTGCGCTCCACCTTCCACGATACTTGTCGCGGATACCAGGGTGATCTTCGCGTTCTTCTGCAGATCCTTGATGGAAAGAACACCGCAGTTGCACATGGTGGACCTTACCTTGGAAAGGGACAGCTTCACGTTCTCATGAAGGGAACCTGCATAGGGAACGTAGGAGTCGACACCTTCCTCAAACTTCAGCGTGCTGGCGCCGCCCAGGTCGTATCTCTGCCAGTTGCGTGCCCTGGCGGAACCTTCGCCCCAGTACTCCTTCATGTAGCTTCCGTTGACGAGCACCTTTGCGGAAGGAGCCTCATCAAAGCGTGCGAAGTATCTTCCGAGCATGATGAAGTCTGCGCCCATGGCGAGAGCCAGTGTCATGTGGTAGTCCTGAACAATGCCTCCGTCGGAACAGATCGGAACATAGATCCCGGTCTCCTCGTAGTACTCATCTCTCGCAGCAGCCACTTCCATTACAGCGGTCGCCTGTCCGCGTCCGATGCCCTTCTGCTCCCTGGTGATGCAGATGGAACCGCCGCCGATGCCGATCTTGACGAAATCCGCACCGCTCTCAGCGAGAAAACGGAATCCGTCACGATCCACAACGTTGCCGGCGCCGATCTTCACGGTGTCGCCGTAGTTCTCGCGTACCCATTTCAGGGTGCGGGCCTGCCACTCAGAATATCCTTCGGAGGAGTCGATGGTGAGCACGTCCACACCTGCCTCGAGCAGAGCGGGGATCCTCTCCATGTAGTCTCTCGTATTGACGCCGGCACCTACGATATAGCGCTTGTTCGCATCCAGGAGCTCGTTGGGATTCTCCTTGTGGGCATCGTAGTCCTTGCGGAACACGAGGCCTTTCAGGCGCATCTCATCGTCCACGATGGGGAGCTGATTCACCTTGTTGTCCCAGATGATGTCGTTGGCTTCCGAAAGGGAGATCCCTTCTTTTCCGCAGACCAGTTTTTCCACAGGGGTCATGAAGGTCTCAATCGGGGTATCCGGGCTCATGCGGGATACCCTGTAGTCCTTGCTGGTTACAAGACCCATCAGTTTTCCGTCGGGCGTGCCGTCCTCGGTGATCGCGATCGTAGAATGTCCTTTCTCCGCTTTCAACCGGATAACATCCGCCAGGGTCTGATCCGGCCTGAGGTTGGAATCGCTCTGTACGAATCCTGCCTTATACGCCTTTGCCCTGCGGACCATATTTGCCTGACTCTCGATGCTCTGGGACCCGAAGATAAAAGAAACTCCGCCTTCCTTTGCCAGCGCAACGGCCATTTTGTCATCAGAAACAGCCTGCATGACAGCAGAAGTGAGCGGAATATTCATCGTTATCGCGGGTTCTTCACCCTTTTTGAATTTTGTCAGCGGTGTCTTCAGACACACATTGTCCGGGGTGCACTCCGCGCTGGAGTACCCCGGGATCAGAAGATACTCATTGAATGTCCTTGAAGGTTCCTTTAATACGATCGCCATTTTACCCTCCGTTTCTCAATATATTGTGAAAGAGTATAACAGAAAAAGCCCCTGAATAAAAGGCTTTTTCCTCTGTATCCGTTTGTTTTGTCCTTAATGTGATTATACCTTTCCGTTCCCTCTTCTGGCAACGAAAGATCACTTGAAAATAGGCATGATTTCTAATAACATGGAAGCGTTAGAAAAGGAGAATTGCCATGTTTCGCGAAATCGTAAAAAAGAAAAAAATCATATCCAGGGAAGAATGCCTCAAGATCCTGAACGAACAGGTCCGCGGAGTCATCGCCGTCCAGGGAGATGACGGATATCCCTACGCCTCCCCGATCAATTTCTATTATGATCCCGATGAAAACATGCTGTACTTCCACAGCGCGAAGTTCGGCCACCGTGTGGATGCAATGAACCGATGCGACAAGGTATCCTTCTGCGTCTACGACCAGGGATACAAGGAAGAGGGCGACTGGGCCTGGATCATCAAGAGCGTCGTGATCTTCGGCCGAGCGGAACCGGTGACTGATACCGCTGTGGCTGAGTGGGCATGCCGCAAGCTCAGCGCGAAGTTCCCCGTCAGCAAGGAAGAGACCGATGAGGAGATCGCAAGATCTTTCGTTGCCACCTATGTCTTCCGTGTCGTACCGGAGCACATGTCCGGCAAATGGGTGCGCGAGGCCTGAGACCGAAATATGATGTCAAAGTGACCGAAAGAAACGGGAGCCGTTCCCATTCCTTTCGGTCATTCTTACAATTTATCCGTTTATCGCGTTAAATCGATTGACATAACGTAATATGCGTGATAGTATCTGTAAAAATTGAATCGCTTCGATAGAGGCGCGGATTCCAAGAGTACGGTCCCGCAAGGGCTGGCACCCGCTGTACCGGAAAGGGGGCATCCGCCGAAGTGAAGGAATTCTGCCAGAAGTCCCTTCGCTGGTTCGTCAGATAAGATCTGCCGGACTGTCACAAAAGATTTTGTGGAGCGCTATCATGGCCAGCGAGACTTCTTTTCGTTGTTTCGTCAACCCTTGGACCGCTTTACAAAGCGGTCCAATTTTGATGAACAAAAGAAAAGGAGTTATTTATTATGAACCGAATCATCTCTATTCTCATGCTGCTCATTGCGGCATTCTCCCTTGTCTCCTGCGGTGGAGGCTCTTCCTCTGATGCTAACTGGACCGGCGTGGAGGACGGTGTTCTCACCGTCGCTATGGAGTGCGCCTACGAACCCTACAACTGGCTTCAGAGCACAGACGACAACGGTGCTGTCCCTGTTTCCAACGTGGAAGGCGCCTATGCCAACGGCTACGACGTCATGATCGCAAAAAGGATCTGCGAAGCCAACGGATGGGACCTGGAGATCATCCAGTCCGACTGGGATTCCCTGGTGCCCGGCGTCCAGTCCAGGACTTTTGACTGCGTCATCGCAGGACAGTCCATGACGGCGGAGCGCGCGAAGCAGGTGGACTTCGTTGGCCCCTACTTCTATGCCACCATCGTATGTCTGACCACAGAGAACAGTCCCTATGCGAACGCAACCGGGATCTCCGACCTTTCGGGCGGCAAATGTACCGCACAGCTCGGCTCGATCTGGTATGACGTATGCCTGCCTCAGATCGACGGTGCGGATATCCAGACCGCGACAGAGACTGCGCCTGCCATGCTGATGGCGCTGGAATCCGGAGTTGTCGACTTCGTGTGCACCGACATGCCGACGGCACAGGCCGCCCTGATCGCGTATCCCGATCTGGTCATCCTGGACTTCAGCGGCACCGACGGCGACTTCACATTCACCGAGGAAGAACGTGCGGAGAACGTGAACATCGGCGTATCCATCCTGAAAGGCAATACGGTCCTGGGCGACGCCATCTCCTCCGTTCTGGATCAGATGACTGCGGAGGATTTCAACAATCTGATGCAGTACGCGATCTCCGTCCAGCCGCTGCAGGAAGGCTGATGCCATGGACAAACTGTCTCAACTGTTTCAGGATGTATTCCGGCTGTGCTCGGATTACCTTCCCATGTACCTGGCGGGAATGAAGAACACAATCATTCTCGCTTTCATCGGCACCCTGCTCGGGTGCGTGATCGGATTCGTCTGCGGCATCCTGAACACCATACCGATCGATCCGAGGGATCCCGGATGGAAGAGAGCGCTCATCCGCTGTGTGCGGTTTCTCGTCCGAGTATATGTGGAGCTCTTCCGCGGCACGCCCATGGTCCTTCAGGCCGTGTTCATCTATTACGCCCTCCCCTATTTTACGGACGGAGCCACCAGATTCACCAGTGTGTGGGCTGCTTCCATCCTGGTCGTATCGGTCAATACCGGCGCTTATATGACCGAATCGGTGCGTGGCGGCATCATCTCGGTGGATCCGGGACAGGTAGAAGGAGCCATGGCCATCGGACTGACCCATGTGCAGGCGATGACATCGGTCATCCTCCCCCAGGCGATACGAAACATCCTTCCCCAGATCGGGAACAATTTCATCATCAACCTCAAGGATACTTCCGTCATGTTCATGATCAGTTTCAGTGACTTTTTTGCCGTCCATAGAGGTGTTGTAGGGGCGACCTACTCCTACTTCCCCTCCGCGGTGATCGAGATGGCGGGCTATCTCACCATGACGCTGATCTCCTCTTTCCTGCTGCGGCTTCTTGAAAGGAAACTTCAGGGAGAAAGCAGTTTCGAGCTGGTGGCGTCGGATCCCCTCACTCTCACCTCCGGAACATACCGTTATCCGGCGTCGCGTGAGCTGTTTGAGGAACAGAACCGCGAATACCGGGGAAAGGAGTGACTATGGAACGGGAAACAATCCTCGAAGTAAACCATCTGTCGAAAACATTCGGCACAAATCCTGTTCTTAAGGACATTGACTTCCGCGTATGCTCCGGCGATGTAATCTCGGTGATCGGACCGTCCGGATCCGGGAAAAGCACGCTTCTGAGATGCATCAATCTGCTGGAGCGTCCCACGTCCGGCTCCATCATCTACCGCGGGCAGGACATGACGTCGAAGGGAACGGATGTGCACTCCTACCGTGCGAAAGTCGGGATGGTGTTTCAGTCCTTCAATCTCTTTGACAACCTTTCGGTCATGGACAACTGCACCCTCGGTCAGAAAAAAGTGCTCCGTCTTTCAAAAGAGGAAGCGGAGAAAAACGCCCTTCATTATCTCTCCCGCGTGGGGATGGCGCCCTACATCAACGCCAAACCCCGCCAGCTGTCCGGAGGGCAGAAACAGCGCGTTGCCATCGCGCGGGCGCTTGCCCTATCCCCTGATATCATCCTCTTTGACGAACCGACTTCCGCCCTGGATCCGGAGATGGTATCCGAGGTCCTGGACGTGATGCGCACACTCGCCGAGGAAGGAACGACGATGCTCATCGTCACCCATGAGATGCTGTTTGCCCGTTCTGTGAGCACAAAGGTCATTTTCATGAACCACGGTATCATCCAAGAGGAAGGTTCGCCGGAAGAGATCTTCGGATCTCCCAAAAAGGCGGAGACCACCGCTTTCGTGCGCTCCTTCTCCTACAAGTCCTGAATACGTGCGGCAGACACGCATTCCTCAAAACAGAATACAAATAAGCGCAAAACGGCAGGATCGGGATAAAACCCTCTCCTGCCGTTCTGCTTCTGTAGGGGAGTATTGCCTCTAGAAAACACCTTGTTCGATCATGGCTTCCGCCACCTTTTCAAATCCCGCAAGGTTCGCTCCGGAGACGAGATCGTAACCGAGCCCGTATTTCTCCGCAGCCTCCACACTGACCTGATAGATGTGATCCATGATCCCTTCGAGTCTCTCATCCACTTCCTTCTCGGTCCAACTCAGTCTTTCACTGTTCTGGGACATCTCCAGAGCGGAGGTGGCGACACCGCCGGCGTTCACCGCTTTGGAAGGAGCGACCACCGCATTCTTGCGCAGATATGCCTGCGCATCCGCGCGTGTGGACATGTTGGAGACCTCGATATAATATTTCGTTCCGTTTTCGACGATCTTCTTTGCCTCTTCCATGCCGACCTCATTCTGTGTGGCACAGGGCATCACGATATCGCCCTTGACGCCCCAGGGCTTCTCGCCCGGGAAGAACGGAACATTGAACTTCTCTGCATAATCCCTGATGGAGCCCCTGGTCGAAGCTCTCATCTCCAGCAGATAGTTGATCTTTTCATCGGTGACGACGCCTTCTTCATCGTATACGTAACCGTCACGGCCGGAGATGGTGACCACCTTCGCACCGAGCTGTGCTGCCTTCTTGCAGACGCCCCAGGTCACGTTGCCGTATCCGGACGCAACGATGGTCTTTCCCTTGAAGGTATCTCCGAAATGATCGAGGACATTGAGCAGATAATAGACCGCGCCGTATCCGGTCGCTTCCGGCCGGATCAGGCTGCCGCCATAGGACAGGCCCTTGCCGGTGAGGACGCCGTTCTCAAATGCGCCTTTGAGGCGGCGGTATTCACCGAAGAGATATCCGATCTCCCTTCCGCCTACGCCCATATCCCCTGCAGGAACATCGGTATCCGGTCCGATATAGCGGTACAGAGCCTGCATAAAGCTCTGGCAGAAACGCATGATCTCCGCATCGGATTTCCCCTGAGGATCAAAATCACTTCCGCCTTTTCCGCCTCCGATGGGGAGACCGGTAAGACTGTTCTTGAAGATCTGTTCAAAACCCAGGAACTTGATGATTCCGGGATAGACATTCTTCTGGAAACGGAGACCGCCCTTGTAGGGACCGATCGCTCCGTTGAACTGGAAGCGGTAACCGATATTGGTGTGATATTTCCCGTTGTCGTCCATCCAGACCACACGGAAGGTAAACATGCGCTCCGGCTCCACGATGCGGCTCAGAAGGTCATATTTCTCATATTCGGGATGCGCCTCCACAAGAGGTTCCACCGAATAAAGGACCTCCTCCACAGCCTGGATATATTCCGGCTCATGCTCGTATTTCTTTTTTACTCCTTCAACAACACGTTCTATATAGCTATTCATTGTTTTATTCCTTTTATTATCCTCATTATCGCTCTTACATCATTTAAAATCCGAAAAACAGATCCCCGTAGACCGGGAACGGCCAGCGATCCGCTGCCGTCTGCTCCTCCGCCGCGTCCGCGTCCCTTCGCAAGCGGTCCATCAGTTCAATAACGTTGTCCCTCAGGAAGAAGGAAAGCTCCGCCCCGGATCCGATCTGCGAAGCCCTCTCCAGGGCTTTTTCCAGCTCCCTCACGCCGGAATCGATCTTCTCCATGCTCTGGGCAAGCAAACGTACGAGCCTCTCCTCATAGGAATTGGCGCTCTCCGGCAACAGCGATCTCCTCGCGTTCGCACCGGACGCCACCTCTCCTTCAAATCTCGCCAGTGCGGGAAGAATCTGTCTCTTCGCCATGGCCACCATGGTCCTGGCTTCGATCAGGATCGTCTTGCAGTAGATATCCAGCAGGATATCGTGCCGTGAGATCAGCTCCGCTTCGGAATACACCTTGTTGCGGATGAGCATCTCCATATTGCCCGGTTCGATCAGCGCAGGCAGACAGTCCGGAGTCGTCCGGTCATTGGACAATCCCCTCTTTTCCGCTTCCTGCACCCAGCTCTGTTCGTATCCGTTTCCGTTAAATACGATCCGTTTGTGATCGTGATAGGTCTCGCGTATCAGATCATACACCGCGCGGTGGATGTCTTCTTCTTTCTCAAGTCTGTCTGCGTAATAGCAGAGGGTATCCGCCACCGAAGCGTTTACCATGGCGTTCATGCACCCCAGGGAATCGGAGGAACCCGGCATACGGAACTCAAAACGGTTTCCCGTAAAGGCCACAGGCGATGTCCGGTTGCGGTCCGTCGCGTCCTTGGCGAATCTCGGAAGGGTGTGTACGCCCAGCCTCATCTCGGTCTTCTCTGTCCCCTCATAGGGGCTGTCCTTTTCAATGGAATCCAGGATCGACGTCAGTTCATCGCCCAGAAAGATCGACATGATAGCGGGAGGCGCCTCATTTGCCCCGAGCCTGTGGTCGTTCCCTGCAGAGGCCACGCTCATGCGGATCAGGTCCCCGTAGAGATCCACGGCACGTATGACTGCACAGAGAAACAGGAGAAACTGCTCGTTCTCGTGGGGCGTATCCCCGGGTGACAGGAGATTGCGTCCGGAATCGGTGGTAATGGACCAGTTGTTGTGTTTACCGGAACCGTTTACGCCCGCGAAAGGCTTCTCATGAAGGAGACATACAAGACCGTTCTTATCCGCGATCTTTTTCATCATCTCCATAGTGAGCTGGTTCTGATCCACCGCCACGTTCGCCGTCGTGTAGATCATAGCCATCTCGTACTGAGCAGGAGCGACCTCATTGTGCTCTGTCTTGGCGTAGACGCCGAGATCCCAGAGAGCCTCATCCAGCTCGGTCATGAACGAGGAGACCTTGTCCCGGAACGCACCGAAGTAATGATCATCCAGTTCCTGCTCTTTCGGCGCTCTCGCACCGAACAGGGTGCGTCCTGCGTAGATCAGGTCCCTTCGCTTGCGGTACAGTTCCTTATCGATGAGAAAATACTCCTGCTCGACACCTACGGACGGTGTCACTCTCGTCGTATCCTCATCGCCGAATCTTCTCAGTATGCGCACCGCCTGCCTGCTCAGGGCCTCCATCGACCGCAGCAGGGGCGTTTTTTTATCCAGAGCATGACCGCTGTAGGTGCAGAAAGCTGTGGGGATACAAAGGGTGTTGTCCTTGATAAAGGCGTATGAAGTGGGATCCCATGTGGTGTATCCCCTGGCCTCAAAAGTGGCTCTCAGTCCCCCCGAAGGAAAACTGGAAGCGTCCGGCTCACCTTTTATGAGCTCGCTTCCGGAAAACTCCAGGATCGGCCTTCCGCTGCCGTCTACCGAGAGGAAACTGTCGTGTTTTTCCGCAGTCACTCCCGTCAGAGGCTGAAACCAGTGTGTATAGTGGGTAGCGCCGTGACCGATCGCCCACTCTTTCATAGCGGTGGCGACCGCATCGGCGATGGTCGGGTCCAGAGATCTGCCCTGCTTTATGGTCCGCTGCAGAGACTGGTACACATCCTGCGGAAGCGCATTCCGCATCGCTTTATCGTTAAATGACATGCATCCGAACCGTTCTGTGTTGATCACTGCAGCATCCCCCTTTTTTATTTTTTTATACAAAAAAGGCACTGAGCAATGGGGTCCACGACACCCAATGCCAGTGCCCTATTAGGGAAAATTATAATTTAGCAGTTTAAAGCTGTCAATCAGCGAATCATCACATTTTTAACGCTGTTTTTCCGCAGATTTCAGTTATTTTTCCAATCTTTCGGGAACTCTTTTTTCGTCTCCTGAACGATGACCGGAGACAGCGCAAGAAGCGCGATAATGTTCGGGATCGCCATCAAACCGTTGAGCGTATCTGAGATACGATACGCAAGTCCCAGCGGAATCGTGGCGCCGTATGCGCAGATCACGATGAACAGAACACGGTACCATACCGAGTACTTCTGCGTCCCCGTCAGATACTCAAAGCAGCGCACGCCGTAGAGAGACCAGGAGACCATGGTGGTAAACGCGAACAGAACGAGGGATACAGCTACGGTCACGCTGCCCAGCTTATCCCCGAACACCTCCGAAAACGCAAGGATCGGTAGGACATTCTTGTCCCCGGTCACATATTCGATCCCGGCTCCGCTCATAAGAACGGCAAGACAGGTGATGGTGCAGATGACAATGGTGTCGAAAAAGACCTCAAACACACCGGCAAGTCCCTGCCTGGCGGGGATCTTTTCGTCTGTACCCGCGTGGGCGATCGGTGCGGAACCCTGACCTGCTTCGTTGGAGAAGAGGCCTCTTCCGATGCCGCTGCTCATTGCCTGCTTCATGGTGATCCCTACTGCAGCCCCAAGCACGGCCTGCGGTTTGAAGGCGCCGGCAAAAATGCTTTTCAGCACCGTTCCGATGGATCCGATGTTGGAGAAAATGACCACAAGTGCAAACACGAGATAGATAATGCTCATGAAGGGAGAGACATTGGCTGCGAACTTGCCGATGCGCTTCAGTCCCCCGATGATGACAAGGGCAAGAATGGCTGCGGCACCGATCCCCACGGTAAGGGCGATGGTTCTTTCACCGGATTCGGAGAGCGGAACGAAAGCGTTGACCGACATCTGGATCGCGCTCACGACCGAGCTGATCTGGGACAGACAGCCGATTCCGAAAGCCGCGCAGGTGCCCGCAAAGGCAAAGAAGACCGCGAGCCATTTCCATTTCTTACCGAGGCCCTCTTCGATATAGAACATGGGGCCTCCGACACGGTCTCCTTTCTCATTTCTTTTGCGGTATCTCACCGCGAGCAGCACCTCGCTGTACTTGGTCGCCATACCGAACAGACCGGATACCCAGAGCCAGAACACTGCTCCGGGGCCGCCTGCTATAATGGCACCGCTGCATCCGACGATGTTTCCCGTTCCCACTGTTCCGGCCAGAGCAGTGGCAAAAGCCTGAAAGGGAGTCACCTCCCCTTTGCCCGCGTCGTCGACACGTTTTCCTATCGTGCTTCTGATGCTCTCGCCGAGATGGCGGAACTGGATCCCTTTCAGTCGGAGCGTGAGAAAGATCCCCGTTCCTACAAGAAGGATCATGGTGGGCCATCCCCAAACCACTGAGTTCACCGCATTGTTGATACGATCAAGCCATTCCATGTTTTGCCTCTCATTCTCCGGCTGACTCCAGCCGTTCTCTCAGGTTGTCCAGCAATTCCTTTTTGGTAAAGACAGGCACGTGTCCTGTCAGACAATAGTCAAAATCGATCTCTTCCAGTTCCCGTATCAGACCCGCAAGAGGCTCCCTGTGGTCGATCCACTGAGTCCCTACACATTCCTCACTGTTTCCGTCCCCGAGGAAAAGCACCTTTGCCTTTTCCGCGAGAAGGTAGTAACAGTCATCCGTGTGTCCGGAGGTGATGTGCCTCATAACGGCCGTCTCCCCTCCCAGTTCGATGCGGAGCTCCTTCTCGAACTCGATCGCAGCTGTATGGATACAGATCCCCCTTAGTCCGGGATACTCCAGATGGATGTGGGGCTTGCAGAAAAGCGGGATGCGGTTATCCGCACAGTATTCGTCCAGATGCTCCGCATCCCAGATATAATTCTGCTGCTCCCTGAGTATTTCGTTTGTCCTCACCCCAGCGATGGAGATCATCCTGTCATCCACCGATGGCAGACCGAAGGTGTGATCCCAGTGGTGGTGAGTCAGAAAGACGTATTTAGGCTCCGGAAGTCCTGCTTCTTTCACCGCGTTCAGATATTCCTTCACCTGAGCAGGCGAATTCCCGCTGTCCACCATGACTGCGGCATCGGTACCTTTTACATACCCCAGGTTCGGACGGTCCGTCTCCGGGGAGCATTCGGTGAACCAGATATTTTCCTTTATCTTGTGAAGCATACTTCCTCTCCGATCTCAGCCGACGACTTTTTTCCCGTTCAGGAAGACCGCCTCGACCTTTGTATTACTGAGCATGGGATCGCCGTCCGCGATGACCACGTCTCCGTCCTTGCCCTTTTCGAGAGAACCTACACGGTCCTCGATCCCCAGATGCTTTGCGGGGTTGATGGTGATGGCCTTCAGTGCGTCAAACGGATCCATTCCCGCTTTCACGGCAAGACCTGCGCACATAGGCAGATACTGCTGAGGGATCACGGGAGCGTCGGTGATGATGCTTACCTGAAGTCCCGCTTTCGCCAGGATCCCGGGAGTATCGAAGGTCTTGTTGACCAGTTCGATCTTGCTCGCGTTTGTGAGAGTGGGACCCACAGCCAGCGGGACGTTCGCTCTCTTGAGTTCCTCTACGATGAGGTGGCCTTCGGTCACGTGCTCGAGAGTGAGCTTCACGCCGAACTCCTTCGCGATGCGGATCGCGGTGCAGATGTCATCCGCGCGGTGGGCGTGGGCTTTCAGAGGCAGTTCCCCTTTCAGCACTGGGATGAGCGCTTCCATCTTCATATCGAATTTGGGGCGCGCCTTCACATCGTCTCCTGCCGCTTCCTTGCGCTCCATGTAATCCTTCGCGGCAAAGAGCATCTCGCGCAGCTTGGCCGCAGTGGTCATTCTGGCGGAATCTCCCTTGTCCTTGTAGCATCGCTTCGGGTTCTCACCGAAAGCGCATTTCATAGCGACAGGATCCTTCACGATCATATCGTCCACACAGTTTCCATATGTCTTGACTGCAAAGAATGTGCCTCCCAGGACATTGGCGCTTCCCGGTCCGACGCCCGCTGTGGTGACGCCGCCAGCAAGAGCCATGGGGATAGCCTTATCCTGAGGATTGAAGCTGTCGATGCCCCTAAGCTGGCAGGCGACCATGTCTCCCATTTCGTTGTAGTCGTGGCCTTCAAATCCCATTCCGTAGTTGTCCAGGCCGAGGTGGCTGTGGGCATCCACGAATCCGGGGTATATCTGCTTTCCGGAGGCGTCGAATACTTCTTCGCCATCCGCAGGCTGCAGATTCTTTCCGATCTCCGCGATCTTTCCGTCGCAAAGTCTGATATCTCCTTCATATGCGTCACGATTGACTGCATCATGGACCATTCCGTTTTTGATCAGCATCTTTTGTCTCCTTTTCAGTCGTGGTAATCCGCATTCTTTTCAAACATCACAAACGGCAGCGGGCAGATCTCATCCATGGGATGGGTGTAGATCACACCGGAAGGTCCGCTCACATAGACCGGAGTCTTCCAGTCCGCGCAGAACTCTGTCATGACCTGACGGCAGGCAAGACACGGAGCGCTGTCTCCGTCACCGCCGCCTACGACGGCAAGAGCGGTAAACTTGCGGCATCCTTCAGAAACCATCTTGAAGATCGCGGTGCGCTCGGCACAGACAGTCATTCCATAGCTGGCATTCTCGATGTTGCATCCGGTGTAGACTTTTCCGTCCTCACCCAGAACGGCAGCACCGACCATAAACTGTGAATAGGGGCAATAAGCTTTCTCTCTGGCTTCCCACGCTTTAGCGATCAGTTCTTCTTTGTTCATCGGATTTTCTCCTCATTGTTTTTCATTTAGTATATCACTCCCCCTCATGCTCACAACAGAAAAAAGCGACCGGTTTCCGTCATACAAGCCGCTTTATGCATGAAAAAAGGAGCAGGTACTCTGCTCCTTATTACCTTTTAACGAATCACTTTCTTATCCTGTTGAGTCTCTCGTTAAGGTTCAGAAGATCTTCTTTTGAAAAACGGATGCCGAGCTTGGCGAAGATACCGATATAGCTGAGCAGACGCATGTCCCATCCGAATCGGATCGTTCCGGTGTCGCGGGTCTTCCCTTCAGGATCCCTTCCTGCCATCTTTCCTATGATCAGCCCGAAAAATCGCATAAACCAGATCCACCCGGAAGTTTTCTTCATCAGATCCGACAGTTTGTCGTTCAGGCTGAATCTCCCCTCGCATTCTGTGATCTCGTTCCAATTGAGAACGATCCAATTCTCTTTCAGACGGTAATCCGGGTTCTCCTGCTCCACTTTTCGTATCACACACTCGTCTTCACACTCTCCGGATACAGCACGGATCCGGGATTCTCCACCGATCCGCACTGCAAACCGGAACACATGGTCATTCCCTCTTCTTTTTCCAACGGAGATCCCGTTTATGAACAGTTCCACTTCATCGCAGTTGGAATAGACCTTGATCTCTGTCTCTTCCTCTGCTCTGTCTGAATAACGCTTTCCGCATATGTGGACAAACGGTTCATCCGAGAGCCATGCCTTATAAAGATAGAACGCGTCCTTCCGGTATTTGCGGTCGATGGTCACCAGTCCCTTGTGGTTCCGTCCGTTCTCTCCGCCTTCAGCCCTGGCATCCGCCCCGAAATCAAACATGTTCCAAACATGGGTCGCCCAGATGTACGAACGGGAAAACAGCTGCTTCGCTACTTCCTCGTGGTACACGGCCTGATACTCTTCGGTATAATCCCCGCTGACCGGATTTGCGGAATGCCAGTTGAGGGCTTCCGCTCCGTACTCCGAACACCCGATCGGGCGGTCCGGAAACTTCCGGTGGTAACGGTCAAACCACGGGCCATACTGATGCATGTTTCCCGAATACCATCCGAAGTAGAGATTGTAGGAAAGAACATCAGACACTTTCGTGATACTTTCGTCGATCCCGCATCCGGCAAAACACGCCATGGTCGTCGGCCTCGTCGGATCCATGCGGTGTACCAGTTCATTGAGTGCACGGTGGTTCTCCAGCCTGTCTGTGCCTTCAGGCTTTTTCATCGTGATCTCATTGGAGAGACCCCACACGCAAATGCTGGGGTGATTTCCGCACTGGATGATCAGCTCGCGCATCTGCTGCATTGCATTTTCGTTCGCTGCGGACACATGGAGAGATATATACGGTATCTCCGCCCAGACGATCATTCCTCTCTCATCGCACAGGTCATAGAAATACTGGTCGTGCTGATAATGCGCAAGCCGTATGGTATTGGCTCCCATCTCACATATCAGTTCCATATCCCTTTTGTGGTGCTCCTTCCCAAGAGCGTTTCCGATCCTGTCCCAGTCCTGGTGCCGACATACGCCGTGAAGGGGGTAGGACCTGCCATTGAGGATAAAACCCTTCTCCGGATCGATGGAGAAGGATCTGCAGCCAAACCTTGCGGAAACCCTGTCCATTTCCTCTCCGTCCCGGATGATCGATGCTTCCGCAGTGTATAGATAAGGATCCTTTTTTCCGTCCCAAAGACGAACGTCCGGGATCCGGGCCTTTTTCTCTTCCGATTCTGCGACCACATGTCCGGATCCATCAAGTACGCGGTACATGATCCGGTCCCCTGACGCCATTCCCTCCGTTTCCACATCGATCAGCACATTCGCGTCGCAGCCTTCGACTTCTGCCGTGACATGGATGCCGGGCGTTCCGAAAGGTTCAAGGGCGAAATGCGTCTCAGTGACACAGATGATATTCACATCCCTGTAAAGGCCGCCATAAAAAGTGAAATCCGCCGTTTGAGGATATACATCCTTTCGTATGGAATTATCCACGAAGATTCGCAGTTCATTTGTTTCTTTCAGCTGCTGTGTCATGTCGGCTCTCCATCCGGAATAACCGCCCTCATGACTGCCGATCTTCGTTCCGTTCAGGTACACATCCGCGACAGAGTTGGCGCCGTTGATCTCAATGTAATACCGGTCTGTTTCCGGAAGCTCGTCCTTCCTGAACACCTTTGTGTAACAGCAAAGACCTCTGAAATAATCGTTGCCCCCGTCCTGACCGTCCTCACCGTTCCAGGTATGCGGGAGATCTACCGTTACCGGTTCAACAGAGGACAGGCCTGTCTGATCACAGGCCTTTGTGAAAACCCAGTTTTTATTGAAACCGACGATAAGCCTCATTCCTGTTCCACCGTTATTTTCTGAAAAGCTCCTTCAGCCCGCGGAAGAAATGTCCGTTCGCCATTTCCAGCACCATTCTTGCTGTAGTATCGGTCATCGCTCCGTTGGAACTGATCACTGACGCTCTGAGGGGACAATCTGTCGCAGCAGTCAATATCATGCGGTATGCCGGATTATCCATTGTGCGTTCCTCTTTTTTGTACGGCCTGGAGATGATGCTCTTGATCACAAGGTACTGGATACGGATCACAAGAGAATCATCCTTCATCTCCGCATAGGTGCTGTCCATGGTGAAAGAGCCTTTGCGTGGCTCGGTGTAATCCGGGATCTTCTGTCCCATCAGCGCTTCCAGGTCTTCCTTCCCCGGCATGCCTTTCAGATCCGAGTACCAAGTGTCCCGATATCTGTTGAAATCTATGTTCTCCCCGTCAGCGGTGTATTCCGCTTCGCATCTGATATCCCTGCTCGATGCGCCAAGACGGAGGAGATATTCCCCTGCCGCTTTCCGGAATCCGTTGCAGTACACCTCAAAGAACCTGTCTTCGATGGGGAACTCCACCGTTTTCTCTTCACCCGGATCCAGTTCCAGCTTTCTGAAAACTTTCAGCTCCTTTTCACATCGAAGCATCCGGTCTCTGGGAGTCACATACAGCTGGACCGTCTCTTTTCCTGCCACGCGTCCGCTATTGCGCACCCTGACCTTTACTCTGCCGTCTTCGATCTTCATATCGGAGTATTCAAATGTCGTATAGGACAAGCCGTGTCCGAAAGGATACCGGACTTCAACTCCTGCTTTGTCGTAATAGCGGTAACCGACGAATATACTTTCACGGTACTGCGTATACTTCTGTCCGAAGGTGTCCCTGGAAATGACGTCATTATAGCTTACAGGCCAGGTCTCGCTGAGCTTCCCGGATGGATTCTCTTTTCCTTCAAGGATATCGACTGTAGCCTCCGCACCGGCCTGCCCAGGCAGTCCCATGTAGAGGATCGCCCCCACTTTATCCGCCCACGGGATCTCCATGGCGGAACCTCCGAAAAGAACTACTACTACATTCTCGTTTACCTTACAGATCTCCTCCACCAGACGGTCGTGTCCGGCAGGGAGTCTCATATGATCCCTGTCATAGGCTTCCGATTCATAGGATTCAGGCAATCCGAGGAACAGCACTGCTGTTTTGACCTTCCCGGCCAGTTTTACCGCCTCGTCGAGCCCGGTGAGATTCCCCAGTTTATCCACGCCTTCCGCGTATGGGACGTCGCTCCAGATCTCCCTGATCTGAGGCAGTCTCGTGGGATTGATATGGCTGGATCCCGCTCCCTGATAGCGGATATCAGCAGCCATATTTCCGAAGATCCCGATATCCTTCCTGTCCAGCGGGAGGATCCCGTCATTTTTCAGAAGTACCGCGCCTTCCACAGCGATCATTTTTGCAAGATCGTGATGCGCATCCCGGTCAAAAGTCTTCCCGTAACTGACAGACCTTCCCTTTTCCACCAGTTCAAGCAGTCTTCTCACGGAACGGTCTATGTCTTCCTCGGAGAGCTCTCCGGACCGCACAGCTTCCAGCACCTGCTTCTCCATATACCGGGAACCTCCGGGCATATTCAGATCGCATCCCGCCCGGAATCCCTTGATCCGGTCAGACATAGCGCCCCAGTCTGTCATGACCAGGCCGTCGAAGCCCCATTCCTCTCTCAGAATATCGGTCAGCAGTTCCTTGTTGTCGCTGGAATAGACGCCGTTGATCTGATTATAGGAGCACATAACGGTTGACGGTTTTCCCTCTTTTACCGCGATCTCAAAAGGTTTGAGGTAGATCTCCCTCAGCGCTCTCTCATCCACGATACTGTTTCCGTTCTGTCTCTTGTACTCCTGGTTGTTGCAGGCGAAATGCTTGAGAGAAGTCCCTATGCCTTCGCTTTCCGCCCCGGCGATAAAACTCCCCGCAAGCTTCCCTGCAAGATACGGATCTTCGGAATAGTATTCGAAACTTCTTCCTCCCAGGGGATTCCTCTTGATATTCGCTCCCGGTCCGAGGACGACAGAAACCCCGTACTCCTTTGCTTCCTCCGCAATCGCTTTTCCTTCCATCCCGGTGAGCTCAGGATTCCAGGAATCCGCAGCAGTCACCGCAGTGGGAAAACATGTTGCGGGAAGGGACGCGTTGAGACCAAGATTGTCCCCCACATTCTTCTGGCACCTCAGACCGTGAGGTCCGTCCGTCATCATGATCGATTCTATACCGTACTGCGCGTACTCCTTGGTATGCCACATGTCCCGGCCTGTACAAAAAGCGATTTTTTCCTCCAGGGTCATTTCCCTTATGATCTTTTCGAAGTCCATTGCCTTCCCCCGTATCAAACCGTATATCTCTTCTCACCTGCTGCCTGTTCACAGACCGTTCCATCCGGAAGCACGACCTCCGCTGTGCAGTTGCACGGAACGCTTACCGTGAAACTGTATCTGTCTCCTTCTTTTTCCCAGGAGCTCCGGATCACACCGTAAACACTGTTATAGCAGGCAGACGCGGATGTGAAATGTCCTCCCGGAACCGGTCTGATCCGAAACCGGTTCTCTCCTGTCACATGGATGCCGCACATGGTCTCAAACAGCCAGCTGCATACCGCTCCTTTGGAATAATGGTTGAGTGAAGCGATCCCGCGGTTCCCCGTTGCGTTTCCTTCCCATGCCTCCCAGATGGTTGTCGCTCCGTTCTTCGGCATAAAGAGCCATCCCGGGCAATCCTCATTTTCCAGAAGCCGGTAAGCATATTCCGGATCAATATCCGTCAGCACATCCAGGATGAGCGGCGTGGACAGAAACCCGGTTCCGATCCTCCAGCCGTAATTCTCCAGCGCGCGGATCAGCCTTGCTCTGGCGTACCGCGTCTGCTCCCCGTCCAGCAGCCCGAAAGCCAGGGGACGTACAAGGAGAGCCTGCCTGTCTGTGTCCAGGCCGTATTCTCTGTTCTTCTTTCTGAGAGCCTGATAGGATTTCCTGGCCTTTGCGGCGAAATCAGCGTACTCCCTGCTTTCTTTCTCATTGCCGAGCGCCATCTCGATCTCGCTCATCAGATCCATTACAAGGACCGTATACGCAGTCCCGGATTCCGGATGGGTCACGGTGCAGTCCAACCATGACATCGCATGTACGTCCTGCGGTTCCGCCCATTCTCCGTAGGACTGTCCGGCATTATAAAGATATTTTTTCTCTTCCCCCTTCAGGCCGGTCCGTTTGGCTGTCGGGTACCATCTCCCGCATCTTCTTTGCATGAACGCGGCGTATTTCCGCATCCCGTCGAGATATTTTTTCAGGATCCTGTCATCCCCGTATCGTTTCCAGAGCACATAGGGCATGATGACCCCGGCGTCTGCCCAGCCCACGGAACCGTTCATAGGGTTCATATATGCGTCAGCGCCGCCGTCAGGCACGATGTGCGGAAGGCATCCGTTCTTTCTCTGCCAGGTATACATGTCGTGAATGAATTTCCCGCCGAAACTCGCATAGTCAAATAGGTAGGACGCTGTGCTGCAGAAGATCTGCGCGTCCCCTGTCCACCCGTGCCTTTCCCGCGTCGGACAGTCGGTGGGAAGATCCAGACAGTTTCCCTTCATGCTCCACACCGTACTCTCAAAGAATCGGTTCAGGAGCTCGTTTGAGGAAGAGAAATATCCTGTCCTCTCCATATCCGAATAGACCGCATGAGCGGTATAATCGCCCGCACAGACAGGGATATCGCTTTCTACAAGGACATAACGGAAACCGAACACCGCAAACCGGGTCCGGTAGTCATTTTCCCCGTCCTTGCAGATGTAATTCACCTCCTGAAGAGGTGTGGTGATCTTTTTGTTTCTGCACTGGATGTTCTCCTGGGTGAATTCTCCCTTTTCATCCAGCATCTCGCCGAAGCGCATCCGTATCTTCTCTCCCTCCCTTGCATAAAGGCGGAAGGAGACATATCCCGCAATGTTCTGGCCGAAGTCCAGCACTTTGGCACCGGAAGGAGTGACGATCAGCGAAGCAGCAAAAGATTCCTGTTCGGTGGGGATCACGTTATTGGACGCTGTGGGAATCACACCGAAGGATGTCACCTTTGCTTTTCCCGTATAGCTCGGGAGATAATTCGCGTTCACGGATTCTCCGTCCTTGTTGTCAGCGAAACGGACCGGTCCGTCGTTGGACCAGTCCCAGGATCCGTCTGTTGCAACGGTCTGCACATCTCCTGTTTCATCGGAAAGCTCGAGCACACAGATAAACTTCGTCTCGGTACCGTACTGATTCCTCAGGCCCCAGGCGCCGACGCTTCCCCTGTACCAACCGTCCGCCAGTTCCACAGTGATCTCGTTCTGGCCTTCCCGGATCAGTTCCGTAACATCAATGGTCTGGTACTGGATCTTTTTCCGGTAATCGGTAATGCCGGGAGCCATATACTGCCTGCCTGCTTTTGTGCCATTCAGGCGAACTTCATAGAGCCCGCACGCCGTTGCGTACAGCCTGGCTTTTGATACCTTTCCCGACCGGAAACGCTTGCGGAAGCAGTCTGCAGGATAGCGTTCCTTCTTGCCTGGAACATAGTCTCCCGTGATCCAGTTTGCTGCCCAGGGGCTGTCTTCCGGAAGGCCCGTTTCAAATGACGCTTCGCTCCATTCAGACGCTACCGAACGCTCATCATACACGCGGACACGCCAAAGAACTCTGGTCTTCCAGTCCACATCCGCACCGCCCCAGTCTGCATGCATGGAACTGCTGCGGACCTTGCCGGAAATCCACAGTTCTTCCCCGTTTTCCGTCCGGGCTTCGATCTCATACGCTGTCTGCTGCATACCGTCTTCACAATTCCACATGAGCCTCGGACGGCGCACATTGATCCCGATCGGATCAAACAGATACTCGGTCTTTAATCGAATCGCTCTCATTTTTCTTCCCCCTCAGCTTCGCTGCTGCCGGCACGGGCATGGATCTCCTTCTGCATCTCAGGCAGTTTTTCCTCCAGATCAAGGAAATACATTCCAACAGCAATCAGGGTGTACTGGATAATCGGTACGATGTATTTGACGAAATACAGCCAGTTGACCACGCCTTCAGGCTGTGCAACGCCCAGGGAGGCGTCATATCCGAATGCGCTGAGTCCTGTCTCATATACACCTGCGAAAGCTCCTGACACGATCGTCGTGATCGCTCCGGAGATCGCGAGAGCCACCGTTCCTTCGGGGCGGAACCCGAATTTATACTCCACCTCGTCATTCGCGGACAGGATCAGGGAATCCATGATGTATACCACGGCGAGCGTTCCGAAGTTGAATATGAAGTTGGACAGGACCGCAAGAATGATATTATCCTTCACGATCAGTCCCAGAATGCATCCCACAACAGCGATGACAGAGAATGCGATGGTCGTCTTCCTGACCGTATATTTCTTGCTGAGCGGGTATATGAGAAGGATACCGAGCCCCATGGGAAGGCCGGACGCTACAGTATATAAAAGATTGTAGTTGTTTTCTGCCGTGGCACCGAGGATGACGGTGCAGAAATTCGTGTTGAGATTATAACCGGACAGACTGCCTATGATCAGAGACAGCATCGTGAGCAGGAAAGCGATGACCCAGTATCTGCATTGAAAAAGCTGCCGGAACCGCTGCATGTCTGAAGCCTTGTCTTTGTTATAGATCGCGCCTTCGATATCCTCCGCCTCCACCGTGACTCTTTCGTTGGTATAGAAATAGTTGATCAGGGAGAGCGGAACGGAACAAAGGCTGAAAGCGCCGATGAGGAAGATCCAGTTTGAAGCATCATGATCATGGAGCATCGTGTAGTAAAGTACGGATCCCACTACCATAGTTACGGCGGTCCCCACCAGCATGAAAGAGGAAGCCTTGTCGAACAAGTTGATCTGGTTCCTGTCATTCTGACTCCTCGTCGCGAGAGTGATCATGTTTTTCCTGAGGTTGAACATGGTCATACCGATGCCGTTGTACATGATATTAAAGAAATATACCCAGATCAGCCGGCCGACCTGTCCGATGTCCGGGATACAGAACATAAAGAAAGAGGACACAGCGCAGATAAGCTGTCCCATCAGAACGAACGGGCGGATCTTGCCCTGTGAAGATCTGCTGTTCTCGACGATATAAGCCACAACAAGTCCGGAAAGCATGCCGAAGATCTTGGTCACCCAGGACATCACGAGATACGTACCGACTCCGAAGATCCTGTCGATATAGAACACTTCGGTGTAATAGAGTTCCGCCAGCTGATTCACCGCGGCCTGCAGTGCCAGCATACCGAATGGACCGACGAGATAACCAAGGATCTTCTCCTTCATTGTCATCTCTTCCGAGTCAGCCCTTGTCTTCATAAAGGGTTTGTCAAAGATACTGTTTTTCAGAAACATCTTAGCCATGGCATAATCCTCCTTTTGATACTTCAATTTTAAAAAGAGTCGCCCCGGAAATTCTTGCATTTATGTTCTATTATTTGTATATTTGTATCATGTTACAAAATGCTCATGACATCTCCTATCTTTGCAGCAAAATGTCCGATATGTCCGGTCTTCCGATACGGATCTATAAGGACAATATTCTGCTGGAATTCTACAGTATCGTCCCTTTTCCCGCAGATCCCGCATCCCGTTATGAGACACAGTTTTTCGGGATGTCCGATCACATATCCTATTACAATGCTCCGGACTCCTCCTATTACGGTGTCATGACTCTGGATAAGATCCGGATCGTGATCGGTCCGTCGTTTACCCATACACCTACCAATCAGGAACTCCACGACATGGCATATGCCATGAATATCTCCGGAAGGGACTTTGAAGCTTTCAGGGCATCCATGCGGACCCTCGTTCCCATGCCGCTGGACAGCATCATTCAGATGATGTGCACGCTCAACCATGTTTTCACCGGGGAGAAACTGAACGTCAGTGACCTGCAGATTCACGAGGCCCGGATCACAGAAAAGTTCAACTTTGAGGCACCTGTGACAACATCGGACAACTACCGAAGCTACGCCGTAGAAAAGCAGATCAGCGATATCGTACGTTCCGGAGATACCGATGCTCTCGAGATGTGGGCAAAAGAGGCTCCTACCGTCCGCGGAGGAACCATGTCCAGCAATTCCCTGAGGCAAAACAAGGATACTCTCATCGTCAGTGTCACCCTTCTTTCCAGGACAGCGATCTCATGCGGAGTAGACGTAGATGACGCCTTTAAACTGAGTGATTCCCTCATCCTGCGATGTGAAAACGCTAAGGATATGGAAACAGTGAACCAGCTCCACTATGAAGCGGTCTACACATTCACTAAGGAGGTCGGAAAAAGAAGGTCCCTTTCTGTTGACGGAGGTCTCCGAAGCCAGGTCTACAACTACATCGTGCACCACCTCTCCGAAGCGGCATCCACCGCCGATATCGCGAACTCCCTATATCTGTCACGCAGCCGTCTCTCCACCCTGTTCAAGAAAACATATGGAGAAAATCTCATCGATTTCATACATCGCGTGAAGATCGAACACGCGAAAGAACTTCTGAAAGACCGCACCAAGACGATCCTTCAGATCAGTGACTACCTGGGTTACTCCTCCGGATCCCACTTCAACCGTGTCTTCCGCTCCGTAACCGGAATGGCACCGTTATATTACCGTAACCACGTCTGAACACAGAAAAGAGCACAGACACATAAACGTGTCCGTGCCCTTATTTTCTTTCTTATACCTAAGCTTTCTTTTTCTTTTTTCCGAGTTCCCAGGGAAGGAACATCAAGACCCACACCACTAAGACCAGGACCAGCAAACCTACCTGATAAAGGTTTCCGCAGACGTTGGCGATCAGGTTCAGCATGGGATTGTTGTCCGTTCTGGCGAGGAAGAGGAAGTTGGTTCCCCACATCGCGTTAAGTCCCATTGCCAACAGCGCTACAGCTGCAAGGAAGAGTGCCACTTTGGGGAGGTCCCGGATATCCGGGCGGAATCCGTCCACAAGAAGAAGGATGGGATATAACAAAAGCATAATATGCACAGTTGCCGAGTGCAAATGCATAAAGTTGAGAAGCGGCAAGGGCATCCATGCCGGCGTAAGCAGAGCGATCAGCGCTCCGGGAAGGCTCATGGCATACAGGATCGACTTTGCGACCTTGTTGGGTTTTAACGTATTCCACAGACAGACAAACAGGTTCACGCTGCACAGGTGGAACGGCAGGAACTGCCACTCAAACTGCCCCGTCGCCACCGTGATGATGTATTTCAGGACTTCGTCGATCAGCATGAGCACCGTAAGGGTCACGTATACTTTTCTCTTGACCTTCTCATTCTGCTTTTTGAACCAGGTGAAAGCCAGGATCACACATATCAGTGTTAGTCCGAGCCAGAACAGGTGCGTAGGAGAAAACAATTCAAAAGAGCGGAACGTCTCGCCTTTCAGTTTTCTCATCGTCTGACTTGTATACCAAAACTCGTTCATTATATGCACTCCTCATTTTCGGTCACGATTCGCATTGTTAACTATTAATTACACTTAATCCATGACCGCAACAATCTACTTCAGTCGAATATTTTCTTAATTTTCGACAACAGACCTTTCTTTTCACCCGGAACTTCAAGTCCCCTCTTTTTCAGTTCTTTTTTCATGGCTTTCTCCAGTTCGAACTGTTTAGGAGCGACCAGATAAAAATCCGGTGTGCCGGTGTACGTGGCATAGATCTCCTGAAGATCCTTATCCGTAAGAAGCGGCACGAAAGGATAGCAGCTGTAGTCATCCGCCATCAGAACGACAGACAGATGCCGTTTCAGATTGTCATCTCCCGGAAGGATCAGTTTCTTCATGAGGAGACCTGCCAGATGCTTACCGACCTCTCCCGCTTCCGGATCCGCGACAAGCACAGCCAGTTCCTTCGCGCGCTGATCGATTCGGTTCATATAGTGGGAATGCAGGGGGTTCTCCGCGTAGGCATCCGTGCCCGTTGCAAATTTGCGGAAGGCGTTGGAGATCGCCTTTTGCTGCTCTTTTTCGAACAGTTCCTGCGCGTCCCGGATGTAATTCCTGTACAGGATCATAGCCTGGGCAAACACGCGGTACACAGAGGACAGAACATCATCTTTTCCTGCGGTGATGCCTACGATCTGGTCATATCCTTCCGTTTCCACGAACTCCGCTGCTTTCAGCAGAAAATCACCTGCGGTGTCCTGCTCCTCGATAAGCGGGATCTCCGCCTTGCAGTACGGACATGTGACGGCAGCGGGCTCATCCAGTGTCACTGCTTTGCCGCAGTTCGGGCATATTGCTCTGTACATGTTGATTCACCTCTCTGTTGATCCTGAAATTCATTTTATTCTTTCAGTGGCGCAACGTCAAAACCTTGTTAAAACAGAAGCAGACCCCGCCTGAAATCAGAGCGGGGATCTGCTTCTGTTTGTATTGTACGAAAACAAAGTATCATTCTTTGCCGAACAGTTTCTTGAGTCTGTCTGCAAACGATTTCTTCTTGTCGTAGTTTTTATCCACATTCAGACTGTCATCAAACTGTTTCAGGAGATTCTTCTGCTCTCTGTTGAGTTTCTTCGGGATCTCGATCTTCACATTGACGAACTGATCACCGCGCCCTCCCCTTCTGGGATTCGGAATACCCTTATCCTTCAGGCGGAAGACCGCGTCGTTCTGCGTACCCTCCGGGATCGTGAACTTGATCTTTCCGTCCACGGTGGGAACGACCACCTCGGCGCCAAGGACAGCATCCGCGTAGCTGACAGGCAGTTCGACCAGGACGTTGTATCCCTCGCGGACGAACATCGGATCATCCAGAACATTGATGTTGATGATCGCGTCTCCCGCTGCTCCGCCGTTGACACCCGCGTTTCCGTAACCGCGAAGCGGAATGGCGTCACCGGTATTGATACCGGCGGGGATATCCACCTTCACCTTCTTGGTGGCAGTGGTCTGACCTGTTCCGTTGCATTTGCGGCAGGGCTTTTCAATGGTCTTTCCTGTTCCGCGGCATTCAGGGCAGACGGCAGTCTGTCTCATGACGGATCCCATCATGCCCCTGCGCTCCAGGGTAACATAACCGCTTCCGTGGCATCTGGTACATGTCTTCGGGGACGTACCGTCCGCTGCGCCGGAGCCGTGGCATTCGCTGCATGTCTCAGCCGCCTTGACGGATACCGTCTTGGAGCATCCCTTGGCTGCCTCCATAAAGGTCAGGTTCAGATTGATATAGACATCGGAACCCTTTCTCGGAGCGTTCGGATCCGCACGTCTGGAACTTCTTCCGCCGCCGAATCCGGTAAAATCACTGAAAGCATTTGCGCCGAAAAACTGTTCAAAGATACCGCCGAGATCCAGATCCTGGAAACCCGCGCCGTTGAAACCGCCGTATCCTGCACCTGCCCCGTAGTTCGGATCCACACCGGCATGGCCGAACTGGTCATACCTCTGCTTCTTATCCGGATCGGAGAGGACCTGATAAGCTTCGTTGATCTCCTTGAACTTTTCTTCTGCTGTCGGGTCGTCAGGGTTCAGGTCCGGGTGGTACTTCTTACTGAGTTTGCGGAACGCGGACTTGATCTCATCCGCGGAAGCATTCCGGTTGATCCCCAATACCTCGTAGAAATCGCGTTTATCTGCCATTCTCAATTCCGTTTAGGAACATGCGGACGGTATTGCCGTCCGCTGTCCCCTACCTTATTTCGTATGATTATCTCTCGTCGTCAGGAACTTCTGTGTAGGAAGCATCCGTGTAGCCGGTGTTGTTGCTGCTGCCGTTATCGGGCTGCGCGTTGTATTCCGGCTGTCCCTGCGCCTGCTGCGCCTGCTGAGCCTGCTGTGCCTGCTGAGCTGCGGAGTAGACCTTGCTGCTGATCTCATAGACCTTCTGCTCAAGAGCTTCGCGTTTCTGCTTCATGGCATCCTGATCGCCTGCTTCGATGGCAGCGCGGAGGTCTTTGACCTTGGACTCGACTTCTGCCTTATCGGATTCGTTGACCTTGTCACCGAGATCCTTGAGCATCTTCTCTGCCTGGTACGCTACGCTGTCCGCAGCGTTCTTGTTCTCGACTTCCTCTTTGCGCTTCTTGTCGCTCTCGGCATACTGCTCAGCATCCTTGACTGCCTTGTCGATCTCGTCCTTGCTCATGTTGGAGGAGGACTGGATGGTGATGTTGGTCTCCTTGCCGGTGCCAAGATCCTTGGCGCTTACATGTACGATGCCGTTGGCGTCGATGTTGAATGTGACTTCGATCTGGGGGATTCCGCGAGGTGCCGGTGCGATGCCGTCAAGACGGAAGAGACCCAGTGTCTTGTTGTCGCGTGCGAACTCTCTCTCGCCCTGGAGGACATGGATCTCAACAGAGGTCTGTCCGTCTGCAGCTGTGGAGAAGATCTGGCTCTTCTTGGTAGGAATCGTGGTGTTTCTCTCGATGATCCTGGTGTTGATACCGCCTTCTGTCTCGATACCGAGTGACAGAGGTGTGACATCCAGCAGGAGCAGGTCTTTGTATTCTCCGCCGAGAACACCGCCCTGGATCGCAGCACCGACTGCTACGCACTCATCGGGGTTGATGCCCTTGAAGGGTTCTTTGCCCATGATCTTCTTGACTGCTTCCTGAACAGCCGGCATACGGGTGGAACCGCCGACGAGGAGGACCTTGTCCAGGTCACCAGGCTGCAGGTTCGCGTCGCGGAGAGCCTGACGTACAGGACCGGTGCAGGCATCGATCAGGTCGGAGGTCATCTCTTCGAACTTTGCTCTTGTAAGTGTCATATCCAGGTGTTTCGGACCTGTTGCATCTGCGGTGATGAAGGGCAGGTTGATCTGTGTCTGGGTCATTCCGGACAGCTCGATCTTCGCCTTCTCCGCTGCCTCTTTCAGTCTCTGAAGAGCCATCTTGTCGTTGCGGAGGTCTACGCCGTTCTCACTCTTGAACGCGTCTGCCATCCAGTCGATGATCCTCTGGTCGAAGTCATCGCCGCCGAGACGGTTGTTACCTGCTGTGGCAAGAACTTCCTGGATTCCGTCGCCCATATCGATGATGGAAACATCGAATGTGCCGCCGCCGAGGTCGAATACCATGACCTTCTGGCTCTGCTCTTTGTCGACACCATATGCAAGTGCAGCTGCTGTCGGCTCGTTGATGATCCTGCGGACATTCAGTCCGGCGATCTTTCCGGCATCCTTCGTTGCCTGACGCTGAGCATCGTTGAAGTATGCAGGTACGGTGATGACCGCGTCGGTCACGGTCTCGCCCAGGTATGCTTCCGCATCACCTTTCAGTTTGGAAAGGATCATTGCGGAGATCTGCTGAGGAGTATAGTCCTTGCCGTCTACCGTAACTTTGTAGTTGGAGCCCATCTCACGTTTGATGGAACGGACCGTACGGTCAGGGTTGGTGATCGCCTGACGTTTTGCTACCTGTCCGACGATACGCTCGCCTTCCTTCGAGAAAGCGACAACGGACGGAGTGGTTCTGCTGCCTTCCGCGTTCGGGATGACAACGGGTTCACCGTTCTCAAGAACAGCGACACAAGAGTTAGTTGTACCAAGGTCAATACCTATAATCTTTGCCATATCTATTTATCTCCTTATCATGAATTCACTTAGTTTATTCTGAAACGGCGACCATTGCGCAGCGGAGCACTTTATCTCCCTGCATGTAGCCGTTCTGAAGTACTTTCGTAATGGTTCCGGATTCCACGCCTTCCTGTGCCGGTTCGGTCATGACGGCGTTGTGGAACACGGGGTCAAAGGGTTTTCCCAGACAATCCATCTGGGTCACACCGAGTCTTTCCAATGCGCTGCGGAACAGCTGATGGGTAAGTTCCACACCTTTTTTGTATTTTTCATCGGAGCACTCCGCGCTCATCGCGAGCCCCAGCGAATCAAATACCGGAAGGATCCCTTCCAGGGCGGACGCCTTTCCGAGTGAGACGCTTTCGAGCTTCTCTTTCTCGGTGCGCTTGCGGTAGTTGTCGAACTCTGCCACTTTTCTGAGGAGTCTGTCGGACAGTTCCGCTTTCTCCTGTTCCAGTTTCTCGATCTTCTCTTCCGCTTTCTTTTTCTTTTCCTTCTTGGAGCACTCCTTGGATTTCTCTTCAGTTTCCGGTGCAGGAACTTCTTCAGTAACCGGAGTTTCTTCCTCCTTCAGTTCCTTTTCTTTCTCTTCCGACAAATCTGTAATCTCCTTCCTGTTTTTGTTATTCCCTCTACCTTGCTGCCAGTGCCTCGCTCATGGCGCTGCTGTAGGCATTCAGCCTCGGGATAATACTTTCATAATCCATTCGGACCGGCCCTACGATGGCAAGTCCGCCGTGGCCGCCTCCGGCCACTCTGTATCTGCTGATGACCATGCTCAGATTCTCAAAGCCCTCTCCGAGCTCGCCGCCGACATAGCATTCGTTCCCGCCTTCCCTCGAAAGCAGTTTCGCCAGTCCCGGCTTGTCCTCGAACAGCTGGACGACTTCATCGATATGATCCGCCAGTTCCGGGAATCTCAGCAGATTTCCCTGTCCTGCCCGGAACACCTGGACCTCTCCCGCTCTGGCAAGCAGTTCAAATGCTGCCTGTAGCACCGGCATGTAGTCCTTCTTCCTGTCTCCGCAGCTCATGAGGATCATCTTGCGGATATCCTCGGAAACATCCGATGCGGAGATGAAGCGGAGGGCACCGTTGAGTATCTTCCGGATCACGGCCAGATCCTCTTCGGAAAGTTCGGTCTCCGTCCTGCAGATCCTGGTCTTCAGGGCACCGATATTGGTGATCCCAAGCACCGCGATGTTGAATCTGCCGACCTTCACCAGCTCGTAGTAACTGATCTGTGTCTCTGTGGTGATCGGGGTCGTGGTGATCGCACCGAGTCCGGAGAAATCCGCGAGAGAAGCAGCAGCAAATTCCGCAGCCTTGTTCGGATCGGAGTCCATCTTTCCGACTTCCTCCAGGATCGCCTTCTTCTCTTCCTTTGCCAGTGGCTTTGCCACCATGAGGTGGTTGAGGAAGTACCGGTATCCCAGTTCCGTAGGAACACGTCCCGCGGAGGTGTGAGGCTGTTCCAGCAATCCCATCGTAGTCAGCTGTGCCATCTCATTGCGCAGCGTGGCGGTGGACACCGTGAAATCATGCAGGAACTCCTGCAGGAGCCTCGATCCTATCGGATCGCCCGAATCGGTGTGGAGCGCAACGATCTCAGCTAGAATCATTTGTTTTCTGTGACTGATATCCATCTTCGCACTCCCTTCCGTTCTCGTTAGCACTCTTCATTCCTGAGTGCTAAAATAATAATACTCTTTTTTCAGACATTGTCAACTGTGTTCACAAAAAATTCTCATTTCCCCGGCGCAGATCCGCAGCCTTCTGCGGCATGGCAAAAACCCTTCCGCCTTTCCGGATCCCCTTGAGTATCGATCCGTATAATATGGTATAATTTAGGACATGAATACATGATCTACTATTTACGGAGGATCCCACTATGGATTTTGTAAGGCAGTATGCGGAAAACTCGATCAAGGTCCTGAAGCAGATCTGGGATAATGAGTTCGAGAGGATCGACCTTGCCGGAACTTATATTGCTGACACCCTGGAGAAGAACGGTTTGCTCTATGCATTCGGATGCGGCCATTCCCACATGATCGAGGAAGAACTGTTCTACCGCGCCGGCGGCCTGGCTGCGGTCTACCCCATGTTCGACACATCCACCATGCTCCATGAAGGGGCTGCGAAAAGCTCTCAGATCGAGAGAATGAGCGGATATGCGGACAAGATCGTCGCGAGGTATCCCCTCACCAAAAAGGATACCGTGCTCGTCGCGTCCACCAGCGGGATCAACTCCTTCATCATCGAGTTTGCCCAGGCCTGCAAGGCAAAAGGAGCCAAGGTGATCGGCATCACATCCTTCGCTTATCTTCAGAAGCCCTCCCGCCATCCGGAAGGCCTTCATCTGTATGATGTAGTGGATCTCGCCATCGACAACCACGTTCCCTCTGGTGACGCCACCGTCGTAGTCTGCGAGGACGGTACGAAGGCCGGTCCTGTTTCCAGCCTTGCTACTCTTGCTATCTGCAACCTGCTGGAGATGTCCGCCTGCCAGACGCTCAGGGAAAGAGGTATCGACCCGGAGGTCTTCCGCAGCGGAAATATCGCAGGATCCGATGAGTACAACGCAAAGCTGATCCGCAAATATCAGGGCAAGATCCGCAGCCTGTAATCAAAAAAAGTACTGCATGCCCGCCCGGACATGCAGTTTTCTTTGCTAGGTGATCTATGGTCTTTCTTCTTTTATATATACTCATTATAAACATCGCCGGTCTGATCGTGATGAAGGCGGACAAATCCGCCTCCCGGATCGAAGGAAAACGGAGAGTCCCGGAAAAGACCCTGTTCCTCATCGCCTTCCTGGGAGGCGCTGCCGGGATCTATGCGGGGATGAAACGGTTCCGGCACAAGACTCTTCACAAGAGCTTCAAGTACGGGATCCCCGCCATTCTGATCCTGCACTTCCTGCTGTTGTTTGCCGCAGGAATCCTGTACTGGCTGAAACTGATTGGCCTTATGTGAAAGCGAAGACCGCTGGGAAGAATCCTCTCCCGGCGGTCTCTTTTTCTTTGCCTAATTTATATATATATATATATATTGAACCAGTCATCCAGCTTTTGGAAGAGGGGATCCAGCGGATCCAGCAGTTTGGAAAGCGGTCTTTCCAGAACATACAGCCGGATGAGATCCGCGGCAGTACTGAGGATGAACACCAGGCCGACACATCCCAGCAGATGCAGCGGATAAACTGCAGAATCGGTGAAACCGTCCCGGATAAACAGGATCCAGTTCCACAGAAACGGAAACAGCAGCTGGTTCTCATGGATCAGGTAGACGCCCAGCATCCCCTTGGCAGGGAAATTGATCCATCCCTTTGAACCGATATTCCAGTTCCTAAACATGTAGAAAAGAGAGACGGCGAGGATCACCTGAAGGATCGAGGCCCTCCCGAAGATGGTGAAGAGGCCTGCAGCCTGCTTCCCTGCCCTCGTAAAGTACCAGGAACTGAGACAGGCGCTGCCGACGCAGAAGAGAAGCGTCCCGATGAAAACCGGTACCCGGTGTCTTTCGATACAGTTGCCGGGATGCTTTCTCAGGTAGCCCCAGAGCAGGTAGTAGTAGACGCCGATGCTCAGGTCACACAGAGTCTGCCTCGTGTCTCCGAACGTAGAATACAGGGGCGACACCAGGGTGAAGACGATGAGAAGTTTGCGGTACACCCGGTCATCCAGGGACTCAATGATGCGGTTCAGGAAAGGACTCAGGAACATCAGCGCCAGATATGCTGTGATGAACCAGTAGTTCCCCCAGAAGGGAGAGACCAGGATATGGATCACATCCGCAGCTGTGACGGCGCGTTTCCGAAGAGCCACGATCACGAAGATCTCGGCCACCGCAGCGATGAACACGGTCTGGAGGAGAAGGAGCAGCAGTCTCTTGCTTCTCACCTTTCCCTCCGGGATCTGGAAGTAGGCTGTGAGAAGGAAGAAACATCCCACACCGGTGAGTCCCCACATCCCGACCAGGTAGGAGAAAGCCTGATTCACGCTGAACGGCGCGAATACGAGAGGAGTCCCGTCCGCCAGTTCCGCGTGCAGGACCGCATGATACATGACGATGAGGAACATCGCCAGGATCCTCATCAGCTCAAAATTGGATTGTCTTGCCTTCTTCTCCATCTGTTTTTTCCCGACCATATTGTTTTCTCCATTGTACTCGGTTTTTTCTCCCGTTTCACCTCAATGTTCTCTCCCTGTTCCTTCACAATGTGATATACTACATTAAATCACTAAAGCATCGTATGGGGACAAAACATGGAAAAGCACCGCATCATCGTCGTCAAGGTGGGGACATCCTCACTCACGGACACATCCGGAAGGCTGTCACAGGAGAAACTGACCCGTGTTACCGACCAGATCTCAAAACTGGTCAAAGACGGGTGCCGTCCTGTGCTGGTGACCTCTGCGGCCATCGCCGCAGGCTTTGAGCGTCTTGGTTTCCGGAAACGCCCCACGGCTGTCGCAGACAAACAGGCTTCCGCCTCAGTGGGACAGGGGCTGCTTATGGAGCAGTATGCAGAACGTCTGATGAAAGACGGAATCCCCTGTGGTCAATTGCTTCTCACAAAGGATGACTTCACCAGCAGGCAGCGGTACAACAACGCGTTCACTGCCATGCAGGTCCTGCTCTCCCGCGGCGCAGTACCTGTTATCAATGAAAACGACGCGGTTGCCGTCGACGAGATCAAAATAGGCGACAACGACACCCTGTCCGGTCAGGTGGCATCCATGCTTCACGCGGATCTGCTGGTCATCCTGACCGACATCGACGGGCTTTACACGGCAAACCCGAGAACAGACCCCGATGCCAAGCATATCGAGCGCGTGGAAAAAATTGACGCAGAAATCATGAAGCTTGCAGGATCCGCCGGTTCCGCCAACGGTACGGGCGGAATGGTGACCAAGCTCCGCGGCGCAGCGATCGCTGCAGCAGCAGGAGTTCCCACCGTTATCTGCTCCTATCTTGAGGAGGACGCGATCCTGAAAGCGGCAAAAGACACGGTGAAAGGAACCCGGTTCGATGCTTCACCGCTGTCAATGCAGTCACGGAAACAGTGGATGGCTTTCTACGCGGAGTCCGCCGGCAATCTCTACGTGGATGAAGGTGCTGCCGAGGCACTGGAGAAGCACGGGAGCAGTCTTCTATCCGCTGGCATCACCGCCTGTGAAGGGGACTTCGCCAAGGGAGATGTCGTAAATGTTTACACCCGCGGATCCCACAAACTCCTCGGAAGAGGACTGGTGAGATGCGCGAAACAGGATATCCGGAAAGCTCTGGCGAACGGCTCATCCATCGAAGTGATCCACCGGAACGACTGGGCGGATCTGTCCGCGTTCAGCACATGGGAGAAGAAAGAATGATCGAGATCGGTAAAAAAGCAAAAGAAGCATCTGTATCTCTGGCGCTTGCCGATACAGAGAAAAAAAACCGTGCTCTGCTTCTTGCGGCGAACACGCTGGAACAGGAGACAGAATACCTTCTTCGGGAGAACGGTGAAGATGTCCGGACGGCATCTTCCACTCTTTCCTCTGCTTTTATCGACCGCCTTACCCTGACTCCTGCGAGGATCCGGAGCATGGCGGACGGATTGCGTCAGGTCGCCTCCCTGCCTGACCCTGTCGGACGTGTCCTCCTGGATACGACCAGAGCGGACGGCCTCCGGATCGTCAAGAAAGCGGTGCCTCTGGGCGTGATCGGCGTCATCTTTGAAGCGCGTCCCAATGTATCCGCGGATTCCGCTGCTCTGTGTATCAAGAGCGGGAACGCGGTGATCCTGCGGGGAGGAAAGGAAGCGATACGCTCCAATACCGCTGCCGTTTCCATCCTGCGCAGCGCTTTATCCGAAGCCGGTCTGCCGGAGGACTGTGTTCAGCTCATTCAGGACACGACGCGCAAGAGCGCGTCAGATCTCATGCATCTGGACGGCTACATCGATGTCCTCATTCCCCGGGGCGGTCCCGGGCTGATCAATGCCGTAAAAAAAGAGGCAACCGTTCCCGTCATCGAGACCGGTGCCGGAACCTGCCATACCTATATCGCCCCTTCCGCGGATCCGGACATGGCGGTAAAGATCGTCCACAACGCGAAGACAAGCCGTCCCTCCGTGTGCAACGCGCTGGAGTGCCTCCTCGTTCACAGGGATATCGCGGGCTCCATCCTTCCTCTTATTGAAGAAAAACTGACGCCGGAAGGAGTTATTTTCCGCGCTGACTCAGAGGCGGCGGTGATCCTGAAAAAAGCGGAACCTGCAGAAGAATCCGACTGGGGAAAGGAGTACGATGACCTGATCCTCGCGGTAAAGGTGGTCTCCTCACTGGATGAAGCCATCTGCCATATCGGAAGATTCGGGACACACCACAGCGACGCAATCATCACGGAAGTTCCGGAAGAGGCAGAGAGATTCATGAACGAAGTGGATTCCGCTGCCGTCTATTGGAACGCTTCCACCCGCTTCACCGACGGAGGAGAATTCGGAATGGGAGCGGAGATCGGGATCTCCACCCAAAAACTGCATGCCCGCGGTCCTCTCGGACTGGAGCAGCTGTGTTCAGAAAAGTATTACATTTACGGAAAGGGGAATATCAGATGACTTATGGATTCATCGGACTGGGAAATATGGGAGGAGCGATCCTGAAGGGAATGGTCTCCTGCGGTCGCTTCCCTGCTGCCTCCATTTGCGGCTTTGATGCCGACTCTGAAAAACTTGATGCTGTCACAAAGGAGACCGGGATCACTCCCTGCTCCTCCTTCTGCAATGTCATTTCATCCAGCGATGTGATCCTTCTTGCGGTAAAGCCGCAGCAGCTCCCGTCGGTACTGGAAGATGCATCCGCTCTTTCCGGCCTTCCCTCAAAACTGTTCATCTCCATCGCTGCCGGCTTCCCCATCGCCCGGATCCTTGATCTTCTCAGTTGTGATAAGATCCCGGTGATCCGCGTGATGCCGAACCTGAACGCACAGGTCGGAGAAGCGATATCCGCCGTATGTGAAGACAGCCCGGCGTCCGCAGAGCAGCTTGAGACTGCGAAAGACATCTTCTCTTCCGTAGGCGAAGTCGTCCTGCTGAAGGAAAAACTCCTTGGCGCCTTCTCTGCCGTAGCCGGCGCCTCTCCCGCATTCACCTTCATGTACGCCGACGCCCTGGCCATGGCCGGCGTGCAGGCAGGGATCCCCAGGGACCTTTCCCTCAGGATCGCCCTGCAGGCCATCAAAGGGAGCTGCGTGAACGCCTCTCTTTCCGGAGAACATCCCGATACCCTGCGGGACCATGTGTGTTCCCCCGGCGGAACGACCATCGAAGGTGTCACCGTCCTGGAAGAAGACGGGTTCAAGGGAACGGTGATGGATGCCGTCCGTGCCGTTATCGAGAAGGATGAGCAGCTCGCAAACAATTGAAAACCAGTGTACCGGACCGGTGTTACCGCACCGGTTCTTTTTTATTGCCCTGCTTCAGCATGAAGAGATTCCCTTACCGGCAGGATATTTTTTCAGAATATCTTTTCTTTTTAAATCAGTTGTGTATAATTGTATACAAGCATTCATGTATATGGAGGTTTTCGGCATGCTTGAACTGTCTGATAAGACCAATCTACTGGAACAGAAAAGCTACAAATACACGCTTCAGGACAATCCCGATCCCAATCTGTACCGGGATCTTTACAGCTATGACGAGGTGCCGAAGGTCTCCTTTAACCACAGACGCGTCCCCATGGGAATGCCGGAAGAGATCTGGATCACCGACACCACTTTCCGGGACGGGCAGCAATCCGTAGAACCCTACACGCCGCAGCAGATCGTGGATCTCTACTCCATGATGCACAGGCTGGGAGGTCCCTTCGGGATCATCCGCCAGACAGAGTTTTTCGTCTACAGCGAAAAGGACCGGGAAGCGATCGCCAGGTGCCAGGAACTCGGATATAAGTTTCCTGAGATCACGACCTGGATCCGCGCTACCAAGAACGATTTCCAGCTCGTAAAGGATCTGGGGATACCGGAGACAGGCATCCTCGTTTCATGCAGCGACTATCACATCTTCAACAAGCTCCACCTGTCCCGCAAGCAGGCGATGGAACAGTATCTGGCGACAGTCGACATGGCCTTTGAAGCCGGCATCGTCCCCCGCTGCCACCTTGAGGACATCACAAGAGCCGATTTCTACGGTTTCGTCGTCCCCTTCGTGAACGAACTGATGAAGATGTCCAAGGAGGCCGGGATCCCGGTCAAGATCCGCGCATGCGACACCATGGGTTACGGTGTTCCCTACACCGAGGTAGCCCTGCCGCGAAGCGTGGCCGGCATCATCTACGGACTGCAGCACTATTCCGATGTTCCCAGCGAATATCTGGAGTGGCACGGGCACAACGATTTCTACAAGGCTGTATCTAACGCCTCCACCGCCTGGATGTACGGAGCGTGCGCGGTGAACTGCACACTCCTCGGCATCGGAGAAAGGACCGGCAACATCCCTCTCGAGGCCATGGTGATGGAATACGCCTCCCTCAGAGGCTCCCTGGACGGAATGGACACCACGGTCATCACCGAGATCGCGGATTACTACCGCAACGAGATCGGATATCAGATCCCGCCCATGACCCCCTTCGTCGGAAGGTATTTCAATATGACGAGAGCGGGGATCCACGCGGACGGTCTGATGAAAGACGAGGAGATCTACAACATCTTCAACACGGATAAGATTCTGAAGCGCAAGCCTACCGTCCTCATCGGTAAATCCTCCGGACTCGCAGGCATCGCCTACTGGATCAACAACAACTACAACCTCACGGAAGAGGAGCTCCTCGACAAGCACGATCCTCTCGTCGTCTCCATGAAGGAATGGATCGATAAGGAATACGAAGGCGGAAGAACAGCGACCCTGAGCATCACGGAACTGGAAGAACAGGTCGAAAAGCTTTCCGGCGGAAAATACAGGAGGATATGATCGAACCATGTATAAAAACATTTCGTTATCCGACCAGATCTTTGAAAAACTGGAGGAAGATATCCTTTTCGGTGTCTACCCGAAAGGAGAGATCCTCACCGAACTGAAACTCAGCGAATCCCTCGGCGTCAGCCGGACTCCGGTCCGTGAGGCACTGAAGATGCTGGAACAGGAACACCTGATCGAAGACTGCGGAAAAGGAATGCTGGTCCTGGGCATCACGCTGGAAGACGCCATGAACATCTATGAGATCCGCAAGAGGATCGAGGGACTTGCAGCAGCACGCTGCGCCGTTACGGCCACCGATGAACAGCTGCAGGAGATCAAGGAAGCGGTCGAACTGCAGGAATTCTACGCCGGCAGATCGGACGCCGGAAAGATCAAGGAACAGGATTCCACGTTCCATGACCTCATCTACAAATATTCCGGCAGCACGGTCTTCTATGACACCCTGGTCCCGCTTCACCGCAAGATACAGAAATTCCGCAAGACATCCATCGAGAAGAAATCGAGAGCGGATCAGTCGGTAGCGGAGCATAAGCGGGTCCTTGCCGCGCTCATGGCAAGGGATCCCCTGCTTGCAGAACAGGAAATGAACGAACACATCGAGCACGCGCAGTTCCGCCTGGCAGACACCTTTAACGCGGACAATGAGGAAGAATAAAAATGGCAAGTGTAACAACATGGAACTTTCCCGTTGAGATCATCGACGACGCTCCGATCTCCGCGGAAGGCGCAGATCCTTCCGGAAGAGAAAAGACCATCAGCTACCGAATCCTCCGCACCCACCAGAAAAAGGAAAAGGGCGACGGAAGGTTCCACATCGGGTTTGACGCCCTGATCTCCCACGATATCACCTATGTCGGGATCATCCAGACAGCAAGGGCCTCCGGCATGAAGGAATTCCCCCTTCCCTACGTGCTCACCAACTGTCACAACAGCCTTTGCGCTGTGGGCGGCACCATCAATGAGGACGACCACCTTTTCGGTCTGTCCGCAGCAAAGAAATACGGCGGGATCTACGTCCCCGCGAACCTTGCAGTCATCCACCAGTACGCGAGGGAGAAACTGGCCTCCTGCGGAGGAATGATCCTCGGATCCGACTCCCATACGAGATACGGATGCTACGGCACACTCGGCGTGGGAGAAGGCGGCGGTGAACTGGCCAAACAGCTCCTGGAGAACACCTGGGACATCGATCCTCCGGAAGTTGTCCTTGTCTGGGTAGAGGGAACGGTCCCCCACGGCATCGGACCTCACGACGTGGCGCTCGCCCTTGTGGGAGCCACATTCGGAGACGGATTCGTAAAAAACCGCATCATGGAATTCGCCGGCCCCGGGATCGCGGGTCTCTCCATGGACTTCCGCATCGGCGTGGATGTCATGACCACCGAGACCTCCTGCCTGTCCTCCGTCTGGACAACAGACGGATCCGTAGAGGATTACTACCGCAATATCGGAAGGCCGGACGCATACCGGAAATTGGATCTGGAGGAAGGCGCGTACTATGACCGCATGATCTCGGTCAATCTGGACGAGATGGAATCCATGATCGCTCTCCCCTTCCACCCCTCCAACGTCTACACGATCCACGAACTGCAGGAAAATCCTGAGAAAATACTCCGGGAGACAGAGAAGAAGTGCAACGCCCAGCTGGGCGGTAAAGCCGTTCTGGATCTCGTTAAAAACATCTATGAAGACGGCATCCACTGCGGTCAGGGAGTGATCGTGGGATGCTCAGGCGGCATGTATGAGAACCTGTCCGCCGCAGCGGACATTCTCCGGGGAAAGTCCACCGGGAACGGTGAGTTCTCCCTCTCCGTATACCCGTCATCCGCCCCCGTCAACCGCGCTGTCGTGAAGGACGGCATCGCCGCTGACCTGATGGATGCCGGAGCGGTGATCAAACCCTGCTTCTGCGGACCATGCTTCGGCGCGGGAGATACCCCGGCCAACAACGCCCTCTCCATCCGTCACGCAACACGGAATTTCCCCAACCGGGAAGGTTCCCGCCCCGGAGACGGACAGATCGCGGCAGTGGCGCTCATGGACGCGAGATCCATCGCAGCCACCGCGGCCAACGGAGGCATCCTCACTGCTGCCACCGATGTGGAATATGACCTCACGCCGAATGTCTATCACTACGACAACACCATCTATGAGAAGAGAGTGTACGAAGGATTCGGGAAGGCAGATCCGGACGCCGAACTGGTGTACGGTCCCAATATCGCAGACTGGCCGGTCATGCCGAAACTGGAAAAGGATCTTCTGGTCCGCTTCTGCGCCGATATCCGTGACGATGTCACCACGACGGACGAGCTGATCCCCTCCGGGGAGACATCCAGCTACCGCTCCAACCCGCTGAAACTCTCCGAGTTCGCACTTTCAAGAAGAGTACCGGAGTATGTTTCCCGCTCCAAGGCGGTCCGGTCCATGGAAGAAGACCGGGAGAAAGGGATCTGCCGCGATGAGCTGAAGGCTGCGGCCGATCTGGCCGGCGCGGATCTTTCCTGCACAACGGTGGGCAGCGCGATCTTCGCGAAGAAACCCGGCGACGGATCCGCGAGAGAGCAGGCCGCTTCCTGCCAGAAAGTCCTAGGCGGCTTCGCCAACCTCTGCTTCGAATACGCCACCAAGAGATACCGTTCCAACTGTATCAACTGGGGGATCGTCCCCTTCACCGTCTCCAGGGACGCTTCCGTCCTGCCGGAAGACGGCGACTGGCTCTACGTCCCGGATATAAGGGAAAAGCTTCTCAGATGTGAAGAGACCTTCGAAGGAACGCTGATGAAAAACGGAAAAATCGAAAAGATCACGCTGACATGCAGCGGGCTGACCTCCGATGAACGGCTGATCCTCACCGAGGGCTGCCTCATCAACTATTACGCTGCAGGATACGGAAAGGATTGATTGATGGATAAGATCAAAATGACCACCCCCATCGTGGAGATGGACGGAGATGAGATGACAAGGATCATCTGGAAGGAGATCAAGGAAAAACTGATCCTCCCCTTCGTGGATCTCAAGACGGTCTATTATGACCTGGGTCTTCTGAACCGGAACGCCACAAAGGACCAGGTGACCGCCGACGCAGCACACGCAACGAGAGAATACGGTGTTGCGGTCAAATGCGCCACCATCACACCGAACAAGCAGCGCATGGAGGAGTACCCCGAACTCACCGAAATGTGGAAATCCCCCAACGCCACCATCCGTTCCATCCTGGGCGGCACCGTATTCCGCACTCCCATTCTCACCGACAGGATCCGCCCTGTAGTGAACTGCTGGAAGAAGCCCATCACCATCGCGAGACACGCCTACGGAGACATCTATAAGGCGGTGGAGATCACCGCAAACGTCCCCGGCGTGTGCAAACTCGTCTTCGAGGGTGAGGACGGCACGGTGAAGGAAGCCGTCGTCCAGAAGACGGACGGTCCGGCGGTCTTTCAGGGACAGCACAATCTGGACAGCAGCATCCGCGACTTCGCCCGCTCCTGCTTCCGATATGCCGTAGACTCTGCACAGGATCTGTGGTTCTCAACGAAGGACACCATCTCCAAGCAGTACGACGGCCGGTTCAAGGAGATCTTTGAAGAAGAGTACAAAGCTTTTGCCGCTGATTTTGAGCGCCTCGGGATCCATTATTTCTACACCCTCATCGACGACGCCGTAGCCCGCGTCATACGTTCCGAAGGCGGATTCGTGTGGGCATGCAAGAACTACGACGGAGACGTGATGAGCGATATGGTCTCCACCGCGTTCGGCTCCCTCGCCATGATGACCTCCGTACTGGTATCGGCGGACGGCAAATATGAGTACGAAGCGGCTCACGGCACCGTTACAAGGCATTACTACCGCTACCTGAAGGGGGAAAAGACCAGCACGAACCCGGTCGCTACCATCTTCGCCTGGAGCGGAGCGCTGAGAAAACGGGGCGAACTGGACGGTCTTCAGGATCTCTGCTGCTTTGCGGACAAACTGGAGGAAAAGACTCTGGAGCTGATCGGCAGCGGAGTGATGACCGGAGACCTTGCCAGAATGGCCGAAGGTGACGGTCCGGTCCTTACAGTGACCACCGATGAATTCCTCGACCGGCTCGCGGCAGCTCTCTGACAGAACATACAAAAACAGTCTGACAAGGAGGGTTCTCCTCCCGGTCAGACTGTTTTTTGATGCATATTATCGTTTTTCTTCTGTAAGTCCCGATCCGGTCAGACGCAGGATCTTCGTGCACACTTCCGCCAGATATTTCCGGTCATGGGAGACACTGATGATCGCCCCGGGAAAGTCAGAGAGCATCCTGCGGATCACCGGTCCCGACAGCGGTGAGAAGTTCCGGGTGGGCTCGTCCAGGACCAGCACATTGGCGCCTGAAGTGTTCATCCGGAGGAGGAAGATCTTCGCCTGCTGGCCTCCGGAAAGCTCCCGTATGGGGCGTTCCATCTCCTCTGCGGTGAAACGGAGAGCGGCAAGCCAGTTCTTCACCTTCTTTTTCTCTTCCGGATCCCCTGTGCGGCAGATCGTATCCACGGCGGTGGAGTCCGGATCGAGATAGTCGGTATAGTTCTGTGGCATATACATCATTCGGATATCTTCCCTGCCCGACAATGCTTCCACGATCCGCTTCAGAAGGGTCGTCTTCCCTGCTCCGTTCTTCCCGATGATGCCGATCTTCTCCGGTCCCCGAACGTTCAGTGCCGCGTCTTTCGCAAGAAGAACGGAACCGTCCGGAGCATACAGATCTTCCGGTCCCCATTCGATGACGGTCTTGCCGTTGGGGAGGATATTCTCCTCCGTTCCCAGCCGGAAATTGATGGCCTCTTCCGCATAGGGCATGGAGGTCATCTCCTCATCCTGACGCTCGAATCTGCGCTCCATCGCCTTGACGGAGGCCATCTTTTTCTTGAGAAGCCTCGCTCCATGGGGGTCCGACTGACTGATATTGTTCTGAGCCTGCTCCACTTTCTGGGCGATCCGCCGGAATTTCTCATCCCGGATCTTCTTCTCCCTCAGGTCCGCCTTCGCCTGCTGCTCCTGCCTCTCAAAGGCTCCGAGCCTCCTGGAAACATACCCGTCGTAATCGGTGTGTTCCACCGTATATCTGCTCTCCCTCTTCCGGTAGAGCTGCTCCAGGTGGATGACCATGTTCGCGGTCTTTTCGATAAGGGCCTCGTCATGGGAGATATAAAGGACGATCCCGTCGAAACCGAGGATCATCTTCTCCAGCCATTCCAGCGTCTCGATATCGATGTCATTGGAAGGCTCGTCCAGAAGAAGGACCGTTGGATCGCTCAGCAGGATCCGGAGCATCTGCGCTTTCACTTTCTCCCCTCCGGACAGAGTCCCCATGATCCGGTCACTGTAACAGAGATCGGGATCCAGCCCAAACTGAGAAGTGAGAGATAGCACAGCGCTGTGGTCGGCATTTCCGAACGAAGGCGCCTCACAATAGTATTCATAGGCTGTTTTCCCCCGGTCCGGGAAAGGCATCTCCTGAGGGAGATAACCCAGGACCTCGCCCCGTTTGACGCATGTCCCCTCCGCATCCGCATACTCATCAATGTGGGACGGATCCGCGATCCATTTAAGCAGGGTGGACTTTCCGTTCCCCTCCTCTCCGATGATGACCGCCTTGTCCCCCGGATTGAGGGTACAGGAAAAATGATCCAGGATGGTCCTGAGATCTTTTCTGTGTGTAATGGTAAGATCACGGATCTGCAGCATATCTTTTCCTCTCCAACAAAAAAACTGCACGGCGGCCGTGCAGAAAAACGTCTGGGATCCTGACGGAGACCGCAGCACGCACTTTTTCTGAAAAGGCCACCCAAACAGGAGCCGATGGCTCCTAACGGATATGGACACTGATCAGAAATTATTTGCGCATTCCGGTATATCTCCTTCCTGTTCCTATATTCAGTATAGCATCTCTCCGGCCTGAAAAGAAGTTTTTAACCGCAAGTTCAAAGGCCGGAGCACAATGCTGTGCGCCGGCCTCATAAGATCTCATAGCTTGCAGACGGTGATGTCTTCCCTCTCGTCCAGCATCTCGTCGATGCCAACGATGGAAAGCGCTCCCTTTTCGGCAAACTCCTTCCAGAAGGGTATGCCTTCAAGGAGCTTCTCCTTGGTGGTCCGGAGCGTTTCCTCACGCTCCGCTTTCAGTTCTTCCCTCGTGTATCCGGCAAACCAGATCCGGTCACCGTAAGCTCCCTGCTCCCTGGGAGTCCTCAGCGGCTCATCCTCCGCCAGGGTGGAGATGATGAAGCCGTCCAGGCTCTCATCGCTCTCGCAGAATTGCTGCAGGAACTCGGCGATATGTTTGTTTGCCTCAAGGGATGCTGCCGGATGGGGATCCCTGTAGGAATAGGAGGTGATCCCTCCGTTCTTCCTCGCCACGACACCGGTTCCGTAGGCGCCTCCCTGAACACGGACCACGTTCCAGAGATATCCCAGCGAGATGATGTTGGAAGCTACCCGCATGCTGCCGTCGAACTCCCGGTCGAACATTATGCCCTGAGCGGAGAAGCCGCTCTTCGCGGGGACGGGGCAGCCCATAGATTCGGGAAGGTCCGCGGTAAAGGAAGCCTTATCTGGTACAGCCGTTCCTTCCGGCAACGCGGACAACAGTGTATGAAGAGACACGGGATGGGTTGCGGAGACGCTGACCAGCAGCCGATCTCTGCAGAAAGCTTCCTTCTGCAGGGAGTCCATGAAAGCGATATAATCATCGCCTCTCTCGTCAAAATGGTTCGTCAGCTCATGCATCTCAAGGATCGCGGAATAGCCGGAGATCCGGTCGGACAGAGCTCCTGCGGCGCTGTACCGGGACATGGTGTTCTTGATCGCCAGGGAATGTCCGGCTTCGATCGGCATCTTCTTGAACATCTCATCCCCCTGGATAAAGATCTCCCTGATCTTATCCGGCTGATGGAAATCGGTCTTCTGAAGGATCTCCAGGATCAGTTTCTGGGCATCTTCCAGTTTATCCTCCAGAACACTGCAGGATACCGAAATGTACGGCGTACAGAACTCCGGTTCATTTTTTCTGGTACTGATGTCGAAGCCAACATCCAGTCTTCCGACCGTGAGCTTGGACAGTTCCTGCAGCTGAAGGGCAGTGTAATTCTCGGTGGAGAGCCTTCCGAACAGATTGCCGGATCTCGCGATCCGGAACAGGTCGTCAGCACTGTAATCCGTGATCTTGAAGTACAGCGTAAAATGTACAACACCGGGACAGGGCACTTCATGGAAGAGCACCTTCACTCCGTCTTCCTCGGACTCATCCGTCTCCACGAAATCCGGTTCCACGTTGACCTGGTCCAGGGTCAGAACGGGCAGCGCAGCAAGCTGTTCCGGGGTGTCCGGTGTCTGCTGCCGCTCGGTCAGTTTCTCGTTCATCCGGATGTTCTCCAGGATCTGCTCCTCGGTCCAGTTCTCTGTTGCCGCACGAACGCGGTCCGCCTCTGCGGCGCGCTCCTCCTCTCCCGCGTAATAGGAGGGTATTCCGTGAATGATGGTCCAGTCCTTATTGTCGATGAACAGTTCCTTGAGAAGGTCCTGCATCCCGCCGTTTTCGATCATCTCCCGGACTGCGGCGAAGTCCTTCTGATATACCATGTACTGCATCGGGTCGCCGCCGTACAGCCAGCTTCCGGTGGCGCTAAAGCAGCGGTCAAGCCCCTGAGGCTCGTCCGGCTCCAGCGTGCGGAACTCCATCAGACTTTCGGAAGCGATCAGAGCGTTCTTGTCTACGCCTTCGTCATATACCTTCCTGATCTCCCTGCGGATCAGGTCGAGCACATCATTTGCCCTGCCACCGTCCATGTTCTTTACGGTGATCTCCAGGTAGGACTGCTTCATAACATCCTCTACATTGGCAGTCATCTCTTTTGCAAGACCGGATGACAGGAGTGCCCTCTTGACGGGCGATTCATTGGAATCGAAGAGAACGTCCTTCAGAACACTGACCGCCATGGTCTTCGCACGGTCGCGCCAGTCCCCGAACAGAATACCGATGGAAAGGATCTCCTGATCCTTGATCTGCTCCTCCTTCGCGAGTTCGAAAACGAAGGACTGCTCCGTCGCCCTGGGTTTCTGATACGGGATGATATATTTGACCTCACTCGGCTCAAATCTTCCGAGATAGGATCCCAGCAGCTCAAATGTCTCTTCCACCGGGATATCACCGTCCAGGAAGACCTTGGCGTTGGAGGGATGATAGTATTTCTTATACTGTTCCACCAGTCTCTCATAGGTGAGGGACGGAATGACGGCGGGATCTCCGCCGGAATTATAACGGTAGCAGTTGGAGGGGAACATCGCCTCCCTCATCTTCTCTTCCGTCATGCGGTCCGCCCCGCTCATGGCGCCTTTCATCTCGTTGTACACGACACCGTTGAAAACAAACCCGTCCTCGGAAGGTTCGATATGGAATCCCTCCTGATAGAAGATGAAGGGATCCTGAAGGAGCCTCGGCGCGAACACCGCATCCAGGTAAACTTCAGTCAGGTTGAGGAAGTCCCTGGTGTTCCTGCTGGACACGGGGAACATGGTCATGTCCGGGAATGTCAGCGCGTTGAGGAAGGTATTCATGGATGTCTTGAGAAGCTCAACGAAGGGTTCCTTCACGGGGAACTTTTCCGAACCGTTGAGCAGGGAGTGCTCCAGGATGTGGAAGACGCCCGTGCTGTCCTCCGGAATGGTCTTGAAGATGATGGAGAACAGCTTGTTGTCGATCCCGTTGTCCATCCAGCAGATCTCTGTGCCGGTCTTGTCATAGACCAGTTCTACCATCCTGCCTTTGAACTCATCGGATGTGCGGATCCTGCGGACCGTGAAACCGAGCTGCTGATCGCCGATATTGTTAAACATTTGTCTTGCTCCTGATCTTTTTTCTTGAAATCATTATAGCAATTCTTTCCGCAGATTTCTCCAGTTGTTTGCACAGCAAAAGAGGCAGCGCGCTGCCTCTTTCGTACGTATGATCTGCGTTGTTATTTCATCAGGGAGAGGAACATCTCCTTGATGTCCTCCACGGTGACAGGACGGGGGTTGCCGGGTGTGCAGGCATCCTTCAGCGCGTCCGCGGAAAGGGCGTCCACATCCTCCATCGGGACGACGTCCTTGAGGGACATGACGATGCCGACATCCTCGCCGAGCTTCTTGACTGCTGCGACTGCTTCCGCTCTCGCTGTCTCAAGATCCGCTGTGTAGGCGTCTTCCACGCCGAAGGCTGCCGCGATGTCGCGGTACTTCTCACCGGTCACAGGCGCGTTGTAAGCCATAACGGTGGGGAGCAGTGTCGCGCAGGCCTTGCCGTGAGGCATGCCGTAGTAAGCGGAGAGGGTATGCGCCATGGAGTGGTCCACGCCGAGTCCGACGTTGGAGAAGCCCATGCCTGCCACGTACTGTGCGAGAGCCATCGCTTCTCTTCCCTCCGGTTCGCCGTTGACGGCTCCGCGAAGGTTCTTCGCGATCATCTGGATCGCCTTGAGGTGGAACATATCAGAGAGTTCCCATGCTCCGGCGGTGATGAATCCCTCGATGGCGTGGGTCAGAGCGTCCATACCGGTGGCAGCTGTGAGTCCCTTTGGCATGGATGCCATCATGTCCGGATCGACGAAAGCGACTACCGGGATGTCATGGACATCGACGCACACGAATTTACGCTTGTTCTCGGGGTCGGTGATAACATAGTTGATGGTGACCTCAGCGGCAGTTCCTGCCGTGGTAGGTACAGCCAGGATCGGAGTGCAGGGGTTCTTGGTGGGAGCCACGCCCTCGAGGGAACGGACATCCGCAAACTCAGGGTTGGTGTTGATGATGCCGATTGCCTTCGCGGTATCCATGGAGGAGCCGCCTCCGATGGCTACGATGCAGTCCGCCTCCGCTTCCGCGAAAGCCTTGACACCGGACTGAACGTTCTCAATGGTGGGGTTGGGCTGAATGTTGGAATACAGCGCATAGGGGATCCCTGCCTCATCCAGAAGATCCGTGACTTTCGCTGTAACACCGAAACGGACAAGATCCGGGTCGGAAGCGACGAACGCTTTCTTGAAACCGCGGGCCTTGATCTCGGTCACGATCTCCTTGACGGCACCGGCGCCGTGATAGGAAGTTTCATTTAAGACAAAACGATTTGCCATTTTTTATTCTCCTTGTTTCATAGTTTTCATTCTCCTTTACTATTATACATATTTCGATATTAGATGTATCGATTATTTTTGAGCTTTCCCGGATTTTCTGTTTTCACCAATATTTCTTCCTTTTCTTGGATGTTTTCACTATAATGATGTTGATATCTTTTTAGAAAGAGGCAGATATGAGGCAAGCAGAAAACAAGTTGCTATCCTTTATTGAGAAACACATTCTGTGGTTCGCCGGAGCGGTGCTTCTCTTCTTTTCTTTTTACGCGAGAAAGAATGTCCTTTACTATCTCAGCGGGGATATGAAGGCGTACCTGATCTCCTGGTATTACCAGATCCTGGATCACCATGGCTTCCCCTCCCTTGCCTTCCGGATCGGAAACTACAACATCCCCTACCACTTCCTTATGTGCGTCGTGGCGCTGTTCAAGGGGGAGGCTGTCTACCTGATCAAGTACCTCTCCATCTTCTTCGACTATGTGCTGGCTGTCGCCGGCGCTCTGCTGGTGCGTGAGGCTGTTCCTGCTCACCGCAAGGACAGGAATCTGCTCACCTTTGCCGCTTTCTTTATCGTACTTGCCCTTCCCACTGTCTTTCTCAACTCTGCGGTATGGGGCCAGTGCGACGCGATCTTCACTTCATTTCTGATCTTCAGCATCTGGGCTTTCCTGAAAGATAAACCTTCCCTGGGTATGATCTTCTACGGTCTGTCCCTGTGCTTCAAACTTCAGGCGATCCTCCTGCTTCCCGCAGTGCTGCTCTACTACTTCTGCAGCAGGAAGCTCTCCCTGCTCCATTTTCTCTGGATCCCCGTTATGATGGCCGTGACCTCCCTTCCGGGCGTCTACTACGGAAGGAGCATCTTCGACTTCCTGGACATCTACAAGGAGCAGGCGGAGATGTATCCCTACCTGACCATGGATTATCCCAACATCTACTACTTCGTTCCGAACGACTACCGGCTCTTCTCCACGTCCGGGATCCTGCTTACTTTGGCGGTGCTCCTGATCGGTTATACCGCCGTCATCTGGCTCGGACAGAAAAAGCCCTATGAATTCCAGGATTATTTCCGTTTCGCGATCTGGACGGCGTTTACCTGCATCATGTTCCTGCCCTCCATGCACGACCGTTACGGATTCCCCATGGAGATCATGCTTGTCCTGTACTGCATCATTTTCCGGGAATATTTCTTTGAAGCCGCCGCTTCCATCGCTGTCGCGATCCTGGCTTATGTGCCCTTCCTGCTGGATTTCACACCTGTTCCCCTGACCTATGTCGCCGCAGGAAATATCGTTCTCTACCTGATCCTGTCCTGGCGCATCTGGAAAAGCACAGCGGAGCCCCGCTTCAAAGCCGCAAAAAAATAATTCAATGCAGTTTCGATGATCGATCCATCCCAACGCATTCATTTAAGAGACCGTTACCGGTCTCTTTTTTGTATGATTTAAAGTTGGTTTAAAGTAGGGATGCTAGGATATCATCAACGGAGAGAACTCCTCCGAAATCACACAAGGAGATACAACAATGAAACATGCAAAGAAAGTTCTCGCAGCATTCCTCGGGTGTGCAGTTCTCTTATCTCTCACCTCATGCGGGAAAACACCGGAATCTGCTGCGGCAGAGAACAATGAGACAGTTGTCGAGACCGAAACAACTGCAGAGAATCACAGCACCGCCTATCTGACCAAAGACGATATCGTCGTCAATGATACATACGAGAATACAGCGGACGGCGAGCATGCCATCCTGGCAGATGGTGAAGACGCCTCCTACTCCAACATCGCGGTTCAGAAGACCGGAGACTCCTCCGGGGATGAAGCGGATTTCTACGGCGAGAATGCAGCAGTCTTCGCCACCAACGGAGCTACCCTGGACCTGAGCGGGATCCTTGTTGAGACCGACGGCACCCACGCCAACGGCGTATTCAGCTACGGGACCGGAACGACCGTGAATATCTCAGACTCGGTGATCCTGACCGATGGAAACTGCTCCGGAGGCCTTATGACCACCGGAGGCGGGACGATGAATGCCTCCAACCTGACGATCCACACTACCGGAAACTCCTCCGCTGCCATCCGCTCCGACCGGGGCGGCGGCACCGTAAATGTTACGGGAGGCAGCTATACCACCGACGGAAAAGGTTCCCCCGTCATCTACTCCACAGCCGACATCACCGTCAGCGACGCCGAACTGACTTCCACATCATCCCAGGGTATCGTGGTGGAAGGAAAGAACTCCGTCACCCTCAACAACGTTACACTGACAGCGGACAACAATTCCAAAAACAGCGATAAATCCGACTATTATCAGGCCGTCATGATCTACCAGTCCATGTCCGGTGACGCTGCGGAAGGCACTGCCTCCTTCGCCATGAACGGCGGTTCCCTCACCAACCTGAACGGAGACGTATTCTTCGTCAACAATACCACCGCTACCATCGATCTCACTTCCGCCGAGATCGTCAACGAAGGTGAAGGCGTGTTCCTGCGCGCCGCGGCTGCGGGATGGGGCACCGAGGGTTCCAACGGAGGACATGTCATTCTTACGGCATCCGATCAGGAGATGAACGGCGACATCCTGGTGGACAAAGTCTCCACGCTCAACCTCTATCTGAATGACGGATCTTCTTTCACCGGCGCGATCAATCCGGATGGAGAAGAAGGTGAAGTCTATGTCGAGATCGAAGAAGGAAGCACCTGGACCCTCACGGGGGACTCGTACATCACATCCCTCACCTGCTCTGCAGGCTCCATCGACCTCAACGGATACAAGCTCTACGTGAGCGGTACCGCATACGAAGAAGGGACAGTCTCTGAAGGGACAGCGGTGGAATGGACCGCATCCTCTTCTGGAAACAGCGGAAGCGCTCCTTCGGGCGGTGATATGGCCGGCGGCACTCCCCCTGAAAGACCTGAATCCGGACCTTCCGGACAGGGCGGGACCCCTCCCGAAAAGCCGGATGGAGAGAGGCCCTGACCGCGGATCCACAGACCGTATAGGCAAACGCAGAAGAGAAATCCGCTCTTCTGCGTTTCTTTTTGTCCTCTTTCAGGCATAGCGGTAGCATTCACTGTTTTGCAATGATAATATTAAAATAATGAAAATCTGTCCTTTGTAACTCAGGAAGGAGCCACCATGAGTAAACAATACGCAGTCAGAGATGCAGTCCGCGGTATCCTCAGCAGTACCGATCGATTCGATCCCGCCCAGGTCACGGAAACGATTCCCCTGTCAGGAGGAATGGAACTGCTGGTATGCGGCGATTCAGCTGATGATGAGATCCGTTCCCTGAAGGCACAGCTCCACGAAGCCAACGCGGCCAATGTCGCGAAGGAAACGTTCCTCAGCAATATGTCCCATGACATACGCACGCCGATGAATGCCATCATGGGAATGACGACCCTTGCGAAGAAACACATCGATGAGAAGAGCCGGGTCATCGACGCTCTGGATAAGATCGATACCGCCAGTTCCCACCTCCTGAGTCTGATCAACGACGTGCTGGACATGTCCCGCATCAACTCCGGAAAGATGACCATCAGCGCGGACCTGTTCTCCCTCAGCGATCTTCTTCATGAGATCCTGGTCATCGTCCGTCCCCAGATGGAAGAGAAAAAGCACACCTTCCGCTTCACGGCAGGCAATGTGGAGAAGGAATACCTGTACGGTGACCCTCTCCGCCTTCGCCAGGTGCTCGTCAATATCCTCAACAACTCGGTCAAATATACCGAAGAGGGCGGCCTCATTTCGCTGAACGTCTATGAAGAGAAAAACGAAGATCAGGTCGATCTCATCTTCGAATGTGAAGACAACGGGATCGGCATGACAGAGGAGTTCCTTGAAAGGATCTTTGAACCCTTCGAGCGCGTGAACACGACCACTATCTCACGGATCGAAGGCACCGGCCTCGGCATGAGCATCGTCAAGAAGACGGTGGAGGCCATGAACGGCTCCATAAACATCAAGAGCAAACCCGGAGAAGGAACGTTCATTACTCTGCGTATCCCCTTCAATTATGAAGACCACAGGATCGAAGCGGACGAAATCACAGGAAAACAAGTCCTCTTCATCGAGGGTGAAGAGGAAGCGGTGAACCTGGTGAGCCGCTATCTCGCTGAGATAGGCGTCACCTGCAACTCAGCCGCCACAGCATCCGAAGCAATGTCCTTTATCACCGATGCGGAATTCCGCAGCAAAAAGATCGATATGGTCATAATCGGACAGCAGCTGGGAAAAGACGACTCCGCTTTCGGCATCGCCTCCTACCTGCACCGCTCTTACCCGAATCTTGTCCTCATCCTGTGCAGCGACGCGAACTGGGATGAGATCGAATATCAGGCATCCCGCAACGGGATCCACTATTTCATTCCGCGTCCTGTCTTCCGCAAATCCCTCATCGAAGGCCTCTCCGCCGCTGTTCGTGGAAATCTGGCTGCGGACGGCGATTCCTCCCTCTATCCGGATCTGACCGGGAAGAAGCTTCTCCTTGTAGAAGACAATCTGATCAACCGCGAGATCGCGAAGGAACTGCTATCAGTGACCAACGCGGAGGTCGATACCGCGGAAAACGGCAAGGAAGCGGTGGATACATACCTGTCTTCCGCGCCGGGAGAATACAGTCTGATCCTCATGGATATCCAGATGCCGGTAATGGACGGATACCAGGCGGCAGATGCAATACGTTCCAGCGGCCGGAAAGATGCCGCATCCGTACCGATCTTCGCTATGACAGCCAACACCTTCGCGGAAGATATCGCCAGAGCCCACGATCATGGAATGAACGGACACCTGGCCAAACCCATCGACATCAACGCGCTCATGCAGACACTGCGGCAGATACGCCGGTAACTGCCGGATCACGAAAAGAAAGGAGGAGCCGATATGCAGCCTTATCAGGAAAAGTATATTCAAAACGCGAAAGAGATCAGCGAAGTGATCAGCTTTTACCGCGGGATCGGCTCCGATTTCGATTCCTGGTACAGTGAAAGAACGAGGGCAGTCTCCAGGATTGCCGAACTGAAAAAAGAGAACCTTGTTCTGCTCAACGACCATCTGTTCCCTGCTCTGGACGACCTTTTCAGCGCCACTGAGGAAGACATCGAGGAACTGGAGCAGTTCGCGGGCGCTCTCCTCGACTGGAAGACTAATCTGGACTGTGGCGTATACCTCGCCATTCATGAGGCCCTTCTCGCCATGTACCGGACAGCCAAGAACCGGTACGGCGTGATCAAGGAACTGTATCTTGTGGGTATGGGACAGTACTATCAGCGCAGGATGGTGGAAGGCATCGAATCGGATTACGCACGTGAGCTCATGTTCCAGAACGAACTCTCCTTTACCGAGGCCGCATCTTACCTTCGCTTCTACGACGAGATCAATGACTCCGCCACACGCGGATATATCGTTCGTTCCCAGGCGAACATCGCTCTCTGCACCAAGGAGTACAAGAAGCGTATCAATGCCACCAGCACCGCCATGCAGATCATACAGGATGAGCATTACCGCTCCCTCGCCCCGGATCTCCCCTGGGACCGCTTTCTCCTCGCCGCCCATCAGCAGATGAGCTCCAACCGCTCTGAGCTGTCCAGAAAGGGACTGACCCAGGAGGAACTCGCGCTGGTCCTGGATTCCTGTTACGAGGTATTCAAACCTCAGCTGAATGCGGAGAATCCAAGTATCCGCTGGCTGTGGCCCTACTATGAGATGGAATACAACTGCGGCTATGTGGACCTCGCTACCACCATGGAGCGCCTCGAAGAACTGATCGAGATCTCTCCGGAGGATCAGTACGATCAGTCCGGACTGTACGGAAATGTGCAGCTGCCGATCTATTACGGACGTCTCATCCAGAAGAACCCGCAGCTTCAGTCCGAAGAGCGCTATATCCGCTTTCTGGACAAGGCGTACCGGAAGATGGAACGCACCATGCTCTCCTTCCCTTCGGACAAAAAAGATGACTTCACCGTCTACCTGCTCACCCTGGTCCTGTCCGACTACTATGAGCTGGAGGGCGTGACAAACTATCGCCGCTTCACCTCAAGATTGCTGGAACAGTTTGCCGGGGATCTGTATATCTTCAGCCGCAGAGTCGGAAAACTGATGCGTACGATATGCGATGCGATCCTCGATGAGGAACCCGGATTCTTCAGCGATCTTCCCTACTACGGCTCTATCTCTGATGAAAAAACGCGGCGCTCCGAGATCCTTGATTACGCCGAGAACTGCGGTATCTACCATCGGTTCGGTCTCCTCAAGATGAACATCACCCGCCCGATGGAATCGCGGCAGCTGTTCGCCGACGAAGACCGGATCTACATGCTCTATCCGATTTCCGGACACGATGATCTTGCCGCCCGTACCTCCACAAGGGAGTTCGCCGATATCGCCCTGGGACATCGGAGATGGTACAACGGCAACCAAGGTTTCCCGGATAACTACCACCGTCTCGCATCCGAATACCGGCAGATGACCGATATCTGTTCTCTCGCTTCCTACCTTGCAGAACAGCAGGGATCCGATCCGGAGAGCGTGATCCGCGACCTGCTGATCCACGATGATGGACGTTTCTCACCGATGATCCTTTCCTATCTCACAGATGACTCCCTCATCAGGAAACTCTCCTCTGTCTTGGCGGAAGACACCAAACCCTATTTCCGCAGGATCTACGATGAGCTGGAGATCTGACCCCAAACATACCTCTCAAAGGCCGGAATATCCCGGCCTTTTTTATTTATTGGTTTTTTGATTACCATAGGGTAACTATTTTCTCAAAAAACATGTAAAAATATGAAAAAAAGGTCTTTTCTTCGCTTTTAAGTGCTATTATAATGAAATTATTCATTACGTTATATAACGTTACTACACTTATTGAATGCGATAGTACGAGTGTTTGTATGGCTTTCTCAGGAGGAAAAAGATGCCAATACAATTTGATCCTATGATCCTACAGGAAGATTCGAATGTCCCGAAATATAAACTGATCTCACGCATCATTATGGAGAACATCCGAACAGGCAGTCTCAAGCCTGGCGACCAGCTCCCCCCCGAACCGGATCTCATTGAGATGTTCGGAGTAAGCAGAATTACAGTCCGCGCCGCTGTATCCGATCTTGTAAAAAAAGAAATCGTTTCCCGGAAACAGGGTCTGGGAACGTTTATCCGCGAATCTCAGCAGTCCATCCGCATCACGGAACTGGACGAATTCACGAAGAGCTGTGAACTGGCAGGTTATTCCTCACGTTCGGAGGTCATCTCTCTCGGTATGAGAACCGTTCCCGAAGACGTATATGAGTTCCTGAGAGTGCGCAACACAGACAGTGTCCTTACACTTCTTCGTCTGCGCTATGTGAATGATCAGCCCTGCATGCTGGAATACACCTATTTCTCACCGAAATATATGACGGTGCAGGTATACAAAGAAGATCTGCCTTCCTCACTGTATGAACTCTTCCACAACCGCTTCCATATCGACACGATCGAAGGAAGAAGATACTGTGAAGCTACGTTCCCGAACAAGGATGAACAGAAATACCTGAAGCTGAATGATGAGACACCTGTGGTGCGTCTCCTTGATCTTCAGTTTGACTCCAACGGAATGCCCCTGTTCTGTTCCCGAGTCACCTATGACTCCAGTGTTTTTCAGTGGGGATTCATTTTCTCCACGAAACTATCATAAGAGAATCTTCGTACAGCAAAGAACTGTTCCCGATCCGGCATAGCCGGGTTCCGGAACAGTTCTTTGTATAAGCGCGCACATTGATGTACGTCACTTTTCCGGTCTTTCCGGCAATTCCAGATACCATACCTCATCCGGGCATGGTATGATGAATGTACATGCGCGGAAAGGAGCTTTCAATTGAAGCAGGGACAGAAACAAAACAACAACCGCTCAGAACTTATACGACTCATCGCGGAAAAGAAGATGATCGCGGATGAATACGGCAAGTACTCTCCCGAGATGCTGGATGTGCAGAAAAGATATCTGGAGACGATCCGGGAACAGACTCCCGATGCCGCGGAATTCGCTCTGAAAGACCTGAGGGAAATATACGAACACCTGGAGGGTCCTGATTCCAGAAACGCACTGGAGACCGGCGTTGCACTTGCCAGGACCTATTTTGAAGCAGGCGATTACATCAGCGCCAGGGAAGTCATCGAAGAGGTCTACGGGCTGTACAGAGAGACCTACGGTCCCAACGACCGCGGAAGTCTGGAAGCAATGGAATGGTACGTCACCATCCTGTTCGAGATGGAACTGGATGATGAGGCGCTGGCTCTTGATGAAGCATTCCTCTCGCTGGTATCCCAGTCCTACGGGCCTGCTTCTTTCGAATCCTTCCGTGCAAGAAGGAACCACGGAGACCTGTTGTGCGCCTCCGGAAAATGGGAAAAAGCAAGGGATGTATACCTCTCTCTGGAGCATGCCCAGCAGGCTGTCGGTTTCGCTGATGACATGCTTCAGCTGGATCTGTTCCAGTGTGCTACGGAACTGAAACTCTATTCCGAACAGAGATCTTCCATGGCGAAGCATCTGGATAACCTCCGTGCTCTTGGGGCCGAGGACATCGATCTTGCGAACGCCTATTCCCGGTTCCTGGACGGATTCTATGCCGCCGGGCAGTATGATTCTGCTCTCGAATGCGGAAAAGCCCTTATCCCCCTCCTGCAGAACACCGGAAAAGAAGGAAAGCGTTCCCTCGCTTCGGTCCTTCAGACCACCGCGCTCATATGCTGCAAGATCGGCGATTACCGCTCCGCTATCAAGTATTCCGAGAGATCCCTGGAAATAGCGAAAAAAGTATACAAATACGACTACGCTCAACTGGCTGAATACCAGAGCGCCTACGACATGGTCCGAGACGCTGCGAAAGGGTCAAAATAATGGCAAAGCCGACATTGATCCGCATCCCGACGGATGAGAGGCTGCGGTCCCTCCTGGTACAGCTTCAAAAAAATGATGAGCTTTTCGGGAAAACATCCGAGAGTTCCCTGGACATCCTTTTCTCCCTGGAAGCTTATTACGAAGAGATTGGGAGCGAAACGGAGGTCCTGAAGACCTGCCGGAAGATCCTCACCCGCAACGAAGCGCGGCCGGTGCCGGATGACGCTGTCTCCTGTGAATTCCTCGTTCGGGAATCCTATGCTCTGATGGCGCTGGAGCAGTACGGTGAGGCGGAAAAGTCCGCACGAAAGGCTCTTCCTCTCACCCGCATGATCGCCGGACCGGACAGTTATCCCTATTATCTAAACAACCGCATTCTGGTGGACGCCATGGAACGAAACGGAAAGCCCATGTCCGCCATGCACCGCGGAAAATCCCTTCTGCGGCTGGCGTCTTCTGTCCTGGAAGAAGGGAACCCCGAACACACTCAGGTCTTCCTCGATCAGGCCAGACGTTTCATCCGGGCAGGAAAACAGGATGACGCTCTGCGAACGCTCGAACGGATCGACGGTGACGGCATTAGTGAAAAAGAGATGAGGATACATTATCTCATGCTGAAACTGATCGTGCTCGGCGCTCTGGAGCGATACGGGGATGTCCTGCAGACAGGGAGAAAGATCCTCCCGCTGCTCGATCCGAAAAAGAATGAAGCCCAGTGTGAGTATGTCAATCAATGTATGAACAGTGCCGGCCTTATGCTGACCTTTTCCGATAAAGAACCGGAATCCTAAACTTGCGGTTTGTTTTTGTTGACCGTCTTCTGGCGTTATGATATGTTTTGAAAGGAAAATCGGGCTTATTCTGGCCCGTCCTACAACAAAATATCTGTAAAAGAACAAGCAAAAGTTCCTGAACCTCACGGCTCAGGGACTTTTGCTTTTCCTGTATTTTCAGTCTTCAGAAAGGAGGTTTTTAAGATACCTCTCCCGGTCATTAAGGAAGCCTTTCATGATCCGGTAACTGTCCGTCTCCTCATACGTTATCGGATGGACGCTGCCTCCGTCAAAGGAAAGGATCTGCGCATCCGGTATTCCCAGCAGAATGGGTGAATGGGTGGCGATGATGAACTGGGCACCAGCCTTCACCGTCCTGCAGATCTCGTACAGCATGGTCATCTGACGGACTGGGGAAAGCGCCTCATCCGGCTCATCCAGGAGGAACAGTCCGTCCCCGCTCAGGCTTTCCTGCATGAGCTTGAGAAAACTCTCCCCATGGGACATGTCGTGATATCCCATTGTCCCGCGTGGGCTGAGTTTTCCATATTCCTCCTCCGCCGTGGCCACATTAAAGAAGGAATCTGCCCGAAAGAAATAGCCCCACTGCTCCCTGCGTATCCCGCGCACGAGCCGGATCGCGTCATTCAGCTCAGAGTAGTTATCCCTGGTGGAGAACAGATAGTTCTTGGTACCGCCTTCAGGGTTGAATCCGGCTGCCGCCGCGATCGCTTCCAGAAGGGTGGACTTCCCCGTGCCGTTCTCTCCGCAGAAGATCGTCACAGGAGAAACGAATTCCAGATCTTCCAAGCCGTAAAGTGCTGGAATTCTTCGGAGGTAACTCCCCCTTGATATTCCCGACCAGTCGATCCGGATCCCCCTGATGTAATTGGCATTCACCCTTCGCCCTCCCCCATGTGTCCTTAAGTCTGATGCTACAATACAGCACGACGTCATGAAAAGGCAAGCCCTTCCATTCGGAAACAAAGTGGCAGTTCTTCTTTTTTGGCCGCCACGGGCGTGACCTGTTCCGGTGATATTTTGATTATTTCCTGCTGTTATCTTCATCTCCCGAATTTAGTTAAAATTATTACCATATCACGTATAAGAATCGCATTTAAAAAGGACCTGCATCCTACAAGATGCAGGTCCGGTACTGACTGATTAAGCTAAAAGGGTCAAATCTCAGCGTCATTTTTTCTTGTTCGCGTTTTGTTTCTTGCGAATCTCATCATTGAAAGCCTTGAACGCACCTTTGCTGTAGGCGTCATCCAGCATCCCGGCCAGTTCCAGCGCTGTCTCTTCAGTGAGATTCTTGTCTCCGAGAATGTGACGGAATTTCATGACAAGAACGTAGTTGCGGATCGTCTCTACCGATTCTCTGTTTGTGATCATGGCGCGCACATAACTGCTGGAATGCGCGAATTTGATCAGATCCTTGTTCAGGAGGTCATAGGACAGTTTGCCGCTTTTGTCGGTGTAGTACGCTTCCAAAGCGGAATAATACTTCTCGTTCATGGTTCTCTCCTTTCTTCGTAAAGGATAATGATGTCGCATACAGATTATTTCCCATTCATTATACATATTGTATATCGTTTAGGAAAGAAAAAATCGCAAAGAACAGGGCCTGCATCTCGTGATGCAGACCCCCTGTTACACTATGGATCACTCAAACTCTCTGCACTTCTGGAGGAGTTCTATGATGGGAAGGTGCTGCGGGCACTGCGCCTCGCACTGTCCGCACTGGATACAGTCGCTGGCCTTGCCCTTGTTCTGAGTCGCGATGGCATAGGGCCCTTTGCCTTTGTCCCAGCTGGGATAGATCGCCTGTCTGTTGCTGACCGCGAAAATATCGGGGATCGGGATCCCCATCGGGCATCCCTCGGTGCAGTAATGGCACGCTGTGCAGGGAATGGTGTTGTCCGCGTTCAAGGCTTCCTGTGCCTTGCGGATCACTTCTTCCTCTTCCGCGCTGAGGGGTTTGAAATTCCTCATGTAGGAAAGGTTATCCTCCATCTGGGCGAGATTGCTCATTCCGGAAAGGACCGTGATGATGCCGTCGTGGGAAGCTACAAAGCGGATCGCCCAGGACGCGTAGGAAGCGTCGGGATTCGCCTCGTCGAACAGTTTCTTGATCGCCGGAAGCGGATCCGCCAGAGCGCCGCCCTTGACCGGCTCCATGACCGTGATGCCTTTTCCGTATTTGCGTACGATCTCATAGTTCTTTCTGCTGGCTACACCCGGGTTCTCCCAGTCCGCGTAGTTGATCTGCAGCTGAACGAATTCCACCTCAGGATGTTTCTCAAGCAGTTCCTCGAGAAGTTCCGGATCCCCATGGAAGGAGAATCCCACGTGCTTGATGAGCCCCGCTTCCTTCTTCTCTTTCACGAAGTCCCAGAGATGGTACTCATCATATTTCTTGTAGTTGTTGCGGGATAATGCGTGCAGCAGATAATAGTCGAAATAACCTGCGCCTGTGCGCTCCAGGCTGGTGGCGAACTGCTGTTTCGCGTCCTCTTCGCTCTTAGCCATACCTGCATTCAATTTCGTAGCAAGAGTGAAGGAATCCCTCGGATATCTCTCGATCAGCGCTTTTTTGATCGCCTTCTCGGAGCCGCCTCCGTCATAGACGTAAGCAGTGTCAAAATAAGTACCGCCCGCTTCGATGAACAGATCCACCATTTTGGAAGTCTGTTCAACGTCGATGCTGCCATCCTCAAGTTTCGGAAGACGCATCAGTCCGAAACCGAGCTTAAAGGTGTCTTTTCCCAAATAATCCGACATGTTGCCCTCCTCTGTAATACGTATCATATTGATTTATTTCTACCATAAACCGCTTTAAGTACGTACTATTTTCTCACTCACGGGACGCCCGGTCCAGGATCGCCCTGCCGTTCTTCTTCAGCCATCGGTTCCACTTGTCGTATTCGGGATATACCCTCCGCACTTCCCGGTAGAACCGATCCGAGTGATTCATCTGCAGCCGCTGACAGAGTTCATGGACCACCACGCTGTCGATCACTTCAGGCGGCGTGAGCATGAGAAGACAGTTGAAGTTCAGGTTTCCCTTGGCAGAGCAGCTGCCCCACCTGGTCTTCTCGTTCCGTATGGTGATCCTTCCGTATGTAACGCCGACGAGAGGCGCGTAGTGCGCCACCCTTTCCGGAATGACCTCTTTCGCCTTCTTCGCCAGTTCCTTCAGATCCTCATCGGACAACCGATCCACATCCTTCAGAGCCCTTTGTCTCTCTTCCAGTTTCTCCCGGTGTTTCTCGATCCAGAGTTCGTGATCCTTCACGAAGCGGTCGATCTGCCACTTGGTCGCAAAGCGAGGAGCCCGGACCAGGAGACCTTCCGGCCGCAGTTCCAGCGAAATGGTCTTTCTTTTGCTTCGGATGACTGTATATTCCATTGAACCTCCGGCTCTCAAAGCCGCAGCGATATTTGTCCCTTTCAGTATAACAAGGTGCCCCCGGAACGCAAGGAAGATTTCCCCGCAAAATCCGGGAACCGGCCAACGCCGATCCCCGGACCATCATTGATTTCAGTTGATATTCTCTCCGTTGCTGCGGATCACGTCCCTGTAATAATAAGCGGAATCCTTCAGGATCCTCTCCTGCGTCCTGAAGTCCACGTATACGATGCCGAATCTCAGCTCATATCCTTCCGCCCATTCGAAATTGTCCATGAGGCTCCAGTACTGATAGCCGAGGACCGGATATCCCTCATCCACAGCTCTTTTCAGATTCTGAAGGTAATCCCTGATGTAGCCGATCCTCTTTTCGTCGTGCACCTTTCGGTCCTCAGTGAGGATGTCATTGTCGCACATACCGTTCTCGGTGATCAGGACCGGGAGTCCGTACCGCTCACACCAGAAGCGGATGGTCCAGTACAGGCACCTTCCGTCGTTGACCCAGCCGAGAGAGTTCTTCTGCTCCTCCGGAACCGCGTCGTTCTTCCCGTACCAGTTATTCTGGAAAGGAGCATACACGTTCAGCCCGATGAAGTCCAGTTTTGTTTTGATCCTCTCCATATATCTTCCGGGCACCCGGTAGACTCCGTAGGCACGGACCGATGTACCTTTCAGAAGGGGCTCCGCCCACCAGAGATTGCTCATGAGCCCGGACCCCTTGGAGAAGGAATCCTCTGCTGCTCTCTTTACCGCTTCCTCCGACTCATCCTCCGGAATGAAAGCTCCCGCTGCCATGGCGATCCCGATCCTGGGATCATTCTTGGCTCTTTCCCGGATCACACCGACCGATTCATGAAAAGCCATAAGGCAGATCCGTGTCAGTTTCGACAGCGACAGATAACGGTTCTTGAACGGGGCATGCGCTCCTGTCATGTGTCCGTTCATGATGAAACACTGTGGTTCGTTCATGGGGATCCACCAGGTGACCAGGTCGGAGAGCGCGTCCACCATGACGCGTGTGTATTCCGTGAACAACGGGATCACAGCATCACTGAGCCAGCCGCCCTTCTTCTGCACCCACACTGGCAGATCCCAATGGTAGAGCGTGACGAGAGGCTCGATTCCCTTTTCCCTCAGAGCAAGGACGAGATCGCGGTAGAAACGTATCCCCGCTTCATTGACCTTTCCCTCCTCCGGCATCACTCTCGACCAGGAGATCGAAAAGCGGTAGGACCGCACCCCAAGGGTACTGAGTATCTCCACATCCTCTTTCCATCTGTGATAGTGATCGCAGGCTGTGCGGCAGTCCTCCCCGTTCCGGATCTTCTCTTTTGGAGCGATGTCCCAGATAGACGGCGTGCGGCCGTCTTCATTCCATCCTCCCTCGATCTGAGGAGCTGCCGTAGCTGCACCCCAGAGAAAATCTTCCCTGAACATATCCCTACTCCTCCAATTCGATGGTAAAAAATGCGATATCGTTGGTGGTGAGTTCCGTGTGGATCACCGTTTCATCTCCGGACAAGGAATAAGGCACCTCTTCCTTTTTAAGTGCAGACCGTATCATGATGTCTTTCACTTCGTCTTTTGTCAGGTTTTCGGGCGATCCCATCTCTTTCCAGATCCGTTTGGGATTGCAGTGATCGTCGTCGATCCTCTCCTGCCAGACCGCATGTGCCTTCCCGTTGAGAACGATCTCCACATCATGTCTCTGGGACAGGCATGGGTCATTGCTCTGTGCATAAACGGCCACCTGAACACTGTTTCCCCTGCGGAAAGCTGCGTACTCCACTTCCCCGAACTCCCTGAATCCCACATCGATCCGGTCCCGGTACAGTTGTGAAAGGATCTTGAACGCCCAGAAGTTCGGCTTCGGGATCCCGTCATTGGTAAGGATACCGTATCCACCGATAAAAGGTTTGTTGAGCTGGATCTGCTCCTCAAACAGGTCCGAAAGGCACCAGAAGAAATATCCGGAAAAACGGTTGTCCAGATCCAACACCGACTTCAGCGCGAAAGCTGCGGAGTATTTCTCATCGTGAATCGGAGCGGCGAATATCGCCATGGAGTTCCACTCGGTCATATACACCGGAAGTTCGTTCACCTTCGCGCACAGTTCATCATCCATGCGTGTAAGGGCATCCTTTGTCACCCTTGCAGCCTTGTCCGGATAGAAAAACATCTTTCCCAGCGTTTCGGTAAGATCGCTGCGTTTTTTTACAGCTTCCTTCATCGTCCGGAAGATCTGCAGATAATTGGAAGGTGTGATCATATTGCCGAAAGCATCGCCCGGGTAATGATGCGTCGAGACAAAATCGATCGGAACCCGATTCTCCTTGCAGTACGCAAGGAACTCGTCGATCCACTTGCAGGCGCTGGTGGAAGGCCCTCCGACCTGAAGACCGGCATCCACATCCTTTACCGCCCGTGCGGTCACCTCATATAACTTGAAATAATCCTTCTGCGTTCCTGAGAAGAAACCGCCGCGGAGATCCGGCTCGTTCCATACTTCGAATCTCCATTGCCTGACCTCATCCGCACCGTATCGATGAAGCAAAAACCGGATAAAGGAGCGAATATAATCGGCCCATTCATCCCAGTCCTTCGGGATAGAGGTATTGTTCCGGTAATGAAGACCGGTCGCATTCTTTTTCGCGAGCTGAGACGGCATAAAAGACATCTCTACGAATGGTTTCACGCCTACTGAAAGAAGATTGTCATAAACATGACCGATCTGACGGAAATTCCAGTCCCGCACATTTCTTCCGCCGGGCATAGGTGAAAATGCGTTGAGATCCGAAACCGTCCACATATCATCGTCAAAGATACCGTGAAACCGGACCGACCGGATGCCCAGCTCCTCATGCGCGAATCGGAGCTGATCCACCATATCACTGCGGTGGAACTGCCAGGCGTGATCCCCTCCGATCCCTTCCTGCCAGCTGAAGTCTGTTTTTCTCGTTTTTCCATTGATGTCGATCGCGATCTTCATGATTCAGTTCCCTTTCTTATCTCTGCTCGTGCAGGAAGTCCTGTGTAGTTTTCGCATCAAAGACCAGTTTCAGCCCGTACAGTGCAGACACCCGCAAATCTTCCCTTGTAAGCTCACCGTCCTTAAGCGCTTTACAGATCTTTTCATAGATGTCTTTTCTTCCCGGCATGATCATGTTGTTGCCGCATTTCACCGCTTCGGTATAGGATCCGCGGTCCACACCGTCCCAGTCAGACATGACCAGCCCTTCGTATCCCCACTCACAGCGGAGGATATCGGTCAGCAGCTCCCTGCTGTTCGCTGAATATGTTCCGTTGATTCGGTTGTAGGATGTCATAAGTGCCATAGGCTGTTCCCTGCACACGATACGGAATCCTTTGAGATAGATCTCTCTGAGTGCTCTCTCCGAAAGGTTGGAGGAAACGGTGGTCCGGTCGTCCTCGCGGTTGTTGCAGGCGAAATGCTTGACCGTCACACCGACACCTTTGTTCTTCTGAACGCCTCTCGTGATGGCAGCTGCCATCTCTCCGGATACCACAGGGTCCTCGGAATAGTATTCAAAGTTTCTGCCGCAGAGGGGATCCCGGTGGATATTGAGCGCAGGAGCCAGCCAGAGGGTGACCCCCATGACGAGCATCTCTTTTCCCACACCTTCCCCTGCTTTTTCCACAAGGGCGGTGTTAAAGGTCTGCCCTACGGTCGTCGCATTGGGAAGGGCCGTGCAGTACTGATAGCAGCGGATATCTTTCTTTCCCGCGTAGAGGAACGGGATCCTGGCGACGACTGTTTTCAGCCATCCCCACTGCCATTCCTGTGGAAGTTCATCGATATATCGGGTGCCTCCTCTTCTCGTATAGGCGGATTTCGGCATGATGTTGATCCCGGCAGGGCCGTCCGTCATGATGATGCAGGGTATTCCCTTCTTCAGCAGGAGGCTGGTCGTATTGCCGCAGGAACCAAGTACTTTGATATATGTCGGGTTGAAATACCCGCCGCCCATGGTATACATGGCAAGTTCCTCATCGGTGAGGGTATCCAGATAGTGTTTCACCGTTTCCGAAACTTCCGGAAGACGGTACGTATAATCGTTCGTGACGCTCTCCGCCCGGATCTCCAGCACCGGAAGTCCTGTACAGTCCGGACCTTCCGTTCGGATGCTCCAGTCCTCAAACGGCATCTGTTTCGGGCAGCAGGTACGGCACTGCTCCGTTACGGTGTCCCGGGCGACATGAAGCGCAGTCACCGGCTCACAGTGTTCCGCGTCTGTCCCGACAGAGACCCCGTAGATCCCTTCCTCCAGGAACCAGCAGCTGTTTTCCTCATCATAGGACGCGTGATCCCGCAGATCGAATCTCAGTTCGACCGTCTGTTTCCCGCCTGCCTGCAGCAGCTCCGTTTTTGCGAAAGCAGCTAGGCTCTTCACCTCTCCCGCCATCTTCTTGTTGGGTTTATAAACAAAAGCAAATACTACTTCTTTTCCGGGTGCTTTTCCGGTATTCTCCACCTCGACCGCGAGTTTCACCTTGCTTCCTTCCGCTTCCGCTTTCAGGCAGGAATGCCGGAACCCGGTATAGGAAAGGCCGTGACCGAAGGGATACATCGGACGGATACCGCTCGCGTCGAACCAGCGGTATCCCACATAGATCCCTTCCTCGTAATTCTCCTCCAGTTTCTCCGGGTGAGCGATCCTTGCCACGGGATAATCCTCATAGTTCTCCGCCCACGTGTCGGTCAGTTTTCCGGAAGGGGTCACCTCTCCGCTGAGGATCCTTCCCAGTGCGTTGCCGCCCTCTTCTCCGGCCTGCCCGTAGAAGAGCAGCGCGTTCGGTCTGATCTCTTTCAGAGGTGACAGATCCAGGGAGGAACCGCAGTTGAGCACCACGATGAGCTTTCTGTAGTGTTCTCTGCACTTTTTCAGGTTGCTGGCTTCCAGATCGGAAAGAAGATAATCCCCCTTCTCCCGCTTTCTGTCGGCGCCTTCCCCTGCCTGCCGCGCGATGACATAGATACAGGTGTCGGTCTCATCGGACAGATCCGTGTCCCGGATCTCATCCCCGACGGGATATGCGAGATGGAACTCCCCGATCTTCTGGAACATCGCCATGACCTTCCAGACCGGGTATCCCTTGATCGCCTTCTCCACTTTCTCACGGAACTCCTGCTTATCCCTTTCGTAGGTGGCAGTGAAGCGTTCAAGCCATGATGTCCCCACGATACGGAAGCCGCTGTTTTTCAGTCCGTCCTCGATATTGACACTGTACCGCTCTCTCACGTCTCCGCTCCCGGATCCGCCCTTGACGGTGAGCCTTGCGCCCCCGCCATACAGAGCGACGTTCCCTTTCCCGAGGGGAAGGACGCCGTCGTTCTCCAGGAGGACGATTCCCTCTTCCGCGAGCTGTCTCGCAAGCAGACGGTTCTCTTTCTCCAGTTCGGTCACCTCATCTGTGCGGTTTCCATATACCCTGAACTTCGCCATGATTCACTCCTGTTTTGTTATTCGAAAAATTCCAATAAGCGGATATCGCATTTCCCTTTTATGACCTTGATGCGGACGGTGAGCTTCGGATCCGCGGGCAGCGTCACGCATCCGTCCTCGTCTGTCCTGATACCGTTCACCTGTATTTCCGCGTCCCCGTCAAAGACGACGCGAAACTTTTCGGGCTCGCCCAGGTCAAAATACTTATATACCGCTTCCGTTCCTGCGGTGAGATCCGCAAGGATCAGTTCCCCGTCTTTTTCGGTGATCCTGGGAAGCGTCTGCTGTTTTCCGACACCGATGCGTATCTTCTTCGGCGTGATCAGATTGCAGCAGATCCCTGCGGGATAGATCCCGGTCCCCGGGATGGCACCTTCCACTCCGCATGTCGTCATCTCCACCTGTTCGATCGTTCCGTCCGGACTGATCCGGATAGGCTCCACGCAGACCTGTCTGGAAAAGTCGGTGTTGTTGGTACAGCGGTGGTAGAAAACATAGTCCTTTCCTCCGATCCGCTCGATGCTGCCGTGGATCGTGGAAGCATTGTTATTCGGCTCGTTGTTGCCCTTGTAGCCGAGATCACTGTTTGAGACGATCACTCCCTTGAACCGGAAATCCCGGTCCGGATATCTGCTTACCGCGTACGCCAGCTCGTTGTTCGCTCCGGAGGAATAGACCAGGTAATACAGACTCCCGATCTTCCGGATGGACGGCGCCTCATAAAAGGGGTGATCGTACAGTTCCGTCCCCTTCTCCGCCGTTGTCTTACTGTCGAGGACAGCGAACGGTCCCCGCTTCACGGTGAGCATATCGTCCTCCAGCTCCGCAAAAGCGCAGGACAGTATGCAGGGCTTGGTCTCACGCACTTCCTTCAGCGTCCTGTGCGCGATCGCGCTAAGAACGCGATCGTAGATAGGTCTGAAGACTTTGCTTCGGAAATCCCTTCCGAGTCCCCATCCATAATAGAGGTAGATCCTCCCGCCGTCATTGAGAACAGCGGGATCATTGTTCATATATCTGAGCACCACACTCCCGTCCGGATACCGGACATCTCCGAGGTAATCAAAGGGCCCCTCCGGGTGCTCCGACACCGCGACCGAGATCGGCCCGAAGTTCACGGTGTTCGGCCCCATGGCAACGTAGTACAGGTAGTACCTTCCGTCGTTGCCGCGGACACAGTCCGGTGCGTAGAAATCTACCGGTTTTCCGTTGATGCTGTGCGGATCCTGGTCCTTGCGGTAGGAAGTGCCGTGGAATTTCCAGTCGGTCAGGTCATCGACCGGTGCGGAATACACGGTGTAATCCTGCACGCAGAACCGTTTCGAATTGGCCTTGTCATGACTTCCGTAAAGGTAGACTCTGTCCCCGAAGACATGCGCCTCCACGTCCGGGACATATTCATTCAGCGGCAGGATCGGATTCATGATGCTTTCCCTTCTCTTCTATAGATACTTTTATTTCGCTCTTTCGAGAGCCTCTTCCTTTCTCTCTTCCAGCACCGCGTGGATCTCCGGGAGATGTTTCTCCACATCCACACGCGGGAGCAGCAGGATCGCGATGGCGCACAATACGATGTCGAACACGTAGAACGCGATCACGATGAATCGGGTCACTTCGCTGGAGGGGGCGATGCCGTTCACATCAACGAATCCCAGTTTCAGAAGCATGGACTCAAATCCACCCGCGAAAGGTGCACTGATGAGGGTGTTGATCGCTCCGATGATGGACACGCCCATAAGTCCTTCCAGTCTGTATCCGGAGTTCGCTTCGATGCTGTCAAAGGCGTAGCAGAGAAGCGTAGCGGCGATATATCCGTTGGGGAGCATACCGACGTTCTTGATGAATCCGCCGACCATAACAGGGATCATGGAGGACGGGAACAGGAAGCCGATCACGCTGCCGATGAGCCAGAGGATGTATCCGCCCAGAGTGACGTTCTTGATGCCGTATTTCTTCGCGAGAGGATAGACGATGAAGGCTCCGATGCCTCCGGGAATGCCGGTCACCACCTGGAAGATGGTATACATGAGCGGGTTCTGATCACCGCCCAGAAGGAACTTCACGTAGAAATACTGGACGTTGCCGCCCTTGAAGTTGTCCACGACATTGCCGACGATGGCGAGAAGCATAAGACATACGTAGTATTTGTTGGAAAGCAGAGCCTTCAGCTGTTCCTTGATCGGGATATTGCTCTCTTCCGGCGCTCCGGTCTCCAGCGCGATATCCTCAATGACACGCTCGCGGGTGAAGAAGTATTCCATAAGAAGCAGCGGGATCGCCACAAGGGAGAGGGCGAGCATCAGCGTCGGATATCCGGTGATGTCGTTCTCCAGCCAGAGAGGCAGGACCACCATGTTGATGATCATTCCGATGATGACACCGGAGAGCAGGGTCCAGGAAAGTTTCCTTACATACTGCAGTCTTGCCTTTTCGTCCGGTTCTCTCGTGGAAAGGGAGACGATGTTGTCCCTGTACAGATAGAAGAACAGGCTTCCCTCGGTATGGTAGAGGATCAGGAGGAAGAAGAAATAGTACCAGTAGCTGGTGCCGATGTTCTGCCCGGCGAACTGAAAGATCAGACAACCGATGGCGATGGACACCATTCCGAAAATCAGGTTCCAGGGACGAAGTCTTCCCTGACGGGACTGTGTCTTCTGAAGGAGCCATCCGTTGAAAAGGCTCACGAATACGCCCAGGATCTTCGCTACCGTCATAACGACCTCATAGTAGCCGCCCATCTGCTTAACCATCTCGATATTCTCGGTCCCATACATGACGCCCACCTGCTGGGTGAAGAATTTCTCCACCAGAGCGGCGATCGTGTTGATGACGAAGATCGTTCCGAGAGGTCCGATGAGATGACCGAAGGCCACTTCCTTTTTGTTTACCTTGTTCGGATCCGTCTTGCTGTCCATAAAGGGCTTTTCAAACAGACCCTTGCTGAGTAATCCTTCCTTGCTCATTTCTGCACCACCTTTATTTCTTTTGTTATTGTTTTATAGCCATTTGCTTTGACTGTGATCTTCGCGCTTCCGGCCTGTTCCCCTGCCTTCAGCACCGCGAGGCATCTGCCTCTGTAACTGGTGTGGATATTTCCGTCGAATGTCTCATCCGACTTGCACAGCGCGCTGCCGAATCCCAGCAATGACACCGGTCCCTCCGCGATGATCTCCACCGGGATCTCGATGTAGGGCTTCAGATTCCCTTCGGGATCTGTGAACTCAATGGTCACATAGGCCAGATCATCGGTCCCCGCCCTCAGGCTGTCCCTGTCCGGAGTTGCGGTGATGACCGTCTCCTTCTCTCCGGTCCTCAGGACCGTCTCACTTACCACCTTTCCGTCCCTGTCCAGAGACGCCGCTTTCAGTTCGCCCGGCTCATACGGGAAGGTAAAAGCTGCCTTGTAATCCTTATAGTCTTTCGTCCCGATCTTCTTTCCGTTGAGGAAGAGGGAGACGGCGTGATCCGCCCCATACACCTCGGCATACGCTTTCTTTCCTTCGTAACCCTCCCAGGTGTAACTGTCAATGGCGTTGGTGAACTGCCACGCTCCGGTGTCCGGTGTTTCATTCCAGTGATTGAGAGGTCTCAGCCCGATGAAGGGTTCCTTTCTCAGACCCCATACGATCTGCATGAAATACATGGCCGCCAGCGGTTTGCCGGTGATATCGATCATGCCCTGTCCTGCCAGAAGAGGCAGTCCCTTATAGGAGGCGTAGGTCCAGTCCCCGATGCAGGCTTCGCCCAGATAGTCCCAGGCAGACCAGACGAAATCGCCAACCAGCTGCGGATATCTCTTCACCCGTTCCCAGTTGTAGGGAAGATCTCCTACCATGGTCTCGCTTCCCACCATCATGCGGTCCGGATAGCGTGCCGCATCCTCGTCATAGCGGGATGAGGCGTAATTGAGTCCCAGAATATCCAGCTGCTCTCCGGCTCCCCGGCTCGCTCTGTCCCCTTTTTTACCTTTGCTGGTGTAGAACATGATCTTTCCCAGTTTCTGAGCCATGGCGTTGAAGAAGGCGGACCCGGTCTTCTTCTCCCTGTATCCCTTCTTTTTCTCCAGCGGGACCGGTTCATATGTCTTCGTCTCACGATAGATCCCAAGGCCCATGTTGGCGTAGACATTGATCAGTACATTGATGCCTGCGGTCACCGGCCGGGTATCGTCCAGGGTGTTCAGGTATCTCTTGAGTTCTCCGCATACCCTCACGCCCTTTTCGGACGCTGTCTCGGAGACTTCGTTTCCCGCCGAGTACATGATGACGCTGGGATGGCTGTAGGCGGAAGCCACCAGAGCCTGTATATCTTCCCTCCAGTGATCCTCAAAATCTCTTGAGTAATCGTGGTAGGTCTTGGGGATGTACCAGCCGTCGAACACTTCGTCCATCACATACATGCCGAGCTCATCGCACACATCCAATGTGATCTGAGAAGCGGGGTTGTGGGCCATTCTTATGGCGTTGAATCCGTTCTCCTTCAGGATCCGGATCCTGCGGTACTCGCTGTCCCTGTATTCATTGGCGCCGATGACTCCGTGATCGTGGTGGATGCACCCTCCCCGCAGCAGGACGCTCTTTCCGTTGACCAGCAGTCCTTCCCTGCTGTTCCACCGCAGAGTGCGGATCCCGAACCGGATACTTCTCTCATCACGCTCCGATACCGCCTTCACGGTATAGAGACGGGGATCCTCTTCGCTCCACAATCCGGCTCCGGGTACCGTGATCTCGCCCGGGACGCCTTCTGCCAGGACGTTGTCGCCTTCCATCACGCGTATCGTTACAGGGGAATCCTTCGCTGTCTTCGCATCTACATGGATGACCGGCGGATCGACGGAGACAGTGCGGACCTGAAAGCGGCTGATATAGTCCTCATCTTTCACCACCAGGGTCACATCGCGGAAGATCCCGCTTCCGCTGTACCACCGGCAGTTGGGCTCCAGGGAGTTGTCCATATCCACGACGACCGTATTTTCCTCCGGATGAACGGCATCGGTGATGTCGGCGTCAAAACAGGTATATCCGTAGCGGTGACGGCACACTTCTTTCCCGTTGACCGTGATGACGCAGTTCCGGTACACACATTCGAAGTGCAGGAACAGTTTCTTCCCGGTGCACTGCTCTCCTGTGAGGGAGAACGCTTTCTCATATCGGTACTTTCCTCCCGGGAAATACCCGCTGTTGACGCCGTTGATCGCGTCCGCTTCCCTCTTCTCGTGGATCATCGCGTCATAAGGAAGATCAATCATCTTCCTTACGCCGTCTTTTCCGGTGATCGTCCAGTTTTTGTTGAAATTGAGTTCCATTACTTTCACCCTGTACCTCTCGTTCTGACTTTATTCTAAAATAACAACATCCTATTGTAATACGTTATTGTCCGATATATTATGATTTTATCCAGGAGGTGATCACATGGCAAACAAGCGGAATCAGTGGATCCGGGAGAACGAAAAAAAGATCCTTTCCGGCAGAAAGGATCATGTGATCGGCGCATCATATGCCAACACCGTATACAGCGCGAGGGACGCGGAGCAGCTCCACGGGACCTATTACTATGAACAACAGCTGCTGGAACTGATCCGTCTCGGGCGCACGGAGGAGCTGCGTTCCCTGCTGCTTCAATACCCGCAGCAGGAAGGTTTTGAGGAAGGCAAGGTCGCCCTGGACGACCTCCGTCAGGTAAAGAACATCTTCGTCGCCCTTGTCGCCATGGTGGGAAAGACAGCCGCGATCCCAGGAGGGATGCCCATCGAGCAGGCATACTATCTCATCGATACCTATTCCCAGCACTGCGAGGAGCTCTCAACGGTGGAGGACGTCTATTCGCTTCAGTACACCATGATCCTAGATTTTGCCGAAAGGGTCGAGCGGTATCAGTTCCCGGCGGAACTCTCCCCGCTGATCCGGAACTGCACGAACTACATTATCTTCCATCTCAATGAACCTCTGATGCCCATCGATGTCATTGAGTATTCCGGAAAATCCCGCTCCCTCCTCAGTGAGAAATTCAAGGATGAGACCGGATACGGGATCGGTGAATTCATCACCAAGTGCAAGATCGACGAGGCAAAGTCACTGCTTCGGTACACGGATCGCCCCATCTCCGAGATCAGCTCCTATCTCTCCTTTTCCAGTCAGCCCTATTTCCACAATGTTTTCCGGAAAACGACCGGTCTGACTCCCCTGCAGTACAGAAATCTTTCCGTCTGATATGTTTGACTTGAACAAAGAAGGGCAGCTCGCCATGAGCTGCCCTTCTTTTTATCATTTCCTTTCATAGTTGCGGAACAGAAAACGCTTCACGAAGGGTTTCGCGGAGGAAGCGGAAAACAGGATCATCGGTTCACCTTCGCTTCTCTTCAGGTCCTCCGAAAGCCGGACAGCGTTCACGGTCCCGTCGTGGATCTGTTTCCATTCGTGGCAGAACACCAGGTAGGGCGTGCCGTCCACGGCAAAATAGGGCGTTCCGTCCAGACAACGCCAGTTCTTTGGCGTTACATATCCGTCGGACCACATGGTGAAAGGTCCCATGGGAGAATCGGAAACGAGGATCGCCGTTCCCAGTCCCCTGGCCTCATTGGCGAAGGTAGCAAACATGTAGAACCTTCCCCTATACGCATGCACCTCAGGCGCCCAGTAGCTTTTTTTGCTCCAGAACCCCTCAGGGCGATGGAACACCTCAAAAGGTCCTTCCCAGTTTTCCAGATCGGTTCCGGTATAAACGTCAAAGCCGAACTCCTCGCCCTTGAACGCATTTTTTCCCCGGGTCCCGTACAGGTAGTATTTTCCCTCGTGGACAAGTACAAAGGGATCTCGGATGTTGATCTCGCTGTTCTTCAATTATCTTTGCCTTACTGTGATTATTTCGTAAGATACAGGCGCACTTCGCCGTTGATCCCGGTGGGATCAACAGGCCGGATCCGCATCCCCTGGACCAGGTTGCGGAGCATGGCGCTCTTGTTCCTGCTCATCTCCCGCTCCAGCGTCGTGGCGACCTCGATTGCAAGGAGATTCTTCCCTTCCTTCAGATGATCTGTCAGGTCGTAGACGAATGCAGGCACGACCTGGATACCCAGGGATTCGCCGTTCACAAATACTTCCACACCCTCATAGGCGTCGGTGATCTCCAGGACAGCCTTCTTCACTGTTCCAAGTTCGATCTCCTTCTCATAGCGGATGATGCCGGAGAAGTATTTATCTTTCCTGGAATAGTCGTCCGGAACCACCGCCTGCGCCTTCTCACCGAAGGACGGGTAATTCAGGGCGTCAGAAACGCTCCTGCTGAAGTGGTTGAGGGTGATCTTCTCCCCTTCGCACCGGATCCTTTCTGAAAGGAGATCCGCATCTGGCTCGTCTTCCACAAGGATCATACCCTTGTTCGGCTCCAGCGTGATGTCACTGCCTTCCAGCTTGTAGATCCGGTTATTCCATGCGTCATATTCATAATATGTTTTCTCAGGGTCCAGATCGACGCTCCCGCGGTAGATCTCCTTATCCTCGTTGAAGAAATAGAGGATACGTGTGTCCTTGGTGTATTCCAGGACTCGGACATGGCGGGAAGCGGGGCGGATCCTTGCGGACGGACCGGCGATCTTTCCGGTCTCCTCCGCAAGCTTTTCCAGCTGGACCACCCTGTGCTCCGGAAGGGTACCGCCGTCATACACAGCAGGCACACCATCTACGAACAGGATGGGAATATGCACTTTTTTCAGTGCCTCAGCCATTTCCCTGCGCATAAACCGGGCATAGGGGACGATGAGGACTTTATACTCCTGGCGGTTTACCTTCAGCACATCGTCTCCGAAAACCGTGCCGTAACGTCCGATATCTGTCAGGGCGTCCATGGGGAGCGTGTCCGCGAGGATCTGAGCCTCATACAGTTTGCGCAGAGGTTCCTGAACCTGCATGCTGTCCCCCATCCATTCGAATTCCGCGTTGTAGAGGACCGCAGCCCGGGATTCCCGGTGACCGCCGGAGATCAGGGTGCAGACCCTGTTCATATACTCCACAAGAGCTCCGAAATGCCTGTACTGTGGATTCTGTCCCTGCGCATAGAAGTGGGGCGGGCAGTCCGGATCCGGAAAAGCCATGCCGGTGAAGGCGTGAGGGACAAAGTGGTTCAGGCCTCTCACCATAAAATGCTCCGCCAGGTATTTCTCCAGCCTGACGCCTTCGCTCCATCCGTAGTTTCCGAAGATCTCGCACATGGAATTCCCGTCCTTGCGGGGATCCACTGCCGCACCGCTGGCGCCAAGGTTCCCGAGGGCGAAGTGATAGAACTCCCCGTCCCTTTCCCCGAAAAGCGTCTTGATCTTAACGTCTTCACCCTGCGGCAGCACCTGTCCGCCGATGTTGTCGATGCCTGCCATATCCTGACCGTTCAGACCGCGGAAGTAATGCCCCAGGGACATTCCTGTCTTGGTGTGGGAGTTGTTGTCCTCGATAAGGTGTCCGATGTAGCGAACGCCGTGGTCATGGCACCAGTTGCCGATCTGCTCGGAGAAATCCCTTCGCACAAGTTGGGTGACTGCGTCCATGAACTGATACCGCACCTCCGCAGCTCTTTCTGGCGTGCTGCTGTTCCACATAAGAACTATGAGGTTCTTCCAGTCCGGTCCGAGGCGCTGCTTCAGTTCTTCTTCCAGTTCATCGGAATAGGGATAATCCACCAGTGTTCCGTACCGGTTCCCTCCGGTCTTGTACATCCCGTTGCCCAGTTCCGGCTCATCCGAGAAAAATCCCAGGATCGTCTTTCCGAAATCGTCCTTGTAGTGTTCGTAGTGCTTTTCATAGACTTCCCGGATCAGGATGGCACAGGACTCCCGTGAAAGCATATTCATATATTCACGGTGGATCCCCATGTTCCGGGTAAGCCCGGTCACATAGAGGTCATAGGTGCCGGCGGGTTTTGTCCAGCGCACCGTTTTGTTCCCTTCGAAAGGAATGTCGGTCAGCTTTCCGTTTCCGTCCACGGCAGTCACGGAAAGGATCCGGTCGTCCTCAAAAACAGGAGCACCTTTTGACATCATCTTCATGGCGCCTGTCACCGCGATATTCTCCCGCGACAGCCTGGGGGGGAACATTTTGGAAAGATCCAGAGATATCTCTTTTCCTTTTCCCTTGAATGTTTTGTGTGAAGCGATGATGGACTGCCGGTGCAGTTCCAGCGGAGCTTCCTTTACTTTTCCGTTGGCAAAGCCGGTGGGAAAGTGGGAGTCATCCAGGATCCAGACCTTCATATCCCTCTTTCTCGCCTCGTCCAGGATGATATCCATGTCGGTCCACCACTTCTCCCCGCAGAAATCCGGGTGAGGACGTGATTCGATACACACCGACTTGCACCCGCTCTCGCGGATGACCTTCATCATCTTTCTCAGTGTCTCTTCGTCTTCTCCGTGCTGCCAGAAAAACGGGAAAATATGATCCCCGCTGTTTCCGTTCAAAAGTTCCCGTATCGTTCCGTTCACTTGATTCACCCCTTGATATTTTTCTTTCTGAACCCGTTTAGGTAAGAATCTCATGTTTTCCCCAGCCCAGCGTCCTCGTCTCTCCGCCCGGGAGGATGAGCTTCGCCTCGGTATTGGCCGGGACCGTAAACTCGTATCTCACCCTGCCGTCTTCATAGCGCCAGGATGATTCCACTGTACCAAGACTGCTGGCATAACTTGCTTTTGCCCAGCCCAGCTGAGGATCCGGACAGGGCTGAAGGGTCAGCTGCCCGTTCTCCACCGAGATGCCGCAAACTCCGGAGATGAGCCATCCGGAGACCGCACCATAGGAATAGTGGTTCAGGGACGCATTTCCGCCGTCCTCGATGCCGTTCCAGCTCTCCCAGATGGTCGTCGCCCCCTTCCGGACCGCGTAGAGCCAGGAAGGATTGGTGTCCTGAAGAAGAAGCCTGTAGGCAGTATCCGTATATCCGTACCGGCACAGTACCGGGCACAGGAACGGCGTAGACAGGAATCCCGTGTTCAGGTGATAGTCCTTCTTCACCACCAGTTCGTTCAGTTTCGCAGCGTTCTCCTCCTCCCGGTCGAGCAACCCGAATTCCAGCGGTCTCACGTAATCGCACTGGCGTTCGCTCTCAACCAGACCATTGTTTGTGAAGCGATCCAGGTAAGCTTCCCGGATCTTCCCTGCCAGTTTTGCGTACTTTTCAGCATCCGCCTTTTTTCCGAGGACTTCCGCCGCCTGAGAGAGGAGTTTCGCGCTGTAGAAGAAATAAGCGGTAGCGGATTTCGGAGCGCCCTTTGTGAAATTGTTTTTCAGCTGTACTCCGTTGTCCACATCCGGTTCGCACCATTCGCCCCAGTGGAATCCCTTCACTATGACATATTTTCCGAGAGGATCCTTCCGGAAAAGATCTTTCAGTTTCTTCTTTGAAGCGAGCTTTGTCTCAAATCCGACCCAGCGAACCATGGCGTCGTAGTTCTCTTCCAGGATGCGGGCATCCCCGAACATGACATACAGCGTCCACGGAACGATGACAATGGCATCCCCCCATCCGGTAGATCCGTCCAGGATCCTGCTGTATCCCTTATCCGGGTCATTGATGCGCGGAGCGATATTTCGCACCAGGCCGTCTTTCCTCTGGGCGATCCTGCACTCGGCGAGCCACTTTCTGAAAACCGAATAGGAATCCCTGAGGATGCTTCCGGTCTTGACGAAGACGCCTGCGTCTCCCGTCCATCCGCTTCTCTCCCTATGGGGGCAGTCGGTGGGGATATCCACGAAGTTGGAATTCATGGACCACATGGAGTTATGGAACAGCTGATTGACTTCCTCATTGGAGCAGGAGAAAGATCCTGTCTTCTCCATGTCCGAATAGACCGCTATGGAGGTGAACTTCGCCTGCGACAGGTCCGCTTCGGTCTCCACCTTGATGTAGCGGAAACCGAAGATGCTGAAGGTCGGTTTATAGATATTCTTTCCTTCCTTGCAGGTGTATACGATCTTCTGGGGGATACCGCCGTTCTTATTCCTCTTTCCGGGATCGATATTGGCCTGGGTGAAGTTTCCTTCCCCGTCAAGGGTCTCCCCATGCCATATCACCAGTTTCTGCCCCTTGCGGGCATCCAGTTCAAAAGCGGTGTAACCGGCGAGATTCTGTCCGAAATCGTACACTACGGAGCCGTCCGGCGTCTCGATCCGCTTTCCCTCAAATGTTTCATGTTCGGTAATGGGCACCTCATCCGAGCACACCAGAACGGACATGTCATAGTCTTCCACACGCACGTCATGCCAGGTGCTGATCTCTTCTTTTCTGGCGTCATATGCTTCACCGATCTCCAGGTCCGTAAAGCGTATGGGGCCGTCCTGGGTGGCAAACCAGAACTCGTCCGATACGAGGACCGGCTCGCCATCCACCTCCAGCTGGCACAGCAGCGCGATATCGTCTCCGAAGAGGTGGTTCTCCCCGTCGATACCGTTGTTTCCGCGGTACCAGCCGTCTCCCACGGTGACACGGATCGTGTTGTCCCCTTCACGGAGCATCCCGGTCACATCGTATACCTGATACTGAAGGCGTTTCTTGTAGTCATCGGTACCAGGAGCCAGGATAAAATCCCCGACCCGTTCGCCGTTGATCCTGGCCTCATAGAGACCGTGGCTGGTGATATACAGTCTCGCGTTTCCTGTCTTCGAAACACGGAAATCCCGTTTGAAGACCGAGGCGGGCTGTCTCTCTTTGGCAGAGGAGAGTTCGGGATTGATCCACTTCGCCTTCCACCGGGAGATCCCCATCTCAAAGAAAGTGACGCTCTCCTCACCGGGGATACCGTTTTCATCCCACAATACGAGGGATACGCTCACACGCTCGCGGTCTTTGGCGATATCCGGAAGCTGGGCGTACATGGCATCGGTCTCCACTTTCCCGGAGTCATACTTCTGCACTCCGCCTACGGACAGCGTGACCTGATAGGCCGTCTGTTTCATTCCCGCATCGCAGATCCAGGAAAGTCTGGGTTTCCTGTTCTGAAGTCCCAATGGTTCTGTAAGCTGATCGATCTTTAAACGAATCGCTTTCAATTTCGTATCTCCTTTGTTTTCTAGTCTTACACGATTAGGATAACCCATCCGGAAAAGTCATACAATCCCGAGCATCGCTCCCGTTATACGGGACAAGGCCTTCTGCCATCCGGGAGACGGCAGAAGACCTGTTTTCTTTTCATCGTTACTCGTTTACGCGGATCTCTGTCTTCTCATCGCCGACTGATACCGTCAACGTCCCGGGACGCGTCGCCCTGACGATGGCGAGAGCTCTCCCGTAATACGTGGTGTATTCACCGCTGTGAATATCTTCTGTCAGGCGGGGGTTCGCGCTTCCGAAAGCGAGGAGCTCACCGCCCTCCACCTGTACTTTCAGCGTACGGTCCGCATTGGACTCCACGATGCCGTTCTCATCTTCCATTGCCACATTGACATAGACGAGATCTCCCACATGTGCTTCCTCCGCTTCCGGACGGAGCACAGGCCGGATACTGTCGGCAGCGGTGACAAGCGCGTGCCTGGCGAGCTCTCTGCCCGCCGCATCGTACGCGACAGCCTCCAGTGTTCCCGGGGTATAGATGATCCTGAACACCGCACGGTTGTCCTTGACCTTTGCGGACTTTACCTTCTTCCCGTTCTGGATCAGGTCAATATGATCGCAGTCATAGAAGACTTCCACGACCGCTTTCTTTCCCTCGCATCCTCTCCAGCTGTAGGAGGGCAAGCCGTTGGTACCGCGCCAGATCGCCTTCGCAACCCGTCTCTCATGATTGATCGGCTGGACGTCGATGAGCGGATGATCCGCTTTGTGCCAGGTAGCGGTCGCCCAGTGCGCCTCCGCGTTCGGGTTACCGAGGATATCGAACGCTCCGGTGTCCGCAAGCCACCAGGGATGCGGTTTGGAGAACGCGCCTCCGTCCTTCGCGTAGGACCATGCACCGATCCCGTTCTCTCCGAGGTAGTCCCAGGCGGTCCACATGAAGTCGCCGCAGAGATTGTTCAGCGTCTCCACCATCTTCCAGTTCTTGGCGATATCATAAGGCATGGTCTCGGAACCTACGATCAGGCGCTGCGGATGCAGTTTCGCGTCCAGCGTATACCTGCCCGAGGCGTAGTTGTATCCTGCCACATCCAGCATATCGAGGGAGGGAGAACAGACCGCGTCCGCCTTCCTGGAGTTGGCCGCCTTGTTCATTCCCGATCCCACGATGGAAGTCATCAGGTTGAAGAGCGTGGAGTTCATCGCTGTAGTCTTCCTGGCGTCATCCTTTGTACCCTCTTCCGGATCGTAGATCCCTTTTCCTCTGGAAGAAGAGAAGATGATCATGAGGTTAAAACCGCCGGTGACCAGTCTTGTCCTGTCCAGCTCATGGAACAGTTCGACCATCTCTTTGGTCGCATCCAGTCCTCTCTTTGTCGCAGGCTCGCTGACTTCGTTGCCGATGGAGTACAGAATGACGGACGGGTGGTTGTAATCCCGCTTCACCAGTCTGCGGATATCATCCCGGAAATTGTCGCTCCACTGGGAAGCGTAGTCATATTTATTCTTGTGGTTGAACCACATATCCCATGTCTCATCCATGACGAACATGCCCATCTCATCGCAGGCGTTGAGCAGCTCTTCGGATGTGGGGTTGTGGGAACTGCGGACCGCGTTGAATCCGGCCTCCTTCAGGATGCGGACACGGCGGTATTCGGTGGCTTTCTCCACCGCTGCGCCAAGAAGTCCGCCGTCGTGGTGGATGCATCCGCCGCGCAGCAGTTTCCTGACTCCGTTGACATAAAGACCGTCGGCTCTCTTCTCCACCTGGCGGACACCGAAACGGACCTCGTCCTCATCCTCTCCGAGGATAGCCCTGCAGGTGTAGAGGTTGGGCGTAACATCATCCCACAGCTTCGCGTCGGGAATGGTCAGGGTGACGTCATTTCCTTTCGCTTCCGCCACCACCTTTTCCCCGTCGAGGATACGGACTTCCGCCTCTCCTTCGCTGGTCATGACCGATACATGTACGGTCCCTTTTTCATAGTCCACTGTCTCCACGCGGATCCCGCAGGGAAGGATGTGGGCTCCGTCCGCGGTGTAGAGATAAACGTCGCGGTAGATCCCGGCGCCGGCGTACCAGCGCGAATCCGGCTGCGCCTCATTGTCGCAGGTGACACGGATCATGTCCTCTTTCTTCACGCATCCCAGATCCACGGTGAAGGGACTGTATCCGTAAGGGACGGAGATCTTCTCCTCGCCGTTGAGGAATACCCTGGCGTTTCTGTAAACGCCGTCAAACTTGAGCCACGCGCTGGGGGAATCGACACCCATCTTGCGTTCATATACATAACTGCCGCCCAGGAAGAATCCCTGAGCATCCCCTGCCGGAGCGTCAGCCCGCCTTCCGGCGCGAATCATCTCATCCCGCGGAAGCGTCACCGCTTCCCCGTTCACGGTCCATCCGCTGTTGAACAGTTGTTTTTTCACCTTTAATCCTCCTTGTCCAGAAAGTCCTTTGCTGTATATTTCTTTGCTACATTAGACGAAACGATACTGCGTATGATATTGGCAGCAGCCCTCTTCAGATCATCAGCCGTCAGCGTTCCTCTCTTGAGACCTGCCTCGATCTCCTTGCGCTCATTCTTATCTCCCGGCATGATCAGGTCATTGCCTGCGGCGATGGCGTCCGCGCTGTCCCCCTGTCCTTTCTTGGTGGAGCTCCAGTCGGTCATGACCACACCGTCAAATCCCCATTCGTTTCTCAGCACTTTGGTGCACAGATCGAAACTGTCCGGTGCATATACGCCGTTGATCAGATTGTAGGAAGTCATCACCGAGCGGGAACCAGCCTCTCTGACATTGATCTCAAATCCTTTGAGATAAATCTCTCTGAGTGCTCTCTCCGACACGTGGGAGTTGGAGAACTGTCGGTTGTCCTCCGCGTTGTTGCAGGCAAAGTGCTTGATGGTCGTGTAGTTTCCCTCTATGCTCTGAACGCCCCTGGTCATCGCAGCGGAGATCCTGCCGCTGAGGAGCGGGTCCTCCGAATAGTATTCGAAGTTCCTTCCGCACAGGGGATTGCGCTGGATATTCATTCCCGGAGCAAGCCAGTAAGTGACGTTGAACTTGTCCATCTCACGGCTCACCGCCTGGCCGACTTCGGAGACCAGTTTTTCGTTCCAGGTCTGGGCGAGGTTGGTGCCGATGGGGAAAGCAGTGGCGTACTGATAGAACACGATGTCCCCTTTCCGGGGTTTTATAAATGAGAGCATCCAGTTCGGCATGATCTCCATAAATCCCAGCAGGTATTCCCCCTTGAACATGCGTATCGATCCTTTGGGGGAAACCGCCGTCTTGCGGACGATACGGAGTCCCGTAGGACCGTCCGCAAGGGTCACCGAAAGGAGCCCTTTGTCCAGGTGCTTATACGTGGTCTTGCCCGCCACGCCCGGAGTGCAGAAGGCTTTGGTATCCATCATGCCCAGCATGCCGATACCCATGCAGACATCGATCATGTCTTTTTCACTCATGCGGTTCAGGATGCTGTCAACCTCATCATCGGTGTACCGATCCGGTTTTCCGTATCGGAATTCCTCTGTATGGATGGCTTCTTTCTTCAGCACCTCCCAGGCGACTCCAGTGAGATCATACTGTGCGTCAGCGGTACTCTTCAGTTCCTCAAAGGTTGCATCCTTCGGGAACACATTTTCATGCCGGGAGAGGATCAGCTCCTCCTCCGCGACGATGACAAAAACCGGTGTGTTCTCTGCCGAGGAGTTTCCAGCCTTGATCACATACTCGTCCTTCTCCAGGACATAGGACGCAGTAGCTTCGTCATAGGAAGCCAGCCTTTCCACATCGAACCGGATCTTCAGGTTCTGCTCGCATCCGGCACCCAGTTCGTCGGTCTTCGCGAAAGCCACCAGTCTCTGGTATTCCTTGTCCAGTTTGCCGGACGGCAGACTGGCATAGACCTGGACCGTCTCCTTTCCTTTGACACTTCCGGTGTTGAGGACGTTTACGATCAGCTCAACATCCCGTCCGTCCAGTTTTGCATTGATCACCTTCGTTTCGAAGCTGGTGTAGGACAGACCATATCCGAAATGGAACCGGGGCTCCACCCCGAACGAATCAAAATATCGGTATCCTACATAGATTCCTTCTTTATAGTACTCGTTTTTCAGATCTCCGTTAAGATAGGAAAACTCGCTTCCGAAGGGAATATCCGCGTACTGCTTCGCCCAGGTATTGGAAAGTTTTCCCGAGAAGTTCTCTTTTCCCGTGAGCACATCCGCGAAGGCTGCGCCGCCTTCCTGTCCCGCCTGTCCGTAAAAGACGACGGCGATATCCATGTCGTCCACAGGTGAAAGATCCATGGAAGAACCGGAGTTGATGACCAGCACCAGTTTCTCAAAATTCCTGTAAAGGAACTGAATGTCGTTGATCTCCCCCGGAAGAAGATTGAAATCCCCCTTCGCGATCTTCTTATCCGCGGCCTCTCCGGACTGTCTGGATGCCACATAGATCGCCGTTTTCCGGTCGCTGTCCGCGATATCCTTCTCGCTCAGCAGAGGAGCCGCCGGAGCAGTGTAAGTATTGCTAAAGCTCTTTTCGGAAGGCATGCCCGTATTGTCTTTGATCCACTTCTCATGCGCCTCTTTCTCAAAGGCGATATAACTGTCGAGGTATTTTCTGCTGGAGATCACAACCCCGGCTTTCTCCAGTCCCTCCGCTATGGAGACCGAATGGCGGTTATTCGTCTCTCCGGATCCCGTTCCTCCCTTGATCGTATGCGTCGCTCCTGATCCGTACAGCGCCACTTCTCCTTTCAGGGGAAGCGCTCCGTTGTTTTTCAGAAGAACAAAGGATTCCACCGCAGCCCTGTAAGCTACTGCAGCATTCTCTTTCTCAAGCTGTGTCACTTTATCATCGTATGTTCCGGAAATGATTCTTCTCATCTTTTTCCCTCTGTAATGTATTTTTTAAGAAAAAGACAGACTCCTACGCTGTATCGTAAAGAGTCTGTCTTCTTTCATTGCATATTACTCCTGCTCGTGGTGAATATCGTGATTCTTGATGAACTCCTGGATCTTCAGTCTTGTCGGATGATCGATGGGATACCATCTCAGAATGATAACGCCCATGATCGCGCAGAATGCGGGGATCGCTCCGATAATGACGATCATCCAGGTCAGCATGGTAGGCATCTTGGAGAGATCTCCGATGTAGTTGCCGGTAACGGAGTCCACTTCGTATCCGATGGCGATGAGGATGGCTCCAACCAAAGCGCTTGAGAGCGCTGTCTGAGCCTTCTCAAGGAACTTGCCCAGAACACCGGTCAGAGCGCTGCGGTCCTTTCCGGTCTTATAGATGGTGTAATCCATGATCTCCATTCCGATAGAGGAACCGGGAACAAAGTCCAGACCTACGAAGAACGCGATGACGAACATTCCGAGGAAGAAGATCGCCGGCACTTTCTGAAGGAGTCCGAGGATCTGTCCGACAAAGAGGATCAATCCGCCGACACCCTGCATGATGTAGTCGAACTTGGACATCTTAACGAAGTCACCCTTGAAGACTTTTGTCAGGACCGGATTCGCGACCATGGTCGCAAGCAGAATCGGGAAAATCATCATCATGGACACGATCAGGGAATAGGTCCCCATCTTGGCCATATCCACTTCACCGGTGGTGAGATCCGCGCAGTAAGCATACTTGACGTAATAGTTCGGTGCTGCGAAAAGGAACGTCCAGATGAATCCGGTGAAAATGTTTTTGCAGAAATCGACCACCATGGCCTTGTTTTCTCTGAGCAGTTCGAAGAAGTCCGAGAACTTCGCTCTCTCATCTTCTTTCTGTTCAACAACATGTTTTTCCTTGACCATGAACCATCCGATCACGGAAATAACACTTCCGACGCCGACGGAAAGAAGAGCAAGGATCATATATGCGGTCTTGAAGCTGCCTGTGGATCTCTGAATGGCGACAGCGATCGATGTCATCGCGGCGCCGAACATTCCCAGCACCATGACCCAGAGTCTCGGTCCGATCAGAAGTTTCGCACGCTCCTCAGTATCCGTGGTCATGGTCCTGTACAGCAGGTTCGCATTATAGAAGGATGTACCGATATCATAGATCAGATAGAAAAGGATGACCCATACCGTGACGAGAGCAGGTTTATTCGTTATCCCGTCCGGGAGAGAGTACAGCGCGATCGCGCCGACCGCTGTCATAATAATGGACAGCATGAAGAACGGCTTATATTTGCCGTGCTTGGTTACCTTGCCCCTGTCCATAATGAAGCCCTGGATCGGATCATCAACCGCGTCGATGATCCTGGCAACCAGCAATAGTGTCGTAGCAAGCGTAGCTCCCCACGTGCCAAGTCCGGCATAGTCCGTCATATAGACCATGAACATGGTAGACATGAATACGGCTGCGATTCCGTTATTCGTAGCAAGAGCAATAACACCGAAAACTTCTTTGCCCCCGATCGACTCTGCCCCTTTCACTTTTTTCTCTTTTTTAGCCATTTTTTCCTCCCTTAGTAGATCTTTCGACCTTTGCGACGTTATTGTATCTTTATTGACATAATCTTTGATATAATAAATTCGTCTATTATACAATTTATTAGGTCACATTGTCGTTTTCTCACAAAATGTCCGCAATATACCCGTCAAATCTATGCATTTTTTGTTCCGAAAGCCCTGTTGCGCCTTCACTATTTCCTGATCCTTATCAAGGAGAAAAACATATGGATAATCTTCTGTTCCTTTCTGAATGCGTTTCCAGTATTCACCCCATGAGCATATGGGAATTTGACCGGGACTGTAATCTCCTTCAAACGAACTGTCCGGACGAACGGCATCCAGGCTCTTTTGTTTATACGGATCTTCGTGCCCTGCTGAAACATTTTGCCTTTGCCTATTCCTGCCCCTCTATCGTGTCAGGCAAGTTCCCTATCATGTGGATCATCGATTCCAGGCCGGGTGCCGACGGTCCTGACAGGCTTTTCGCCTTCGGACCGTTCTTTATGGAATCCTTTCCCGAGGCTGAAGTGATCCAGACACTGAAAAATGAGGATCTGTCCACGCCGGAACGCCACAGATACCTGGACCGATTCCGGGCGACAACGGTGATCTCTTTCATGAACGCCCTGGAGTATGCCGTAATGTTTCATTACGCCATCACCGGAGAGAAGATCAGCCCGTATGAACTGCATCACGAAACATACTCCCTTCCCGCTTTCCCGGAGGAACACAGCGACGAAGACACCCAGTATCACGGAACATACGAAATGGAAGCGAAGATGCTGCAGATGGTCCGGGAGGGCGACAAATCGGTCATTGACTTTCTGAACACGCTGCCATTTACTTCCGTGGGAAAACTGGCAACGGATCGCTCGGATGCCCTCCGCCAGGTCAAGAACATGATCCTCGTTTCCATCGTGCTGTTCTCCCGGGCAGCCATTGAAGGCGGACTGTACCCGGATACCGCCATGACCCTCACAGACCGGTATTTTCAGGCTCTGGAAGCAAGCAGGGACTTTCAGGAGATGTCTGAAATCAATCGAACCATGCAGCAGGATTTTGTAAACCGTGTGTATGAGATCCGTCACAAACACTGTTACTCCGGATCCGTTCAGGCGGTCGTTGAGCACCTCCGGCTTCATCTGGAAGATGAGATCGATCTCAAAATGCTCGCGAAGGAACTGGGATATACGGAGTATTACCTGTCCAGGAAGTTCAAGCAGGAGACCGGTACAACCGTAAAACAGTTCATCCGTTCCGAAAGACTGGAAAAAGCGGCTTATCTGCTCAGCAACCCCCGATCCAGCGTGAAAGATATCAGTGAAAGATTTCATTTCTCGTCCCAGAGCTACTTTATCGAATGCTTCAAGGAAAAATACGGAGTCACACCGGGACAGTACCAGGCCGGTGAAAGGAACAGTCAAAGCCTGGACAGTCCCTCCCCCTAACCGTTTATCACACACAAAAAACCTCATGAGTCAGGAATCACTTTTCCTTCCTCATGAGGTTTTTAATATTGCAGAAACTATTTCTTTTTCGCCAGTTTCATCGGGGCGCCGTACGCCATATAATCCAGGATCCTCATGGCATTTCTCTGGAGGACACTGCGCTTCAGGGCATATGCGCGGTCATATCCTTTATAGACGACCTTATGACCCGTCTCGTCGATCTCCGCGAGGCCCTGTTTCTCCAATTCCCTTATTTTTTCAGGGACCTCCCCGGTAAACGGGACCTCGATCCGGTCTGTCCCGTCCGCCGCCGGAAGGAAGGAGTTGTAGCAGTCCGACGTCTTATGCATCATACCGCCGTACATGGTGATCTTTTTCTGTTTCACCGTTCCGTCTTCGTTGAATTCCGGATGAACATTCCTCACCGCCGCGAGAATGACGTCGGTGTCATAGCCGCCCATGATGATGTCGTTTCCGGCCTGAAGGTCCATGATGCGGTCGCTGTCTCCGTCCCAGTCGGTCATGACGAAGCCCTTGAAACCCCACTCCCCGCGCAGCACGTCCGTGAGGAGATCATAGCGGGAGGAGGTGTGGACGCCGTTGACCAGATTGTAGGAAGACATGACCGTTGCCGGCTGAGACTGCTTCACCGCGATCTCAAATCCCTTGAGATAGATCTCCCGGAGCGCGCGCTCGCTGACCGAAGCGTTGGATTTCGCCCTCTCTACCTCCTGGTTATTGCAGCAGAAGTGCTTGATCGCCACTCCGAATCCGGGATGTTTCTTCTGAAGGCCGTTGGTGAATCCTGCCGCGTTGAGCCCGGTGACCAGAGGATCTTCGGAATAATACTCGAAATTCCTTCCGCAGAGCGGGTCACGATGGATATTCATTCCGGGTCCCAGGCAAAGCCCGATATCAAAATGCTCCATCTCCTTGCCGTAGGCGTCGCCGACTTCCTCGGCGAGACTGCTGTTGAAGGTCTGCGCGAGGACCATTCCAACAGGGAACGCGGTGGTCGCCGTCCCCATGAGGTGAAGTCCTGCAGGTCCGTCCGCCAGTGAACAGGCAGGAATGCCCAGACTGGCCGAATACTGATCTGTAGTCTTTCCGCTGGTGGAAGCATTGAAGGAAGAACGGAAACTCCCTTTGGGAAGTCTCGGCTCAACGGGATACCTGGTCTCCTGTCCCGATCCGGTGACAAGGCGCGCCAGGACATCATCGTCCAGCGTGGCGACGAACTCCTCCATGGTGATCTTGCGGTCGACCACATCCAGCAGGGTCGCGTTATTCACGCTTCTCACCTTCTCGGGTGTCTCTTCCGTCTCCCATCTGAAGGCATATCTGCTCTTTTTGCCGCTGTATTCTTCCGCTGTGTAACACTTGAGTTCCTTCGGGATCCTGCTCGCCTCATCTGCCGTAACGCACTGTGATGCTTTCAGCTGAAGGACATTTCCCTCATATCCCGCAGTGTCGAACATGGGATATTCCGCGAACTCCAGTTCCCTGTCAATGGTGAGCTGTCTAGACAGCTGTACCGTCTTTACCGTTTCATCCAGGCGGACCGCACCGACGACGTCGGTATGGCGTGACTCCTTTCCGAGTCGGAGGAGATAATCTCCTTTTTCCATGATCCAGGCGGAGGTCTCCTCATCGTAGCTGGAGAGATCTCTCGTAGGAACGGTCAGCTCCACCCTCTCCTTCTCACCGGGTGAGATCAGGCCTGTTTTGGCATAAGCCCTGAGTTCCTGATAGGGCTTTCTCAGCTTTCCTGCGGGAGCGCTGACATAGAGCTGGACTACCTCTTTGGAGGCCGTGTTTCCTGTGTTGCGCACGTCGAGGGCAACGTTTACCGAAGTCCAGTCCGCTTTCACCTCGAGGTTCTCGAAAGCAAAATCCGTATAGGACAGACCAAAGCCGAAGGGATACACGACTTCCAGCTGTTTTGTATCAAAATGGCGGTATCCGACGAAGATATCCTCTGTATAATCTTCCTGGAAGGGAGTCCCGTCATTGAGGGAAAAGCTGCCGCTGGCGGGATAATCCTCGTAGCATTTTGCGAAGGTGTCGGTCAGACGGCCGCTGGGCGAGACTTTACCTGAGAGGATGTTGGCGAGGGCCGTTCCCGCTTCCAGTCCGGGCTGTCCCATGAGGACCAGCGCGGACACCGCTTCGCTTTCTTCCAGCCAGCTGCAGTCGATCACGCAGGTATTGAGGACCACTACGACCCTGCCGAACTTCTCCGCAAGCAGTTCAATGTTTTTCTTCTCGTTATCGCTGAGGTAATAGTCGCCTTTTACCGGTTTGCGGTCATATCCCTCGCCTGTGTTCCGCTTGATAACATAGACTGCTACGGAAGCAGCGGAGGCGCCTTCCAGTTCTTCTCCTGTAATGATATCCACATCAAAATACGGAGTGACTCCACTGAAGCGTTTGTCCAGGAATGACAGGCTTTTGTCTTTTTTAGCGATCTCTTTTTTCTTTTTATCGTAGTTATCGAGCCAAAGCGTGCTGGTTATCTCATACCCCGCTTTCACAAGGCCGTCGTACACGGTCACGGTGTAGGGACTGAACGCGTATCCGCTTCCGGTCCCGCACACTGCGGTATCCTTTGATCCCGCACCGAAAAGCGCGACCTTGCGTTCCTTCAGAGGCAATAAACCGCTGTTTTTCAGAAGGACGATACCTTCTTCCGCCGCGCGGAGGGCAACGGATGCTGTCCCTTTCACTGGGAGCTTGCCGAGCATCTTTCCGGTAGCAGCATAAAATCCGACTTTGAGGAAATTCGTTTTCGCCATCTCACACACTCCGTCATCAATATTTCTAAAATCAGAGTATTCCAATCCAATAATATAGGAAATATTCCCATCGCAATTATTAATTATTCGCTTTATGTATCAATTAATTGTCTTGTTCCCAAATATAACGGAAGTCCCGCGGCCGGATCATCCGGCTCACGGGACTTTCGCGCTATTTAAGGAGATCAGTGAAACAGTCTCTTTGCGAACTCTGCTGTGGCGTATCTCCAGGGAGCCCACTCGTGGAATCCTGGCGATTCAAAGAACACCATTTTGAATCCCTTTGCCTTCATCTCACGGAACTGCCCTTTCAGCACCTTGCAAGCCGGTTCATAGGAACCCGCGTTGACGAAGAAGAGGTCGAAGTTCCTGTTGAATGCTTCGGGATCGGTAAGCAGTCCAAGCTTATCCTCCCTGTCCGAACGGATAGCGGGAGCACTGAACACGCCTGCGTTGGCGAATACCTCGGGATACTTGATGACCGTATTCATCGTCTGCCCTCCGCCCATGGAGAATCCGGCGACCGCTCTGTGATGGCGGTCCGCGATGGTGCGGTATTTCTTATCGATGAAGGGCACGCAGTCCTTCGCGATGAGGTCCTCCACCGGACTTGCCACAGGGTTCTTGCCGTAATCATAACCCTCCGGATAGACATATCCGCAGTTCATTACAACGATCATTTCCTCGCACTGTCCGTCGGCGATCAGATTGTCCATGATATTGTTGATCTTTCCCTGCCAGATCCAGCAGGACTCCGCCTCACCGCCGCCGTGCTGGAGGTAAAATACGGGGTATCTCTTTTCCCTGTCGGTGTCGTATGTAGGCGGTGTATAGACCCAGCAAACACGGAAATCATTTGCGGTCTCAGACCAGAAATAGTTCATGCGGACCGCGCCGTGGGGAACATCATGCATAAGGTAGAAATCGGAATACTTGTCCGGAAGTTCGAAGAAATTCATGACTCTTCCATACCCGTAACCGTAAGGCATATAGGGGTTCAGGGCCTGTGTACCGTCCACGAAGAAGTTCACGAAGTGGAAAGCGGATTCCAGACCGGATACGGTGACTCTCCACCAGCCGTCCTCCCCCTTCTCCATATCGATCTTCTTATCGGGGAAAGATCCGCCGGTACCGGATACCTGGACCAGTTTGGCATCCGGAGCGTGGTAGGCAAACTTAACATCTCCGTTTTCCAGCACTTCCACTCCTTTAGGAAGTTCATAATAGGTCCCGTTGGGACGGCCTTTCTCATCGATGGTCCGCATCAGATCCCTATGGGGGTCGTCAAAGAACAGCGCATGGGCCGTGAGAGCCTGATTTTCCAGCATTTTCTTCGGTATCATTCACTTAACCCTCCTTCTTCTGGAACAGCAGCTGGAGATATTCCCTCGCGGAGAACCTCCAGACGTCCCACACATGGAAACCGGGATGGTGATATCCGGTAACATTCACGCCGATAGCCTGTTTCTCTTTTACAATGGGATCGGTGCTCTGCAGATATCCCTCATCGTCACCGCCGGAGAAGGACAGGACATCGAAATCCCTGTTGACCTGCTCCGGATCGTTGAAATAATCGGTGAAATCATATTCGTTTCTCGCGATGGGGAAACCGCCGGAGAACACGCCGAGATTGGCGAACAGATCACGGTGGTGCATCGCTGTGAAGAAGGCCTGGCCTGATCCGAGGGAAAGGCCCGCGATTGCCCTGTGATTCCTGTCGGTCAGGGTGCGGAAGCGTTTCTCAATGAACGGGATACAGTCTTTAACCAGTTCGCTGTCAAAATCTCCGGGGAAGAAATTGGGAGATTCGTGCTCCTTGAACGCGTAGCCGCAATTCATGACGATGATCATCTCCTCCATCTTTCCCTCGGCGATGAGGTTGTCCGCGATGAGGTTGATATGGCCCTGCCACACCCATCCCATCTCATCCTCGCCCACACCGTGCTGGATGTAGAGGACCGGATACTTCTTGTCATTGTCGTCATAGCCTGCCGGTGTATACACCCAGGCGCATTTCTCTCTTCCCGTAACCGAAGAGTGATAGTATTCCATCCGGACATCCCCGTGGGGCACATCCTTCAGCATCCAGAATCCGTCTTCCTCACCGGGAAGATCAAATACATTGATGGGATAGAACCATCCGTATCCCACCGGCGCGTCCGGATTGACCGCGAGGTTTCCGTCCACCCAGTATTTGTGATTGTGGAATCCCGGTTTGATGCCGGAGATGGTGACTGACCACCATCCGTCCTCCCCTTTGGTCATGGGGACCTTCTCATCGGAGAAATACCCGCCGCATCCGGCTACCTCCACCTTCTTCGCTTCCGGTGCGAAATAACGGAAGCGGACATCGCCGTTGTCCAGGATCTTGATGGCAGGCTCCGCGTCCACCAGACGGATATCCTTGATCTTTTCGTCCATGTGCTCGTCATAGGGATCCATCTTGAAGTTCATCTTCAGGTCCTTGTCGGGCTTGTGGAACATGAGCATGGAGGATCCTATGACAGGGTTCTTGTAATAGTCCTGTACCAATTCCTTAAACTCCTTTCGAAGTAATTTTGATCATTCCGGGTAAATCGGCTCGCGCTTCAGCGGCAGATACTCCTTCATGGCGATCGGGATATATTCTTCCCACAACGGGAAATCATGGGTGTAGCCCGGAGCTACTACATATTCCATGGGGTAATGGATCTCTCTCAGCAGCTCCACATCGTGTTCCACCCTCTTGCGGATAAACTCTTCACTTCCGCACACCATGGTGACCGGAGTCGGGTTCCCGCCTGCCAGGGCTTCTTTCGCAGCCTTCATAAGGTCGAAGCGGGATCCGTGCAGATCACCTGTGCCAAAAGTTGCGGGATAAAGCTTGAAGTTCTCAGCGAAGCGCTCGGAGCGCAGTTCCTCCATGAGCATGTCCTGATCCATGGTCATGCCGATGCCGCCGGACATGTCCACGCACCCTGCGTAGAGTTCCGGATGCAGCAGTGCCGTTCCTATAGCGACGTTTCCACCCATGGCGTAACCCATGATAAAGTTGTCCTCCCTCTTCGGAGACGAAGGGAACAGGGTCTGAACAAGCAGGGGCAGTTCCTGAGTGAGGAACGTCTGGTACTTTACTCCGTATTCCGTATCCACTCCGAAGCTGTTCACGATATTGGGCGTTACCAGCATGACGCAGTTGTCCTGCGCGTAGCGCTCCGCATTGGAGTAGCGGTAAACGAGTGTGTCATCGTCTCCGCCGCCGTGAATCAGGTAGATGGTCTGGAATTTCATTCCGGGCACATACTCATAATTGCGGACCGAATCCACAGCGGCATGCCGCGTGGAAGTTCCAAGCATCTTTTCCGGAACCGTGAGCCGGTCGGTCGGGAAAACCACCGAGATGTCAACAAATTTTCCCAGTTGCTGGCTGCGGTAATTCATACGCATCAGACTCATGATTATTTACCTCCTCTGTTATGGAAAGACGGCCGGGAACGCCCCGGCCGTCAACAATATACCTACTTAATCCGTTTTCCGGGAATCGGATCAGAACAGTTCCACTGCTTTTCTCTCTACCGGGAATGCTTTTACATAAGCACTCAGATATTTCTCGAAAGAACTTACCAGTTCCGGCTCCGCCATAACTGTGGAGGATTCCGCGGAAGCAAATACCTTGTTGTCCAGATAGTCTTCCAGAGTCTCCCCTTCATCGTGGCCGATCAGATAAGCGCACAGCAGCGCCATTCCGTAAGGTCCTCCCTCTCCTGCTGTCTTCATGACCGATACCGGCACATTGCACGCAGCGGAGAGCATCTTCTGTCCGGCTACCGGTGTCTTGAAGAAACCGCCGTGGCCGTAGAGCTTGTCCACTGTGACCTTCTCCTCGTTGATGAGGATGTCCAGTCCGACTTTCAGAGTGGACAGAGCAGACATGACATGGGCTCTGCCGAAGTTCGCAAAGGAGAGTTCCGCGTCGGGTTTTCTCAGGAATACAGGACGTCCCTCGTCGATATCGGTGACACCTTCACCGGAGAAATAGTTGTAGCTGAGCAGTCCGCCGCAGTCCTCATCCGCCTCCAGGGACTTCTGGAACATGAGGGTCAGGACCTGACCGAGGTTCAGTTCCACGCCGACGAGTCCGGCGAACTCTCTGAGAAGATTGCCCCAGGCGTTGAGATCCGAAGTGCAGTTGTTGCAGTGGACCATGGCGACCGGCATTCCGGACGGTGTGGTGACCATATCCAGTTCGCGGTGCACGCCGAGTGCGTGATCGGTGACCACCATGGCGAAATCGGAAGTTCCGGCGGACACGTTTCCGGTGCGGACGCGTACGGAATTGGTAGCGGCCATTCCGGTTCCAGCGTCTCCCTCGCAGGGTGCCAGCGGGATACCGGCTTCCAGTGTTCCGGTAGGATCAAGGAATTTCACTCCCTCTTCGGTCAGGACACCGGCGTCATCACCGGCTACCAGGACCTTGGGAAGGATGTCACGGATCTTCCAGGGCTGTCCGGACACTTCGTCGAACTTGTCCAGCATCTCCTGATTGAAGTCCAGGATATCACTGTCGATGGGGAACATTCCGGATGCCTCTCCGATCCCCATGACCTTCTCACCGGTCAGTTTCCAGTGGATATAGCCTGCAAGTGTGGTGAGATACGCGATCTTGTCCACATGAGGCTCCTTGTTGAGGATGGCCTGATACAGGTGCGCGATGCTCCATCTCTGGGGAATGTTGAATCCGAAGAGTTCGGTCAGCTTGGCTGCCGCCTCACCGGTAATGGTGTTCCTCCAGGTGCGGAACGGAACCAGAAGGTTTCCGTCCTTATCAAAGGGGAGATAACCGTGCATCATCCCGCTGATGCCGAGGGCACCGACCTTCTTCAGATCCTCCCCGAATTTTTCCGTTACGTCTCTCGCGAGATCTGCGTAGCATGCGTGCATGCCCTTATGGATCTCATCCATGGAATAGGTCCAGATCCCGTCCACCAGCTGGTTTTCCCAGTCATAGCTTCCGGAGGCTACCGGAAGATGATCCTCATCCATCAATACCGCCTTGATCCTTGTGGATCCGAACTCGATCCCGATTACGCTGCGTTCCCAGTTCATCCTAATTTCCTCTCTTTAATCAGCAGGGTCACCTCTCCCTTGTCCGGGAGAGATGACCTTGTCTTATTTACTTACTTCAGTTTCCAGGCGATATCGTTGTAGAAGAGTTCCCTCTCAAGACCTTCTACTGTGGTGCCTTCGCCGATATGGACGAACTCGATGTCCATCATATTGGCCCAGTCGTGCATCATCTCCGCGGTCACGTCGTAGCTGAGTACGGTGTGGTGAGCGCCGCCTGCGTGGATCCAGCACTCAACACCGGTCTCAAGATCGGGTTTCGCTTTCCACATGACGCGGGCTACCGGCAGGTTCGGCATCTCCATGATCGGAGTAACTGCCTCGATATCCTGGCAGATCAGTCTCATGCGTCCGCCCATATCGATGAGGGATACGACGATGGCCTTTCCTTCCTTGCCGTTGAATACCAGACGGGCAGGATCCTTCTCGTTCATGCCGATACCAAGGTGATGGGTCTCGATCCTGGGTTTGTCCGCCGCGATGGAGGGACATACCTCAAGCATGTGCGCACCGAGGGACAGCTTCGCGTCTTCTACTAGATGGTAGGTGTAGTCCTCCATAAACGCGGAAGCGCCGTTGCCGCCTTCACCCATCGCTTTCAGGATAGCAGTCATTGCGGAGACTTTCCAGTCGCCTTCTGCGCCGAAGCCGTAGCCCTGAGCCATAAGGTGCTGGGAGGCCAGTCCGGGGAGCTGCTCCATGCCGTACAGATCCTGGAATGTGTTCGCGAATGCCTTGCATCCGTTGGCGTCCAGCATCTTCTTGATGGCGATCTCTTCCCTTGCCTGATAGCGGATCGCGTCTGTATTGTCTGTATTTACATCATACTCGGAGAGATAGGTCTCCATGAGCTTGTCGATCTCTTCCTCGGTGACAGCGTTCATCTCTTTTACGAGATCGCCCACTGCCCAGGTGTTGACCTGCCAGCCAAACTTGATCTGAGCTTCGACCTTGTCGCCTTCGGTTACGGCAACTTCACGCATGTTGTCGCCGAAACGCATGACTTTCAGGGACCTGGATACCGCAACACCGACTGCGGTGCGCATCCATGTGCCGATCCTCTCACGGACATGCTCATCCTTCCAGTAACCGGCGATGACCTTGCGGTTCAGGCGCAGTCTCGTTCCGATGAAACCGTGCTCGCGGTCTCCGTGAGCAGCCTGGTTCAGGTTCATGAAGTCCATGTCGATCTCTTCGTTGGGGATCTCTTTATTGTACTGAGTCGCAAAATGCAGGTATGGCTTCTGCAGAAGAGCAAGGCCGTTGATCCACATCTTGCTGGGGCTGAATGTGTGGCACCAGGTAACGATTCCGGCGCACTTATCATCATAATTTGCTTCCTTAATGACCTCTGTGATCTGTGCATTCGTGTCTGCGGTAACCTTGTAGACCAGCGGATAAGGCAGTACTTTGGACAGCTCCTCCGCCATCTCCTCCGTCCTTTCCGCTACTGTCTTCAGGACTTCCGGTCCATAAAGATCCTGTGAGCCTACCAGAAACCAGAATTCATACTGTTTCATCTTGCGTCTCCATTCTTATGATTCTTTTCTATTTTTTGATTTGAGAAAACTATCTATATCGCCACCCTGAGCCGATCATTGACCACCTCAGGGATTTTTACTAAATATCATCAGCCGGTTTACTTGTTGAGAAATTCATAAACCGTTTCGCAAGTCACTTCCTGACCAGCCCGAAGAATGACATCATTTCCAAATTCAGGGGTGTTCATCGCGTTGGGGAAGTTCTGCGTTTCCAGGCAGAAACCGCCGTACGGGACATAATCCACACCGCCTTTACCCTTGGAGAAGATCGGGATCATTCCGAGCATGTTTCCGGTAAAGAGCTGCAACGCCGGAAGTGTTGAGTAGGTGTTCATGGTGACACCGGATCTCTCAGAACGGACCGTTGCGATCCTTCTAAGCGTTCCGTCCCAGTCATCCGCAGCAAAGCAGGCGTCGTAGCCGTGCGCACCTGCGATCATGGGATCCGGATCATGGATGTCGGTACCGATGGCTTTTCCGGCCGTGAAGTCAAACGGGGTACCCTTGACATCCCTAAGTTCCCCTGTGGGGATCAGTTTATCGTCGCACGGGCAAAATCTGCTGCAGTTGAGCTGCATGACCTGCTCCAACGTATCTCCGTTTCCCTGCCCGTCAAGATTGAAGAAACTGTGATTGGAGATATTCACTACCGTGTCCTTGTCGCTGGTGCACGAGTAGCGCAGGTCAAGGCGGCCTTCCCGGAATGACACTCTTTCGGTGAGTGTCATATTTCCGGGAAAACCTTCATCATTATCTGGGGAGGTGTATCGAAGCACTAATTCTTCCCCTTCGACGGTCACATCAAAGATCTTGTTGTGGAAACCGCTCGCACCACCGTGGAGGCAGTTGAACCCACGTTCATTCAAGGTCACATGATATTCTTTTCCGTCGATGGAGAACGCTCCGTTCGCAATGCGGTTCGCATAGCGTCCCAGCACCGCGCCGAAGAAAGAATGGACGGCAGCGTATTCCTCAGGTGTATCGTTTCCCAGCGCAACGTCGATCAGATCGCCGTTTTTATCGGGAACACAGATCTTCTGAAGGATACATCCCAGATTGAGGACAGCGACATAGCCACCGGTGCTCTCATCTGTCAGGACATATCTTTCATAGTGTTTTCCGTCGGGAGCAAGTCCCAGGACTTCCTTCTGAATACTCATGCCAGCTCCATCCTTTCCGGTGATTCAAAAATCAGTTCGCGTGTACGCGAATACCAGACTGTGCACGCGCGATCTGCTGTTCGTCGAATTCATCTCTTGTGAATTCATCTACGAACTCTCCTTCATACATGACCATGATACGGTCGCATACGCCGATCAGCTCAGGCATTTCGGAGGAGACCATGATGATGCTCATGCCCTGGGCGGACAGATCATTCATGATGTTGTAGATCTCGGCTTTGGCGTTGACGTCGATGCCTCGGGTCGGCTCATCCATAATGAGCACGTGAGGGTTTCTGGCCATCCATTTGGCAATGATCAACTTCTGCTGGTTACCACCGGAGAAGTGCATCGCAAGACGGTCCGGAAGCTGGGGTTTGACCATCAGCATGTTGAAATACTTGTCAACGAATTCTTTTTCTTTCTTGTGGTCGATGACCCACTTCACTTTGTCCTTGGTCATCTGATCGAAGTTCGGGATACAGAGGTTGGTGCTCGCTTTCTGGGCAAGGCTCAGTCCCTCGTTCTTACGGTCTTCAGGGAGAAGAACGGTTCCCTTCTTGATCAGTTCATAAGGAGTGATGTGGTTGATCTTCTCGCCGTCAACATACAGTTCACCGGTGTCATGGGGCATAGCGCCGATGAAAGACTTCATGGTCTCGGTACGTCCCGCGCCGACCAGTCCGCATATTCCGAGGATCTCTCCCTTATGCAGCTTGAGGTTGACGTTCTTGAAAACGCCTTCCAGATTGAAGTTCTTCGCTTCGAACACGACTTCGTCGGAAGGTGTGATCTTTCTTTCCGGATAATAGGAATCCAGCTTACGGCCGACCATCATGGCAACCAGGTCATCCTTCGTTACGTTCGGACCATTGTTGATGGTTCCTGTGACCTTACCGTCTCTCAGGCCGGTGATACGGTCTGCCAGCATCAGGACTTCGTCCAGACGGTGGGTGATGTAGATGATACCGGTGCCTTCTTTCTTCAGCCTTGCGATGATCTCAAACAGAAGGTCTGTCTCTTTCTGTGTCAGAACAGCTGTCGGCTCGTCGAAGACGATGATCTTGGATTTGTTGGAAACAGCTTTGGAGATCTCAACCATCTGCTGCTGGGATATCGTAAGCTGATATACTCTGATTTTGGAATTCAGGTGGTCTTCCTGACCAAGGGATTTCAGGATCTCATCCGCATCCCTGAACATGGAAGCGCGGTCGATCCTCTTGATCCTTTTACCTTTGGTGTATTCACGTCCGAGGTAGATATTCTCAGCGATGGTAAATCCAGGGACCAGGTTGAACTCCTGATAAATGATACCGATACCATGATCCTTGGAGACTTTAGCCGTGTCGATAACGACAGGCTCGCCGTCGATCAGGATCTGTCCCTGGTCAGGCTGATGGATGCCGCCAAGGCATTTGATCAGTGTACTTTTACCAGCACCGTTCTCACCGATCAAGCAGTGGATCTCCCCCGCTTTCAGGTTGAATGAAACATCGTCCAAGGCGCGAACACCGGGGAAGTCTTTTCCGATTCCCTTCATTTCAAGGACATATTCGCTCATAGTTTTGCCTCCTGATAAATATGTTTCATCCAAAGTTTATTTCTTCATTGTGCTGGCTTTTCTTGCAATGACGTCGATGGCGCAAACTGCAACGAGCACGACACCGATAACTGCTGTCTGCCAGTACATATTAACCTCATACTGAGTAAGTCCGTTCTTGATGATCTGCATCAGGATAGCTCCGACCATGGATCCGACGACGTCACCGCCGCCGCCCATCATGGAAGTACCGCCGACAACGGTTGCGCAAATAGCGTCCATGCCGAGTGTACCGCCTGAGCTCGGGCTTCCGCTGTTCAGACGTCCGGCGAGAAGATATCCGGAGAGACCTGCGAAGAGACCTCCGATGGTGGTCGTGAGGACCTTCATGAACTTAACATTCAGACCGGAAAGTCCGGCTGCTACCGGGTTACCACCGACGGCCTGCATGCGGCTGCCGAGGACGGTCTCACGGAGAACGAACTGTCCGATTGCTACGAACAACGGGATCATGTAAATGAGGTTCGGGATCCCGAATGTGGATTTCTGTCCGAGTTTATACATCAGGGACTGGTCGTTTACGAGGACCGGGAATCCCTTTGTGATAACAAGTGCAAGACCTCCGCAGACGTTGGAAACGCCCATCGAAACGATGAAAGGAGGAAGTTCGAAGTGTGTTGCGAGAACACCGTTCGAGGTGCCTGCTGCGATACCGATTGCAGCAGCGCAAAGAATGGAAAGGATATCGCTGTGGGTCGCGTTATAGACGATACAGGACATAACGCAAGAGAGCGACATGATGTTAGCGACCGAAAGGTCGATACCGCCGCCGGAAATGATAAATGTCATACCGGTCGCAAGAATAATGGTGATCGTTGCCTGTTTGAAAATGTTGAACAGGTTTTCCGATCTCAGGAACGTATCCGTTGTGAGTGACATAATAACTGCAAGGGCAAGGATTAGAACCGCCAGACTCAATGCCCTGCGCTCAAGGATCCAGGCGAGCAAATTGCCTTTTTTCCCCTTCATTGTTTGGGTACCTCCACATAATAATGATAGCCTTTTTTAATGGATGGATATCCCGGAGGAGCTCCGGGATATCCGTAAAAACTGTGTCTGTTGCCAGATGATTGTCAAACGCTTACAGACTGATTAAGCAGCGGGTTTGACGTTCGGGTATTTCTCTTCGACGTTGCTTGCGTCGCAGACGAAAGCTTCGGTCTCGATGAAGTCGGATTCAGGCATTTTGCCGTCGAGTGCGTCGACAACGACCTGTGTTCCGACATAGCCCCACTGATACTGGCCCTGTACGCAGGAGCAGTCACATGTGCCGTCTTTGATAGCAAGGATGATAGGATCAAGGTCATCAGCAAGAACTGCGTGTTTGACTGTCTTGTCCCAGCCCTTCTCTCTGAAGACGTTAGCAACCTGCTCGCCTGCCGCATAGGTCATAACGCAGCAGTCTGCATCTTCATAGTGGGTCCATGCGTCCTCGCACATTGTCAGAAGGTCGATCTGGCCGGTGAATGTGGAGTAGATGAGTTCGATCTTGTTGCCTGCAGCAGCGATTGCATCCTGGATGCCCTTTGTACGCTGTGCCTGGCCGAGGGTCTCGGGGAACGCGTTGAAGACGATGAGCTTACCTGTGTTGCCCATGACATCTACGCAGGTCTCGCCCTGGAGAACGCCGTAGTTGTAGTTGTCGGTTCCGACGAAGCAGAGTCTCTTGGAATCCGGAGCGTCGGTATCCATTGTGACGACCATGATGCCTTTGTCGATCGCTTCATCGATCTTGTTGTTCAGAGTAGCAGGATCAGATACTGCAACGATGATTCCGTCATAGCCCTGAGAAACGAAGTCCTCGAAGAGCTGTACCTGAGCGGATGTTCCGGACTCAGCAGGACCGGTCGCGTAGGTGGTGATCTGATACTTTCCTGTTGCGTTCAGCTCTTCCGCTTTCGCAGCAGCACCGTCACCGACAGAAGTCCAGAATGCGGAGTTCGCAGTGTAGATGACGCCGATCTTATACTTCTTTACTTCTTCGCCGCCGTTGCCGCCATTGCCGCCGCAAGAGACGAGGGAGAGTGAGAGTACAAGAACAAGAATCAAAGCAAATAACCGTTTCATTGTTTTTCTCCTCTTTTTTTATGATTTATTTTTTCAGGGATCGCTATGTATCCCTGATCTTAACGATAGGTTCCGAGGTAGTAATCTACCAGGAAGTTCATGACCGGTGACACGAAGGAATCTTCTTCCTGTCTGCACTCGTCGGTGTAATGCATGGGTCCCTTGCACTTTGTGTACGGTCTCCACTCTGCCTGAGGAACACCGTCCACATCACAGCAGTTGGGATCTCCCGTCTTTACAAAGGCCGCTACATAGTTCGCGATCTGTCTCGCCACGTCGTAGCTCTTTCCTTTGAACGGACGCCAGCAGGCTCCCAGGGATTCAAAGTGGAACCAGAGGTCGCTGGAGTGAAAACTGCCGGGATGATCGTCTCCGGGGATCTCTGCATCAAACAGAGCGCCGTAGTTGTCGATCTCCGGATGCTCCTTGGCTGTCCCCTCGAAATAGAGCCTCATTCCGAGCTCCAGGGGGCTGAACCCTGCGTTCTTGATTGTATCTTCCAGCGTGTCCGCCTTGATCACACTGAGGAATTCTTCCGCTCTGTCCCCGAAATTCCTTTCGGCGACCTCACGGAGCTCTTCCCAGGTGTTAGCTCTCGGATAGAGCGTGCTCTCATCCGCCGTGTTGCTGAACATCAGCGGTACCATATTTCTTTTATTCGTAATGAGTTGGTCGCAGAAGTTTCCGGTGGAGAAATGTCCGTCCGCAACGGGCAGCCACATCTTCATTCCAGGCTGCAGTCCCTTATCCAGTCCCATATATTTGCTGAATCTGCGGATCAGTTCTTCGGAGCTGAGCGCCCTCGCCTCTTCCAGATTGGCGATGCCTGCCTCACGGAAGAAATCGACGCCGTCCGCCTCAGCCTGCTCAAGTGTCCTGCAGGTCCCGTGGTTGTTCGGTCCTTCGTATCCGCCGTAACGGATGCCGCTCATGACGATGGCTCTCTGGAACAGCCCCTTGTTGAGCGGGGAGCAGACCTGCATCTGCACGCTCCTTCCGCCGCCGGACTGACCTCCGATAGTGATGTTTTCCGGGTCGCCTCCGAACGCTTCTATGTTGCGCTTGACCCACATAGTGGCGAATCTCTGATCCAGAAGTCCGAAGTTGGTCGGGAACTCAGGGTTCTCCGCCGTGATCTCCGGGTGAGCCAGGAGTCCGAACACGTTCAGGCGGTAGTTCACCGTGACTACCACGATTCCCCTTCTGGCGAGACGCTCGCCATTGAATTCCATCTCGGTAGGATTGCCTTCCATCATTCCGCCGCCGAAATACCAGACATAAACGGGAAGCCGTTCTTCCGGGGTATCGGCCGGTGTCCAGATATTGAGGGTGAGACTGTCCTCGTTCATCTCAAGAGTCGGATCCACGTTCCACTCTTTCTTGTAGATGTTATCAACGAGCCATGGAGCTCTCTGGGGGCTTATGGCGCCGAATCTGCAGCAATCCAAAACACCCTCCCAGTCCTCAGCGGGCATCGGCGCGTGCCAGCGCAGTTTACCCACAGGAGGAGCCGCGAAGGGTATCCCTTTGAAAGAAATGACATGAGGATCGGCACCCGCAACTCCGCGGACCCATCCGTTCTCCACATGTGTTTCTTTGATCATATCCCAGGCCTCCGTCAATTTGTACAGCGTCATGCGCTATTAAATGTACAAGTTTGAACATCTGTCTGGGTAAAATGTAACACCGGTTGTACTTAGTTGTCAATTATTTCTCTGGAATTCGTCATTTTATCCCACGAACTTGTCTGATTTTTGTGATTTTTACGAATAAGATTGGTCTAAGTTGCTACAAAACCGTTACATTTTCCGTATGCGGATGTATTTTTATGTGATTATACTCATCTTATAATGTCATATCTCCACTTCCCGAAAACCCCTATAAAATAGGTGTTTTTTCGCTTTTATGCATAAAAAAAAATTTGTACGAAAGTATTGTATTATGTATTACGTACCATTTATACTGATTATAACAAAATGCTAAAAATTGGGATAAATCGCGGTGAAAGGAGACTGTCATGGCGTATTCGAAATCTGTCGCTATCGCATCCGAACTACGGGCGCAGATCCTGCGCGGAGATTATAAAAAAGGTGACAAACTCCCCACAGAAAGTGAATTGAGCAGCAGGTTCGGTGTGAGCAGGCAAACTATCCGCAAAGCCCTGGCTGATCTCGGACAGGACGGCCTCATCACGAGCGTTCAGGGAAGCGGCTCCTATGTCGCTTTCGAGGCTCCTGCACGGACCAAGACGATGCACATCACCATCATCACGTCCTATATCAGTGAGTATATTTTCCCCGCTGTTCTGCGCGGGATCGACAATGTCATGAGCGGCGCCGGATACACCGTTAATGTACGCGCTACCAATAACAGCATCGCCAATGAGCGCAAGATCCTGGAAGATATCCTGGAGCACCCGGTGGACGGCATCGCGATCGAGGGCACCAAGACCACCATGCCCAACCCCAACGTCGGACTGTACAGCAAGATTGCCGACATGGGCATTCCGATCGTCATGTTCAACAACTTCTACCCCGGTCTGGAACTCCCCGGATACCCCCACGTCGTCAGCAGTCACAACCGTATGCATCCGGACCTGGAAGCCAATCCTTACCCAAACATCAAGCACGTCGTCCTTGACGACTACGCCGGCGCCTACGCCCTGACTGAGATGCTCATCAAAGACGGCCACAATACAATTGGCGGTATCTTCAAGTCCGACGACATGCAGGGTTTTGTCCGCTATGCGGGTTATCTCGACTGCATGCTCTATTACGGAGCGAATTTCCGGGATGATAACACAATCTTCTATACGACTGAGTCCACTCCCATCATCAACCACTACCTGGAAGATCATATCGATGACATCGAGCTCTTCTACAATATGTTCCGCAAATGTACTGCTCTCGTCTGCTACAACGATCAGGTGGCTCAGAGAGTGCTCAATACCTTGAACGCAACTCCAAGAGAGAGCAGCCTAAAAGCCATCTACAGTTTCGACCGGCACCTGAGCCTCCACAATGAGAAAGGAATCAAGACCTATTCCCTCGGATACCCCAAAGACACCATAGGCGAGGTCATCGGCAAAAAACTTCTCAATATGATCGGCGGGAAGGAAGAATCTTCCGATATGCTTGCGTGGATCAAATGAATTAAAGCGTTGCGTAAAAAAGGAACCGTTTATAGAACGGTTCCTTTTTTTGGCATATACTGCAGCTTTTGGAACGATTTCACTCCTCCCCGCCCTGCATGAGATAAGCTTCTCCGGATCTTCCGTATCCGTAATTGTCCCTGTTGCGGTATACAATCAGGGCTGCAACCAGGAAGGAGAAGAATTCCGCGACAGGGAAAGCCAGCCACACGCCCAGTTCCCCGAACATTCGCGGGAGAACAATGAGCATGATCAGACGGAAAACAAAGTTCCTCGACGTGGAAAGAATCGCCGCATACTTCGGCGCGCCAAGGGCAACGAACATCCTCATGACCAGGATGCATCCCGCTGAAAAGATCACAGCGAAATACTCGATGGTCAGTCCCTCCAGCGTCATGGCATATATTGGGGATGATTCCGGATCCGGTATGAAAATGCTTATGAGAGGGCGCCTGAGCAACTGTCCCAGAGCTGTAAGCGTGACCGTACCGAAGAACCAGAATTTCAGATTGTAGCCCAGGATCTTTTTGAGACGTTTCGGGTTGCGGTTGCCGTAATTATATGCGATGACAGGACCCACACAACCCGCGTAACCTACAAAAGCCGTATTGAGCATCATCCTCAGATCATTGATGATGGAATTGGCGGCGATCCCGTTGGAGCCAAGCAGCGAGATAAGGGTGATATTGGTGACGTAACTGGTGACACTGATGGAAAGGCTGCTGATGAACTGGGAAAATCCTGCCTTCCAGGCTTTCCAGGTCGTCTCGATGTATTTCCCCTCGGGTCTTGTGAAGTGGATCTCATGTTTCTGGATGGAATAAAACACCATTCCGAGGATCATGACCGCGATCTCGCCCAGGACCGTGGACCATGCCGCTCCGTCCGCTCCCATCTTCAGCCATACGATGAGGATCACGTCGAAAACGATGTTCATTGTACCGTTGAGCACCGAACTGACAAGCCCCATGACAGGCTTTCCTGCAGTGGAATAATAGCTGGCAAGGCATAGTCCGATAAGATGAGGAGCTGCGTCCGAATAAATGATCCTGGTGTAGGACATCGCGATGGGGAGTGTCCCCTCGTCCGCTCCCAGGAACAACAGGATCGGCTGTTCAAAAACAAGGATAACTGTTGTGAACAGCAGTCCGACCACGCCCGCGGAGACGACGACCCTGGTGAATATCCGGTTGGCCTCCTCCCTGTCTCCTTCACCCATCTTATGCGCCGACAGGGTGCTGGCACCGATGGAGAACAGATGGGAAAAACCCATGAGTATGGCGTTGACGGGCTGAATGATCTTGATGGAGGCAAGCGCAGTCTCCCCCACGAACCGGCTGACGAACAGACCGTCATCCAATGTCCGGAATAATGATGTAAACAGATTTGTCATGATCGCCGGGACACAAAACCAGATCAGCTGCCAGAAAGTGAAATCCTGACCGATCCTCGCCCTTCTTTCGTCTTTGTTCGCCATATCAATCACCATTCATATTATTAATGTGTTTAATAAATCGATTTTATTAGTCAAGCGAGAATACCCGTGCTTTCAAACATGGGATGAATCGCCCGCAAACTAGTGTCTAGTCTATTCAGATAATAGAATAGTAAATATAGATAAGATGCGTAATATATTATGCACCTTATACTTTTGCTCTTGCTTT
>CAZRGP010000004.1:0-165208 GCA_964599695.1 uncultured Faecalibacterium sp.
ACGGGGAACATGAAAAAGGAGCTGTTACAAAACTTCCATTTTGCAACAGCCCCTTATCTTAAATAAATGAATTCAACTTATTTCCATCTGTTTTCAGAATACTTTCTTTCCCATTCCATATCATAAAACGAACTAGAAGCTTTCATATGACATCCTTCATAAAGATCATTGGAAAGTTCCAAAATGACATCATACAATTCCAAATCTTTTTTCCACATCTCAGATATGTTAGAAAAACCAATTAAAGTACCAACAATCTGACCTGTTATCGAACCAGTAGAATCACTGTCCCCATCATGATTAACAGCAGCACGTATAGCACTGTCAAAATCCGTAGTATGACGTAAACTACAATATATAGCGATAGCCAGAGCTTCTTCTGCGATCCATCCCTCCCCAAGTTCATGGATATTTTCCATGTCCTCTTTACTATTACCTGCTAGATCGATTGCTTTATTAATTAGTGAAGTCATGACACCAATCTGAGTATCATCGCTGAAAATCCTTTCCACTGTATCTCTAGCTTCAATAACAATATCGTGCAAATTATCACTATTACTATACGCAAGCCGGTTAATGATATGTACTAGAACCGACGCGGGCATGTAACCTAATGAATTACCATGAGTTATAGCAGCTATTTGTGCAGCTTCTCGATCTAGCCACTCTATATTTCCATGAAATTTCAAAGCTAAAGGGGCAACTCGCATTACACCACCACACCCCTTACTATCATTAATAGGAGCGACAATGTAATCTTCAATTTCGTTTAAGTTCTCTCCCCTTTCATTCAAAGATGACAGACACGTGTTACCAGGCGCTCTCCATTCATATAATTCGGGAACATATACCAACCAACAAGCATTTCCCTCAATAGAATCAAAATCCGGCAACATACCATGAGAAGCATATTTTTGAGTTGCAAGCCAATCCCAATATGCGCTCGCAACAGAATTTCTCGGCTTCCAATGTGTCTTCCACATTTTCCCTGAACTCTCGCCAGACAAAAGGCCATTTGCAGTAAATAAAGTCATTTGTGTATCATCAGAAATTAATGCTTTACCACAAGATTCATCAATGTCGTAATGCTGAATACCAGAAGGACCATAAGTCGCAAATATGTCTGCTTCTTGTTTAAACTCTATAGGGTAGCCTAAAGCATCCCCAATAGCCCCCCCAACTATACATCCTAGAATCTTATCTCTGTTTCCATCAAGAACAGTCATTTCAAATTACCTCTTACTGCGAAATATATAATGAATCTATGATATCCCTGATTTTCGCTATTCTATCATCTCTTCGTCTTTCGGAAGGATACTTCTGATAATACAATTCATTACCAAGATACATGCGAGCTTCGCGCATCTTTCTCCGATATAAGATGTGCCCTAGAATCCAACACAAAAAGCCATAATATGCAAATAACAAAATAATCCACCAATACCGTAAAGAGCGCGCAAATGTGAAAAATATGATTGGCGGAAGCATAGCCATAATAGCCAGCATAAAAAGAGCAAATGTAGATATAGCAGATTCAACATTCAAATGATCATTTTTAAGGGAATTAGGGCTCATATAAACTACTCCTTTGTTTTAAGTAGCAAATCATAGATCCAATGAAAAAACACTTTAGAATCAGCTTTTTTAGCATAATGACAATTAATTGGTAAGTCAACTTGATTCCCTTGTTTATCCATAATGACAGTATAATTTCTTCCTAAAACAGTTTCACCGTATGCGTAACCTCTTCCAAGGTCCACATGACAACTTGTGTCCCAAATCTCACTCAATACTTCGGGGTGAACAACAGCGCATACAGCAAGAGGATCATGAAGGGCAGCACCTACTATCTTACCTTTTGTTTTTCCCAGATTATTATCACTTGCTCTCAATCTTTGCTCTATCATATCGGCTACAAAGACAGCTTGTTTCGTTCCTATAGCTCTAATCTGAGCTGCTTGCTCATGATTTAAATATGCATTTGAAGTAGCATCCAGTGAAACCATCGTAACATCCAGTCCGCTGCTCAAAACAATTTCAACCGCCTCAGGATCCACCCACACATTGAATTCAGCAGCTTGTGTGGAAGCGTATACATCATGAGATCCTCCCATCATAACAACACGTTTAATCTTTTTAAGGATTCTATCATCTGAACGTATAGCTAAAGCAAGATTTGTTTGAGGTCCTACAGGAACAATTGTTACAGATCTATCCGGCATTTGCAAAAGCTTTTCTACTATCCATAATGATGCTCTTTGTTCATTCGCTCTTAGTGATGTAGGAGGAAGAGGAAGATGATGAGGATGGACTCGCTCCTTATCATCTCCTAATATCTCACGATGAGGCAATGTCATACCTTGAATCCCCCATGGAACTAAGGTAGACACGAGAGGCAATTCTGCTCCCATATATACAGGAATATCGCATGAATCACACAATTCAAGTACTCTCAGGGTATTATCCGTCGTATTTTTCAGTTCTACATTTCCGCCGACAGTGGTCACTCCTAATACATCAATATCTTCACTTAACAAAGCACATACGAGAGCGACAGCGTCATCCGAACCAGTATCTACATCTAGAATAATTTTCTCTTTATGCATGATCCAACCTACTAATGATATAAATCAAGAACAAAAAAGATTCTATTTCTACTTATTCTTTGTATCAAAAAACTGAGGCATCACCCTCAGTCTTTTGATATTGTATTGCTTTTATAATTCGATAGCAGTATCAAGAGCAATTTCCATCATGCTCTTAAAAGCGGTCTGTCTCTCTTCAGGCGTTGTTTCAGCCCCTTTCTTATCAGAGACAGTTAAAAGACATGCAGCCTTTTTACCAAGGTATCTTGCATTAGCGAACAAACCAAAGCCTTCCATTTCGCCAGCAATAATATCGTATTTCTTCGGTCTGGAAGCCCGAATCTCCGGATCACCATAAAAACAGTCGCCGCTGCTTCCGATACCTTTATAAATCTTTCTTCCAAGTTTTTCAGCTGTAGCTGCAAGTTTATCTGTCAATTCTTTATCGGGATACATTAGGTCTTCTTCGTATCCAAAAGCAACTTTCGCATAGGTAGAATCAGAAAAAGCTGCTGTTTCAAGAATCACGTCATAGAGGTCCATCTCAGGAAGCAATCCACCACATGAACCGACACGGATAATGTTCTCTACACCATAGAATTTGTAAAGTTCGAATGAATAGATTCCAATTGAAGGAATACCCATTCCGTGGCCCATAACAGAAACTTCAACGCCTTTGTACTTACCTGTATATCCAAGCATTCCACGTACATGATTGAATTCTTTGGCATCTTCGAGGAAGTTTTCCGCGATAAACTTAGCACGTAACGGATCACCGGGCATAATAACGGTTTTGGCAATGTCGCCAACTTTAGCACTGTTGTGTGGGGTTCCTTTGAATTCAGCCATTTTACAACCTCTTTCTCTACATGATGATTTGATTTTATAATTCTATTTTATTATGATTCTTAATGATACTCAAGGACATAAGTCACATTAATTAAAGTGAATGCCACACCTACTGCATTATCCCATACTATCAGTGAAAGGAAAATACATGAAATACTTAATCATATCTATAGGATCATTCATATCCGGTTTTTTACAAGGGTGCACTGGTTTCGGAGCTGTTATGATCATGATGATTATTTTTCCTTTTTTTCTTCCAATTACTGATTCTATAGGTATAGCAAATTCATCTACTATCGTAGGGAATCTGCACGTCTTTTTTCAGCATAGAAAAGACGTCATATATAAGAAGGTTTTGATTCCTTCATTAATTAGCATAATTGTAAATGCTTTTGCTACACTACAATCAATCAAAACAAATCAACAAACAGTGAAAAAAGCATTTGGAATGTTTCTAATTATCCTTTCCTTATACTACCTTATATTCAATAAAGGAAAAAAATGGAATCTATCCTTACCTGTTAAATTGATTATTATAGTTGCTTACGCCATATTTACAGCCTTTTTCGGCATAGGTGGACCATTAATAGCCATATACTTCATGAATACTACTAAATCAAGAAGCGAATATCTTGGATCGATTCAACTATTCTTTTTAATTACAGGACTATTTAATACAATTGTGCGTATATCTTCAGGTCTGATTAAGATAGAACATCTCCCTCTAATTATAATCGGAATGTTAGGAGTGTTTATATCAGGTATTGTAAGCAAATCATTTATAGATCGCATAGAAGTCAGACAAGCTGAATTATTAACCTATTTACTTGTTGGATTTACTGGAGTCTATAACCTATTCTTCTGAAAGACTATTTTTGATAATTCAAGTGTTTATCATCAATAAGATTAATTGTATTGTTTATATATCTTATGGATAACCATTTAGCCATGTCTAGATTCTGATCCAAATAATTACCGCATTCCTCAGGTTTCGCTCCTGGAATATCACCCTCAAAGTCAACTATAAAAGAAAACATATCTCTAACCAGCTCTACAACATCTGCAGACATAAGGTCTCCTTCAAGTATCAAGTAGAATCCTGTCCTACACCCCATAGGACCGAAATATACAACTTTCTTTTTCCAATTAGGATGATTTCTTAAGTATGTAGCTCCAAGGTGCTCTATCGTGTGTATCTCAGCAGTATTCATTACAGGTTCCTTGTTGGGAGACGTCATCCTTATATCAAAAGTAGTAAGGACAACATTATTAAATTCATCCTTACGTGAAACATAGATTCCCGGTTCAAGAATTAAGTGGTTAACTGAAAAACTCTCTATTCTTTCCATATTTAAATATCCTCCAATTTATAATATTCTACCATGAAAAATCGGTGCTGTATTAATACAGCACCGATTTTCAATTCTATATCAGAATTAATTGAGTAAACAAATGAATTATGCAGAAACAGCTACGAAGTTAACTGTTGTATCAGCAAAGATCTTATTCAGCTCGTCAAGAGACTTGCCATATGCAGAGTCAACAGTGAGAGCACCAGAAAGAACATCCTGTGTGATCTTATCAGCGATAGCAAGAGCATCTGCGTTCGCATTTGCCTTGAAGAAATCGTTGTCAGCGCATCCCGCAGCACCTTCGGCAATACCATAAAGCCTTGTGCCAAGAACAGGTGTACCACCTTCGTTAATTGTCTTAACCAGGTCGTAAACAGGCTGAGCAACTTTCTTAAGAGCAGAAGTAAGAATAACTTCAGCTTTATCCTCTTTGTCGTTGTTCAAGAATACAGCATACTGGTCGGAGTCAACACCGATATCCCATACAGTATCATCGCCAGCCTCGCGGAGCTCGAGAACAGCTTCAATAACACCATCACCAGACTGACCAGCAACACCGTGCATGATGTCAGCTTTGTAGTTGTTATAAAGAGCTTTTGTCAATTCCTTCGCTCTTGCAGGGTCACTCCAGGGGGAGTTACCAGCAACCCAGGAATAAGCTGTGGAAGCGGTCTCATCTGCGTATTTAACGCCCTCGACCCAACCTACCAGGAAGTCATAAAGACCTGTGTTCTCCTGGCCGCCAACCCAACCAGTTACCTTGGTTGTGGACTGGCATGCAGCAATTGCGCCGCACACAAAGTCAGATTCGTTAGCACCGAATACAACAGCGAGAATGTTCTCATTCGGCTCATAGCCTGTGTCTGTGCAGTCATAAAGGAAGAATGTTGTGTCCGGATAGTCCATGGACTCCTCGTCGAGGAGAGCACGAACATCAGAGCTGTAACCAGCGACTACGATATCATAGCCATTCTGAGCAGCCTCACGAACGCCGTTAACAACGCCATCTTCACCAACCTGCTGGCAGTCATAAGTGATGCCAAAGTCAGCCTGAGCTTCTTTCAGACCATTGTCGCAGGAGTCTGCGAAAGAGTTGTCGCCGAGTGCGGAAACAACATAGCAAACACGCAGAGCTGCTACTTCGGATTCGCCACCAGTGGGCTCGTCATTGCCACCTGCCGGCTCTGTCTCGCCGCCACCGCATGCTACTAAAGCAAACGCGAGGACAAGGACGAGCATTAAGGAAAGAAATTTTTTCATTAATCTACCCTTCTTTCATATTATGAGTTGTTTACTCTCTTAAAGATTACTAGTTGGTCTATGTTTTGTCAACAAATAGCAAAATATTGAAATAATATTGTTATTTTTTATACAGGTACAGCCAAGTTCAAAGCGCCTTCAACTATTTCAGCCACAAAATGATTGTCGTAAATTATCTCTCCATCATTAGAATATGCGAAACCCTCAGGGGCGGTAACCTCAATTCTTTTAGCTCGTACATATGTAACAAGGTCAGCCATACTTTTGGTATCAAGATGTTCCCCCTTCATATAATGGCCGATCAAAAACGGAACACGAAGTCTGGAACATGGTTTAAAAACGCAAACATCGATCCAGCCATCATTCGTGATTGCCTTCGGAGAGCATCTAAATGATCCACCAACATATTGTCCGTTTCCTAACGTACAAAACAAACCATAATTATCCGGGTTAAGATCAACTCCATCTGCCACTACCTTAAACTCATTCTTTACACTTGTTATAAGAGCTTTAACTATTCCCTCAGTATAAGCAAACTTAGACCCATGCCCTAATTGTTTTCGCCTCTCCTGTACATAAATTGCTACAGTAGTGTCAAATCCAAAATTTAAGACATTGACACAATAATGATCTCCGACTTTGATGGCGTCTAATTTTTGGACCGGTGCATTTACTAATGCTTCCACATTTAGAAATTTATCTGCACCGCCAAAGGATTTTACAAAATCGTTGCCACTGCCACAAGGATATACTGTTACGCTAACATTATCGTATCCGACAGCCCCATTACATACTTCAGAAAAAGTACCGTCTCCCCCGCAAGCGATAAAACGTATCTCCTCATTGGGATACTTTTCTATCGTATCTTTTACAAAACGAGTGGCGTCCTCTTCCCCTCTTGTAACATATAATTCACAGTCATCAACTTGCTCCAGCTTATCAATTGCAGTGCGCAATCTGGTCTCATTTCCGCCCTTTCCTGCAATTAGATTTAGGATAAAAAGTATTTCATTCAAATTCTCCTTAGGCCCTTGATGCAAAATATTCAAACAGAATGATGAACAAATATTTTCTCATCATGATATGAATTCGTGCAAAAAAAATCTCCGTATTCATGAAGAAAAAAGAATTGTACTTATTATACCATTTATGTTCGATATTTCCTGACTTTAGTTAGTATGATTCGTCAACATGTCCTAAAATCACATAGTTTTTCTAGACTATTGCGAATTGACTTCTCCGAAAAACCAAACTAACCTTTATATAGAGTATTGAAAAGGAGAATTATTTATCATGTCAGAATTCAATGGCACTCCTCACAACAGCGCTAAACTAGGGGATATCGCGAAAACCGTTATAATGCCAGGAGATCCTTTACGAGCAAAATTTATTGCCGAAAACTTTCTGGAAAATGTAAAAGAGTTTAATCACGTAAGAGGTATGCTTGGTTATACAGGCACCTATAAAGGAGTTCCCATCTCCGTGATGGGTCATGGTATGGGTATTCCTTCTGTAGGAATTTATTCTTTTGAGTTGTTCAAATTCTACGGAGTAGAAAACATCATTAGAATTGGCTCATGCGGTGGCATGCTTCCGGAAATGGATCTATTTGACGTTGTTCTCGCTGATTCTGCTTATAGTGCTTCTTCCTACGCTAAGGTTGCATTCGATTATGATAGTGACCTGATGTATCCGTCGAAGGATTTGACGGATAAACTCGCAGCTACAGCTGATAAACTGGGAAAACATATTTTCCGTGGTATCGTTCACAGCAGCGATTGTTTTTATTCTGATCCTTCTGTACAAAAAGCTCCTCCCTATAAATTGATTGCAGTGGAAATGGAAAGCTTTGGTTTGTTTGCAAATGCAAAATATCTGGGAAAGAATGCTGCGTGTCTACTCACAATTTCCGATAAGGAAGGCGCGGAAACTACCCCTGAAGAAAGACAGACCGCTTTTAAGAGCATGATGGAAATAGCTCTCGATACAGCAGTCACATTATAACTCTCTTTCTTCATCGCATTTATACTATGTTAATTGAACCCCCAATACTGAACACTGGTTCTAGTATTGGGGGTTCATGTTATGGATCATGGTTTATCTATCCCCTGAATCCGAATATTCCATTCAATCTGCCAAGTACATCGTCAGATCTATATATCCATGCATTTTTGCTCTCATTATATGCAATAACATTAGATTTATTGCCATTAGGATCAACCGTATCAATAACGTTTACAATGCCCTCAGTGAAACTCCCCTTGTAGGTATCATCATTGACATAATCCCATGTGACTTCACCATCGTATAGACCATCTTTTACCTTGGAATATACGTACCATTCTGTAGGAACGGAAGAACTGTATTGTAGAATGTGTTCCTTCGCTTCACCTTGAGGTACATCGTTTTCCCAAGTTCCTGTCATCTCGTACTCAATATAAGATCCAATCCCACTAGAGGAATAGTAATACCACTTACCTTCGCCATTTCTATCCAGCCCTGAATATTCTCCGTAATAGAAAGCTATTCCCCCATCCACGACGTAAAAGCCTAACTTACTATACTCACACCCCTCAACATCGAATACTACAGGGAATTCTCCACCTGCTTCATAAAAACTATTAGCAAATCCCTTCCCATTAGCATTATATTCGAGGAATATAAAAGGAAGACTTCCGGAATCTATTTCCGACGCAAGATTCTGCGCTGCCTCCTGTCCTTGTTTCATAAGTTCAGCTGTAGCAATAATAACATCCAGCTCTTCTCTCGTAGATTCCATTGAATACCCAGCAGAAATCGCTTCATTGTAAATCCGCTCAGCTTCATCGATTGCCCCGCTATCTGCGGTATTCAGGCACCAGTCACTATAAATCAGACTGATATAATCTACACACTCCTTATCATAATCGGGGCAATAGACCCTCGCCTCATCGTAATACCTGATAGCAGTTTCGTAGTCGTCATTAGAATATGCTTCCATACCCAGATTATCATACGAATAAAAAAGATCCGTTTGAGCAACACTATCGCCAGGTTTATAAGATAAAGCATTCTGGAATTGTTCTATCGCTTCATTGTAGTCCTTGTTGTCATAAGCTACTTCCCCCTTATTCATTGCCTTATCATATTTTATAGAAGGAAGACTCTGATAAATTAGGAAACCGGCTACTAAAGCCAATACCAGCAAACCGATTATAAGAGGCAGTTTGCTCTTCTTTTTTACCTGACTCCCACTTCCAGACAATCCTTGTGTTTCCGCTTTATTATCATTAGAAACATAAGAAGGCGGAAAAACATTTACTGAATTCTGGACGTAAGCAGGTTGACCTTCTTGAATTTGGTATTCATACGGGACACGTGAATTATCTGAATTGTCAGAAACACCAGCGCTTGAATTAGAGAGCGAACTCTCATTCTGAAATAAACCGTCATTCACCGCATGTGTCTGAATATTCTGAGAAGCCAAGTTATCCTGTTCTAAATTATGAGATTGATCGCCAACCAGATATACACCAGGAATAGCCCCTTCAAGAGCAGAAACCAATTCGTTGTCTGATTCCAAAATACTATCTTTATCATTTTCCGCCCCAACAACCGTATCCTCTATCGCCATATCGCCGTTGGGGTTGGTTTCGCTTTCTCCTAATGTATTGACGGGAACTACCGCTGTTCCACAATTGGAACAAAACTTCGCATCGCTAGGTAGTTCAATCCCACAATTACTGCAGTACATATTGTTATCCTCCATTTTTTGCATTACGATACGCTATTTTCACAATTACATTTTATAAAAAGTAAGATTGGCAATGAATATATTCTCTCCTCCCAGATCAAGAACTGCATATTGTGGTCCCCTATAATCCATAACAGCTCCGGGATTCAATAACCAAATTCCATCTTTTTTATAACATTGCTGAACATGTGTATGTCCAAATAAAACTGCGTTACATCCACGCTCTTTAGCTTCTTTCAACAAATAATGATCTGTACTCTTAACAGCCTGCTTATGCCCATGCACCATCAGTATACGCCAATTATCTAATACCATTTCCTGAAGATCGGGAAGAACAGACATGTAATCACAATTTCCCTGCACACCAATCATTGCCCAATCAGGATGAGAAGAATGAATGTACTCATAATCTCCGGCGCCATCACCAAGAAACACAAATCTCTCCGCTTCCGGATGTGAAGCACAGATCTTCTCAAATGATTTTGTTCTGCCATGAGAATCGGAAATAATAATCAGCCTTCTCATTCTTTTGCCTCAATAGCTGACTTATATAGTACGCTTTTCGATAATCCGGTTTCTTTAGCTACAATTTTGGCTGCGGCAGCAAGCGACAAATCGTTTTCCTCGCACATTTTCAGCACTTGTTGCACAGCATTTTTCACACTCACCTCTGCTCCTGCCTTGATATCCTGAGACCCTTCTACTACGAGGACAAACTCACCTTTAGGGGGATTCTCGTTATAATGTTTTATTGCCTCGCCAAGGCTCGTTCTCCATATTTCCTCATGTACTTTTGTCATCTCACGACAGATCGTAATTCTGCGGTCTCCTAAGTACAAAGCTAAGTCCTCAAGCGTCCTTTGCAACTTGTGTGGAGCTTCATAGAACACAAGTGTTCTTTTTTCGTTTTGTATCTCTTCGAGTCTCTTTTTTCTTCCTCCTTTTGGTGTCGGTAAAAAACCTTCAAAACAGAATCGCTCACAATGTATCCCACATACAGAAAGAGCAGTTACTACAGCTGACGGACCAGATATCGGGACGACTTTAATCCCCTCATCAAGTGCCTTGGAAACAAGTAACCCACCCGGATCACTGATAACAGGAGTCCCTGCGTCTGAACAAAACGCACATGATTCTCCTTCTTTGAGACGCATAATAATCTGTTCCGTACGCTCTTTCTCGTTATATTTTTGACAACTCACAAGATGCTTCTTAATGTCAAAATGGTTCAGTAACTTTGCTGTTACTCTTGTGTCCTCAGCAGCAATAAAATCCACTTCGTTAAGAACATGAATTGCACGTGTAGAAAAATCTCCAAGATTTCCGATAGGTGTTGCAACGACGTACAAAACTCCCCAAGTATTCATATACCCTTCCTCTCACATAACTCTTTCATTTCTTCCGTATATTGACCTGAAGAATCTTTAACGACAAAATCCGGATAAATCGTTACCCCTTTGCCTCCCATGAACACTGCATCAATCAAAACCAAAAATGGTAATGCTCCAGAAGTGTCTCTGCAAAACCTGATTCCTTTAATCTCAAACTTTTTGTCATCAAGAGCTTTAAGCACATCTATAAGTCTTGACGGAATATGGCATAAATAAAAATGTCCCCTTTGCTTGATCGCTTTGGAAACAACACCACATAACTGATCCAACGTAAGTCCTTCCTCGTGTCGGATCGCTCGAATATCATCATCCTCACTTGTGAACGCTTCTGAAAAAAAAGGAGGATTACATATCACAACGTCATATTTTTTATCCGCTCTATATTGCTCCAATGTTGAGCAACAAGTTCTTACGTTGCTGAGAGAATTATATTCAATCGTCTTTTCTGCCAAGCGAAGAACACTTTCTCTTCTGTCAAGTAACACCGTATCGCCTGAAAAGCCATTATCGATACACCAAAAAGACGAGGCTCCGTTTCCAGAACATAGTTCCAGTAATGATTGTTTACCTTTTATAGAAGAAAAATGCGCCAACAACCATGGGGCTATTGATGGCTGCTCCATACTGTCCACATAAAGACAAAGTCCATTTTTTAATTTAATACTTTGTTCCATGATACTAAAAAGTAGGCGGACACTATAAGTGCCCGCCATCATTTTATATACAGCTTACTCTTCTGTGATTGCAGATACCGGGCAAGTTGCTTCGCAAGCTCCACACATTACACATACATCAGGATCGATAACGCGCTTGTCTTCGCCTTCAGAAATAGCGCCTACAGGACAACCTGCTTCGCATGCACCACAATTAATGCATCCTTCACCTACTACATATGCCATAGTAAAAATACCTCCTAGAATCATTGCAGTTTTATGATATCACAGAAAAACGATTTTTCAAGTCTTATTCATTTCCTGATGATTTCCTCATTTTCTGAGCATCAGCAATCGTTCTTCTTACTCTCCCGCCTGCAATTTTGATTACTTCGTCTCCATTAAAGGATTTAACTGCTTCTGTTTCATCCATCTTTACCTTCACATTAGAAAGCAATATATTCGATTCAACAACAGTACCCTTTCCATCGGGAGTTGAAACATATGAACCTACTGTAGGAACTAACTTAGACAACTCGTCATACAGATCCTGTTCATATTTCAAACAGCACATTAATCTACCGCAAGCACCCGAAATCTTCGTGGGAGACAAAGATTTACCCTGCTCTTTGGCCATCTTAATCGTAACAGATTGAAAATCAGGCAAGAATCTGCAGCAGCAAAATGGTTGACCACAGACGCCAATTCCTCCCATCATTCTGCTCTCGTCTCGAACACCGATCTGTCTCAGTTCTATTCTTATATGAAAAATAGAAGCAAGATCTCTTACAAGTTCTCTGAAATCGACTCTGTCATCAGAAGTAAAATAAAAAGTAATCTTTTTGCCGTCAAAAGTATACTGAGCATCGACCAGATTCATGTCCAGATTATGCTCTGCAACTTTCTGCTTACATATCTGAAGTGCTTCTTTTTCTTTTAGACAGTTTTCTTCATATACCTGGATATCCTCTTCACTGGCCTTGCGCAAAACAGGCTTTAAGGTATCCCTTAAGCTTTCCTCGCTAACAATTGTAGGAGGAAATGAAACATCGCCAATCTCCACGCCTCTGGAGGTCTCTACTATTACTTTCTCCCCTTTTTTATATTCAACATCTTCGGGGTCAAAATAATAGCTTTTCCCTGTTCCCCTAAATCTAATTCCAACTACCTTAATTCCCATAAATTTCAAGTCTTCCTAAATATTATATAAGTTCATAAGCAAGTCTGGTCTGTAACAGTTTTATATTAACATATTTGCTGATATCCTCGTAGCATTTACTAACCGCATCTAGAACAGCCTCTGCTTTTTTACTTTCAATAACACCCTCTCGCATTTGGCCTTTAAGCCATAAAACACAGGCATTGAGTAAATCTTTTAAATTATCGCGGTCTTCAGCCATAGACAAATGGGATAGCATTCCGAACAAATCTGACCTCAACGCATCCCTGCAAAAATCTTTTCCTCCAATTGCAATCGAAGCAAACTGTGGCTCATCAATAGCACGTAGGACCAGTCCATAACGACCATCAAATATTTCAGCGTAATTCATTGCTGTCTTCATATCACATTTTTCTCGATTTTTGCATACTTCTGCAGCACATTTTTCAATTGGAAGATCCTGTAAATGATAAACGGAAACCCGTGAGAGAATCGTAGGTAAAAGATCATATTTATCCTTGACAGTCAATACAAAAATAACACCATTGGGAGGTTCTTCAAGCATTTTCAGTAAAGCATTCGATGAACTTGGGTTAAGGTGTTCGGCCTTCTTTACAAGTATAACCCTTTTCCCGTCTGTCATTACGGAAGCCTTATTAGCCTCATACAAAGCATCGCGAACGGACTGTACAGAAATATCTCCTGAAATGCCACTGCCTTCAATTACGATACAATCAGGATGAATTCCTCTTTTGACAAGCTGATTATTATCCTCAAGGTAACACTCAGCCAATTCCATAGCAAATAGACCGCCCCCTTGCCCTTCTTCGCTTTGGATAACGATACCATGAGGAAGCTTGCCGGATATAACCAAAGACTTAATACTATCAATTAGCTGGTCATTTCCTATAAAAGAATCGAACAAAAATATCACCTCTATAGATTAACTGTGCCTATTCTATCAAAATCAAGAATTATATTCCACATAAGTATATCGTTATAATACTACACATTTACCTTTTGTAATTCTTCCTTTACGCTTCCGAAAAGGAGGTCAATAACCGCAAGACATAGAAATAACGGCAGATTTTAACATCTTCAACAGAGTTTTCAACGCGCAACATTCTAATACTATTTGTATATTCGCTCTATCTGGTGCTTTTTACACGAAATAATGATAATATAATGACGATTTCAGCCATGGAGTATGAGATGATAAACAACAGTTATATTAAAAGTAATGAGTTCGCTACTTGGGTCTTTCGACTTGCATTACCCAGCACAATTCAGGCTTTATTGAATGTAAGCGTAAATGCTCTGAACAATCTTCTGACCGGACACTATTTCGGTGAGGTTGAGATTTCCGTTATTACTCAAACTGCCTCAGTTTTTGCAATATACGAAGTAATCACTTTCGGCTTCGCATCTTCGTGTGGAATACTGACTGCTCAGTACTGGGGTAAAAGGGATTCAGCAAAAATAAACACCATTATTTCAATAGGTGTACGCCTTGAAGCGCTTCTTGGCTTGTTTTTCTCTGTCTTGATGTTAGTTTTCCCCTCAGAAATTATGAGCCTCATGACAAAAGATCCAAACGTGATTCTATTAGGTGCTCAATATCTTAGAATAACTGCACCCGTGTATCTTCTGTTTGGCGTATGTAATGCATTGTACAGCTGTTTTAATTCCCTGGAGATGGTTCAATATGTATTCTCCGGTAATGCTATATGCAGCATTTCTAATCTGATCCTTTCTTATCTCCTCATTCCTCGTATTGGTGTAATCGGAGCAGGAATCTCATCGCTAGTATCTCGAATCATATCTTTGGCATTTGTAACATATGTACTGTTCAAAAAATCCAAAACAGCCTATTCCATATTGGATATCAGTAACAAAGAGGATACGAATCTTTTGAAGGATTTCCTCCATGTTGCATATCCCGTTATGGGCCACGAACTCATATGGAGCGTAGGCAACAACATGCCTCAGATCCTTATGGGAAGAATGAACACTATTGCTACTAGCTCATATGGCATTGCCATTAATCTCTGTCAGCTTCTTTCTATTGTCCAAACAGGACTCGGAAGTGCGGCTATAACAATCATTGGCCAAAACATAGGAAAAGGTGATGCAGAAAGAGCAAAGAAATCTGCTAATACTTTTGTGATATACACGTTGTTAAGCAGTATTGTTAGCACATTGCTCCTGTTTATCCTGCGCCACATTTATCTAAGTTTTTACGACGTGTCTCCGGAAGTTGTTGCTACCGCAAACAAGATGATGCAAGTATTAATGATTCAGACTTTCTTCACCGGATTTGACTCAGTTATTCTTGTCAGCACTCTTAGAGCGGGTGGCATGGGCAAGGTAGGTTTTTTCACAGATATAGTGGTAATGTGGATGATCGCTATTCCTTTGGGATGGATCGGAGTATATATTTGGAAACTATCCCCTCCTCTTGTGGCTCTCCTGGTTAAATTGGACATGCCGCTAAAATCCTTGGTTGGGCTCTATTTTGTACTGAAAACCAACTGGATACATAATCTGACAAGAGAATCTAACGGCTGAGGTCAAATATCGAATCTTTTAGGAAATAGTAAAGGCACACTGTACAGTGTGCCTTTCTTTCAATCGTTATAAAACTTATTGGTTTCGTATTTCGGTTCACATGTCACATTCAGGCCTAATTTTCGAAGCGAGTTCAAATCAACAGTGGAGAGAATAACTGATGAATGCATATCGCTTCCTCTTAATTTTGGCAACTGCTCCAATGCCGCTGCAGCATTTGAATCCTGAATTGCGCATACAGATAAAGCAATCATGATCTCGTCAATATGAAGCAAAGGATTGCTTCCGTAATACTTTGTTTTTAGTTCCTGAATAGGCTCGATCATATACTTACTCATCAGTTTGATTGAATCAGGAATTCCTGCACTAAGTTTCAATGCATTGATCAACGCAGCAGATGCTGCTCCAAGAAGTGACGTAGTCTTTCCTGTCACAATTCTTCCGTCCGGTAATTCAATTGCCGCGGCAGGACCGTCGGTTTGCTCCTCTTTCTCTCTAGCAGCTTTTACAATAGGACGTTCATCAAGAGAGATCCCTGCCTGCCGCATGATCAGTTCAATCTTATTAGCTTCTTTGCCGTCAGACTCTCCTTTACGCATTTTGCCTAATGCGTTAAAGTATCTTCTAATTATTTCAGCCCTGGAAGCTTTTACAGCTGCATCATCATCCACTATGCAATAACCGACCATATTTACTCCCATATCCGTGGGAGATTTATAGGGACAGTATCCAAGTATATGGGTAAATGTTTCCTGGAGTACAGGAAAAATCTCCACATCCCGATTATAATTCACGGTTGTAATTCCGTAGGCATCAAGGTGGAACGGATCGATCATATTGACATCTTCCAGATCTGCAGTAGCAGCTTCATACGCAAGATTCACAGGATGTTTAAGAGGCAAATTCCAAATCGGAAAAGTTTCAAACTTAGCGTATCCTGACTTCAGGCCGCGTTTACTGTCATGATAGAGCTGAGATAAACATGTCGCCATTTTTCCACTTCCGGGACCGGGAGCAGTAATTACAACAAGCTTTCTTGTAGTCTCTATATAATCATTTTTACCAAATCCTTCATCGCTCACTATTGAAAGCACATTAGATGGATAACCTTCAATTGTGTAGTGACGAAATACTTTCAGCCCCAGATTTTCCAGCTTGTGCTGAAAAGCTACAGCTGCAGGCTGATTAGCGAATCTGGAAATAACGATACTTCCTACATACAGTCCACGACTGTGAAAAGCATCAATCAGCCTCAAAACATCAGCATCATAGGTAATGCCGTAATCATCCCGTTTTTTATTCTTCTCGATATCATTCGCATTGATAACAATAACAATCTCAGCCTCATCACTAAGATTTGCCAACATTCTTAACTTACTGTCAGGCTCAAATCCCGGCAATACCCGTGCTGCGTGATGATCATCGAAAAGCTTGCCACCGAACTCAAGATACAGTTTGTCCTCGAATTGAGCGACTCTTTCCATAATCCTCTCGGATTGCATCTTCAGATACATATCATTATCAAAAGCCAGTCTTTTCATTTGAAAATCACCACCGTTTCTGTAAATATGTCAACTTAATTTGTTAAGAATACACTCGCGCGAATCTTGCAGTACCTAATACGTACCATTTTAAAGTTATATAGCATTCCAATGCATATGCACATCTAATATCTATTGCTATAAAAATGATTTTCGAAAACAAAAGTTGTTATCCTTTCCCCATAAAAAAACAGAAAGCTTCGAAAATAGCGGACGCTTCCTGTTAAAGCTGCCTATTCCGGGTCTTCATCAATGCTCGTAAGAAGCATATCCTCACAAGCCCTAATCTGATATATGAAAGTAAACTCATTTACATTCATATTCCTGCGTACCACCCGTATAAGTAGCGTTTGTCATATTATATGCAATAAAACTTCATTCAAAATAGTAATCACTCCGCTAATTATCACATTGCGGAAATTGAATGTCAATTAAAGCTTAAACAAAACTCAATTGATAATAAGGTTTTCTACTTTCTTAACAATAATAATAGCACAATTTTGTTATGTATAACTTAGCAGATATTGATCTTTGCATTTATGCTGCATCATGAGGTTTATACATAAATTTAAAAACAAAATATGTAGCAAATCCAAAAGCAATCGGAATGATCATAGCCAAAGTAAAGGATACTGTATCCGCGATATAGCTCATGACAGGAGTAGCAACAAGAGATGCGATTCCCTGTGCTAAACCTGTTGCAGCGCACGCTGAAGAAGAATAATCCGGATACTCATCACATGTAAGAACTGTTCGGGCAGTAAAACTTGATCCGGATAATAATCCGGACAAGAACATGGTAACAATCCAAACATATGGATTATCTATAAAAAAGGACGCAGCACTAAGCAAAGTACAAGCGATTGCCTGAAAACGGAGGTACCAAGCCGTGTTTACCCTTTTTGACATAGGCACATAAAGAATCCTTGATACAAGTCTTCCTATTGAACTGGCTGTTGCAATAAGCCCCCTCATTGCCGTATCATATACGTTCGAATTTGTCATATAAAAATAGGTGGGCAATATTTGAGAAAAGAAATTATAAAAGGACATCGTGACATTAGCCACAAATAACGCCCTCATATTTCTGTTCTTAAGCATTTCGAGAACGCTCAGTTTCCCCTTGTCTTTTCTCTTTTTGCTGTCGGTGTATTCAGTCTGAGGACGATTAAAAACAAGGGAAAATACTATCAAGAAAGAAATGCCTACAACAACTAGATATATGCCTACTCCCCTATAGCTCATATACCACGGCAGTCCAAGAGTACTTACAATCAGTGTGTTATAAGAAGGCATAAGGGCAGCAGCCAATGAAAAAAGCATGAAAAGAGAGCCAACAGAAGTGCTTCTTTTAGCAGAATGCAAATCGCTGGTATAAGCCGTACATACGTTATCCATAAAGGGAGAGAGCATTCCCTGACAGAATTTAAGCAGAATGAATACTGACATTACAGGGGCTGAACCAATGCCCAGCATAACAGCTCCTAAGAGAAGGACAAGGATCCCCAAGGCATTTGCTTTATCAAAGCGGTCGGCGAGACGCATAATAACAACATTAATTAATAAATGTCCTATACTCTCCGCAGTAGTAAAAAGAGATGATTGAGTCAAAGACGTACCAAAATACTCAATAATGAAAGGCTGAAGGGTATTGTAAATAGACGTATCCATACCCCGTCCTGCCATAATCAAAAAGCAAAACAATGTAGCAATTGTAATCGCTTTTTCATTTGAAATATGAAACAGTTTCCTAATGTCTTTCATACGATTACCTCATCCCCCTTATTGCGTTCGACATATACAAACTTGAATACAAAATATGTTCCGACTCCAAAAATGAGAGGGATAATCATAGCGACAATAAAAGAAACAGAATCAGCAACCCAATTCATTAACGGGGTTGCAAACAATCCTGCTATGCCATTTGCAACAGAAGTAGCTGCACTGGCCGATGATGCATATTCCGGGTATTCGTCACAGGTAAGCACTGTCCGAGCAGTATAACTTGCTCCGCTGATACAGTTGCTTAAAAACAGACAAACCATCCAAACGTAGGGATTCATAAAAACAAGCCCGATCACATTGAATAATACAGATGTAAGAGACTGCACCCTGAGATAGCTTATCGTTTTCAGTTTTTTGGATAATGGCACATACAATACTCGGCTAACAATAGAACCAATTGACCCGGCCGTTGCAATTAAGCTTCTGGTTTTTGTATCAAATACATCTGCATTTGTCATGAAAAAGAACACAGGAAGTTGCGAACTGAAATACATATAAAACGATAATGTGATATTAGCCAAGAAAAGAGCTTTCATATTTCTGTTCTTTAACATTTCCTTTACGCTAAGACGTTTCTTCTCCCCACCCGAGGATACCTTATCGATCTCCAAAACAGGTCTCTTCATCAACGTAAAAACAAAGATGTAGCATAAAGTAACAACAACACAGAAAGCACCCGTGATTGTATAACTTGCGTTCCATCCTAATTTCAGATTCTCTATAACAAACGTATTCAGGTTAGGAGCTATAGACATACCGATAACGAAAAGCACAAACATCATTCCGATGTAATGCCCCCTCTGATCTCCCCACATATTTGAGATATATGCAGTACATGTATTATCCAGGTAGGATTCAAGCATAGTCCTCATGGCTAGTAGAATGATCAAAGCCCCCATAGAAGGAGCTGTCCCAATCCCCAGAGAACAAGCACCAAGAAAGAGACCAAGAACTGCTAGTAACTTAACTTTATCAATCCGGTCAGAAATGATCATGATCAGATACATAATTAGAAGATGACCAATTTGGCCTGACATTGAGAACAAGGAACTCTCTGTTAATGACGTTCCGTAATGCTCAATAATGAATGGTTGCAATGTTGAAAAAATATTCCCCGTTAGTGCTTCGGCAAACATAAAGAGAAAACAAAAAGCAGTAGCAACCCATATCTTATTCTGGTTAGATAGATTTTTTAGCATAAAAAAACACCTCCATCGCTGGAGGCAAGCTGAGTTTTCATTTCTGTACATCAAGCAAGCCACGCAACATTTTTTATCATATAGATTATATAGAATTGAACAAACGATGGTCAATCATCATATGCCAGAATCTATTTCTTTTACTGTGTTTTAGGAATATAATGTTACGAGTAGTAACGGAGGTAAGAACGTTGGAATACAATATTTCTGAATTATTGAATAAAGGCGGACGAATTCATTTTGTTGGTATAGGTGGCTCCGGGATGTTTCCTATCGTACAGATTCTTCACGCCCAGGGATATGAAATATCCGGAAGTGATGTAAATGAAGGATCTATTATCGATATGGAAAGAAAAATGGGCATCCAAGTGTTTATGGGTCATGACGCCAAAAACGTAGAAGGCGCCTCGATGCTCGTTGTAACCGCTGCTCTCTTCTCAGATAATCCGGAAGTACTTAGAGCAAACGAACTCGGCATACCAGTTATCGCCAGAGCAGATATGTTTGGATATATTACACGTTTATATAAAGATTCTCTTTGTATAAGCGGCACTCACGGAAAAACGACTACAACATGTCTTCTCACCTCTATTATGATCAAGGCCGGAAAAGATCCTTCCGCGTTGATCGGCGGAAAACTACCTTTAATACATGGATATGGTTTAGTAGGAAACAGTGATCATTTTGTGTGTGAAGCCTGTGAGTTTAAGGATACATTCCTACATCTTTCCCCTGCGTACTCGATTATTCTGAATATTGATGATGACCATCTGGATTACTTCGGAACACTCGAAAATGCAAAACTTTCTTTCCTTAAGTTTGCGAATAATGCTTCTCACTCGGTAATAGCTAACATCGATGACGCAAACACAGTATCCGCCCTTTCGACCTGTAAAACTCCTGTTATCTATTTTGGAGAGAGTGATCAAGCTGATTACCGTATCTCCAACATCGAGCTTTATGATAAAGCATTCTATCAATTCAGCATTACTCATAACGGCGATCAATTAGGCACTTTTAAGCTGTCTATACCAGGAAAGCATAATGTTTGGAATGCTGCTGCCGCAATCGTTACCGCATTTGAAGTGGGATGTGATGCTTCATCAATTCAGGAAGGAATATCCAGCTTTACAGGAGCCGGACGTCGTTTTGAGTTCCTTGGAACCTTTGATGGAGTTACTGTAGCGGACGATTATGCCCATCATCCTACGGAGATATCAGCCACTTTGGACGCAGCTCAGAATATGGGTTACAACCGTGTGATTGCTGTATTCCAGCCTTTTACATATTCCAGAACTTATCTTTTAATGGATGAATTTGTGGAAGCTCTGAAGAAAGCAGACATACTTGTTATGACCGAGATCATGGGATCAAGAGAAAAGAATACATACAATGTTTATACGGCAGATCTAGCGGCTAAAATACCTGGATCAGTTTGGTTTAATACTTTCGACGAAGTAGTTGATCATGTCAAGTCGATTGCAAAAGAAGGCGACCTTGTGATCACTTTAGGATGCGGTGATATATATAAAGCAGCTCATATGATGCTTCAATAAATACTTCATAAAAGAAGAGTTCCCTGTATCGCAAGATACAAGGAATTCTTTTTTTAAGGATTATTCTTCTGTTTCCAATACTGTAAAAACAATTACATAATCTTTTTCGTCAGAAACAGAGACATGTGCAACCAACTTATGAGAATTCATAATGCCTAAAGCCCTTCCTGAAAATTCATAATAAGGTTTACCAAGGTTATCACGTAATAATTCAACCTCATTCATATCAAAACCTCGAAGACCTGTACCCAAAGCTTTCGAAAACGCCTCTTTAGAAGAAAAATTTGCAGCCAGTTTCTCAGGATGATTCCTGTAAAGTTCTATTTCTTTACAACTAAACACCTTAGTTAAAAAACTCTCTTTTTCACATGCCTTCTGAACACGAGATATAGAAATCATATCTACTCCAACACCATATATCATTTACAATATAATCCCCTTCTTTTCTTGACGTTTACGGATTATTAATCGTAGACAGTTATCTCCGAACGGATATCCCAAACTTGCGCATACTATCAATTTAGTGTATTCTTAAGTTTACAAAGGAGATGAGTAAAAATGCAAGACCAAACAATGATCTTTACCCTGGCTGATGAACAGGATCGCATCATTCGCGATAAACTCACACTCGTTTATAACGCTTTGAAAGAAAAAGGATATAATCCGGTAAATCAAATCGTTGGATATCTTCTGACCGAAGACCCCACCTACATCACTACCCATAATAATGCTCGTTCCGTTATGCATTCCATGGACCGTGATGATATTTTAGTTGCGATGGTCAAGAATTTCATTATATAACGGAGGAATTATGGCAGAACAAAGTTTGATGTATAAAGGCAAACCTTTAGCCCGTAAAGGAAATGATATTTATTATGGAGATCCCAGTGCAGCATATGTTGTTTATCTTCAAGTCCTGACTACTGAAAATAAGAACAATATTGATGTTGCCAATCGTGTTCAGGTTATGCTTTTGTCCACCGATTCCAGTTTGGGCTTAAAGGACCGAATCGTAAGAGTAAGCGAAAAGAATAGCCTTTATAGTGCTTTAGATATTGGTTTTGTCTGGCTAGAAAGAGCACTTAAAGGATAAAACTACTCTGTTCACAAATAAGTAAAGAGGATGCAAATCGCATCCTCTTTACTTTTAAAACATCTTATGGGGTTACATTTGTACCAGGATCGACAGGTTCAGAAGGTTCTGGCGTAGGTTCTAAGGCTGGTAACTCCTCTTCCCCTATTTCGTTACATCTTGAGCACACATGATATCTATGTCCAACTGTACCCACTGCAGGTTCTATATCGACTACCCATTCCCCCCAAGAATGGCCAAGCGCCTCAGTATTAACGGATTGTTCCGTGCCACAAAGGGAACACTTTTGTTTTTTAGTTCCACCAGTCGTACAATTCGCAGTATTGGTATTCTCAACATCTACCCATACATGATCATGATCAAAGTTTTCTTGTTTCTTCTCACCACAAATACTGCAAGTGTATTCTCTAACACCTTGTACGGTTCCAGTTGCTTCCGTGATTACTACAGGATCTCCCCACTTATGATCCGAGTCGCCATGATCAACAGTTACGTATTCTTCACATAACTTGCATTTTACAGAGACCGTTTTCTTTTCTGAGTCATAATTGGTCGCAGTAGTCCAATCCAATTCGTGTTCCAATTTATCAGTATTAACGACAGATTTCTTGCCACATATCTTACAAATCAAGACTTTGGTTCCACCATGCTCACAGGTCGCTACAGTCTCTGATTCTGTTTTATAATCATGATTACATACCTCTTTGACGCTGATCGTGAATACATATCCACCATCCTCGCTGGCCTTATAAGAGATACCGACTTGAGCTTTTTCTTTATTCTTAACCTGGCTATTTACAGACTGGAACAAGGCTTGTCCCATATCCTCTTCAGATCCTTTAGTAGCATCTTCCTCAGGGATAGTAAATTTATAGGTGTCAGCCTCTTTGTAATTCTCTTCTTTCTCGCCTTCTTTTACTTTCTTTAAGTCAATATATCCGGCATCGTAGAAAGATTCCATTGCAGATGTGACAACAACATCACACTGATACTGATAAACCACTACAGGCGCTGGTTTACGGGTAAGTTTTTCTGTAAGTTCAGGTCGGGTATCGTCAGTAAGCAAAGCATGTGTACGAACATAACTCAACAATTTTTCATACGCCACCTGCTCTAAATGAATTCCGTCAGATGTAATATATTCACTTTTGCAATGACCATCAGAAGAACGCCACACATCTTCTGTAACATTGAGATAGTGAAGTCCCCTCTCCTCGCACATCTTAATAAGAGCGTTATTGAAAGTATACACTTTCTTATAATCAACCATTCTATATCCAGAAGGAAGATCGCTTCCTACAGGAGGAATAGATTGAACTATAATATCAGCGTAAGGATAAGCCTTTTCTATAGCATCTATTGCTTCCTCATAGTTCTCTATGAAACTATCCGCTGTTGCTGCAACAAGATTGTTGGTACCGAAATTCATAATGATAGTTTTCGGTTGCATAATCTTTACAGCTTCCGGTATTGTCACAGGATTAGACTTTTCAACAAAATACACAGCGTTGCTTCCAGGAACACTCTGAACACCCATGCCATCAACGCCAATGACATGATCAAGATCTAGAAGTCCAAGCATGTACATGCGATTATAATTGCTGTCCCCTATGAAAAGGACATCATCCATATATTCATCGCCTGCATCTGCTGTTAGCTGCAGAACTGTTGCCTCCTGTACCGTAACAACATTTTCCGCCGTACCAGAGTTGTTATTAGATGGAGTGTTATTGGAAGGAGTATTGTTGTTATTCGATGATTTTCCATTAATCAAAGATGGAATCTCTGTAGCACCAATGACTCCAACTGATGCGACAATAAGAATTAGTCCGAGTATAAAAGCAACCTTTCCTGCAGCAGAAAACTGACTCATAAGGCTTTTCTTTTTTCTGGACTTCCCGTTACCGCTCTTATTGTTTCTAACAGGTTTATTAACGTTTTCATCCGTATGTCTGGTGGACTTTACTTCTTTTTTAACTTTTTCAGGCTCAACAGAATCTGGCTGGTGCCATTCATTTTCATCATGAACTCTGAAAATCGTCTTCTCTTCCATTGTTTCCCCACAAATAATGATATTAAAAGATAACGCCTTCTTACCGAAGGCGTTAATTTCATTTAGTCTTCGTCAGATTGAATATCATCTTCCTCGAAGATCTCAAATTCTAATTTATCTCCGCAGAAAGGGCAATGAATATTGTCGCCGTTTACAAGTGTATCCTCATCAACCGAGAAGGATTTCTTGCAAGATGGGCATTCAATCTCGTACAACGGATCTTCATCCTCGTCATACTCGAAGTCGTCATCATCGTCATCTTCAAATTCTTCATACAAGTCATCAAGATCATCTTCGATATCAGCGACTTCTTCTTCAAGTTCATCTACCTGATCGTAAAGCGTGGTCAAATCATCATCACATTCCGTAAGTTGCTGAGCCATATCGTCAATAACTTCGATCAACGTGTTGAATACTTTAGCCTCTTTATCCCCAAGCTTTAAATCACTGCCTTCGATCAAACCTTTAAGAAATGCAACCTTTTCTGTAATGTTCATTTTAATTACGCTCTCCCCATGTATTCGCCAGTGCGTGTATCTATCTGAATGACGTCACCCTCATTAATAAACAGAGGAACACGAACCTCAGCACCGGTTTCCAATGTAGCGGGTTTAAGAGTGTTTGTAGCTGTATTTCCTTTTAAGCCGGGTTCTGTGTGAGATACCGCAAGGTTTACAAAGTTAGGAGGTTCAATTCCGAAAATCTTACCTTTATAGGACAAAAGCTTACAAACCATATTCTCGGTTACAAACTTGAAGGAATCGGGCAAATCCTTTGCAGCAACCGGTACCATCTCATATGTTTCAGAATCCATGAAATAATACATATCGCCATCATTATAGCTATATGCCATATCTCTCTTCTCAATAAAAGCCTGCTCAAACTTGTCAGTAGGGCTGTAGGTCTTCTCAAGAACTCCACCTGTAATGACATTCTTAATCTTTGTACGAACAAAGGCAGCACCTTTACCAGGTTTTACATGCTGAAACTCAACCACCTGATAAACGTTGCCATCTTCTTCAAAGCTCAGACCGTTTCTAAAATCGCCTGCAGAAATCATATTGTCACCTCATACAATAGTTAGGAAAAATTCACTTGTATATTATACAACAGCAATTATTTATTAGGCAAGAAGTTTAAAGAGTTATGAGTGTTCTCTCACTTCCTGTCAAGTTTATATATCCTTTTTCTGTAATCAAGATCATATTTTCAATCCTTACACCGTATTTACCCTCTACATAAATTCCCGGCTCGATCGTGACTACTGTACCAGCAGGCAAAAGGTCATGCCTGGAAAAAGATGCCATTGGCTTTTCATGAATATCAAGTCCTAATGAATGGCCAAGCGAATGGCCAAAGCATCCTTTATAGCCTGCACTGTATATAATGTCCCGAGCTATCTTATCTAACTCGTCCCCGAACACTCCAGCTTTGGCGGCATTCATGGAAGTTAAATGTGCTTCAAGAACGGTATCATATATTCTATGCTGCTCATCCCCAACTTCGCCGACAGCAACTGTTCTTGTCATATCGGAGCAATATCCGTTTAACTTTGCACCATAATCCATAGTGACAAACTCACCTGTAGATATCACCTTATCGCTCGGAACCGCATGAGGCTTTGAGCCGTTTGTGCCAGATGCAACAATTGTTTCAAATGCCAAACCATCTGCTCCGAGTTTTCTCATATAATATTCAAGTTCAGCAGCGACCTGTTTTTCTGTAATACCGGGCTTTATATAATTAAGTATTTCTGTAAATGATCGATCCGTTATTTGCTGTGCATCACAGATCATCTTGATCTCTTCAGGCTCCTTGATTGCGCGCTCCTGTTGAATCAAAGAAGACAAAACACCATCGGCAACAAAATGAACTGAAGGTATTGCTTTTGAGAAAGAATTGTATTCAGCTAAAGTAAGTTCCTCCTCACAAAGCAGTTCATCGACACCATGTTTCTTGCACATCTCATCAATCTGTTCATATAAATTGCCCTGAAGTACTACTTCTGCTCCTATTACGCTACTCTTTGCATCTTCAACATATCTGGAATCTATGATGAAAACAGCTTCATCCGGAAAAATGAGCAATGTTCCAGCAGAAGAAAGAAAATGCACCATATACTCCCTGTTAGTAGTGGAGCATACAAGCGCTCCTTTCCATCCGGCCGGCATTCTGTTTTTCAGTTTTTCAATTCTATTCATAGTTTTTCTATCTCCTTCCAATATAGTTCTTTCATGAGGGCAGCATCTTCAGCTTGAGTACCATCTGATTCGCAAATGAATGTCGGACACAATCGTCTTTTAGCGATGATTCTCATAAGCGGTTCAGGATCTGGCCCGAAAATAGTGTCATTAAACGTTAAATGTCTTTTTTCTCCGCCTACCGTATATTCAATCTTGGAAAAATGTGCATGAAAAGTTCGAGCACGCTCTTCCCCTAACCTTTCCGTGATTGTATCAATTATGTAAGCATAATCCTCTTCTGTCTTTATACCTCCCATCGTTCTGGCGTTCAAATGGCCAAAATCAATACAAGGAAAGACCCTCTCATCTACGGAACATAGCTCCATTACTTCATCAAGACTTCCTAATTGACCTATCTTGCCCATCGTTTCAGGACAAACAATCACATCCCTGTAACCTGCTGAATCCAGTTCATTCAAACAATACTTCAAAGTATCTTTTGCTTTCAGTAACGCATCTTCGCGGGACTGCTTGCCACAAGAGCCGGAATGAACTACAAACCGAGCTCCACCAAGTTTTTTTACCGCCTCTGCACTTTCAAGGAAGTATTTTGAACTACCATATCTTTTGGACTCATCCTTACTTGAAAGAGAAATATAATATGGTGCGTGGAGACTCATCTGAACATGATATTGTTCCGCTTCTTTTTTCAATTTGTACCCAAGCTCATCTCCCAGACGAACACCTCGTCCACATTGATACTCATATGCATCAAGCCCAAACTCCGAACAGTATTTGGGAGCGTCCACTGTGGATCTATATCCTTTTGTTGAAAAACTATCTGAGTTGCCAGCAGGCCCAAACTTTGGATACATATACATTTACCTCCAAGGAAAAAGTATATCATGTAAAGAAAAAGTATAACAACAAAAAACCTCCGTATAAACGGAGGTTTTGCCGCAATTAATTATTTAAACTTACGTTTGCGAGCAGCTTCTGCCTTCTTCTTACGACGAACAGACGGCTTCTCGTAATGCTCGCGCTTGCGAACTTCGGCAAGGATTCCGGAGCGTGCGCATTGCCGTTTAAAACGACGAAGAGCGCTGTCCAGGCTTTCGTTTTCCTTGACTCTGACTTCCGACACTTTTATCCCTCCCTTGCCAGTAAATTTGCACACTCGTAATTATACCATCTATGTGAAAGGTGTCAAGGTGATTTTTTATTTCACGACGATATTTACAAGCTTATTCTTGACCACGATTTCCTTCACGACCGTCTTCCCCTCTATTGAGGATTTAACCTTCTCATCAGCTTTTGCAGTAGCAAGAACAGTATCGTTATCCGAATCGGCAGGAACGTTAATTCTACCTCTAAGTTTGCCGTTTACCTGTACAGGCAATTCAAGCATTAAATCCACACATTTGGCTTCTTCATATTCAGGCCATTTCTGCTGTGATAATTCAGATTCTGAAAGATGACAACGTTCGTTCAGTTCCTCCGTAATATGCGGAACGAAAGGATTAAGTAGCATAAGTAATGTGTGATATTCTCCAACAGTAATCGCCCCTGTCTTTGTAATATCATTTACAAGAGCCATCAATGCAGCAATTGCGGTATTTGCTTTCAGATTATCGATGTCATTGGTAACTTTCTTAATGGTCCGATGGAAAGAAGACTCCAATTCTGGACGATAATAGTTTCCCTCAACAAGGTTTTCCTGAAGCTGCCAGATACGATCGAGAAATCTCTTGCATCCTTTGATGCTGTTTGTTGACCAAGGAGCTGCCTGCTCAAAATCTCCAATGAACATTTCATATAGTCTGAGCGTATCAGCACCATACTCCCTAATGATCTCATCTGGATTGACAACATTCTTCAATGACTTAGACATCTTTACAATCGGATGCTCAGCCATTTCACCATATTTTTCGACCAGAGCCTTTTTGGCTGCCTCAACAGAACCATGTTCAGCTACAAGCCTATCCTGCTCTTCCTTTGTCATATTTACGAATGCACGAGGATTCATCCCAAGGATCATTCCATGGCTTGTGCGCTTTTTATAAGGCTCTTTATAAGGGACAACGCCGATATCATAAAGGAATTTGTGCCAGAAGCGGCTGTAGAGCAAATGAAGCGTAGTGTGCTCCATTCCTCCGTTATACCAGTCAACAGGCCCCCAATACTTCAGAGCTTCAGGACTGGCAAGAGCTTTGTCATTATGGGGATCCATATACCTGAGGAAATACCAGCTGGATCCAGCCCACTGAGGCATCGTATCCGTCTCACGCTTAGCCGGTCCGCCACAACACGGACAAGTCGTATTCACCCATTCTGTATGCCTTGCCAAAGGGCTTTCTCCGCCTTCACCAGGCTCAAAATCAGTAATCTCTGGAAGCAGTAAAGGCAACTCTGATTCGGGTATGGACTGCCATCCGCACTTCTCACAATAGACCATGGGAATTGGCTCTCCCCAATACCTCTGGCGGCTAAATACCCAGTCTCTAAGTTTGTAGTTTACCTGACGATGACCGACTCCTTCTTTTTCGAGCCAGTCAAACATTGCTTTTTGGGCATCTTCAACAGACAAACCATTCAGAAAACCGGAGTTTACAAGAATACCTGTCTCACAATCCGTAAATGCCTCTTTTTCCACGTTTCCACCGGAAACAACTTCAATAATAGGCAATCCGAATTTCTTTGCAAACTCCCAGTCCCGCGTATCATGACCAGGAACAGCCATTATTGCTCCTGTACCATATGTGGAAAGAACGTAATCAGAAATAAAGATCGGAATCTCTTTGCCTGTTACAGGATTGATCGCAGCTACACCATCCAGACGAACACCTGTCTTATCTTTTGCTAATTCAGTTCTTTCAAAATCGGACTTTTTAGCAGCTTCTTCCTGATAAACACTAACCTGGTCCACATTTTTGATCGTACCATTTTCTTTCCATGTACGAATCAGATCATGTTCAGGGCTGAGCACCATATATGTAGCTCCAAACAAAGTATCGCATCTGGTAGTGAAAACGGTGATTTTCTCTCCGGTAGTCGCAGTGAAATTAACTTCAGCACCATAAGATCTTCCGATCCAGTTTTTCTGCTGAGTTTTTACTCGATCAATAAAATCAACCTCATCAAGATCATCGATCAACCTGCCGGCATACTCTGTGATCTTGAGCATCCACTGACTTTTTGTCTTATGGATAACCTGGCTTCCGCAACGCTCACAAAAGCCGTTAACAACCTCTTCATTAGCCAGAACAACCTTGCATCCAGTGCAATAGTTGACGTTCATCTCTTTTTTGTAGGCAAGGCCTTTTTTGTAAAGCTGAATGAAAATCCATTGTGTCCACTTGTAGTAGGACGGATCTGTTGTATTAATCTCTCTGTTCCAATCAAATGAAAGACCAATACTTTGAAGCTGGCTTTTGAATCTGTTGACATTCTTTGCAGTTACAATTTCCGGATGGATATGATGCTGCATCGCAAAGTTTTCCGTGGGAAGGCCAAACGCATCCCATCCCATAGGATAAAGAACATTATAACCTTGCAATCTCTTCTTCCTTGCAACAGCGTCAAGAGCAACATAACTTCTGGGATGTCCTACATGCAGTCCATCTCCGGAAGGATAAGGAAACTCCACCAAAGCATAGAACTTTGGCAGAGTATAATCTTGTTTTGCAGCAAATGTATTGTTTTCAGCCCATTTATCCTGCCACTTCTTTTCTACAGAAGTGTAATCATATACAGCCATGGTAACCCACTACTCCTTCTCATTCTCAAAAGATACTACAGGCGCATCGCCCCACAACTTCTCCAGTTGGTAATACTCTCTGGACTCTTTCGTAAATACATGGACTATCACTGATCCCAGGTCAAGAAGAATCCAACTGTCACCGCCCCGTCCCTCACGCCGGGGCAGATCTAGCCCGAGTTTTTCCGCAGTATCCTCAACTTCATCTGCAAGCGCACGTACCTGTGTGGTGCTTCCTCCAGTAGCAAGAACAAAATAATCAGCAAGCGTTGTCAATTCTTCTACATGAAGAACTTCAATACTGTCACCTTTTTTATCGTCAAGAGCTTTCACCAATGCTTTTGCAAGTTCTAAAGAATCCACTTTTATCTCCCCTATGTTAAGTGTAATCATCCATATTGGACATCTCGTCGTCCAGTATGTCTGTTGTATGCTGTAATTCGATCACTCCAAGATCCTCTGGCAACACATAATCCGTATAAGGTCTCATGTACTCGTTCAGTATATTGGCAAGTTTCTCTTTATGAAGCGTCCAAACGTCTAATCCATATATACCGTATCGAGCTACCGGTTCTCCCGGTGCACGAACTACCTGAAAGTCTGATGCTGAGAAGTTCTGCGCCGTAAGTGCAAGCTGCAAAATCTCCTGAACCGTAAAATCCGTGTCGATATAGTCGTAACAAGCAGTAATCAGGCTAAGAAGTTCCATTTTGGAAGTGCTGAACAATTTATTCAGAAGGCCGCCGAAAAAGTACCTTTGCATCTTCAGCCTTGTGATATCCGCAAGAGCATAGTCACGGTTTCGAACAAAGTTTTCTGATGTGACTCCGTCCAACAGATGTGTACCTGCCTCAAGAACCGTCCCTTCGTTGAGAACGATATCCTCATCCAATGTGACCTCCACTCCCCCAAGCATATCGACAAGAGTTGGAAAGACATCCATGTCTATACAGACATAATTGTCAATCGGTAGCTTCATCTGATCATAAATAACCTGTGCAAGCACAGAGATACCCGTTGTTCCGTCCCCATCTTTCAATCCCCAGTTATATAAGCCGTTGATCTTACCATACTTTACCAATTGTTCACCAACGTACGTATCACGAGGGATCTGCAAAGCATTCATTTTCTTGTTCTGAAGGTCAATATTCACCACCATGATCACATCCGTGTTGGCGACAGTTCTTCCTTCTTCGTAGTCGATTCCGGCAACGAGAATTGTCATTGTCTGATCTCTCAGATACTTGGGAGTTTGCAATCTCTCATCGATCTCATCCCCGCTGGAAGCAGGTTTCGTATGCAAAAGAATAAAAACTCCCGCGCAGATAACCCCAAGCACAGTGAGTAAAACAATAATACGAGCTACCTTGTTTTTTTTCTTTTTCTCTTTAGCCATAAATCAATCCTTATTCTTGCTGACTAGCGCAGCATAATAATTGTAAGCATCCAAAGATAAGGGCATCACGATCTTACCACGTTCCATGAGATGTCGAACACTGTTCTGCAATGCCTGGAATACTGCAAGATCTATATCCTCAGCAGATGTTCTTCTGACTTGAGCCGCCCCCGGGAACTCCCTATCATCCGAGATATAATCTGCTAGAAAAACAGATTTTTCCAGAGGACTCATATCAGGACGACCGCAGGTATGATAGTAAATCGCATCCGCTATATCGCCCGGCAATTTGAGTGAATTCTGAACAAAAATAGCGCCTGCAAACGCATGCCAAATAGGCTTATAATGCGCAAAGTAATCATCTCGCATTATATCAGAGCCCTCTAGTGTTTTCAATAAAACGGCATCTTCCTGTTCTTTCATAACATCGTGCAGCCAGCCTGCTATTACAACTTTATCAACATCTGCACCAAGTCTTAATGCCAGTTCCCCAGCGCATCTTGCAACACACTGCGAATGATAGAATCTTTTGTCTGAAAGATGATCTCGCGCAATATCTCTTGCTTCCGCTTCTGTCATCAACAATACAAGCCCCTTTTCCTTATTTGATCATTTACACTCTCAGCAAGATATCTTGAGCAGTCGCTCCCCTCCCTGATCATATTCCTCAGTTCAGTGGAAGAGATGTCAATCGGTGAAAAACGAAGAATGATCACGTCTCCTCCTTGGGCGCGAAGCACATCTGCGTCTCTCTCAAGTTTGTCCACTGCCTCATCTTCTCTTGCACCGGCGACAAGCGTACATCTTGAAAGAATCCTCCTGTATAGATGCCATGTCGGAAAAGATGCAAGCATGTCTGAACCGATCAGAAGGTAAAGATGAGAGCCTGGATATTTTTTTATCAATTTCTTTACCGTCTGAATCGTATAGTTTCTTCTTCCTTTTGATTCGAGAGATGATACCACAACCGAGTCAGATAAAGATAGGAACGTTCTCTTGGCCATATCATACCTTACCCAATACGGGGTACCGCTTCTTCTTTTATGAGGAGATACGCCCGTAGGTATGACAAACGTAATATTTGGTTTTACATAATTGATCGCTGTTTCCAGCAACCTAGCATGTCCAAGATGGGGAGGGTCGAATGCTCCTCCATAAATCAAGATTCTATTTGATTCCATATTGATCCACTTTTTTGTTTCTTTTATATATCACAAACTTCTTTCCAATAACCTGAATCGGTTCGGCCCCAAGCAGATCTGCGACCTCTTCACAAGCTTCACGCGCAGTATACGGGGAGTTCTCCTGAACTGCGACCTTGATCAGTTCTCTGGCAGTCAGCGCGTCACGTATACCGTCCAAAACAGAATCAGTAAGCCCATCTTTACCGATATAACAAACTGCATTCAAAGTATTGGCAAAACTACGTAAAGTAGCGCGTTCTTTCGTTGTCATATGCTCCTCCTGATTTTCGTAACATTTCTTAAGTAAAAACTCAATTTATGAGCCGCCCTGGCTCTATGACTTCTTCTGTCTTTGGCTTCCCTTCCTATTTGAGCGAGGGTAAATCCGTTATTGATACAAAACACAGGTTCATACCCGAATCCCTCTCCCATTCGTTCAAACGTGATCCATCCCTCACAGACACCGTGAACAATACGCTCATTTCCAGTCTCGTCTATATAGCATATCGCTGTGATAAACCTTGCCGTACGGTCTTTCTTAGGCATGTCACCAAGTTTATTCAGCAGCTTGTCAATATTCCTGTTACTGTCCTGAGGATCACCTGCATATCTTGCAGCATGGACCCCAGGCTCCCCGTTCAAGGCATCTACAAATAAACCAGTATCGTCTGCGAGAACCGGTTTATGACACAAATCCCAGACCGCTCTCGCCTTAATACGCGCATTATCCTCTATCGTTCTACCATTTTCATCCGGGTCCACAGAAACGCCTGCTTCTTTCATGGATCTCACGCGGATCTCATTATTGCGAAAAATATCCCGAAATTCAGCTAGCTTATTTTGATTGTTTGTAGCGACGATAATCTCTTTCATTCCTCAAATAACGCCTCACAAAAATCATCCGGGTCAAATACGAGAAGATCGTCAATACCTTCTCCCACTCCAACAAAACGAACAGGAATCCCCAGTTTTTCCTTTACTGCAAATATCGCTCCGCCTTTTGCTGTGCCATCAAGCTTTGTAACTATTATTCCGGACACATCCGCTGCTTCAGAAAAGATCCGCGCCTGCTCGATTGCGTTCTGTCCAGTCATTCCATCGATAACCAGAAGGGTTTCCACAGAAGCATCCGGAGACGCTTTTTTTACACTTCTTGCTATTTTTGACAACTCTTCCATCAGATTCTTCTTCGTCTGAAGACGACCAGCAGTATCGCAGATTACGATATCCGCTTTTCCTGATGCAGCAGAAGCGACAGCATCAAAAACAACAGCAGAAGGATCTTTTTGACCGCTTAAAAACTGAGCGCCGCTTCTCTGAGCCCATACCTCAAGCTGTTCAACAGCAGCAGCCCTGAATGTGTCTGCAGCAGCGATCATGACTTTTTTACCCTGTGCAAGATAATATGACGCCAGTTTTCCGGAAGCGGTTGTCTTCCCAGCCCCATTGACACCAATAAGCAGGATAACTGCCGGTTTTCCGGATAGATCCAGATCCCGTTCAGCACGCAAGCGATCCGCACAGATTTTTTTCAGCAGAGCCTTAGCTTCCTCGTCACCGTGCGCATTTTCGTCCATAACTGCATTTCGAAGTTCCTCTGTGACAGAAGCTGCCACATCATATCCTGCATCAGCTAGAATCAACGCCTCCTCAATACTGTCAAAGTATTCATCCGTATACTGGTCATCAAAACGAAGGGCGTAGGCAAATGTATTCTTCGTTTTTCGCAGACCTTCTTTCAGCTTATCAAAAAAACCCATATATGATCTCCAATCGTTAAGATTTATCTCCCTCTATAACAAGCTGTGCTTCTTCCACTCCAAGCCTCAGGACTTTAGATACTCCGTCTTCCTGCATGGTGACACCGTAGAGAACTTCAGCAGCCTCCATCGTTCCACGACGATGCGTAATCGCAATGATCTGTGTTTCACTTACCATTCTCTTAAGATACTGAGCAAATCTGACAACATTTGCCTCGTCAAGAGCTGAATCGATCTCATCCAATATACAGAACGGAGATGGATTTACCTCGAGAATCGCCATATAGATTGCGATAGCGACAAGTGCCTTCTCCCCACCCGAAAGTGCACTAAGATTTTTTATAACCTTTCCCGGAGGTTGCACGTCCAGTTCAATTCCGCTTCCCAGAATATCCGTTTCATCGGACAAATACAGATTGGCGGAACCTCCTCCGAATAATTCCTGGAAAGTCCGATGGAATCTGGAATTGATCTCATTGAAACTGACCGTAAAGATCTGTTTCATTTCGGATTCCAGTTCCTCAATCAAAGACAACAGGCTCTTTCTGCTGTCATCAACGTCCTTGATCTGACCCGAAAGGAAATTATATCGGCTGAGTACTTCATCATATTCTTCGATGGCAGCTACATTGACATTACCAAGGGATCGAATTCTGTTTCTAATCGAACTGACTTGCTGACGAAGTTCCGTTACACTGGAGAACTCAATGCACAGCGGCAATGCTTCGGCGATCGTCAGTTCATATTCTTCCCAAAGGCGATTCAAATAACTGTTATATTCATTACTGAGAGATTCTTTTCTTTCTTCAAGCCTAGAAATCTCGGAAGCGATCTTCTCACGATCCTGCATCATTTCATTCTGCTTCTCACGGATACGAATAACTTCTTTATCGTTCTCATCCCGAGCAGTATTGCTTGATGCTATCCTTTCCCTAAGCTGAGCAATCTCGTCTTTCAAACGATCCACCTGAGAAATACGATTATCGATTTCTCTTTTCTTGGATTCATTCTCATCCGAAATCCGCATCATCGCTGAATTGAGATTTGCAAGACGATCCAAAGCTTCAGTGCCACGATGTTTAAGATCTTCCGCAGACGCCAGAATGCCTTCCACATCTTTGCTGATTTCTGTCCTGGAAAGCTTTCTCTCTGAAATCGTATTCATCAGGTTCGTCCGCTGCTCAATGAATCCGTCAGGAGAATCCGCCGATGCAAGAGCATTCTCATATCTTTCGGAATCCACCTGCCGTAAAGCTATTTCGCTTTCCAGTTTCGCAATCTCGTTTTGACGTTCATTTCTCGTCTGACGAATCTGCTGCAATTCCTGATCTGCGAGTTCCAGATTATGTTCAAGAGCCTCCACAATAGCCCCGATACGCTTCATCTCTGATTCCGTGCGTATCTTGTCTTCTTTCATCTCAGTGAGTTCATTCTGAGCTCTTTCGAGATCAGCCGATAAAGTATCTATCTCTATGAGAAGGCTGTCTTTTCTTTTTCTGTCCTCTTCTGTATCAGCAAGAATCTTCTTTATTTTTTCCTCAAGGGAATCGATCTCCCCTTTCCTGGAAAACATGCCGGCATTCTTAGCGGAATAGCCTCCGGTATATGATCCGCCCGCATTTATTACCTGACCGTCTTTCGTAACAATCCTTACTCGATAATTGGACCTGCGTGCAACAGCAGAGGCATAGTCAAGATCTTCTGTAACAAGAATGCGACCCAAAAGGAAGCGAACTACCGAATCATACTTTTTCTCATAATCTACAAGATCCGATGCCAGACCGATAACGCCCGGTTCTCTTAAAAGTTCAGAATGCTCAAACTTGGAAGGACGTATCGTGTCTAAAGGAAGAAATGTAGCACGTCCCGCTCGGCTATCCTTCAGAAAAGAGATTGCTTCTTTAGCAGCCCTTTCATTGCTGACAACAATATTCTGAACAGATGCACCTAACGCAGTTTCTATGGCGAGCTCGAGTCCTTTATTCACCGTAAGCAAAGAACCTACAGTGCCTACGATACCTTCGATTTCCCTTTTTTCTTTTGCACTCAGTACTTTCCGAACAGGAGGCATGAACCCCTCATTGCTTCGCTCAAGATCGTTCAACAAATTGAGACGCTGCCTCATCAGGGAAACTTCCCTGTCTTTTTCCTCCAGTCTTTCTGATAATTCGTCACATCTGCTTCTTCTGCTCTGCAGTTTCAGTGAAAATCCATTTGTGATGTTTTCTTTTCCCTGAAGGTCATTGTTGATCTGTTCCAGGTACTCGCCGATACGGCTGTATTCTTCTTTTTCCGCATCAAGGCGTTCTCTTTCCTGGGGAACTGTCGTCTGGATCATCTCCTCACGTTGTCCCAAGGTTTCAAGAACAGACTGTGCAGCAACAATATCCACACGAATATCCGTTATTTTCTGCTGCACCTCGGTCAGCATACGAGCCAACTCGGATCTCTGTGCGTCAGACTGAGCGCTGTTCTCGATCAATTGATCCAGCTCCAGTTCCAGCTCAGAAATGCTCTTGTCCAGGACTTCCACTTCCGCCAATTTATCGGCGGCTTCTTTCTCCAGACTCTCTATTTTGTTTTTCAGATCAAAATCGCCATTGGAAAGGCTGCTTTTATCATCCTCCAAAGAGCGCAGATCCCTTTCACCGTGCATAATATCATTCTTCAGAACTGCTATCTGAGATTCAAGTGCACTGATCCTTTCCGTACGCTCATCTATTTGCGTATTGCACTCCTCAACGAGGACATTGGCCGTCCTGTTTTTCTCATACAATTCGCTGATGATGTGATTCTGATCCTCAATTCCATCATCAATCTTTTTATAGTCAAGTTTGGCGATCTCGATCTTCTCATCCTGAGCATGCAGATTATCATGGCTTCTTCTGATCGTATCGCAGTAGAGGGTGATCTCCAGCCCTCTTCTCTGTTCTGATAGTTCCAGGAACTTCTTCGCTTTTTCGCTCTGCTCCTTCAGAGGTCCGATCCTGCTTTCCAACTCCCCGGCAATATCACGGAGACGGGATAAATTGTCTTCCGCCTGTACAAGTTTTCTTTCCGCTTCATTTTTACGGAAACGGAATTTCGCAATACCGGAAGCTTCTTCAAACACTTCTCTACGATCTGTATTCTTACTTTCTACAACTTCGGAGATCCTGCCCTGACCGATAATGGAATAACCATCTCTTCCAAGTCCGGTATCCATAAACATCTCACGAAGATCACGAAGCCTTACAGGGGAGCCATTCACAGCGTACTCGCTGTCTCCTGAACGGTAATATCTTCTTGTTGCGATGATCTCGTCCCCCACTTCAGGGATACGTTTGTCGCTGTTATCAAGACACAGTGAGACCTGAGCGAATCCCATAGGATTCCTCGTTTTGGTTCCACCGAATATAACATCTTCCATTTTCCCGCCGCGCAGGGACTTTGTGGATTGCTCACCCAGGACCCATCTAACAGCGTCGCTGATATTGCTCTTTCCGCTGCCATTTGGTCCTACGATGCCGGTGAGAACCCTGTCAAAACCCAAGCGTGTTTTGTCAGGAAAAGATTTAAAGCCTTGAATTTCTACATATTTTAAAAACAATGTCCGTATCTCCTTACGGGTATTCTATATGAAACCTGCTAACAGTACTGTCAGGAATGACTTTTATATCCATTCCTTTATTTAAAAAGTAATTGATATTGCTCTTATTTTGCCCAATGATCTTGCTCAGAAGTTTTGGGTTGCATTTAATTATAGCTGTTTTTTCTTTAATAATTACATTCTCGATCTCATTACGGAATATCAAGGATTCGCATAGTTCGCCAAATGCAGGATGAAAAGGTCCAGCAAGTGTTTTTTTCTGTAGCGAATTCTCCGAATGGAGCCCAACACGAATAACACGAATACCTTTATTACGAAATAAAATCATCAACTCTGCGGAGATCTTAACCGCCTCGTCTATATCAAGAGGCTTATAAACCCCTCTTCGCCACAATTCGGCTAGTTGAGTATCTTCGACAACCAGTGTCGGATAAATTCTCACCGTATCGGGTGCTATTTTAAGAAAAGCATCCGCTGTCTCCATGGCATCGCAGTATGCGTCCTCAACCCCATACATACCGACCATCATCTGAAGTCCAAGGGAAAACCCGTACTCTCTGATCAATGAAGAAGCCATTGTAACATCCTTCGATGAATGGCCTCTTCCGTTCAATTCGAGCACCTTGTCGTTCATGCTCTGAGCACCAAGTTCAATTGAATGCACACCATAAGATTTCAGCGTGGATAGAATACTATCATCTATATAATCAGGCCTGGTTGATATACGAATACCGCTTGCTCTCCCGCTTTCGACAAAGGGGTAAGCAGCCTGCAGGTAAGCTTCCATCATCTTTTGGGGAATTGCAGTAAAGGATCCCCCGAAAAAAGCGATCTCCGTATTGATTCCCTCCTTTGGGAGGTATCGGTCACAAGTTTCTATAACCTCCATGGGATCAGGATAAACATGCTCACCCGATATATTTACCTGATCACAGAAAACACATTTATACGGGCAACCAAGATGAGGGATAAAAAAAGCCAGATTTGAATGTTTATTCAGCATAGTCCCATAAGTTTCAGTGCCTCACAGGCAGCATTTTGCTCCGCCTGCTTTTTGCTTCTGCCTTTGGCTTTCGCAATGACGTTGCTGTTAAGCCATACTTCTACTTCAAAAGTTTTATCGTGATCAGGTCCGCTCTCGCCGGTATGTACATATCTCAATTTCTCTTCAGGATTTTGCTGGATTACTTCCTGAAGTTCCGTCTTATAGTCCCTGGACAATTCAATTGCTTCCGCTTCCTGCAGAACGTGCCGTCTTATAAATTTTTCAGCGGCAGAAAAACCACCATCCAGATAGATTGCGGCTATCACAGCTTCAAAACAATCGGACAGAATACTGTCACGCTCGTTTCCGTGACTTTTTGCTTCTCCCTTTCCCAACAACATATAATCGCCTAAGTGTATATCACGCGCAAATTCGGCTAGTGCACCTTCGCACACCATAGATGCTCTAACTTTCGTTAAAACTCCTTCTTCTACATTGGGGTTTTTACGAAACAATTCCTCTGCAACGACAACCGAGAGAACCGCATCGCCAAGGAATTCCAGCCTTTCATTGCAATCGACTCTAGACATTCCATGTTCGTTCACATAACTGGAATGTGTCAGGGCTTCACGCAACAATTCCGTATTATCAAACAAATAACCAATATTTTCTTCAAGTTGTCTCATTTCTTATCCTTTTTCAAGTAATTATCGAGCGCTTCAAGTCCCCGTCTCGAATAAGAAGCATATCTCTCTTTTTTGTCTTTGATATCTCCGATCGGAGGAAGTATCCCCATATTCGCGCCCATCGGCTGAAAATCTTTATTCTCTGTGGAAAGATAACGCATCAAACTTCCCAGCATAGTTTCATCAGGTAATCTGGAAGGTTCTCTTCCTTCCAATCGATCGATTAGGAATCTAGCAGCCAGAATACCCCCTGCTGCGCTTTCCATGTAACCCTCAACGCCTGACAGCTGTCCGGCGATATAAACCTGTTTCATTCCCTTCAGGCGAAGCGTCCCATCCAGCACTTTCGGAGCGTTGAGAAAACTATTACGATGCATAACGCCATATCTGACAAACTCAGCATTTTCCAACCCAGGTATCATAGAAAACACTCGTTTTTGTTCGCCGAACTTCAGATTTGTCTGAAACCCGACCAGATTAAACATGGTACCTTCTGTATCCTCTTTACGGAGCTGAACGGCAGCCCATGGCCTATGTCCGGTAAAAGGATTCTTCAATCCGACAGGTTTCATTGGTCCATAACGTGCCGCATCGATGCCACGTTTAGCCAGTTTTTCAATAGGCATACACCCTTCATATACCGGCTGATCCGCCTCGAAACTGTGAAGTTCAGCAACTTCTGCATGCACGAGTTCATTCCAGAACTCTTCATATCCCGCCTTATCAAACGGGGAATTCCAATAATCGTCTCCGCCCCTGTCATATCTGCTCTGGCAAAACAGTTTTGAGAAATCCAAACTGTCAGCAGTCACGATTGGAGCAGCTGCATCATAAAAATACAGTGCATCATCACCTGTAATCCTTGACAGCTCTTCAGCGAGTTTACCCTCTGTAAGAGGACCCGTAGCTATAATCGTAGGGACGCTGTCGTCGATATGCGTGTATTCCTCACATACAACCTGTATATGTTTATTGTTGCGTATCGTATCCGTAACACCGCTGCTGAACAAGTCACGGTTTACCGCAAGAGCACCACCAGCGGGGACTCTGCATTCATCCGCCACCTCCAGACACACAGACCCCAGCCTCCTCATCTCTTCTTTCATCATTCCGGCAGCACTTTCTATCCTGTCAGCCTTGAAAGAATTGGAGCACACAAGTTCTGCAAAGTATTCAGACTTGTGTGCGGGAGAGAATTTTAATGGCTTCTGCTCATAGAGAAACACATCATAACCATGAGAGGCCAGAGTATTTGCCGCTTCACATCCCGCAAGACCGGCACCTACAACATGAACAATGCTCACTTCGTTACCGCCTCACTGAAACCGCAGCCCTCATTTTCACAGATAAGAGCCGGCGCTTTTCCTTTTTTCTTGAATAATGTTTTCCCGCATTTCGGACAAAGCTTATCGGAAGGTTCATACCAAGACATGAATCCGCAGTCTTTGCCACGTTCACATGCATAATAGACTCTACCCTTTTGGCTTTTTTTCTGTATGATTTTGGATCCGCATTTGGGGCAGGAGCCTTTTGTTTCAATGACAATCTTCTTCGTGTTTTTGCACTCCGGAAACCCGGGACACGCAAGGAACTTTCCGTATTTTCCGGACTTGATCACCATTTTCCGTCCGCATTTTTCACAGATAACATCTGTCTCTTCAGCAGGAACCTCAATCTTCTTTCCGTCCATTTCCTGTTCTGCACGCAACAGATTCTTTTCAAAGTCGACGTAGAAATCCCTTATCATATCTGTCCAAATGACCTTACCGGCTTCGACATTATCCAGATTCTTTTCCATCTGAGCAGAGAATTTCTCATCGACAATTTCAGGAAATTCCTCGATCATAAGATCGGTAACTACCATTCCAAGGGGAGTAGGACGCAGTGTCCTGCTGGACTTGGCATCTCTCTCAACATATCCTCTTTCTATGATCGTGCTGATAGTGGGTGCATAGGTAGAAGGTCTCCCAATGCCGTTTTCTTCCAATGTTTTGATCAGCGCAGCTTCGGTATAACGCTGAGGCGGCTGGGTGAACTTCTGAGCGTTTCTTATTCTATCAAGTGTTAACGGAGTATCTTTACTGAGAGCAGGAAGCTCATTAGGCTGATCTTTTTTCTCATCCGTCGTTTCTTCGTATAATGCAGCAAAACCATCAAATGTCACTGTATACCCGCTTGCCCGGAACAAATAATCTCCTGCCTCTACGTCAACTGAAACAGTTTTCTGATTCTGATCGGCCATGCGCGAAGCGAGAAAACGTTCCCAAATTAGTTTATACAATTTATATTGATCATCTGAAAGAGAAGAACGTATGCTGTCAGGAGTAAGATTTACATTCGTCGGGCGGATCGCTTCGTGTGCATCCTGAACCGATTCACTCTGCTTTCTCTTATAGGTTCTTTCACCTTTATATACGTATTCCTGCCCATAATGCTGAAGAAGGTACTCCCTTGCCGCGTTAGATGCTTCTTCAGAGATTCTGAGAGAGTCAGTTCTCATATAGGTTATAAGACCTGTCTGCCCTATGCCTGCTACATCGACGCCCTCATACAACGTCTGCGCTGTACTCATGGTTCTTCTAGATGTAAATCCAAGCCTTCTAGACGCTTCCTGCTGGAGAGTAGAAGTAATAAAAGGAGGTTCCGGCTGTCTTTTTCTCACGCCTGATTTCAACTCAGAGATAATAAAGTCCTTCCCGTTGATTTCTCCAAGTATCTTTTCACACTGAGACTGGTTTTCAATTGTGAAGTCGTCAGGCTTTACGCCTTTTTTGGTGCGCAATTTAACCGTAAAAGAATCTGCTTGCGGGGTTTGGAGATCTGCTTCTATCGTCCAGTACTCTTTCGGAATAAAGGCCTCTATCTCCCTCTCCCTATCAACTAAAAGACGAACAGTAACCGACTGTACTCTTCCAGCGGATAATCCTCTCCTGATCTTTTTCCATAAAAACGGAGAAATCTTATATCCTACGAGCCTATCGAGAACACGTCTGGCCTGTTGCGCATCAAATAAATCTACGTTTATGGAGCGAAGATGCTTCATTCCCTCTTCGACTCCTTTTTTTGTGATCTCCCCAAAAGTGACTCTGTTCTTGGCATCCAGCGGAAGTTTCAACAACGATGCCAAATGCCATGCAATCGCCTCCCCCTCACGGTCGGGGTCGGTAGCGAGAATTACATGATCGCTTTTGTCCGCAGCGCTCTTCAGATCCCTAATAAGTTTACTCTTTGACATGATCTGAATATACTGCGGACGAAAGTTCCTATTGACGTCCACCCCAAGCGAACTTTGCGGAAGATCCCGCAAATGGCCCATGGATGCCATCACTTCATAATCTTTTCCCAGATACTTTTTAATGGTTTTAACCTTTGCAGGAGACTCTACGATTACTAATGTCGACATTTAACAATCCTTTATATTTATTTTCGAAAGACCCACATTAATATAGCTGCAGCAGCGTTGGCGTTTAAACTCTCCACGTCGTTTGCCATGGGGATATAGATGCTTTTATCGCACTTCTCGATGATCTCTATTGGAATACCGTGCCCTTCATTTCCTATTATCAGAAATGCTTTTTCCTCTACACAGATATCCTCTACTTTCGATGCAGCAGGATTTAGGGAAGACGCATACGAATGAAATCCCATAACTGAAAGCTCTTTCAGCGCTTCGCCAAAATCATCCACTGAAATACAGGGAAGATTCATCTGTGACAGAGCTCCAGCGCGAATTGCACGCGGTGACCATATGTCAGAACATTCGCTGGACAGAATCGCCGCATCAAAGCCCAATGCTGAAGCTGTACGTATCATAGCTCCGGCATTCTCAGGATTCTGTACGTTGCAGATACCAAGCACTCTATGATATTCGAAGCAAGAAGAAACATCAGGTTGCTCAGGACGCGCAAAAATACCCCAGATACCCTGAGGTGACTTCAGATCTGAGATTCTCTGAGAGGCGTGATCTTTTAAAACGAATACTTCCGAGGCACTCCGATATAAACGAGAGGCCTCTTCGCTATATCGCTCAAGTGCGCTCTCCGTAACCCAAAGTTCTACTAAAGAATGCCCGGTGGCAACTGCGTCCAAGCATAATTTGACTCCGTCCACCAGAACAATATTCTTTTCATCCCGCAGTTTTTTAGACCCTGCAAGAGCAATCAGATCTTTCAACCTCTCATTGCTCTTAGAAGTGATCTCTATCATTCATATTTCCTTCAATTAAAGAATACTCTTAACTGACAACTCTATCATCTGAAGCAGCAGATTGCATTCCAAAGACAGTATCAGCATTGTTGTATTATATTTATTACATTATTATGCAAAATAAGTTTCTGATAATCAAGACAGCATTTATCAGACCATTATTAAAAAAATACCTCGTTCAATTAAGAACGGGGTATTTATCTATTATGCTTTGACAGCTTTAGCTACCAGATCTGCAAACGCCTGCGGATCATTGATATAAAGCTCAGAGAGCATCTTTCTATTGAGTTCAACACCAAGCTTCTTCAGTCCATTCATAAATGTGCTGTAGTTTGTTCCGTTTGCACGGCAGCCTGCGTTGATACGAGTGATCCAAAGCTGGCGGTACTCGCGTTTTTTCTGCTTACGTCCTTCATAAGCATAGTTTCCGCTCTTGAAGACCTGCTGCTTTGCCATCTTGAAGTGTGTGCTCTTTGCACCAAAATAGCCTTTTGCAAGCTTAATGATTTTCTTTCTTCTCTTGCGCGTCATCATAGCGCCTTTGACTCTTGCCATAATTCATCTCCTCCTATTATTTGACACCGTATGGCAGCAACTGCTTCAGGTTCTCAGCATTGGTCTTGTCTGCATAGACAGGTCCACGGAGATGTCTCATACGCTTTGTCGGTTTCTTGTTCAAAATGTGGCTACGGAAAGCACGTGCACGTTTGATCTTGCCGTGTTTTGTAATCTTCAAAACACGCTTTTTCGTAGCAGAGTGTGTCTTCAACTTGGGCATAATAGTTTCTCCTCCTAGGGATTATTCTCTTATTTGGATTTGGTCTTTTGCGGGCTCATAAACATCTGGATCGATCTGCCTTCAAGTTTGGCCGCCTTATCAACAACTGCGATATCGTTCAGAGCTTCAGCAAATCTCTCCATCACCTCGTATCCTCTTGCGGAGTGAGCCATCTCACGACCACGAAGACGGATACTAACCTTGATGCGGTTTCCTTCGCCAATAAACTTTTTCGCATGTCCCAACTTTGTCTCAAAGTCATGGGTATCAATGTTTAATGAAAGACGAATCTCCTTGACCTCAACGACCTTTTGCTTTTTACTCGCTTCTTTTTCTCTTTTCTGCTGTTCGAAACGATACTTTCCATAGTCCATGATCTTGCACACAGGCGGCTTAGCCTGAGGGGCAATCATAACCAGGTCAAGATCTTGTTCTTCTGCAAGTTCCAAAGCTCTCGCCGAAGAAACAATTCCAAGCTGACTTCCATCCGATCCGATCAGGCGAACCTCAGCTTCTTTGATATCCGTGTTAACAGCATGTGTCTGCGCGGCTATGTTTGTGTACCTCCAAAAACCAAATGAAAAGTGTTTCTAAGCAATAAAAAAACGCGTATGAAACGCGCTCAAAGAACACAGGTCAAGACCCACATCCTATAGACCTTTGCATCAAACATAATGCAGGGTGAGCGCAACGCACTGCTTTATTGTCGCTAAATATACTAACAAATCATAAAGCTGACGTCAAGAGTTTTTAAAAATATTCTTCATCTGGCATAGCCGGAATTCTGTTAATTCCGGCTATGTGTCGGATCGCCAGCGACAAGAATGATCTCTATTCAAGGAATGACATGATTTTATTCGGTTCTGCTGCAAACAGACCGCGAATAGGAAGGTCCAATCCCCTCTCCTCAAGCATATCTTTTAGAACAGAGATCATAACACCGTTTCGCTTTACCAGCTTTCCGGTAGCGTAAACGGACATCGGATCCGGATGCCCCCCCAAGGATCCATAATAATCCCTACTGGAGCCTGTATAGTCAACACCGCAGCTAGGACTTCCATCAATACCGGCAAAGCCCAATACTTCGTATCTCTCAGGTGTGGCAAGATATTCCTCACACTGATCAAGAATGGGTTCCAAAAGCTTTCTGCAATGATTCCTGAAAAACACATTGTCAAACTGATCGCTCACATGACCCCAGCGTCTTGGTCCGTACAATGTAAATTCCGGACAAGGAAGCTGGACCAATTGTACGCCTTCAGGTATCGCCTTCATGAGGAACTTCTGTCTCAGCTCCTCTTCTGCTGCCATATCATCGTAATCCCACATGACCACTTTTGAAGAGATGTTCAATATACAATGTGAAACAAAAAGGATTTTTTGTTTGGCCATATCCGTACCTCCCGATAGATGATCTTATAGATAATTGTATCAAATGAACCTCAGTGTAACAATGATGCAACACGTGTCTTTTTTCACGCTGCAAAACTGTTATATAATGTATTGGAAATGGAGTACATACATGTCAAATCAAACTTCAATCGGTATTTTCGCCCATGTGGATGCAGGAAAAACCACATTATGTGAAGCGATCCTTTATACAGCCGGCGCTATACGTAAACTTGGGCGAGTAGATAATAAAACAAGCTGGTTTGATACGTTTGCTTTGGAAAGAAAAAGAGGTATTACAATCTTTTCGAAGCAAGCGACTTTTTTGTTTGAAGAATCGGCATTTACGATACTGGATACCCCCGGTCACATGGATTTCGTTGCAGAAGCAGAACGAACAATACCGGTTGTCGACTTTGCTGTATTACTGATCAGCGCTTCAGACGGTGTTCAACCGCATACTTTAACACTGTGGCGTCTTTTGGAACATTATCATGTTCCTGTAATCCTATTCGTTACTAAAACGGATGCGGTTGAAATCGATAACAAGGAACTGATCCGTACTCTTAAAATCTCTCTCTCACCTTCCTGTGTAATGATAGGCGGAGATATAATGGCGCACGATTCTCTCGAAGAGATCGCTTCTCAAGACATTCGTTTAATGGAGCAGTATCTTGAGAATGGTGTATTGAACAGCAGTGAGGTTCGTTCTTCTTTTTACAACAGGCATTTCTTTCCTGTTCTATTTGGATCCGGTCTGAAACTTCAGGGCATCACAGACCTTCTTTCGGTATTTCACTTTATGCGTCGTCTTGATGCAGACTCGGAAGTGTTCGGCGCAAAAGTATTCAAAATCACACATGATATTAAAGGAAACAGGCTCACTCACATGCGTATCATGGGTGGAACCTTAAAAAACAGGTCTTCTGTTTCCTATAAAAGCCTTACCGGATCAAAATGTGAACAGAAGGTAACTGAGATCAGGGTATATAACAGTGAAAAGTATTCAACTAAGGATGAAGCCTTTTCCTCTGAGATCGTTGCCGTGACCGGTTTGTCCGATACCTACTCCGGACAGGGTCTTGGCGCAGTGGAAGACAGTTCGGCTTATGTTGAACCCGTTCTCCGATATGAGATAAAACCTATTAGCGACATTGATTCCCGTTCATTGTATCTCTCATTATTGGAATTGCAGGAAGAAGAGCCCCAGCTTCGTCTTAGTTGGGATCCGATCCATGAAGCCGTTTTTATCCGTTTAATGGGTGCAATACAGACAGAGATTATCAGGAGTCTAATCTGGGAAAAATACAGGCTGGAAGTAGAGATCACCAACAGTCAGATCCTATACAAAGAGACAATTGCGCATCCTGTTGAAGGTGTAGGTCACTTTGAACCGCTTCGACACTATGCAGAGGTTCACCTTCTGATTGAGCCCGCTCCTCCGGGATCCGGACTAACATTTGGCTCGATACTTCCGACAGACCGGCTTGGATCAACATGGCAAAATATGATCCTTTACCATTTGCAGGAAAAAAAACATATCGGAGTGCTCGGTGGCTTTCCGCTCACGGACGTTAGAATCACACTTGTTGGAGGAAAAGTAAGTTTAAAACACACGGAGGGCGGCGATATTCGGGAAGCTACACTTCGAGCAGTCAGGCAAGGTCTTATGCAGGCTGAAAACGTCCTTCTTGAACCCTATTACAAATACACGCTTACCCTACCTACAAATAATGTAGGTAGAGCTGCTACTGATATTCAGCAAATGTCCGGTTCGTTTGAAATCAGGTCTTTGGATAACGGGAACAGTCAGATCACCGGCTACGCTCCTGTCAGTGAAATGCAAAACTACTCTTCTGACGTTGCTGCATATACTGGCGGATATGGAAAACTAATCTGCGTATCAGGTGAATACCGCCCTTGTCATAACACGGAAGAGATAATCGGCTCATTATCGTATGACCCAGATTCAGACACCGCCAATCCCTCCGGTTCCATATTTTGCAGGCAAGGAGCCGGCTTTTCAGTAAGATGGGATCAGGTAAAGGATTATATGCACTTGGATCCGTTTTTGAAGCCTGTGAAGCAGGATAAAAATCGTGACGAGCGGCACCATCTCATTGATCTCGATGAAGAAGCACTGGAAGAATTGATGCTGCGTGAATTCGGGCCTATTCGAAGAAAACAATATGGAAAATCATCAATAGTGCGCGAGTCCACAAATAATACTGAGGAAGAATCTCCTAAGCAAAAGCATATCATTATTGACGGATATAACTTGATGTTCCTTATGGCAGAAAAAGGAATGGTTGCCTCAGGAAATCTAGATCTTTCAAGAAAAGAAATGTTGAATATTCTGGCGAGCTACAGCGGCTTTACAGGAGATCATATTCTTGTTGTTTTCGATGCATACCATAATCCTGTATCAAATGACAAGAAATCCCGTGATGATGGCATAGACGTTATTTTTACTGATTACGGCGAAACAGCAGATGCTTATATCGAACGAACAGCCAATATACTTGGAAAAAATGATCATGTCCGAGTTATCTCATCAGATAATCTTGTCCGTCTTGGAGTTTTCAGAAGCGGAATCCAAAGAACATCTTCCGCTTATTTCTACGAGGAACTTGAGCATTCTATTCAAAACATGCAAAAGATATTTGATGAACACCACAATCAAGAAGGACAGTCAATGACGGGTTTCATCAGCAAGGAGATAATGGATGAATGGCAAAAGAATCTGAACTGATCCGAAGATGCATGGATCTTATAGAACGCAGCGAGAAAACGCAATCTGTAACCCATACTTCTTTCCTAACACCTGCAGAGCAATATGAGATTTCAGAATGGCTGAATTATAGTGGCATATCCAATACTTACTTTGAAGGAGGATATTCCGGTTCAGAAAGAAAAGCACTGTTTGTTCTCCCCTCCTGGTGCGATATGACCTCACTCGATATTTCTGAATACATGTCCGCAGTTAAGATCACAGCGGGATTCGGAATGCCAGGGCATAGAGATTACCTGGGATCTATTCTGGGACTAGGGATTAAACGGGAATGGATCGGCGATATTCTGATTGATAAGAATACTGCATTCGTATTATGTCTCAAGCCCTCTGATGAATTGATCATATCGACCCTCGATCATGTCAGCAAATATGGGGTAAAGACAGATCATGCTGATTTCTCATCAATTGTTGCTCCCGAAAAGAGCGTCAAGTCCTTATCCTTTACAGTACAAAGCATGCGATTTGACGCCATTGTAGGTTCATTATTTGGTTTGTCCCGGTCTCACGCGGTTAAACTTATTGCGGCGGGAGCTGCTTCCCTGAACTATTCTGTGTGTTTTAAGAATGATGCTCCTGTTAAAGAGGGAGATATTATTTCCGTCAGAGGTCTAGGAAAGGCTAAATTGATCGGTCAGACAGGTCAAAGCAGAAAAGGCCGTACTTTTCTTTCTGCAGAAAGATACTTATAACATTTAACTAAAAAACTGTTCCTATTCTGTATCAGACATAGGAGCAGTTTTTTATCTCATATAATGTTACCTTAAACTAGGCGCTCAATAACACCTTAAAAGCCAGGAGAGCCAAAAGGCCCAGCACTAGGATTATCGGAAAAAACACGATTAACGCGGAAATAATGATCGCAGGCAGATCGCCCTTCTCAAAAGTTCCCTCGGGGTAGATTTCATTGTCCGTGACAGGAGCTTGTGTGTTTGCATCATCATATGAATCAAGATATATCTTGTTTCTTTCCTGCATCACTTCCATCGCCTGTTTTTCTCTTTTATTCAATAATCCCATTTGTTTTTCCTTTGTAAAACGAAAGGGGCATGCATCAATGCCCCCTTATCGATTCATTACATATTTTTCTCAAGAATATGATGGCAAGCTACAAAGTGATTTTCTCTGATTTCCTGCCATTCTGGGGTAACTTTCTTACAGATATCCGTGCAGTATTTGCACCTTGTATGGAATTTGCAACCGCTGGGAGGATTCACAGGGCTAGGAATATCGCCTTCTAGAACCTGTAGTTCTCTGGTCTGATTAACATCTGTAGTCGGGATAGCTCCAAGCAAAGCCTCTGTGTATGGATGAAGCGGATGATCAAAGATCTCTTGAGACTCAGCCAACTCGACCATATTGCCAAGATACATTACACCGATTCTATCAGATATATATTTAACAACAGAGAGGTCATGTGTAATGAACAAGTAGGTCAGATGCTGCTGATCTTTCAAGTCACTCAAAAGGTTGATGATCTGCGACTGAATAGATACATCCAAAGCAGATACAGCCTCATCGCATACAACGAACTTGGGATTGGTAGCAAGGCTTCTTGCGATACCGATACGCTGTCTCTGGCCACCGGAAAACTGATGAGGATATCTGTGAACGAAGTATGGAGCCAGACCGCAATCATCCATAACTTTCAGAACTCTGTCCTGCATACGCGGGCTGTTTTTCTTAAAGAAGTTATGCGCCAATAGACCTTCACCAATGATCTGTCCGACCGACATTCTTGGGTTCAAAGAACTATAAGGATCCTGGAAGATCAACTGGAGGTCCTTGCGGAGCTGACGCATCTCTTCATATTTTAAGCGCGCCAGATCTATGCCGTCGTCTTTCCATTGTTCATATTTCTCAAAACGAGGATCTGAACGAAGAGGTTCACGCATCGATTCAAGAACAGCGTGTTCCTTCCCAAGCTCAGTTTTTACACTATCAATCTCCGCTTCAATAGATGAAATCTCTTTCTTGGCAGAAGCAATCTTATCGATTCCCTTCTGGTTTTGCGGATCATCTTTATAAGTATATTCTATATCCGCCAAAACAACGTTCTTATCATCTAATTTCAGCTTCAAATGGTGCAGCTTACGAGAAAGATCATTGATCTTCAAATACTGCTCTGTAACGGGTTTCAGATCTTCTGCTACGATAAAACCGCCTACTACGCTGGTAATATCATACAGAGCATCATATGCCTGTTTTTTTACAAGGCGAAGCTCTTCTGTTTTCTCGATCTTCTGCTCTTCAGATAGTTTCTCGTATTCCTCAATGAACTTATCTCTTTTTTCCTCTAACCTGACAAGTTCCTTCCTCTTGGAATCCAGATTTCTAATCGTATCGCGTACATATTCAGGAGCAAGCTCGTCTATGGATTCGCCATAATACATTGTACGACCATCGGTCTGTTTATAAACCTGAAGAATCGTTCTACCAAGAGTAGATTTACCACACCCGGATTCACCGACAAGACCGAAAGTTTCACCCTCATATATATCGATAGAAATACCGTCATTTGCTTTATTATATATGCCTTTTCCAAGCGGGAACCATTGCTTCAGATCGCGAATGGAAAGAAGAACCTTTTTATCATTTGATTGCATTCTGTCTTTCCTCCTTGTTCGGATAGTAGCAGCGAATCTCCTGATCATCGGAAATCCTAGTCATCGGAGGTTCTGCCTCAAAACACTTTTCTGTAGCATATTTACATCTCGGAGCAAACTTACATCCCTTGGGAAGATCAAGAGGATGCGGCACAGCACCAGGAATCGCTTCCAGTCTTGTATGAGCCGGCGTATCAAGTCTAGGAATCGATACCATCAAACCTTCAGTATACGGATGGCTATATTTCGTTTCAGGATCGAACAGCACTTTGGAAGGCACCTGCTCAACAACCTGACCGCAATACATAACCGCAACATAATCCGCCATCTGATTAATGACGCCAAGGTCGTGCGTAATGAAAATGATCGCAGTACCCTTCTCTTTCTTCAGATCATTCATCAAACGAAGGATCTGAGCCTGAATAGTAACATCCAGAGCTGTAGTAGGTTCATCAGCAATGAGAAGCTTTGGTTTGCAGGCGAGCGCCATTGCAATCATAACACGCTGTCTCATACCACCGGAAAGCTGATGCGGATACTGTTTTGCAACGATCTCCGGATTCGGGATCTTTACATCGTTGAGCATCTCAACAGCATGTATCGCAGCTTCTTTTTTGTTCATGTTCTGGTGAATCATGAAACATTCTGAAAGCTGTCTTTCGATTGTAAAGACAGGATTTAAGCTCGTCATCGGCTCCTGGAATATTACCGATATTTCATTTCCGCGGATATGATACATCTCTTTGTCTGAGATTTTGGTCAGATCCTTTCCGTCAAATTCGATAACTCCGCTGTCTATATAACCATTTCCATCAAGCAGACGAAGTATGCTCATTGCGGAAACGCTTTTACCGGATCCAGATTCGCCGACGACCCCAAGAGTCTCCCCTTCATTTACTGAATAACTAACATCATTTACAGCTTTTACAGTCCCACGCTTAGTAGTGAAATAAGTGTGAAGGTGCTCAAGCTTTAACAACTGTTTTGCCATATTTCCCTCCTCCTTATCTTCCGCTGGACTTCGGATCAAGAGCGTCCCTTAGGCCATCTCCGATCAGATTTATGCAAATACATGACAATCCGAAAATAGCTCCGACAAATACCCAGTTCCACCAATAGTTCTGGATAGTAACACTGTTATTTGCACCATTGAGCATATTTCCCCACGTCGGGGTAGGAAGAGGAACACCAAATCCCAAGTATGAGAGAGTGGATTCTGTTAACATCGATGTTCCGAATGCAAGAGTGATAGAAACCAGGCACACGGACATAACGTTAGGAATAATATGTTTGAATATGATCTTGCTTTCCTTTACACCCATTGTCTTAGCTGCGACAACATATTCCATTTCACGCTGAGACAACATCTGAGCACGCACGAGGTTGCACAAGCCAGGCCAGGAAAGGATTCCTAGGATGACCATAATAATGTACATCCTCTGCCCTACTGTAACACGAGTACCCATTACAGCCGAAAGAATCATTGCAAACGGAATAAATGGCATACTGGAGATAACTTCAGCAACACGCATGATAAGCATGTCTACCCAACCGCCAAAATATCCGGCAAGACCGCCGAGAATTACACCGATGATCATCTCTATGACAACAGAAAGAGCACCTATCGTCATGGTCATCTTGCCGCCATTAACCAAACGGGCAAAGACGTCACGTCCAAGGTTGTCTGTTCCCATGATGAATCCTTTTAATCCCCAACTGTATACTTTACCGTTTTCGTCTACAGCGTAATTCTGGAAAGAACCTGAATTCATAGAAACAATATTGGCATTCAGTACTTCTTCAGGAACATCGCACTGGCCATAACGATTGCTTCCCCAACAAATTACAGAACCATCGGTAAGATGTGCTGCAAAATGGTAACGTCCACCTTCAATACTGTCAACTGGCGCATTAAATGTAGGAGGAACATTCTCCCCCTTTGTGGCAGCTCCCCAAACTACTACACTTCCATCCTTTTTAACAGCAGCTACAGTATTAGTAGAAGCTGCAATCTGTACAACACCGGATTTAGCTGCATCAGGTATCTTTGTAATTGTGCTAGATGCGACATATCCGGGACTTTCTATGCTTCCGTCATCAAGAAGAACGACAAATGAAGTGTTCGTCAGAGCCATATCCGTGATGTGCCCTTGAAGTTCAGAACGAACATCTAGATCGACAAAGTTCTGATTTCCCCAAACATACAGTTCACCGTCATCTGTAAGCGCTGCACTGAACTGATTCGAAGCCTGAATATCAATAACTTTAAATTTGTGTGATTTATTATTGGCACTCAGTTCACTTGGAAGCCTTGTCTGTCCAAGCCGAGCGTTACCCCATACATAAACAGCTCCCTGATCATCAAGTGCGACGACGTGATCCGCCCCTGCTGCAACTTTGATTATATTTGCATTCTTTACGTCATCAGGAACGTTAGAAAGTTCTACAACCTTAGAGATTTTCGTCTTTCCCCATGTATATACGTTACCGTCTAGATCGACACCAACAGAATAATTATTTCCAACCCCAATATCTCTAACGCCAGCTTTTTCGAGCGCATTAGGTATATTCATCATATCGTATCCTGGAGCGATATTAACCAGGGTGCTGTCCTGCTCACCAAGATCCAATGTAACATAGTTTGGAGCAATAAATACAAACAGCATGATAGAAATAAGCAATACAAGAGCAATAACCGACAAAGGCTTTGAGAAAAAGTTGCGTAAAACCATTCTCATAGGGCTTTGGAGCTGCTCTTCAGCGTAGATGTCAAGTTCCTTATTGGGGAATAACACTCTTCGAATCCATCTGAAAAGGAAAAACTCTTTTTTGGAGGATTCATTATTCTTTTTATTCATTCTTTAATCCTCCTTTATTTATCAATACGTACGCGCGGGTCAACAATGGTATAAACAATGTCTGTAAGTAAAACGCCGAACAAACTTACCAGAGTGTAAAACATCTGCATTGCCAGAACCAACTCGTAGTCTGTTGTATTCAAGCCAGCCCAGTACAAACGGCCCGTACCATTAAGAGAAAATGTGTTCTCAATAACCAGAGCACCGCCTGTAAATACACTTATAATCCACCCCATAATAGAAGTAGAAACGGGAAGCAGCGCATTTCTCCAAGCATGACTGTAAATAACTACTTTTTCTTTCAGACCTTTAGCACGAGCTGTACGGATATAATCCTGAGAAAGAGTATCAATCATAGCAGCACGAACTGTCCTGGTCATACCAGCTAATCCGGTAAACACAAGAACGATTATCGGAAGGCACATATAATAGAGCCTATCCAATAACTCTCTGGTTCCGGTAAATGTAGATCCTGGAGTCTTTGCTCCTCCAACAGGAAAGATGCCGAGAAGAACAGCAAAAATATAGATAAAAAGAATACCAATCAAATAAGTGGGCAAACTATATCCAACGATAGTAGACGCCTGAATAATCGTATCTGATGTTTTACGTGCATGAACAGCACAATATATTCCGAGAGGAATAGTGATTGCCAAAGTAATAACAGTAGAAATCAAGTTCAATATGACGGTATTTGCCATAGGTACCTTAATGATATCTACAACATTACGTTTGTAGCTAACAGAATATCCAAAATCACCTTGCAGAAGGCCGCTGTACTTTCCATTAACATCCCTTGCCAACCCCATCCAACGGGCATATCTGACAATCAAAGGATCATCTAAACCAAGCTGTTTCCTGAGTTCAAGATACTGTCTATTAAATTCCTCTGGTTTCAAAGTTTTTCTAAGTGGTTCCATCTGAACTAATGCAGGGTCACTCGGAATCAAGTTATACACGAAGTACATCATTAGTGATACAACAAAAAAGACGATCACAAGATATACCAATCGCTTTGCTATATATTTGACCACAATATAAAGCCTCCATTTTTCCTTTTTTTGCGCAACAAAGAATATGCCCTTGCAGGCAATATTTCGTATACAATATCACAAACAAGACTTTAAAGCAATAAAAAAATCCCGTATTTCTACGAAATACGGGATTAAAAATTACCCTAACCTTTATGTCAAATTAATTTCGGATTAGCCAACGAAATCAGCATAAAGAATCGCGCGGCTGTAACCCCAGAACGGGCCTTCCTCATAGTTGGCAATAGTGTTCGGATAAACTGTTACGTAGATATTCGCATAAAGCGGTACCTGCGGGAGCATCTCGTTGTAACGGAGGACGAACTTCTGCCACATATCAAGATATGTGTCATAGTCACCAGGCTCAACACCATAAACCATATCCATGGAGAGCTTATCGAGCTCTGTGTCATAGAGGTGAGTTGTGTTGTAACCCTCTTCGAGGTAAGCTTCATCAGTTGTGAACTCGAAGGAGAAGTCATAAGCACCGGAGTTCCATCCAGTTGCGAGGTTGAACATGTTGTATGTAGGAACAGAATAGTCACCGCCGAGGCCGTAAGCATCCTGACGATACATGTAGTTCAACAGTTCAGGGAAAGTCATGATATTCTGAGTAATCTCAATACCAGCTTCCTTTGTTGCAGCGCCATTGGCAAGCATTGTGCTCAGCAAGTCAGATACAGAGTTTCCTTCAGAGGAAGCCCAGTTCAGTTTTGCAGGCATCAGAAGCATACCATTTGCTTCAACACAGAAACTCTCATAGTTAAGAGCTTCATCAGCAGTAACGCTCTTATAGCGAACTTCGCCGGAACCATCAACGTAGTCAGAACCATCAGCATTGTAAACGAATCCAGCTTCCTTAAGAAGTTCAACTGCCTTTGCAGGATCGAAGTCATAAGTGTTCAGATTCTGTGCGATGAATTCTTTAGAGTCATCATACATTGTGAAAGCTGTGCAGTAAGGACCATGAACAACACCGCCCCAACCAGCGCAGAATGTATTAGCAAACTCATTACGGTCAAGCAGATAAGTAACAGCCTGACGGAACTCTTTGTACTGAGCAGGACCAAGGTCGCAAGCAAATGCGAAATAGCCGTAACCAGCACGGTCATATGTGGTGTAGGAGCTATCGATCGTACCAGCATCGATCAAGTCGAGAGCTGCGTTGACCTGAGCACCATCAGCCATACCAGAGTAAAGCTCAACACCGCCTGTTGCCAGGTTGTCGATGATGGTCTCATCCTCTGCCTTAACGATGATAACCTTCTCGATAGAAGGCTTCTGGCCTTCAAAGTTACCAGCGTAATTGGGGTTGATTTCGAGAGTAATCTCGTTTGCGGACTTGTCGAAATTGACAAGGTTGTAAGGCCCAGCTGTTACACGGTCAGAAGTTGCATACTGTGCTGCAGTAACATTGTCGAGAACCTCGGAAAGCTCTGCGCCACTCTCATTAACGAGATATGCACCTTCGCCATCGTCTGCCACGGACCAACCGTCGCCGAACCAATAGTCAAGGTTAACAGCCTGAGCACCTGCGTAAGCAAGTTCATAATAATACGGGAGATAAGTCTGTCCAGAAACACCAGTAGCGTTAATGGTCATGGAGAACTCATACTCGCCAAGGAGACGGAGACCAGGAAGAACATTGGTCTCGCCATCGCGGTAAGCTTTTCCACCAGGGATGTAGTCCCAGGAAGAAGAGGTGGTACCAGCGTCTTTACCAACTTTGCTCAATGTGAACAACGGCCAAGCAAGGAAGTTTTCCGCGGTAACCGGATCACCATTATTGAATACAAGACCTTCATTGATCTTGAACGTGTAGGTGACGTTGCCGTTTTCATCTTCTGTACGCTCATAAGAATCTACGATGGTATCGTTGATTACATAGTCGCCACCGAAGTTGGAAGTGACAGTGCTGTAGTCATCTGTCAGAGTGATGACATCCTGGTCAGTAGCGTTGATGGAGCTTGTGAACGCGCCATAAGCCCAGTCGCCGTTCGCTTCTGTGGAGTTACCGATGATGACCTGATTCGCCTTTGCAGGTGTGGTTTCGCCACCGGTGGGCTCCTGCTCACCAGAAGGCTCAGTAGAACCGCAGCTGGTAAGAGTAGCAACACAAAGCGCTACGAGAAGAATGACACTCAGAAGTTTTGTGATCTTCTTCATTTTGCATTTCCTTTCATTTTGTAACAGTATCTTTATACTGTTTCTTTATGTCATATGAGCTCACCCCTTATGACATTTCTCACAATTTACTTCATTCTCACTAAAATGTCAATTAAAAACGCTTTTCTTTGGTAGTTTTCACCAAATTGTAATTTTTGTTTGAATACTTGCACAAATTCACCACTTTAAAGGTTTACATTCTTTTCCTTTTTGCACTTTCTTGAAAGATTCAGTGCATATCAATATAATTGTATCGTTATATATTGTATTAATACGTGTATCTGTATTATCAGGAGCCCTCTATATGGAAAATAAAACCACGAATCAACAGCTATTCCTCGCAACTACTTTTTGTTATTTCTATTATTTTGCTCAATCCGTGGCAAGAAATGTATACAACACACTAACCCCCTTTATTGTTGAGTTTTACGGGACAAGCCTCACACAGAGTTCTGTATTTACCATTGCAGAAAACATAGGATATGTGGTGATTATGTTTCTTGTCACTATTGTAGCGGATCGTCTCGATAAAGCTTGGCTTCTTTTGGGCCTTGGAAGCGTATACAGCGTTATGCTTCTGGTTATGGGTAACGGCCCCTCTTTTCTTCTGTTTTTGACTACACTATTCATTACTGGTATGCTCGGAAGATATATGGATACGACATGCACGGCTTATATCAGTGACCTATATGGAAATAACAGAAACAGGTATATGAGTATTCTTCTGATCCTTTTCTATATAGGTAGTACACTTGCTCCGAATCTGAACACTTTATTGATAGAGGTAATGGGGAAAAATTGGTATACCTCCTATATCATCTCGGGCATACTCATGGGCATAGGCAGTATTTTCTATCTGGTTTTCCTTTTAACTGTTAATAAGCCTGAAACAGCGGTCAGGATAAAGACACGCGATAAGCAGAAAAAAATGAACGCAATCACTCTGCTGAAAAACAGAAATATTGCATCTCTATGTGGAAATTATATTTTCAACTCCTTTTCTGTTTATTTCACGTCCCAGTTGATTCTCTTCCTCTCCATGACAGACCCTGTTAAATATTCCACTGCGACAAGAGGTTTTATCGCTACTGCCGGTTCTGTTGGACTTGTTGTCGGAAGCGCTCTCTATGTGTGGATTTCCAAAGAAATGAATGCTGACAAATATCTAAGACTGGAAATCCTAGTCTCTTTTGTTTTCAATCTTCTGGGGCTTTTAATCAACAAGCCCTTCTTCTGGGCTCTTACAAGATTCCTTTCCAGCGCAATAGGAGGCGGAAGTTTTACAGCAAGAACTCTTCTGTGTTGTGAAGAGTATCCTGAGTATTCCTCTTCTGCTATTGCCGTTGTTTCTCTCACTTCGGGAATCACATCCATTATAGCTACTCCCCTGTTAAACATGCTTGCCGATGCAACCTCCTTTAGATTTGCAATGTATTTTTCCTTATTCTTCAGTATCGGAGCATGGGCAATGCTGAAATTCGGTTATGTACCTCATGGTGCATCCGTCTGTAACAAAGAATAACTATTTCGTTTTACTTCATATAAAAACGCTGAGATTCACATGAATCTCTGCGTTTTTCATTTGCATATCTCAGTTTGAAAGAGCATCTAGCTCGTCGACCAATTCACCAAACAATTCGAGAGCAGAATTGATGGGATCGGGTGTGCTCATATCGACCCCTGCTATCTTCAGTAAGGATATCGGATCTGTACTGCTTCCTCCAGAAAGGAATCGCTTATATTCTTTAACAGCAGTATCTCCCTCTTCCAGTATCCTATTCGCAATAGCTACTGCTGCGGAGAAACCGGTAGCATATTGGAAAACATAATAATTGTAGAAGAAATGTGGTATTCTTGCCCATTCAAGAGAAATACCTTCATCTGAAACCATATCAGGACCAAAATACAATTCGTTCAGAGCATGATATTTTTGACAGAGAGCTTCGGCAGTCAAGGTCTCCCCTCTCTCTGCCATCTGCCCCATCATAAGCTCAAATTCAGCAAACATTGTTTGCCTGTATACAGTTCCCTTGAATGAATCCAGGAAGTGATTGATCAGATAGGCTCTCTGTTTTTTGTCCGATGTAGTTGCCAGCAAATGCTTCATAAGCAGAACCTCATTGCATGTAGAGGCAACTTCAGCAACAAATATAACATAATCGCTCGTACAGACAGGTTGATATTTGGTACTGTGATAGCTGTGAAGAGCATGTCCCATCTCATGCGCTATTGTGAACATGCTGTCCAGATTATCCTTCTGATTCAAGAGAACATAAGGGTGCGGTCTTCCGGTACCGGAAGAGTATGCTCCACCCCTCTTACCTTCATTGGGATAAACATCGATCCAACGATTGGCGAATCCTTCTTTTAGAATTTCTGTGTAATCAGAACCTAGGATAGCCAGCGCTTCAAGAACGGTATCCTTCGCCTGACCAAAAGGAATTTCAACAGCTATATCATTCACAATTGGAGCGTAAACATCATACATGTGCAGTTCATCGAGCCCCATCATTTTTTTGCGCAGGCGAACATAATGATACATTTTGTCTAGATTATTATGAACTGCGTCAATCAGATTATGATATACATCTGTGGGTACTTCAGTATCATCAAGTGAAGCCTCCAGTGTATTGCTATATTTTCTGGCTCGTGCTGAAAAGACCATCTGCTTAAACTGACCATCTAAGATTGACGCAAATGTATTCTTCAGTTCAGCGACTTTTTCATAGTAAGATTCGAATGCCTTTTTTCTGAAATCGACATCAGGATTCTCAAGCAAAAAAGGAAGGTTGTCCTCTGTCATCTGATGACGAACACCTTCTTTATCAATAACATCAGGAAAACGCATCTCTGCATTTCTCAATACACTTCCTATTGTCTCAGGAACAGCACATACCTCACCTGCAAGCGCAAGTACTCTTTCAGCATCCGGCGACAATACATGTGCCTTTTTTCTACGAATACCATCTATTGGTCTTTTATAAGTGAGCAGTTCCGGCTTCTGTTGATAATACAGTTCCAAATCAGAATCCGGTATCTCCATGATTTCGGAAGTTGAGAAAGACCCTGCGCTCATAATAGCTACATAGATCCCTCTCGCTTTACCTTCCATATCCTGATAAAAATTGTTTCCCGTGTCTTCATCGCTGTGACAATTCGCGTAGTTGAACAGTGGCTCCAGTCTGAGCATTATCTCATCCTGAAGTTTCATAAACTGCAGCAAGTTATCCGCAGAAGAAGCAAGTCGACCCTGGAACCCGGATATTTTCTCGGGTAATTGTTTCAGACTTTCATACTCAGCAAACCAATCATCACTTGAAGCAAAAAGGTCTTCCAACTTCCAGGTCATCTCTACAGGCACTTCGTTTCTTTTAAGTAGCCTCTTCTCAGACATGTAAAAATTCCCCTTTTTCAATAAAATCTGGAATCTATGATATTCTATTTCAATTACGGATGCAATTCGCAATTGAAATCCTGACTTTCACACTTTAAACTATTATTGTTTGGAGAGAAACTATCAATGCATAAAACAACAACGTCACAATATAAAGAAGGGATTTCTCATGGAATCCCTATAGCACTTGGTTATCTGTTTGTATCAACCGGTTTCGGCATTACTGCCGTCAATATGGATTTGTCACCTTTTACTGCAGTCCTGATATCATTGACAAACGTGACATCAGCTGGCCAAGTTGCTGGCCTGAGAATACTGACAGAGTCATCCGTATTTACCGCTTCCGCTCTCGAGATGATCCTTACTCAGTTTGTAATCAATCTGCGATATTCTTTAATGGGCGTGTCACTATCCCAAAAAACAGATCCCAGCTTTGACATCAAACACAGGATGATCTGTTCCTTCTCTATTACAGACGAGATCTTTGCAGTTGCCTCGACACGCCCCGGTTTGATTAGTGTCCCCTACTTCTTAGGACTTAGCACTCTTCCTATTCTCGGATGGGCAACTGGAACCGCAATAGGCGCTTTTCTGGGAACAGCTGTTCCTGTAAAGATTGCTTCCATTTTTGGAATAGCGATATACGGAATGTTCCTTTCTATATTTGTGCCACCTTCTAAGAAAGACAAAGGTATTCTGTTTTGTGTTTTGATCTCATGTCTTGTCAGCTGTACCATTTTCTATTTGCCACAGTTACGTTTTATCTCCTCTGGATTCGCAATAATCATCTCCGCTATAGTTTCTTCTTTTGTGATTTCACTATTCTTTCCGAGAAATGAGGATTGATCCTTATGGAAAATTTCGCCTTGCTCGCAATAATGGCACTTACGACATACCTTGTACGAATGATACCATTTGTCACTTTACGTAAAAAAATAACTAACCCCTTCATCAAGTCCCTGCTATTCTACATGCCTTATGCTATATTGAGCGCTATGACATTTCCGGCTATTATTTATTCGACCGGGGACATTATCTCCGCTCTCACAGGGACGATCGTGGGCTTATTACTTGGTTTCTTCGAACGTTCTCTGATCGAAATCTCACTCGCTACAAGCATAACCGCATTAATGGCATGGTTTATATCAGCCTAAAGAGGAAAACATGACTATACGAAAAGCAATTAAAGAAGATCTTCCCGTATTACAGTGCATTTATGAAAAAGCACGTTGTTATATGAGAAATCATGGAAATATGAACCAGTGGGTAAACGGCTACCCTTCAGAGGCCCTCCTTACATCGGATATTGAAAAAGATACCCTTTACGTAGTTGAAGCCGACGGTGTAGTCCATGCTTGTTTTGTTCTCGCACAGGGTCCTGACCCGACATATCACTACATCAACGGAAACTGGTTAAACGATGAAGATTACTATGTTATTCACAGGATTGCCAGTGACGGCTCCATTCATGGAGTTCTTGCATGTGCATTGTCATTTGCAGAATCTATTGCCTCCAATATAAGGATTGATACCCATAATGATAATCAAACTATGCAGAACCAACTTATAAAAAATGGTTTCACGTATTGCGGGATTATTTATCTCGAAAACGGAGATCCAAGGCTTGCATACCAAAAAACATTTTAATATGCATATTAATTCAGAATTGCACCCCCAATACCGTTCAAAGAACAGTATTGGGGGTGCATGCATATTACGTAATTTCAACTATATTCCCATTTCTTGTCTCACGTTTATGAAACAATCAACAGCAAAATCAATATCTTCCTTTGTATGGTCAGCGCAAATCTGAGTTCTGATTCTCGCTTTTCCCTTAGGAACCACAGGATAGGAAAATGCAACGACGTAGACACCTTTCTCCACCATTTTTCGTGCAAACTCAGCTGTCGTTTTTTCATCATACAGCATCACAGGAACACATGGATGTACACCGGGTATCACATCGAAACCATTTTCCACCATCCTATTCCTATAATACATTGTGACTTCTTCTAGATGATCACGAAGTTCAGTGCTACCCTCCAGCATATCGAACAACTCCAAACTCGCCCCAACTATAGCGGGAGCTAAAGTATTGGAGAAAAGATATGGCCTGCTCCGCTGACGCAACAGATCGACGATCTCTTTTCTGGCCGCAGTATAACCACCCGAGGCTCCTCCCAATGCTTTGCCTAACGTCCCTGTAATAATATCAACTTTCCCCTGGACTCCACAATACTCAGCTGTGCCTCTGCCAGTCTTTCCGACAAATCCCACCGCGTGAGAGTCATCCACCATCACAAGGGCATTATATTTATCCGCAAGATCAGTTATCCCCTTTAGATTGCAAATGATACCATCCATGGAGAAAACGCCATCCGTTGCTATAAGTTTGATCCTCGCACCGTTTTCATCTGCTTCGCGCAGTTTATTTTCCAGATCCTCCATATCGTTATTCTTATAACGATATCTTTTCGCTTTACATAAACGGACTCCATCGATGATTGAGGCGTGATTGAGCTCGTCGCTGATCACTGCATCTTCCGCTGAAAGAAGAGTTTCAAACAAACCTCCATTAGCGTCGAAGCAAGAAGAGTACAGAATAGTATCATCCATTCCCAAAAACTCTGAGATCTTTCTCTCGAGTTTCTTATGAATATCCTGCGTACCGCAAATAAACCGAACGGACGCCATTCCATATCCGCGCTCATCATATGTCCGTTTTGCTGCCTCAATAAGTCTCTTATTATTTCCCAGGCCGAGATAATTATTTGCGCACATGCATAACAGTTCACGACCGTCCTGCAGCTTTACCCTAGACCCCTGAGGGGAAACGAAAGGTGATTCATTTTTCAGTAAACCGGCTTCTTTAATATCATCAACTTCTTTTTTGTAATAGTTGAGTATTTCCTGTTTGTTCATGGTCAAGCCTCCCTCAAAGCAATGATATTTTTCCAATCCAGAATTACTTTACCCGACTGGCCGGATAGCATCGCCTCAAAACCTTTCTCGAAATCCTCAACATTAAAATGATGAGTAATAATAGGTGTAATATCCAATCCCGCCTGAATCATGGTAGTCATTTTATACCAGGTATCCCAAACTTTTCTTCCGTAAATCCCCTTCAAGTTGAGCCCATTGAATATTATCGTTTCCAAATCTACAACCGTATCATTCTCCTGCAGACCAAGCAGAGCGATATTGCCACCGTGTTTCATATTGTGAATCATGGAATCAAGTGCCTTCGGCGATCCAGACATCTCAAGACCAACATCAAACCCTTCAGTCATTCCGATATCTTTCATCACCTGTTCCAGAGATTCTTCTTTTAGGTTCACCGTTCTTGTCGCACCGAGTTTTTTTGCGAGCTCCAACCGGTACGAGTTAAAATCCGTCACTATCACATGGCGAGCACCCGAGAACCTTACGATAGCAGCTGCCATACATCCTATAGGACCAGCGCCTGCAATCAGGACATCTTCCCCAAGCACATCATATGAGAGAGCAGTGTGTGTAGCATTGCCGAACGGATCAAAAATAGAATACAGTTCCTGAGGAATAGATGGATTACACGGCCATACATTGGATGAAGGAATTACAAGATATTCAGCAAAAGCTCCGTCACGGTTTACGCCAACTCCTTTCGCGTCCTTACAGTTTTCTTTATGACCCTCCAGACAATTTCTGCATTTTCCACAAGTAATATGGCCTTCACCGGATACCAGGTCGCCTGGCTTCAACCCTAATACTCCCTCTCCCACTTCTTCAATACGGCCAACATATTCATGTCCAATAGTAAGACCAGTGGGAATAGTGTTCTGAGCCCATCTATTCCATTCGTAAATATGAACATCCGTCCCGCAAATCGCGGTTTGTAAAATTCTTATTTTTACATCGTTGGGTCCAACTTCTGGAATGGGGACTTGTTGCATCCAAAGCCCTCGTTCCCTTTTTTCCTTAACGAGAGCCCACATCATTCCTTTTTCCGCTTTATCCATACAATCCTCCAAAGAAAACCAACTATACTCGGTATAATCAATCAATATCTCCGCGCTCTTTCAGATCACTGATAATCTCGGAGTAGAATTTCTCATCAATACGGAATTTTTTAAGATAAATCCAGAAACCAATCAGTATGCACAATACGGGGATGAGAAGCATCGCGATCTTAATCGTTACAATACCACCCGATGTGATCATCTCAGCAGCGACATCACTATCGGAAGTCTTGATGCCGGCGAGTATGACAGAAACACTGATGACCGCCGTGGATAGGGCGCCTCCGATCTTATTGATCAGAGGCTGAATGGAAAAGGTTACAGATTCGTGTCTTCTCCCCATCTTCCACTGCCCGTACTCAATCGTATCCGCAAGGAACATTAACATCAGAAGCTGGATAAACGCCTGAGCAACAAATATTAATACAGCAGCAACAGCGATCAAGATAAGCGAAGAGTCAGCAAAGGAAAACAGAAGGTATCCGATAACGATAAGAATCGTTGAGAAAGTGTATAACTGTTTCCTGTTAAACTTCTTAGAGAAAACAGGAAACACCATTAGAGCTGCCAGCTGTGCAATACCGCACACACCAGCGAGCACAGGGTACATGTTGATATCACCGTAAACATATTGCATATAGTAGGTCGCAAACCCTGTAGTAATACAATAACCTACCATAAACAACGCCATCGCAAGAGCAGTCCACATCAACTGATCGTTTTTCACAATAGCGTTCCACATATCTTTCAGACTCGTTTCCTCATTGTCTTCTTTTGACAGTCTCTTTTCCTTAACGCCAAACAAAGGGAAGCAGAGGAACAACAAGTACATTACACACATAGCTACCGCGACCATGAACCAGCTTTGCCTGGTATTTCCCATGGCGCTCGTGATAGGCTGCCAACCAACCATGATGATGTACATTCCAATATTGGCGCAGATACGAGCAAAAGCTCCTATGCTCTCGCGCTCTTTCTGATCTGTAGTTAGAGCAGGCATTAGTGTCCAGTAACCAATGTCATTAATACCGTAAGAAACATCCCAGAGAAAATAAGAGATAGCAAATATGATTACATATGTTGTTCCTGTTCCAATCTCACTGAACAGTACAAGATAGAATATTACGCTTACGATTCCGCCCGCCAGGATTGCCGGTTTAAACTTTCCACAAGGAGATCTGATATTATCCACGACCATTCCCGTGATAGGGTCATTCATCGCGTCAAATATCCTCATTACAGACAACACCATGCTTACTGCAGCAAATACAGAAAGCGGAAGGTTCAAAATATTACTCAAAAAATAGAGGAGCGCGTTTGACTCGAACGCATAAAACATGTCTCTTCCAATTGTTCCGAGGCCAAAGAAGTATTTGTTCTTTTTTGCTTGTTTACTCATAATTCCTCCGTAATCAAATAAATATTAGAACTAAAATCCCCCTGCATACGCATCTGGGGATCATATCCTGTACCCATAAATCTCGCATTCAAAGAGAGCCCACTCATAAGTGCCGCGCCGGATGCTGTACAAGTCTGAGTTGAGTCTTGCATGCGATACCTCTTCCCTGCAGTCCTGACAATCACACCATCAGACCGCACTTTAACTGGAAGAACAAATTTCAGAAGCCCGCCGAATTTGCTGGCATTCAGCAATTGCTTCCTGCTCTCCACTCTGTACAAGCGATCTTTAACGAGACCAACAGGATAGATTCGTTCATAACCCGGTGCTGCATGTACAAGCTCGTGGAAAAGCCCTACTATCGTTTTCTTCCCATCCGACACCTGAATACTCAAACCCTCAGGTGAACGCAGTCTTCTGAAATCACCAAACTGAAAAGTGTGACGATGTTCTTTGTAGTACTCAATTTGGTTGATGATCTCATCTGTTTCCACCGGAGATAGCTCATCGAGGTCAAACTCGTAACCAAGCAGTCCATAGAACGAAATGTTACCTCGTGTTGCGAGAGGGGTATCACGCAAAGTCTGAGAATGCGGAGCAGCGGAAACATGTGCCCCCATAGTGGACAAAGGATAGAGATACGAAAGATTGTACTGAATGTGATAACGTTCAATAGCGTCCGTATCGTCTGAGCTCCATATCTGGGGAGAAAAGCAGAGCATTCCGAGGTCAAATCTGTTACCTCCGGAAGAACAGCTTTCCAGGAGCACCTCCGGTCTTGGAGTAAAAATCCGGTCGAGTACATCATACAAGCCGAGTACACATTTATGAGCAACAGCACCCAAAGCCGTTGAATGCCTGTTCATATCCCATTTGACATATGATAGACGTCCCTCATCAATACATCTCGAAACATTATCGACTATATAATCCCGCACTTCTGTCTTACTCAGATCCAGAAGCAATTCATTCCTTCCGAGGACCATGACGTCATTGTTCGCGTGAAGAGCCCAGTCAGGGTGAGCTTTATACAGTTTACTGTCCGGATTCACACCCTCAGGCTCAAACCACAGACCAAAAGACAAGCCGATATCTGCAAGTTTTTTCTGTAATCCTTCAAGCCCATTCGGCAGTTTTTTTCTATTGACGTCATAATCACCAAGTCCTGCCTTATCACTGTTCCTTTCGCCAAACCAACCATCATCCAATACAAACAATTCGCATCCCAGTTTCTTTGCTTTTTTCGCAAGTGAGAGCAGTTTGGATTCCGTAAAGTTGAACATACATCCTTCCCAGTCGTTGTACAGGACGGGCCGGTCCTTTCCCTGCCAAGTCTTGGGAATGATATGCTCATTAATAAAACGGTGCATGTTTTCAGACATACCGCCGAATCCGCGATTAGAATATACAAGCACTCCTTCAGGAGTCTCAAAGCTTTCAGTTGGCGCGAGTTCCCATTCAAAATCAACTGGTGAAATACCCTGGGTGATTCTCGTGAGCCCTTCGTTTGACCGCTGTATCCTGGCATAATGATTCCCCGAATACACAAGATTGAATCCAAGAACCTCTCCAGATTCTTCAGTCGCTCCTGGTTCACTCAAAATAAATCCGGGATTATGAAGCGCTGAAGAGAAGCCGGTAGTACTCTCGTTGACGATTCCGGAAAGCCCCACTTTAGCTCTGTATGGTTGCATTTCTGCAATCCACGAACCGTTAAACGTAGTAATCTCATATTCACCCTGAATGTCCAACATATAGGACATAATCTTAGTCAGGACTACAGGCTTATCCGTATTATTCACCAATACTGCCCGACGTGTAATCGCTGTATCAAAAAGAGTGTAATAGAGATGAAGTGCCATTCCGCCTGCATATGCGAGAACGATCTCTAAAGTTTCTGCATCGCCTTTCGCCTGAGGAAGCTTCCCATTGAAAGGAACAATACCCTGATATGTTTTGAAATGAGAAAACCGAAACCCGGCCGGATCTTCTCCGGCAAACTCTGTAGGGCTCTCCCTATAATCCCCCGTTCCCAGACCGCTCCATTCGAGCGGAAGATACATAGGAAACTCCTCTCCCTCGGGACCGCTGTTTGATCCCCATCCGGTACCGTATTTTACACAAAAAGCATCCACATCACCCAGTCTCACAGGAAGGCCAAAATGCAGATGCTCCAGATTACCGTGCTCTGTGACACGGAACATATAAGAGAGGTTATCATTTTTGAGAAGAAATACATTGTTCTCGGTCAATATCATTACATATACCTCTTGTGGAAATCATATCCATTCACGTTGTATTGTAAATTATAGACAAAACCAAGTCAACAAATCAGCCGTGTTCTCACAATTCACACAAAGCGAATTGTGATATAATAAGTGGCGTTCGAACAGTTTCTGTTTTAATCAATATGAGAAAGAAGGCTTTCCAGAATGGCAAAAAAACAATTCAAAACAGAATCCAAAAAGATACTGGATCTAATGGTGAATTCGATCTACACCCACAAAGAGATCTTTCTGAGAGAATTAATCTCAAACGCAAGTGATGCTATCGATAAACTGTATTTCCGCTCTCTTACCGATCCTTCCGTCAATCTGTCAAAAGAAGACTATGAGATACGTATATCTCTTGATAAAGAGAATCGTATCCTGACCATCTCCGATAACGGCTGCGGAATGACTGAAGAAGAACTCGATAAAAACCTAGGAACGATTGCCAGAAGCGGATCCCTGGATTTTAAAACTGCTTTAAAAGAGGGAGATCATTCCGATGTTGACATTATCGGTCAATTTGGCGTCGGTTTTTACTCCGCCTTTATGGTAAGTGATCGTGTAACCGTAATCAGCAAAGCTTTCGGAAATGAGAACGCAAACGTTTGGGAAGCAAGCGGTGCTGACGGATATACGATTAAAAACGGTTCTAGGGAAACTGCCGGGACCACCGTTGAGCTCCATTTGAAAGAAGACTCAGAAGATGAGAAATACTCTGAGTTTCTTGATGAATGGAAGATCAAAGAACTTGTACATAAATACAGTGATTATGTCCGCTATCCCATTCGCATGCTGGTGGAGCACAGCAAAAAGAAAGAAGACAGTGAAGAATATGAAACCGTTAAGGAAGATGAAACCCTTAACAGCATGATTCCTATCTGGAAGAAAGACCCTTCTGAGGTGTCCGAGGAAGAGTACGCTGCATTCTATACCGAAAAATACTATGATTACGAAAAACCGATAAAGGTCATCCGCCAAAAGGCAGAAGGGACAACCGAATATATCGCTCTCCTATTCATTCCTTCTCATGCTCCGTATGATTATTACAGCAAAGAGTATGAAAAAGGGCTTCAGCTCTATACCAGCGGCGTTATGATCATGGACAAGTGCAAAGAGCTTTTGCCTGACTATTTCAGTTTTGTCAAAGGACTGGTGGACAGTTCGGATCTTTCCCTGAACATTTCCCGTGAGATGCTTCAGGAAGACCGTCAGGTAAAAATCATAGCAAAAGCACTTGAGAAGAAAATCGCTGGTGAATTGCTCAAATTCCTCAACGATGACAGAGAAAACTATGAGAAGTTCTTCAATGCCTTCGGTACACAGTTGAAATACGGTATCTACTCCGATTTTGGAATACATAAAGACCTACTCCAGAATCTTCTTCTTTTCCCCTCTTCATTTGAAGATAAAAATGTGACCTTGAAAGAATACGTATCCAGGATGCCTGAAGAACAAAAGAAGATCTACTATGCATCCGGCGAATCTGTGGAACAAATCAAACTTCTGCCTCAGGTGGAAGCAATGAAGAACCACGGATATGAAGTTCTTTACCTGACCGAAGACGTTGATGAATTTGCTCTTCAGATTATGCGTAATTACCAGGAAAAGGATTTCTCCAACGTTTTGGAAAACACCGATGACCTTTCCTCGGAAGATGAAAAGAAAAAACTTGAAGAAGAGAATAAGAACTACTCCGACATGTTCCAGTTCATGAAAGATACCCTTTCCGGTGCTGTAACAAAGGTGGAGTTCTCAAACAACCTGGGAAAATACGCTTCTGCCCTTACAAATGAAGGTCCTGTATCCATGGGAATGGAAAAAGTCTTGAACCGCATGCCGGGAATGGAAGAAGGCGTTAAAGCTCAATTGGTCCTTGAGATCAACAACGAGCACGAAATTGCTGCAAGAATTAAAGAACTATACGGCAGTGATCAAGTCAAACTTGCAGAATACACAAAACTCCTTTACGGGAATGCGCGGATCGTGAGCGGCCTTTCAATCGAGAATCCTTCTGATTATATCGATCTCGTCACCGACCTCATGGTCTGATTCCCCTTTCCTTTCAAACCCTTTTTATTACACAAACAGTCCCCCAAACTGAAAGAAATCAGTTTGGGGGACTTCCTGTTCACTTGTGCTTTTTACTAGAACACACCCTGTTCCAGCATAGCGTCTGCAACTTTCTGGAAACCAGCGATATTAGCGCCGGCAACCAAATCGTATCCTAACCCATATTTTTCAGCTGTTCTCGCTGAATCATCATGGATATTCCGCATCATTTTATGAAGATGAGCATCGACCTCATCTGCACTCCATATCAGACGCTCAGAATTCTGAGACATCTCAAGTGCAGAAACACCCACACCACCTGCATTAACCGCTTTTGAAGGCGCTACTATGATGTTTTTATCGTTCCTAAGAATTGCAAGCGCCTCATTGGTAGTCGGCATATTAGCCACTTCTATATAGTATTTCACGCCAGAAGCGCAAATCCTTTTTGCCCATTCTTCTGTAACATCATTCTGAATCGCTGCCGGCATATAAATATCCACATCGGTTACTCCCCAGAATTTGGTATCAGGGACAAACTCAACACCAAATTTATCTGCATAAGGCTTACAATGCATCGGGTCGTTCGCTCTCATCCACTCTATAAAGGCGATTTTCTCCTCAGTGCAAACTCCATCCGGGTCGTGGAAATAGCCATCCGGGCCGGATACATAAGTAACTTTTGCACCTAACTGAGCAGCTTTTTTCATGATGCCCCAGGCTACATTTCCAAAACCTGATACTCCAATCCTCTTTCCGACGATGTCATCGTTCTCGTGTTTGAGGACTTCCTGAAGGTAGTATACAGCGCCATAGCCTGTCGCCTCGGGTCTTATAAGGGATCCGCCGTAACTTAGGCCTTTTCCTGTGATTACTCCGTTCTCCCATACACCTTTTAGCCTTCTGTACTGGCCAAACAAATAACCGATCTCCCTTTTTCCAACACCCATGTCTCCTGCAGGGACATCAATATCGGGTCCTATATATCTGTAAAGGGAAGACATGTAGCTTTGGCAAAAACGCATGATTTCAGCATCACTTTTGCCTGCAGGATCAAAATCCGACCCACCTTTTCCTCCTCCGATAGGAAGGCCTGTCAAAGCATTTTTATAAGTCTGCTCAAATCCGAGGAACTTAATGATGCTTTCATTTACGTTTTTTTGGAAACGAAGTCCTCCTTTGTAGGGACCGAGAGCACCATTGAATTGACATCTCCATCCTCTGTTCGTATGGTATTGACCGTTATCATCCATCCATACGACCCGGAAAGTAAACATTCTGTCCGGTTCAACCATCCTCCCAAGAATATCGAATCTCTCATACTCAGGATGCGCATCCACCAACGGTTCTACAGATGATAATACTTCCTCTACCGTTTGAACAAACTCACGCTGATTGGAATGCTTCCTTTTGACATCCTCGACCACGCTTCGGAGATACTGATTCATAGACCATTTCCTCTCTATTTTAATGCCCTAGGGCAAATTATTTACGAGATTGACAATCCAGTTCGCATACTCATCTTCTGTTTTTTTGTTATATACGTAAGGGCTTTTGATCTTTGCACCGGGGCACAATTTCTTCAATGTCACACACGCCTGGCTGATACCCGTAATACGCGAAGTGGCAAACGGTACTAAAGTTACTCCCCCAAATTCACTGTTCTGCAAAAAATCCTGCAGAAATGTCGGAATATCCCCCGCCCAGATAGGGAATCCTACAAAAACCGTATCAAAGCCGGTAAAGTTCCGGTATTCCGTTCCGGAAGAAGCCTGTTCATTTGCGACCTTCTCTTTGATCACCCTCATAAGAGCATTGAAATATGAGCCATACTCCCTCTCAGGTATGATTTGAATCAGGTCAGCATTGAATCTTTTTGCCAATTCCTTGGCGATCTTTTCCGTTGTTCCGGTGCGAGAAACATAAAGCACAAGTTTTCCCATTGTTTAACCCTCCTGATCTAAGCTGTACAGAAAAACTCCAAAGGAAAAAGTGACGGATAGTTGATTAATTCCATCCAGTTTTTCCTGATCCCTTTTGCCGGTTTTATAAAAATACGGTGTCATCTGAAATAACATCCTGACATCATAATTATCATTCAAATCTACAGAATACTCAACTCGTTTACGATCGATCAAAGAGAAGCCATTAATCAACCCATCCTCATGCGGATTTAGATAAGGATTATCGTACACAGCTCTCTTTAATTCGATAAGATGCTCTTCTAATGGGACGGCTCTGATCAGAAAACCGTTATTCCCTAGCACTCTTAGGAATTCTTCAGGAAAAAGCGGAGAAAAAAGATTCATAATACAGTCTGCTGTTCCATCCTTTACTGGAATCTTAGCAGAACTGGCAACAACACCGGCAATATCTCTCGACCTGCTTCTCAGCGATGAAATCGCGTCCTTGGATATATCAATTCCCAGAATATCTACGTTTTTTCCGTGTTCCTGAAACGACTGTAAAACATCCGCAGTATATTTTCCTTCTCCGCACCCGGAGTCAATGATCCTCGCATGATCCGGTAATGTATGAACGAGAGTATCACATATAACACGGGACAACGGATCATAATAGCCTTTGTTGAGAAACTCTGTTCGCGAACGAACCATCAGTTTGTCATCCCCATGATGCTTCCCTTTTCCTGAAGTCATAAGGAGATTTACGGCTCCCTTTCGTGATCGATCGAACCGATGATTATTCTCACACCAAAATGAAGCGTCATTGGACTGAAGGAAGCACCCGCACACGGGACAAATCAGTTCCATATGGCTCACTCCTTAATCGAAATAAACCATTCGTTACGATATGTATTCCCAGGGCTGAGAGAAACCAGATCTTCCTTTTTCTCAAAAATAGTAGGCTCATACTCGTCCCCTGGCAAAGAAACCCATGGCTCTACACAAACATATGGTGCAGTAGTTCTTGGCTTATGCCAAAAGCCAACATAATTCATCCCGGGAAAATGCACCCGGATATAAGGTCCGCTTTCACTGGAAATTATCTTAAGATCATGGGAAACATCAGTCAGTACGATCGCGTCAAAATCAAAAAGATCATGGCGCAAAGGAAGTCTTCTATCTTCCTCAAGCACATAATTTTCCACATGATCCACATATGTCCTTTCAGAAAACACTACGCGCCTGGGTGTGCATTTTTCAGAAAAGACAATCGCATAATCCTCGAATTTCTTATCTTCTTCAAAAGGTATATTGAAGCCTGGATGTCCCCCAATTCCGAAATACATCATTTTTTCATCCATGTTCTCCACAAGGAACACTATATGCAGCTCACTGCCGCTCAAATAATATGTAATGCTGAACCGGAATTTCCGAGGATACACTTCCATTGTTGTGTCACTGTACTCGAGTTCAAACCGAACTTTGTCCTTTAGAATTTCAGAACAGGTAAATACACTTCCCCTGGCAAATCCATGGATCTTCATCGAATAGGTTTTGCCATCCATCTCATATTGTCCGTCCCTCAGCCTCGCTACAAACGGAAAAAGATTAGGAGCTCTACCGGCCCAGATTTCCGGATTACCCTGCCAAAGATATTCCCTGCCGGAGGAAGAACGGATGGAATCCAGTTCTGCCCCGATTGAATTGATCCTTACTGTCAGATAATCGTTACGAATCTCATATATCATCTTTATTTACCCTTTTCTATTATTTAGCGGCTGGATATTCATTGCAGAGAAGTCTGTAGGGAGGTTCATCTTCTTCTATTGCTGGAAAGCGGCCAACAGGAGGATTAAATCGATTATCGGAGTTATCATCGTTGCATTGGCTCACTTCTCCAAGTAAAACATTGCCCGTGCCTTCTTCAACAGAAAAATCGTGATATAGCTTTTGTTGAATAAAAATGCTTTCGCCAGGTATGAGACGTATTTGTGTGCCGGCAGGTACGGTATAAGTCCTGCCATCCGTATGGACTGTTACATCCGATTCATAATCGATTTCTTCATTAGGCAAAGAATTATATACTCGGATAAGAACATTCCCTCCCCCGCGGTTTATGATGTCTTCAGTCTTGTACCAGTGAAAATGATTCGGAGCATATTGACCCTCCTTTAGATATAGGAGCTTCTCAGCATATACCTTGGGATACTTCTCCTGTAATGCCCTGTTTCCGTTTCGAATCGTGATCAGAGAGAAGCCGATTTTATTGAAATCCCCCATTCCGTAATCCGTGATATCCCACCCAAGCATACAGTCACGTATTTCATCATATTCATGTCCCTTGGAATCCCATTCGTCGGGAGTAAATGAACAAAACGGAGGAAGATAGCATCGATGGATCCGACACATTTCCTCAAGTTCCCGAATCGCAGCATTAACCTCTGATCTCTTCATCGATGTCCCTCCTCATCTTCTATTGTAATATTTTATCACACGGAATAGTTTATATAATAAATTAGAAACAGCATATCTCTATGCTGTTTCTATGTAATCAAACTTTAGATGTATTTTGTTGTTCTTTTCTTTGGATGTATTCATCCATCTTCTCAGCTACGACCTTAGCCTGAGCTACTGCCTGTACGATCGTTTTTGCTCCGGAAACAACATCGCCTGCAGCGAAAAGGCCCTCAACGGTAGTCATTCCCGTATTCTCCGTAATGAGAAGCCCCTTCTCATTTCCTTTTAGTCCGGGAGTCGTCAAGATCAGTTTGTTCTTGGGCCCCTGAGAAACACAAATGATAACCGAATCACACTTCACATGAACAAGCTCAGCTTCAAATCCAGTGACATCTCCATTCTCATCTCTTATTTTCTTTTTGAACAGCGGACCTTCCGGAGTGATCTCTACGGTCTCGAGGTCATACTCAAAGTTACAACCGTCCAGTCTTGCATAGTCTGCTTCAGCCTTTGCTGCGGAAAGCGTATTGCTATGGGAATATATTGTAACTTTTTCCACGCCTTGCCGTAGGGCTGTCCTCGCTACATCCATGGCTGTATTACCTGTACCGATAATGGCAAGGTTATTCCCAAGATTAAAGGCTTTTGGGCTCGCAAGATAGTCAATACCAAAGTGAACATTTCCGAGACTTTCCCCTTTGACACCAAGTGTCTTCGGTCTCCATACTCCAGTCCCAATAAAGACAGCGCTATATCCGTCTTCAAGGAGATTATGGATCTCAAGCGCTCCCCCAATTGTCGTATTCGGCCTGATACTTACGCCTATCTCGATCAGTTTTTTCTTATATCTTTCTAGAACCGATTTGGGAAGCCTGAAATCAGGAATCCCATACTGCATAACACCGCCGATCTTATCCTTAGATTCAAATATAGTGACTTTATATCCCTTCTTCGTCATGATGATTGCCACAGCAATACCCGCAGGTCCGCTTCCGATAATCGCAACCATCTTACCATTCCAAGGAGCGCATTCGATCTTCATCTTATCGAAATATGTATCGGAAATATAATGCTCAATATCACTAATGTGAACAGCCGAATTCTTTCTTCCCTGAATGCAATGTCCTTCACACTGGTTCGCATGATTGCATATGAGAGAACAAACAAGTGATAAGGGGTTATTATCAAACAACATCTGTCCAGCTTCATTCAACTTATTATCATTTAGAAGCTGAATGACAGTAGGAATAGGAGTCCTGATCGGACATCCTTCCTGACAAAAAGGCTTTTTACAGTTAAGGCATCGAGCTGCTTCTGAAATTACATAGTTCGTCATGTATACTTATACTCCCGTTTTATCCCTCAGTTGCATACATCATCTATATAATACATCAAACATCAACACATATAAACACAAATGTTATAAATAATCATAAACTGTGTGATTGCTCCTGCTTCATGTTTCTTTTTGCCAATCGTTCCGCCTGTCTTGCGGCCTTTTCAGCGTATAAACTGTCTAATTGTGAAGAACCTGGATAAACAATCCGTATGGCTTTCCTCTTATCATCTTTTAAGTTGAGATAGCGGATCATCAAATAGAATTTCTCACCGCATTCACATTCAGCGACAGATATCCTCTTCCCCTTTCCACTGCTGGTCCAAGGAGAGCAATAAACATCCCTTCCACACTTTTTACATTGAAACCGGTTTAGCGATCTGTCTCTCTTGGAATCATTGATTGAGGGATAGTTTTTCTCAAAGACATCAAGCGCGTCTCCCTCATCGATAGCTTCTTGCGGAGTAACATATTCTCTAAACCCTTCTTCAAAATTCAAATGCTTGCAGACATAAAATGTATTGATCGCGTCATGAAGGGCATCGTGTGCCTCCATGCCTTTTTCTCCGACTCTTTCCAAGGCTTCATTCAGTCCGCACCCTCGTCCCTCATGTAGTATCTGTTTATCAAAGAATTGCTGTAGATCATATACGTGTTTCAGATAATCGTTAGGGTCCATATTGAAAAGTCTCAGATTCTCCCGAAGAACACGAAGATCGTTGTTGCTCCAACTGAAGAAGATGGCATCGTCTCCGCTCCATTTCATAAAAGCCCTGAAAGCATCAGGAAATACGATTCCAAGCATAAGATCCTTGTTGCGGATCCCGGTTAGCTTTGAAACATTTGAATTCATCTTTTCATAGTATTGAGGAGTAATAAGGATCTTGAAAGTATCAAGGAGCGCACACTCCTCATTTGTCTTGACCGCTCCGATCTCTATGATTTCTCCCTCTAAATAGACGGGTGAAGTAACGCGCATTCCCCCATTCAACGGCTGATTCCATTCCAGATCGAAAATAATATAATCCACCGTGGACCTCCTCTTAGAATCCTACCAAATAAAATTAGATTTCAGCATCTCACCGTTATCGATCAGTAGATCTTCTCCAGTCATGCTTTTATTCTCTACAGAGAGAAAATATGTAAAAGCGGCGATCTCTTCAGGTTCCGCCCACTTATGCAGCAGCGTTTCATTAAGAACTGCTTCCCATTTGTCGGGATCGTTCATGATATGTGCATTCAAAGGAGTATTTACTCCACCCGCGCTTATGGAGTTCGCCGTACCGCCGTATGCCGCAAGCCGAAGGGCGACATTTTTCATGTATGCGAGAATACCGCCCTTACTGGCAACATATTCCGGAAATTCCGCGCCATTTCGAGCGCTGGCGCTTGCCATGAAAATGACAGACCTTATTCCCTTATGAAAAGCATATTTTTCTGTGACGCGGATTGTTCCTTTAAGATTAACATCAATATCATTTTCCTGCTGAACTCCTGCGTTATTGATAAGAATATCCATTTTCGGAAGTTCAGGCAGCTCTTTCGTGATGTCGGATTGAAAGTGCGTGTAATTGACGTGCTGAATACCCGTCGGGTTCACATCCATACCATACACAACGTGTCCTTTGGCAAGAAAGTATTCTGCTACGGCTTTCCCTATCCCTCTTGACGATCCTGTAACAAGTATGTTCATTCACCATGACCTCTCACTTTATTTTTTAACGGAATAAGCCAGAATACCCGATATGCCAGCTTTCGGAAAAAATAATCCCCGCCATCTGCAAGATCGATGGGATCAGCTGCTCTCTTGATCCAAGCAAATGAGCGAAGCCCTTTCTTCTCCAAAAGAGAGGCAAAATGATGCGCCCAGGCATGACTGTAAATCTCAGAAGAGATCTCTGCCTCAGTCATTCTATGTATCTTGTCCCCTTCGATGATCTCCCTTGCTTTTTCGATACATTTCTGTTTGGTAAGATAACAGTCATTGTAGCGAATGGAATAAGTATTATTCTTACTTTTTCTCATCACAACCTCTAAAGTGCAAAGGCCCCGCCGATCGGCGAGGCCTTCATAATTGGTGGAGATGGGGAGAATCGAACTCCCGTCCGAAAATCTGTCCACACAAGCGTCTCCGAGCGCAGTCGACCATTAACATTCCCTCAGACAGTGTGGATCGACGCACCCAGTCATCAGTAGCTTCATATTTTACATGGAGAAACGCAAAGCTTGATCTCTCTCACGTTCACCGCATAAGTCTACGCCATTCCCGGCTATGCGATATCACCGGAAATGACGAGCAGCGTTAAGCTGCTACTGCAACTAATTCGTTGTCAGTTATTTTTAAATTGGAGAGTTATAAACGGTTCTCCGCCGTTGCTCGCTTCCCGTGCTTCGAAATCCCCGTCGAAACCTTTACATCCCCTTTTACACTTTGTCAGGAGCAGGATAATCCACGCCAAAAGTATCAACGTGAATACTCCCAATAACCTGAGGTTCATACGGCATATCCCTCATATTGGTGGATACTTCCGAAATCTCAATGGCAGCCTCAACGTTCACTGTTATCTTACCAAATGCAGCATACTGTCCGTCAAGATGCGGAGCATCAGCTACCATGATAAAAAACTGACTTCCGGCGCTATTGGGATTTCCCGAACGAGCCATGGAAAGAACCCCGGTGGTATGTTTTAGATCATTAGCAAAACCATTTGCATTGAACTCTCCCCGAATAGAATATCCGGGGCCGCCAAAACCCATACCTTCAGGATCACCACCCTGAATCATAAATCCGGGTATAACACGATGAAAAATAAGGCCATCGTAAAAGCCGCTATTTGCAAGTGAAATAAAATTTCTCACTGTATTCGGAGCGATATCCGGGTAAAGCTCACCTTTCATAACCTTACCATCCATCATAGTGAAGGTGACTTCTGGATTTTTCATTCTATATTTCTCCTGTCTTTCATCGCACGTTCCGCAACGCGCTTCATTTCGCGTTCTGCTTCTGTCGCCCTCTTGTCGTAAAGTTTCTTGCCTTTACATAACCCAAGCTGAACCTTGACCCTGCTGCCTTTAAAATACAAGGATAACGGGATAAGCGCAAGACCTTCCTGTTTCACCTGTCCATAGAGCCTCAAGATCTCCCTTTTATGCATTAATAGTCTTCTGCTTCTCAAAGGGTCTCTATTGAAAACATTTCCATGCTCATATGGGCTGATATGCATTCCAAACAGGACCATCTCGCCATCCACTACCCTGCAGTAGCAATCCTTCATATTAACATTGCCTGCCCGGATAGATTTTACTTCCGTTCCATACAACTCGATCCCCGCTTCAAAACTTTCAAGTACAAAGTACTCATGGCGGGCTTTTCTGTTGTCAGCAATCGTTTTTGTTCCTTTTTTATCTATAGACGCCAAAGTGCTCTCCTAGAAAACCATTAATTGGCAATGAATCTGTTACTCACAATTCACTTCGCCCTTCCAGGGCCTTAAATAAAGTGATATCATCCGCATATTCAAGATTTCCGCCCACCGGTACGCCGGTAGCAAGACGAGTGACCTTTACACCAAAAGGTTTGATCAATTTTCCGATATAGACTGCTGTAGATTCACCTTCAACAGTAGGATTTGTCGCCATAATAACTTCCTTGACTTCATCATCTGCGACTCTATGCAGGAGATCTTTTATATACAGCTGATCCGGGCCGATCCCGTCCATGGGGCTGATCAGACCGTGGAGCACATGATAAACTCCATGATATTCATGCGTTCTTTCGATTGACGAAACATCCCTTGCGTTCTCAACAACACAGATGACTGCCCTATCTCTTCTGTCGTCATCACAAATGCTGCATCGATCGGAATCCGTCAAGTTGTGACAGACCGGACACTGATGAATATTCATTTTTGCATCCAGCAGGGACTCCGAAAAACGCTTCACATCCTCTTCACTCATATCAAGGATGTGATAAGCAAATCTGGACGCCGATTTTCTACCGACTCCAGGAAGAGAAGCGAAAGAATCAATGAGACGATCAAGCGATGGAATCGTATTAGCCATTACATTAACCCCGGAATATTCAGGCCACCTGTTAATTGCGACATTGTATCCTCATAGTCCTTTGTTGAAGCATCTACAGCCGAGTTGATCGCTGCTGCAACAAGATCGCCAAGCATCTCTGTATCTTCAGGGTCACACACTTCAGGTTTGATGACTAGTGAAAGAACCCTGTGTTTCCCGTTGACAGTGGCTTCAACCATACCGCCTCCGGAAGTTGCGGAGTATTCCTTCTCACTCAGTTCCTGCTGCTTAGCCTCCATTTCTTCCTGCATCTTGTTGAGGCGTTCAAGCATTTGATTTCTGCTCTGCTTTCCATATCCTTCTGGTAATCTTGCTTTCATCCTATTTCCTCTCCTGTATATCTATACCATTTGACACGGCAAGATCGATCAGATCCTGCAGATCATTGCTTTTCATATCTGTTTCTGTTTTTTTCTTCCAGGGGCCGATCGGATATCTCACACCGGACACCTCGAATATCGCATCTTTAAGTATCTGATTGGATTCCTTGTTGTCTCTGATAAATTTCATAGCCACTTCACCGGCTTCTATGAGAACATGAGATCCATCAAAATGAGCGTTGGATTTGGACAGAAGGGAGCCTAACGTCCTCTGTTTCTTCTTCACCAACTCTATAACATCTTCCCAGCCTGCAAATAGATCATTTTGGAATACGGGATTTAAGACAGGTTCAGGTTTATCCAAAGGCAAATCTTCAGGGATATCCTCGTTAACCATTTCCTGTTTTTTCTGAGCCGTTATCGGCTTCTCTTCCAAATTAGCGCTGGAGTGCACGGGCTGAGACTTTTCTATTGCCGTCCTGACCACAGTATTGCCGGAGTAATTTCTGGAAGGCTCCAACTTAAGAGCGTTCTCAGCAATACGGATCACGGCCAGTTCCAATGTTATTTCCCTGTCGAGTGATCTCGACATTTTATCTACAGATTCCGAGAGTGATGCCAAATTATATAAGAGTTCCTTCTCGGTAAAACGCCCGGACTCAAGTTCGTATCGCTGCTGCATCTCATTGGAGCAATCTCTCAGCACAACTTTTCCTACCCGAACCATCAGAAGATTGCGATAATGCCTGACAAGCTCATTGAGCAGTCTGACCGAATCAATCCCGTTGTCATACAGTTGCTGCAGTGTCTGTAGGCATGACGTAACATCCCCGTTTTTTACCGAGTCACTAAGACGGAACAGGTAGCTTCTGTCAGTAACGCCAGTCAGACGCTGTACCGTGGCTTCGTCCACAATCCCGCCCAATGAAGCGGAAGTATCAAGCAATGACAGCGCGTCCCGGAGAGCGCCATCCGCCAGCCTCGCAATCAAAGCTGCCGCATCGTCGGTCAGATCGATCCCCTCGTTACGGGAAACATATTTAAGTCTGTCCGATATCTTTTCTTCCGGAATCCTTTTTAAATCAAAGCGCTGGCATCTTGAGAGTATCGTAGCAGGGACCTTCTGAATCTCTGTTGTAGCAAGTATAAACAAAACATGCTTTGGCGGCTCTTCGAGTGTTTTGAGCAGAGCATTGAACGCTGCGGTGGACAGCATGTGCACCTCATCAATGATGTAGACCCTCATCCTGCATATTGCAGGCATATAGGAAACCTCATCAAGAATGTCACGCACATCGTCTACCCTGTTGTTAGAAGCAGCGTCTATTTCTGTAACATCTAGTATAGATCCGTTATCAATACCCTTACAGATCTCGCAGTTACAGCAAGGTTCCCCATCCTGCAGGTCAAGACAGTTGACTGCCTTAGCCAGTATTTTTGCAAGAGAAGTTTTACCCGTTCCTCTAACACCAGTAAAAAGATATGCATGTCCCATTTTGCCTTCGCGAAGCTGATTCTTTAAAGCGAAAGCAACACTGTCCTGTCCGACAACATCCTCAAACCTAGTCGGCCTGTATTTTCTGTATAACGCCAATTTCATAAGGAAGCCTCTGCTTAAATCGGCGGTCAAGAGACGAGCAAAGTTGACTGCGTCGCATGGTCCCTATCTTAAGGCTGCTGTGTTCCCACCCTGACCTGGTTCGAAAGATTCCATCGCGCAGGCTCTGCCCGCCTATTCACCGCCGATTTCTATTCAACATTAAAGATTATATAGGATGCGATAATTCAAATCAAGCAATTCGGCCTGCTACCCCAAAACAGCACATCGGGAAGAAGCATAAATGCCCCTTCCCGAAATCCAAGCTGTTTACTTTATGATCTCACAAGTGGCAGAGCCGGCGATTCCCGCAGCATTACCTTCGTCAGTATCGACATGCATCGCAGGGCAGAACTTATCAGATACGCGGATAACAACGTCACCAAAGATCAGTGATCTTTCCGGTGTATCGATCTTTGCGCATACGATCTGTTTATCCTGTACACCCAGCTCCTCTGCAGTTGCAGGATCCAAATGAATATGTCTCTTCGCAACGATTACGCCATTCTGGATTTCAACTTCTCCGCAAGGTCCGACAAGCTTGCATCCGGGAGTTCCCTCGAGATCACCGCTCTCACGAATCGGCGCAGCAATTCCGATAGAACGCGCATCTGTTGCAGAAATCTCGACCTGATCCGCTTTACGGCAAGGTCCAAGAATGGATACGTTGGAGAGTGTACGCTTCGGTCCAACTACATCTACTCTCTCATTGGAGGCAAACTGTCCCGGCTGAGAAAGTTCTTTCTTTAATGTAAGTTCATGATCATCTCCAAAAAGGATATGAAGAGTTTCCTCTGTTACATGAACATGACGAGCAGATATTTCGACTAAAATAGACATTATTATTTCCCCTTCCGATTCAATTCAGACACAGAAATTGTACTCTTTCCGTTATTCTTGTGCAAGTCCAAAGATGAATGATATAATCACGACGGAGGTAAGAAAATGGTACTACAGGACATCGACGAACAAGTAAAGAAATGCAACGCATGTGACCTCTGCAAAACCAGGATCAATACGGTATTCGGGACGGGAAATCCGCATGCGAACATCATGTTTGTCGGGGAAGCACCGGGAAGAAATGAAGATGAAACCGGTATTCCCTTTGTTGGTGCTGCTGGTCACTTGCTTGATGATTATTTAAAGGCAGTAGGCCTCTCGCGCGATGATGTATATATAGCCAATATAATTAAGTGCCGTCCCCCAAATAACAGGGATCCCCGTCCGGATGAGGAGGATTGCTGCATCCATTTTCTGGAGAATCAAATTGATCTGATCGATCCCAAACTCATCGTTTGCCTCGGTAGAATCGCAGCCAAACGCCTGATCTCTCCTGATTTTCAGGTAACGAAGCAACATGGTTCACTCTTCACATACAGAGGAAGAAGAATCATGGCTACTTTTCATCCGGCTGCACTATTAAGAAATCCTGCAAATAAGCTTCCAACATTTCATGATTTTGAGAGGATAGCAGAAATATCCAAGGATATCTGATTCTTTCACTTTACAGACGCAGATAAGGGAAAACCCTTATCTGCTTTTTCTATACGATAACAGTTCTTTCATTATCTGTTCATTTTTGTCGTATATATTACTGAAGAAAGGATCGTTATCGTTTATGAAAATTCCCGAATCATTCAAGCATATTTACAATCGAATCTACAGCAAAAGATACGGAAACGATGATTTTAACCTGTTTCTCCTGACTCAAGGTGTGATTCTACTTTTGCTCAGCATTCTTCTACGCTTCATCTCAGAAACGGCCGCTTCATTCCTTTTTTTATCCTCTCTTACACTCTCTATATGGGCGATATGGCGTTCCTTCTCAACGGATTTCTCAGAAAGAAATGTTGAGAACCGGCATTTCAAAGATAGCCGGTTCTACACCTCATATCGAGGCGCACTATCACGTTTTTCTCAAAGAAAGGAATACCATTTTTACCGCTGTCCCGGATGTCGTGAATGGCTAAGAGTCCCCAGAGGATTAGGCACAGTGGAGATAAAATGTCCAAAATGTAACTCCAAATTCAAAAAAAGTACATAATAAAGACAACTTATCGATTACTGTCTGTACAATTTTCTGCTGTAATATCGAATTTTATCAAATCCTATATGTATATGCTATACATATAGGATTATTTTGTGATATAATACCAGTGAGAGAAGGAATGAGAGAAAGATGGTGTGTTATGTATCAGATCAATGATATCGTCGCCTATAGTTCAGCTGGAGTATGCGATATTACCGACATCACAAAAAGGACGATCGCAGGGACCAGTATGGATTATTACGTGTTAAAACCGAAGATGGATAAGAAATCCACCGTTTTTGTTCCCATCAATAACCAAAAGCTGATAGCCCGGATGAGAAACCCCATGAATATGGTGCAGGCGAATGAACTGATGGACTCTCTATGCTCTTTGGGAACCGATTGGATAGAGAATGATAATGAGAGAAAAGAAATTTACAGAAGCCGTATCACAGATGGAACTCCATCGGAACTCGCCCTTATATACAAAACGCTGACATTGCGGCGCAAAGAACTCGAAGAGAATTCTCGCAAACTCAGGAGCGCCGATGAGGTCTTTTTAAAAGAGTGCGAGAAGTTGCTAACATTTGAAATCTGCATGGCAATCGGTTCGCCCATGGAAGATATAAAAAGCAAGATTTTCGAGTTGTGCAATAACGCTTAAAACTTTCATAACAAAAAAGCTGTGCCATGGCACAGCTTTTTTGCGCTCAACGCTCTATCTTCATCGGTTTCAGCATTCTTGTAGCATTCAATACAGCAATGATCATCACGCCTACATCAGAGAAAACTGCCCACCACATATTTGCATACCCTACAGCCGCAAATATAAGACATAGAAGTTTTACAAGAAGAGCAAATACGATATTTTCTTTAACTATCCTCATGCATTTCCTCGAAATGCGTATCGCCAGAGGGATTTTGCACAGATTATCATCCATGAGAACAACATCTGCTGCTTCTATCGCAGCATCGCTTCCCATTGCTCCCATCGCAATGCCTACATCACTTCTCATCAGGACCGGAGCGTCATTTATCCCATCACCTGCAAATCCGATATTCCCACGCCCTTTATTCTCCGAGAGCATTCTCTCCAGATGTCTCACCTTATCATCAGGAAGAAGCTCCGCGTAATAAGAACGTATTCCCAGACTCTCTGCAACTTCTTCTACAGAATCTTGATTATCTCCCGACAATAGCACTGTATCAACTCCAATACGAGAGAGATCCAGCACAGCATCAGCAGCTTCATCCTTGATTGTATCTCCAATAAAAATACAGCCAAGGTATTCTTCATCTTCTCCAACATATATAACAGTTCCACGCTTTTGTTGCGTTGGAACGGAAATACCTGCTTCCTTGAGAAGTTTTTCGTTCCCGACAAGGATACGCTTCCCGTTAATCACCGCCTGAATACCATGCCCTGGTATCTCTTTCACTTCTTTTACACTGTCAAGATCTCCTGCTTTCCATCCTTTTCTGATTGCTTCGCCTATAGGATGTGTAGTGTAAGATTCTGCCAGAGCTGCTGTTTCAAGGAGGTACTCATTGGAAACACCATGTGCAGCAACAACATCTGTAATAGAAAAATGTCCTTCAGTAAGAGTACCTGTTTTATCAAACACTACTGCTTTTATGGCCGATAGATTCTCAAGATCATTTCCGCCCTTTACGAGAATTCCACTCCGTGAAGCTCCGCCTATTCCTCCAAAAAATGAAAGTGGGATACTGATGACTAAAGCACAGGGACAACTGATAACAAGAAAAGTAAGAGCCCTGTAGACCCACGTTTTCCAATCGCCCGTAATCAAGGAAGGAACTACAGCAAGAAACAGCGCTCCATAGCACACAACCGGAGTGTAGTATCTGGAGAACCTAGTAATGAAAGATTCCGCTCTCGCCTTCTTTAAACTGGAGTTTTCCACCATTTCCAGGATTCGGGCTACCGTGGAATCTTCATATTTTTTCGAGGTGTGTATTTTCAGAACTGCGGATTTATTCAGGCAACCACTGATCACTTGTGACCCCGGAACTGCACGTACAGGCTTTGATTCACCCGTTAAAGCTGCCGTGTCAAGCGAACTTTCTCCCTCTTCGACCACGCCGTCAATGGGAACTTTCTCCCCGGGACGAACAACGATCAAGCTGCCGACTTCCACATCGTCTGGATCTTCCTGAGATATCTCACCGTTTTCATCCAATACATTCGCATAGTCGGGACTGATTGCCATCAATTCGGCAATACTTTTTCTGCTCTTTCCCACTGCATAAGACTGAAACAGCTCGCCAATCTGGTAGAAGAACATGACAGCATATCCTTCCTGGTATTCTCCCAGAAGATTGGCGCCTATCGTAGCTACCGCCATGAGAAAGTTTTCATCAAATACTTCTCGGTTGCACAGTCCTTTCCAGGCAGCTTTCAGCACATCAATTCCGACTATAAAATACGGTATAAGCAATAATAACTCTATGTAGTTTCCCCACGTCGGAAACGACAATTTGGCGATCGTGACCGCCAAGAAAACAATTGCTGATATTATGATCTTCTTAAGCGCTTTCTCCTGCTTCTTTGTCATGAAAGCTGCGAATCCCCCTTAATCGAGAATTTCAAAATCCGGTTCAACTTTTTTCGCCACTGACAAAACTTCCTTCATAATGTCATCGAAAATCTCATCGGGTGCAGAAATTGCCATCTTTTGTGTCATGAAACCGACAGATGCATCTTCGACACCTTCAATTTTTTTAATAGCATTTTCGATCTTAGCGGCGCAGTTGGCGCAGTCCACTTCAATTTTGAATTTCTTTTTCATCTTCTATTCCTCCACATGTTCCATTCCGAGAGACAGAATGCTACGGACATGATCATCATCCAATGAATAGATAATCTGTTTCCCATCCCTGCGGAATTTTACAAGTTTATTCGCTTTTAAAACTCGAAGTTGGTGACTAACAGCGCTTTGAGTCATATTAAGCGCTTCAGAAATATCTCCGACACAGAGTTCACTTTCAAATAAGGCATACATGATTTTGATCCTTGTAGAATCACCGAAAACGCGGAACAGCTCCGCAAGATCATATAAAATCTCTTCATTCGGCATGCATTCGCACAAGTCCTGCACAGCCTTAGGATTATTAAGTTGAATGTGTTCCATTGAATTAAAATCCCCAATCACATGAATGTTTGTTCATATGTTTATATTTTGAGTATACTCTATATTATTCTATTGTCAACATCAATGTGCTATATTTAGGGCATAATCATTAATCTTTGTTTTCGGGGAGTGTCAACCATGATAGCAATCGTCACAGGTGCTTCTTCCGGCTTCGGTCAGGAATATGTTCGTCAGTTTGATTCACGCGGTTATGATGAGATATGGGTCATAGCCCGTCGCGAAGACAGACTGAATCAATTGAAAGATGAGATCAAAACTCCAATTCGCACTATCGCCTTAGACCTGAGCAAACAGGAATCCATCCTAAAACTTGCCGCCTTACTGGAATCAGAAAAGCCACAGGTGCACGCGCTCGTTAACGCAAGCGGTTTCGGATACTTTGATGCTTTTACTGAAGAACCTCTCGATAACGCGCTGAATATGATCGACCTGAACGACAAGGCACTGATCTCCCTTTGCTACATCACGGTCCCCTACATGGGAGAAGGAGCAGAGATCTATAATATCGCTTCCTCTTCCGCATTTCAGCCTGTTCCTTATATTGGTGTATATGCCGCCACTAAGGCATTTGTGCTGAGTTTTTCCCGCTCATTGAATCAGGAACTAAAGCATCTTGGGATTAAGGTAATCGCCGTATGTCCTCACTGGACGAAAACAGAATTCTTTGATCGAGCAGATAAGAAAAATGGAGTTATAACTTACTACAATTTCTATACAGACAAGCAACAGGTAGTTGCCAATTCTCTGAAACATCTGAGCCACGGGAAAGACGTATCCATAACAAGCCTTCCGTTGAAACTCCAAGTGATGGCTGCTTCACTCCTTCCCAAAAAACTAGTCATGAAGATATGGCTGAACTCTCAAAAATTGTAATAAATCATCGATGTCCTGATCCATTCACGATCTGCCATATTCGAATTTTCCAGTTGCAATAGGCTCCCGGCATGAAGAAGTAGTATTGTACTCTCAACCCCTCGGCATGTGTTTGAAGGATGAAAAGACAAGACTTTATCGCACTGCGATGAAGTCTTTTTAATTGGGGCAATCTCCAATTCGAAAGGTTGCTATATCAACAAACTAAAACTTTTTCTCCCAAATCTTCACATAAAAATAACGGCAGCACATGGTGCCGTTATACATATTCTCCCCTTCAATAGGTGAAAACCGCGATGCTGAAAGCAGGAATCTGTAGTTCTCCGTCTTTGAACAAAATATCTTCCTCGGAGGTGTTAAGTACTGCCACAAGATCAAACTCTTTAGCAAGACTATCATTCAAGTCGCAATTCTGAACTTCGTGACTCAGATTTATCACGATCAGGACTGGTTCTTCGCCTGAAGTTTCCTTATAGAAAGCAGCTATGACATCGGAATTGACACCTTCCGCCGCGCTGACCCTTCCCGATCTGATTGAAGGAAATGCCTGTCTGACCTTTATTACCTGTTTAAACCAGTTCAGCAAGGAAAGATCATCCTGCTCCTGCTTATCTACCGGTTCGAATTTCATAGTGACATCATCCATATCCGGCGGTCCTGCACAGATCCCGGGATAAGCGGAATCGTCGCTCCAATACATCGGCGCACGCTTATTCTCATCTTTGCCCGATCCCTTCATCCCGATCTCTTCGCCGTAATACACAAATGAATTACCACTCATAAGGAGGCTGAGGCCATAAGCCATTTTGGTTTCAGGACCCTCATCTAGAGTGTAGTATCCTGCGCTTCTGGCAATATCGTGATTCGTATAGAACGGAGCATCTACGTAATCCGGATTCTGGCCACGATAAGTTTCATCCGAGGACATCATCGCATACACAAAATCCGATGCCTTAATAAAGCCGCCCACGGTGTTGCGTATAATCCCTTCATTTCCTGAAAACGGAAAATTAAACAAAGAATCTATCCCGCTGGAATACAACGCTGCAATACTGTTTTTATCCGTCCATGCCTCTCCAACAATATAACAATCCGGGGAGATAGCCCTGCACATATTGCAGAACCATCGGATAAAATCGGCATTGCTCTGAGACACACCCGTATAATAGGAAGTCACAGCATCAAGTCTGAATCCGTCCACACCTTTTCCAAGCCAGTATGACGCGATACTTTCCACTTCAGACCGAACGAATTCGCTGTCGAGATTTAGATCAGGCATACCGGACCAAAACCTTGCTTCATAAAACCAGTTGGTCCCCTCCAATGGCGCGAATCCATCCCTCTGTTCCCTGGTAAAGTTGTAATAGTCAAAATACTTGCAGTATCCAATGTCCGGAGCCCAGTCATAAGGAAGCTCGTGCAAATAATCAGAGGCATATTTGAACCACGAGTTTGAAACCGAGGTGTGATTAAGCACCATATCCATGAGAACCGTTATTCCTCTTTGATGACATTCGTTCAGAAGGGCTTCGTAGTCTTCTAACGTTCCGAATACCGGATCTATTTCGTAATAATCTGATACGTCGTATTTATGGTATGTAGGAGACGGATGCACCGGAGTAAGCCAAATCTGATCAAATCCCATCTCCTCAATGTAATCCAGCCTTGAACGAATCCCGTTGATATCCCCTATGCCGTCTCCATCTGAATCACAGAAAGAATATACAAATATTTCGTAAGTTGTCCTGCACTTATCATTATTTTCCTTCTTTACTAAGTCTTCATTGAAAGAAAACATCTGTACAGCAGACTCAGCATGCCGTTTCCGGCATGCTGAGTACGCAACTATACCAAGGATAGTCAACAAGATACAAACTAACGCTACAGCAATGACTCTTTTCTTGCGATTTATCATCCTTTAACTGCTCCGGACATTCCTTCGACGTAGAATCTCTGCATGTAAATAAACAGGATCGCGATCGGAATGGAAATAACGACAGCTCCTGCGGCAAAGCAAGTGTACCACTGATAGAGATACTCCTTCTGTAACATATTCCAAAGTCCAATCGCTACAGTAAACTGATCCGCGTTGGCTCTACACAGAACTTTTGCAAATACGAAATCCACCCAAGGAGCTATAAATGATGTCATGACCGTATAAATAACAATAGGTTTCGCAAGAGGCATTGTGATCTTTGTAAACACTTGCCATTGGGTAGCACCATCTATAACTGCCGCTTCATCGATCGACTTAGGAATCGTATCGAAATAGCCTTTAGCAATCTGGAAACCCAAGCCTGTACACGCTGAATATACGATTATAAGGCCGAATCTTACGGCAGAACCCTCGCTAAGTCCCATATATTTCAGAATGAAATACTGGGCGACCATAGCCATAAAACCGGGGAAAAGTCCGAGAATCATGGCAATATTCATGTAAGTCTTCCTAAAACCAAAACGCATGCGGCTCAAAGAGTAAGCGACGGAAAGTACAAAGAAGGTACTCACGATGCAGCAAACGATCGCAATTATCAGCGTGTTTGTGAACATTTTAGGAAAATTCAGCACATTACGGTCTGTGAACAACTTGATATAGTTATCTAGTGTGTATCCCTGAGGAAGGAACGTGCTGGTGTATGCACCTTTTTCAGCTCTGAAACTAGTTAATATGATCCAAATAATCGGAAGAACCCATACAAATGAAAGAACTGCGAGAAGGAGATGCACCAATAAATTAACGACCCTCTTTTGAGGACTGATACGGTTTTTCTTTACTGCATCGTTCATCACATAAACGCCTCCTCATTCTTGTAAGATCCGGAGTTCCTGTATGTAACCAGAGTTACAACCGTCAGGATTATAAACGTCATAATACCGATAACAGAGCCAAGATTGTAATACTGTTGATCAACCGTTAATTTATACAGCCACGTCACCAGCAAGTCTGTCTGTCCTGCAGTATCTCCCACATATGTCGGTCCGCCACCGGAAAGCAGATATATTACGTTAAAGTTGTTGATATTACCTACAAAACTAGAGATCAGATAAGGTGTTGTTACAAATAACATGTACGGAAGCGTGATACTAAAGAAAATCTTAACAGGGCCTGCTCCGTCCATGCGCGCTGCCTCATACAATTCAGTAGGGATATTCTGCAATATTCCTGTCACCTGCAGCATCGTATAAGGAATACCAACCCAGAGATTGATTATGATAATTGTCACCCTTGCCCATGTCGCATTGGTCCAGAACGGCAACGGCGAAGAGATCAAGCCAAGATTCTGAAGCAGAACATTCACTGCCCCTGATGGCTGAAGCATGATATTCATGATCATCAATGTGACGAACTGAGGGACCGCTATGGAAAGAACAAAACAGAACCGCCAGAAGCCTTTTCCCTTTGTATCTTTTCTGTTGATGATCAGTGCGAGAATCATTCCAAGAATATAGTTTAGAAATGTCGCAAATATAGCCCAGACTACCGTCCAAGCAAGAACGTGCCAGAACTGTCTGCCTATATTCCCTTCCATGTTCAATACTCTGGAAAACTGGTGTAATCCATCCCAGTCAAAAAGAATGAGATGTTCGTCTTCCTTTGAGTAAGTCGTAAATGCCATGGAAATCATATAGACCAGAGGAACAATATTGAATATGAGGATTCCAAGACAAGGAAGTGTCATTAAGGTAATGTGAAGATTGGTATCAAACAGACTCTTCACGTCCTGTATCAAAGTCGGAACAGATCTTCCCTCTTCTTTATCCAGCTGCAAACGATAAGAATGCCTCATCTGAAGGATCCACAAAGCAATGATTGCAGCTATAACAAAACACGTGATAACCCCATTGAGCAGGATCAGCTGAGAATTGTCACCGGCTACATATTCATAAACCTGTTTCGCTTCATTCCAGACTTTGCTTTCTTCCTGAGTACCTAAACTAGGAAGCATAGAAAGATTAAACAGCCCGACATTCAGCATATATAAAATGAAAGCGATCTCAAAAACAAAAACTAAGATCCCTTTCACAATCTGTCCGTGGAAAACAATACCTACTCCCATCAGCAATGCTGAAAGACGGGTAAACAAATCTCCATATAAGATACTATTTGCTACGTTTATATGCGTTTTTTTCATCATAATTCTCCCGGCGAAGTCCCCAGATCTCGAAAGATGTAACGCAAGGCCGGTAAATCCGGCCTTGCGTGGCCATAAATCAGTTTGCAAACAGCTCTTTCAAGATCAGGAAACTGCAGTTGAATTCATTGTTTCATTCATAGCAGTTGTCTTTTCAGCTGCGTTTTCAAGAGTGACAGTCCCGGCTACAAGCTCTTCACCCATAGACTGAGCAGGTGTCCAATACTGTCCCATGCTTGCCAAAACAGGCTGGACGATAGAAGCAAAGTCCATAGCATCCATCTGAGCTTTAGCAAGAAGGTCATCGCCAACATTGATGCTGACATCAGTAGGAATGATATTTCTCAGATCATAGTGATCCTGCTGAGCCTTTGTTCCTCCGAGATATGCAGCCAGTGCAACAGCGATTTCCGGATGCTCTTTGTAGAGAGCAGTAGCAGGGTTCACGCCTACGGCCTTAGAACCGGCAAAAGCTTTCATCTGTTTGGCTTCTCCGCCGATCACAACGCAAGGAGCTGCGCTGATTCCGAGGTTCTCGCCATAAGCATCGACCGCTTTCTGATAATCCCAAGAACCGGAGAAGAATGCTTTCGCATCAGCAGCGCTACCTACATCACCGTTACGGAAGTTGCTGTTCTTAACAAGCTCAACAAGGTGAGATGTAACAGCAAATGCGTTATCTCCGCCGAAGTCAATACCTGCAGCCTCATCAGTTCCGTTTTCGCCGAACAAAGTGCACCCGTTGGCGACATAGAACGAAGCGATATACCAGGAGTTACTGAGCGGGAAAGCTACAGGAGCGACTTCAAGCATTCCATCAATGGTCTTGACATCTTCTTCAGAGAACACGCTCTTGTCATAGAACATGAACCAAGTATTGCCTGTGAAAGGAACACCGTAAACTGCTCCATTATATGTGACTGTGTTCACTGTGGTGGCGGAATTGTTCTTTTTGATAGCATCAAGAGTTGAACCACCAAGTTCTGCAATAGCGCCTGCTTTTACCAGCTCAGGAATCTGGTCATTCGCAAACAGATATACATCTGCTGCAGCGCTCGGATCCTGCGTTACATTCGTCTTGGCATCGCCTTCAGAGCAAACACCATATACGAAAGTTATATCCCATTCAGGATGCTCAGCTGCGAATGCCTCGCATTCAGTCTGAAGCCATTTTCCATTGTCATCAGACTGATCTTCCTGCGGTCACCAGACCGTAACTGTAACTGCTACCTTCTCATCAGTCGCTTCGGGCTCACTAGAAGGAGTTGGCTCTTCCTGTGCTCCACATCCGGACAGCATGGCCATTACCATCAGGACAGAGAGCAACAATGCGAATAATTTTTTGGATTTCATTTGTTTCCCCCTAAAGAGTAAGTTGATATATGTTCCTCAGAGCACAGCGCTCTGATAAAACCGACATTTCAGAATTCCAGGTTCTTTCCGTCATTCAAATCAAATACGTGGATAGCGTTTGGCGCAAAAGTGAATTCCACTACCGTTCCGGTATGAAGTTCCCTTTCACCAAGATCAAGAGTAGGAACAATAACGATACAATCCGTCCCGTCAGCATCAATATGGAGGTGAATCGAACTACCCATCATCTCGGACACATCGACGATACCCTTAACTTTCTCGCCTTCTTTTCCATCCAGAGTAATATGTTCCGGCCTCACTCCGACTGTAACGTCCTGCTCTGCAACGCCATTTTCTTCAAGATGTTTCTGCTTGTCTTAAGAAAGCACAATCTCAGCCCCTTGGACACACACAGCATACTTGCCTGACTGATTCCGAACGAGACGCCCTTTAAACATATTCATCTGAGGAGTACCGATAAATCCTGCGACAAATGTATTTACGGGCGAGTTGAATACCTCCTGCGGCGTTCCGATCTGCTGGACTTCACCGTCTTTCATGATAACGATCCTGTCTCCGAGGGTCATCGCTTCCGTCTGGTCGTGTGTGACATACACAAATGTGGTATCGATTCTGCTCCGAAGTTTAATGATTTCGGCACGCATTTGATTTCTCAGTTTAGCGTCCAGGTTGGAAAGAGGCTCGTCCATAAGAAGAACCTGAGGATTTCTTACGATTGCTCTCCCGATTGCGACCCGCTGCCTCTGACCGCCTGAAAGAGCTTTCGGTTTCCGGTCAAGATACTGCGTAATACCCAGTATCTCAGCTGCTTCGTTAACGAGACGATCCATTTCATCCTTAGGAGTTTTTCTCAGTTTGAGCGGAAACTCCAAATTTTGTCTTACCGTCATGTGAGGATAGAGAGCATAGTTCTGGAACACCATTGCGATATCCCTGTCTTTCGGTGGGACATCGTTTACCAGCCTGTCGCCAATGTATAACTCTCCCCGCGTGATATCTTCAAGTCCTGCAATCATACGAAGAGTCGTAGACTTACCACAACCTGAAGGTCCGACAAGAACAACAAATTCCCTGTCTTTGATCTTAAGATTGAAGTCATCCACTGCGATGACCCCTTCTTCAGTTACCTTTAACTGGTAACTCTTCTTCTCAACAGGTTCATCCTCTTTTTTCTTTTTCTTCTTAGGACCGTTTTCAGCATTCGGATAGATCTTCTGAACATGCTTTAGAGTTACAGATGCCATGATGATTTCTTCCTTATGATTAATTATCTATCTTCACGGGGACAGGCAATGCTCTCCCCTTCCACAAACGAAAATGGAACTGTAATGTGTGAAGCAGGTCTTGGATAACTGACGCGAAGCAACAGATCTTCCACACATTTATCCGATATTTCCTGAACGTTTTGCTGTATAGTACTCAGTCTGGGATTGCTGTATCTTGTAATATCGATCCCATCAAATCCTATTATGGATATATCCTCAGGTATGCTCATTCCTCTGTCGCGGAAAGCTCTCATAGCACCTAAAGCCACCATATCACTTAAGGCAAATACCGCAGTGATGTCAGGGTTCTGATCAAGCAGTCTGCTTCCGGAAGCATATCCTTCTTCCAAAGAATAAAGACATGGGACATACTCCCTTTCCTTGTCGAAATGCAGCCCGGCTTCCCGCAAAGCATCAAACGCTCCGGAAAGCCTCCTGGATGTATTGTCTTCCGAGTATGATACTGGCATGCCGCCTATGATACCGATTTTTGTATGGTGATTCTCGATCAGTTTTTTCACAGCAAACATAGCAGCGGAATAATCATCGGTAGAAATGCTGGAAAGGTTATTATAATGAAGCGTCTCTGCACTTGCAGTCACCAAAACACAAGGTATACCGATCTCGGCGAATGACTCGGAAAAACTTAGAGAACTGCCTCCGAGAAACACAACACCTTCAGGCCTTTTAGAACGAATGATCTCCTTCGCAGTTTGAATCTCATTATCCACTTCATTGAGGAAGAATACTCCGGTACTCACCCCATGTTCGATCAATCTTCCCTGAATACTTTCAAGCAGTGATACAAGGAAGCGGTTGTTCATTCCTCGTACGATAACATAAACTCCGCTCGAGATAGCCTGTTTGAGCATCTGCGCATTCGCGTTAGGCTGAAATCCTAAATCTTTGATAGCTTTCTCAATGCTGGCACGCGCTTTTGCGCTGACATCCGCCTTGTTATTGAGTACCCTTGATACAGTACCTGTGCTGTACCCAGTCATTTTGGCGATGTCTTTGATCGTAGCCATTCGAACTCCTCTGCATAGAGAAAAAATATTGTCCGTAAACGTTAACGGTAACGTTTACATGAATTATGATATAAAATATAGCCAAAAAGTCAACAGTAATCAAAGTATTTTTATCCAATATGTAATTATTTGTAATATATCTTTTCTGCATGCAAACGCCTACAATTCGTTTTTATTTACGATTCATATATAATGTAGAAAAGCATGTTTATAGCGAAGGAGATTCATTTTAAATGCCAATCATCGGAATCATCGATACTGCTCCGTCCGAGATCCATGAGATCATTATCACCCCCTATTGCAATGCCGTTAAGGGATGCGGCGGTGAATTCCGTTTGCTGTCTTGGGATAATACCCCGGAAACGATTGACCAATATGTTTCGGATTGTGACGGCTTTGTTTTTACAGGTGGTGATGATATAAACCCCTCCTATTACGGAGAGCCCATTTTACCGGAATGCGGAAAGATTCTACAGGAAAGGGATGAGTTTGAACTCGCCTTTATGCCGGCTGTCCTGGAATCCAAAAAACCGGTTCTTGCCATTTGCCGAGGATTTCAGATATTGAATGTAATCTTCGGCGGAACTCTATGGCAGGACATCCCTTCGCAGGTCCCTGGAGCGTATACACACGCACCTTCTCCTGTGGAAACGATAGCAGAAAGAACTCATAGCATTACGGTCATACAGAATACGCTCCTCTCTTCTTTGCTAAAGACGAATAATATGACCATTAACAGCATGCATCATCAGGGCGTCAAAGAACTTGGCGTCGGTCTCACGCTGGCTGCTGTTTCAAATGATGGTATTCCCGAAGCATTTTATTTGCCCGGGCACCCTTTCATGCTGGCCGTACAGTGGCATCCGGAATGGCTTTATCCCGCAGAAGATTCCCGGATCCTGTTTTCCGCTCTGATCAAAGCCTGTGAGGTACATACACCATGAACTGTGATCTTTTATTCTTTAACGCAAACATTTTCAGCAGCAGCTACAGACGTTTTTATCATGGCTTTCTTGCCACAAAGGGCGATAAGATCGTTCGAATCGGTCTTGGTGACCCGCCTTCTTCCATCACGGCAGAAAAAGCTCTGGACCTGAATGACCGTTTTATTGTTCCCGGTCTCATCGATGTACACATGCATATCGAAAGCAGTATGCTGACTCCGCAGGCGTATGCTCATGAGGCGATCCGCCACGGTGTGACAACTGTCGTCAGTGAACCTCATGAAATCGCCAACGTTTTCGGTGTCCGCGGAATCACGGCTATGATGGAGGCGGGAAAAGACTCCCCTATTGATATCTATTATGGTATTCCCTCTTCTGTTCCTTCCACGAACAGTTCTCTGGAGACCTCGGGGAGCGATATCGGGATCGAAGAAGTTCATGAACTTCTGAAGTACGATGATATTAAGTGCCTTGGCGAAGTTATGAACACAAACAGCGTCCTGCATGAGCCGGATGGCAAGACAAACCGCCTTATTAAGGCATTCCATGAAGCAGCACCGCATTTGCCTCTTGAAGGTCATGTGCCGAAGATCGTAGGCGATGATCTCGCAGAATATATGCTCAGCGGCGTCGATTCCGATCACACGGAACATCCCCTGTCTGAGTTCATCGAGCGCTGGATTAACGGCTTTTGTGTACAGCTTCAGGATAAAACCGTCCAGCCGGATATCATTCAGTACCTTAACGAATATGAATTGTTCCCCAACACCTGCCTTGTGACAGATGACGTCATGGCAGATGAGATGCTTCATGAAGGAATTCTCGACCATATTCTTAGAAAGGCTGTCAATCTCGGATTGGATCTCAAAGACGCGGTTTATTGCTGCACATATACGCCAGCGATGAGAATGCATCTGCTGGAACGCGGAGAATTACGTCCGAACAAACTGGCAGACCTTGTCATTCTTGAAGACGGTTCCGGTTTTGATGTCTTTGCTACATACAAAAAAGGGAAGCTTCTCTACCAGAAAGGAGATGACAGGGTCAGCACTGTAGATACGAGCGCTTTCCCGAACGATTTCCTTAACAGTGTGAAGACTCCCCTAATGTACGAAAGTGATTTCACCCTTCGCACGGATCGCGAAGGTCTGGTACCTGTCCGTGTGATCAAAGTAGATGGAAAGAAAACGCAGACTGAAGAAATCGAGTTAGTGCTTGAAGCAAAGGACGGCGAGCTTTATTTCGAAGGATCACAGGCAAGTCAAATGGCCGTTATCGAAAGACACGGGATAAACGGTAATAAGGGGCAAGGTCTGGTAACAGGAGTTACCATGAAACGCGGTGCTGTAGCCACCACATATAGTCATGACAGCCACAACCTCTGCATATTAGGCACAAACAAGGCAGACATGGCCGCTGCAGCCAATACAGTAATCGGTATGCACGGAGGACTTGCGGTTGTGGAAGATGGAACAGTTATCGCTTCTGCAGCTCTCCCTATTGCTGGAATCCTGACGGATAAGACCTGCCACGACTTCGCAGAAGAGATCGAGGCCGTTACGAAGGCAATGAAGGAACGCGGATATACTCATGTGGATCCCATCATGAGCTTCTGCACCCTTGCACTACCTGTCAGCCCCCAGCTTAAAATCACTGACTTCGGAATCATTGATGTAGCGCAACAGAAGATCGTTCCACTGGAAAAATAGCCATTTGCATGTAAAAATGAAAGACTCTGTCCTCTTCTTCAGGGCCAGAGTCTTTCATATTATTCTGTAATTCTATGAATCAATGTGTGAAGTTCAGTTGTATCGGATACGATAAATTCAGCACCTGTTTTTTCCAGTTCAGTTCTTGGACGAAATCCCCAATCGACCATGATCAGCCTCATATGTCCATTGACTGACGTATCGAAATCCACTTCAGAATCCCCAACATATATCGTTCTCTCTCGTGAAGAACCCAACGAAGATAAGATCATGTCAGAAAGCGCCGGATCAGGTTTTAAGGGCATATCCTCTCTTGACCCCGTTACTTTACCGAATACCCCTGGGAAATATATATTGATGAGTTCCTGAACTGCAGAATCGAATTTATTGGACACAACACCGATTGTAAAGCCCTCCGCCTTTATATTACGCAGAAAGTCTGTAATCCCCTCATAAGGCACAGTATCCACGGATAAATGGCCCATGTAATACTCTTTCTGAAGCCTAACTGATTCGCGCCAAACCGTGTCATCCGTACCGAGCGGCAAAGCTCTCCTCATAAGCATTCCTACGCCATTTCCGACAAATGTACGTACTTCCTCAAACGATCTCACAGGATAACCGAGTTGGTTAAGCGCATAATTAGCGGAATGCCACAGATCCGGGAGTGTATCTAGAATAGTGCCATCCAGATCAAACAAAATCGTATCGTATTTGCTCATTCATTATTATCTCTCAATCTTTTTGCTGCCGCTTCCCCTACGGTTATACCCGATCTCCATGCCCAATGCAGATTATATCCCCCACATTTTCCGTCCACATTCACGACTTCCCCACAGTAGAAAACATTCCTGCAATGCTTCGATTCAAGTTCCCTGTAATCGAGCTCCGTAACACCGCCAATACTGATCTGAGCCTGATTTGCCGGCCCAATGCTTTTTACCGCAAAAGTCCAAGTATGAAGTGTTTTCTTAACTCTTTCTTTCTCTGCATCGGTAATAGACGATGCTTTTCGCTTGAAAACATCCGGGCAACAGGCTCTCATAAGCTCTTCACCTATTCTTTTGGGCAAAATCCCACTTAACAGTTCCGAGAGGAGGATGGAATTCGAAGACATCAGTGTCAGATAATCATCCAATTCAACCTCCGGCAGATCCGGGATGAGATCAAGGACAACCGTATACTCCCTCTCATTTCCAATAACTCGCGAGAGATTCATTATACAGATCCCGCTCAGATATCCGTCTCCTATCTGTACCTCACCGGTTTCATCTGCCAGGGTCTGACCGCCGCATAAAAGTGTGGCTTTTGCTCTCACACGTGTACCCTTCATCTGCCTGACATCCGGATAAACGTACAACGGCGCAAGCGCCGGAGAAAACGGTTTCACTGTCTCCCCGGATGAAATAAGGATCTCTGGAATTCTGTAGTTATGTTTTCCTGCAGGAGTTCCCACAGCAACAATGACCACACGGGAGATGACCTCTCTCCCATCCTCTGAACGGATCACATATCCTTTCCCGTTCTTTACAAAAGATACTGCTTTGAAATTGCATTCCGTTTCTATCTTTAGTTCTGTCAGTTTGCGCAAAAATGCATTCAGAACGGAAGATGCCTGATTACTGTACGGATAGATCCTGCCCTCAGTATCTTCATGAAGTACGAGGCCAAGGGATTTAAAGAAATCCAAGTCGTCTGAATAAGAACCGAGAAGGTGTTTATAACGCTCTATATCCCCGCCATAATGGCTAGGATCTATATTGCGGTTAGAGAGATTACACCGTCCGTTACCGGTGGCAAGGATCTTCTGACCGACTTTATCCTTCTCTTCAAGAAGGATCACCTTCGCATCGTTTTGCGCATTCTTAGCTGCGATGGCTGCTGCAATACCGGAGGCGCCAGCGCCAATTATGCATATATCGTATGTCTCTTTTGCCATTAACGCCTCTCCTGTCAACGAGTTCAAACGTACAAATACTGCAGGACTTTGTCAGCCCTGCAGTTCTTATTTATGCCTTTGCCAATTCGTTCTGAATGTATTCAAGTTCCAGAAGTTTTTTCTTTACGCCTTCTACATCAAGACGAATGGTGTTATTGCTGTTAAACTCTTCGATGTCAGGTTTCTTGACCTGTCCGTTCGTAAAATAATTGTCATAGTTCAGGTCGCGGTTGTCTGAACGAACTCTGAAGAAATTACCGAGATCTTCAGCCCTGAGACATTCTTCCTTCGTAAGAAGCGTCTCGTACATCTTTTCACCGTGACGGATACCGATGATTTTGATCTCCGCCTTCGGGTCGAACAACTGGCGAACTGCTTCCGCAAGATCACCGATCGTGCTGGAAGGTGCTTTTTGCACAAAAATATCTCCAGGGTTCGCGTTTGCGAATGCATACAACACGAGATCAACCGCCTCTTCGAGGCTCATAATAAACCGAGTCATCGTAGGATCGGTCACTGTAAGCGGAAGGCCGTCACGAATACGGTCAATAAAAAGAGGAATAACCGAGCCGCGCGAACACATGACATTTCCGTATCTCGTACATGCAATCACAGTCTTTCCAGCATTGCGGCTATCCGCCATGATGACTTTTTCCATCATAGCCTTGCTGGTTCCCATAGCGTTGATCGGGTAAGCTGCCTTGTCAGTAGAAAGACAGATCACTCGTGAAACACCGGCTTCAATAGCGGCCTGAAGAACATTCTCCGTACCCAGCACATTGGTCTTTACGGCCTCAACCGGAAAAAACTCACAGGAAGGAACCTGTTTAAGGGCGGCTGCATGGAAAATATAGTCAACGCCCCTGACTGCGGGCTTCACCGATGAGGGATCCCTGACGTCACCAATGTAAAACTTCACTTTGGAGGCTTCTTTCGGATAGTTCTCCTGAAGAAGGTGTCTCATATCATCCTGTTTCTTCTCATCGCGAGAAAACACACGGATCTCTGCGATGCCGGTCTGAATGAAACGCTTAAGCACAGCGTTACCGAAGGATCCGGTTCCTCCCGTAATGAGCAATGTCTTTCCCTCAAAAGTCTTTTCGATCTCGGAGTAATCCATAAGTATTATCCACCTTTGTATTTCTGCAAGCGTTATTTAATATATCACAAGAAGGTGATCAAGTGAAGTGTCACCCTTTACTCAACATATGATAGTGATACCTGATATTTACCTCTTTCCCAACCAATGCGGCGAAGTGCATCCGACAAAGTCTTCCTGATCTCCTCCGCCTTTCCTGAGATCTCCATCTCTTTCATCTCTTCTCTGCTGCCTACCAGCAGAAGACACTCAAGCATTTCGGAATGATCGGCAGTCAAACCGCCATACTGTGCTCTGGATATCTCCGGATATTTCGCCCTGATCTCCCAGAATACTTTAAGTAGCTTGTTCTCCTCCTGATCTTCCTTTCTCACTTTCTGAGTCTCAGATACCCAAGCCTGTATCAGCTCATCGAACTCCTCAAGTGAAAGAGAGCATTCTGCTTCTTCACCGAATGTATCCGATATGTAGACCGTTTTCCCGTCAGATACTAGTTCGTATCTGTTGCCGGAGAAACCATTCGAATCACCGTCGAGCACTTCTCTTACCTGCTCCGCGAACGATTCCACCTCTGTAGCGACAAAGTTAGAAAGCGATTCATATCCTTCCGGAAGTTCGGGCACGACTTTCATCTTCACTCTTCTGGGGCTTCTAAGTTCAATCGTACGAAACCTGATCTGCATATTAATCTCCTTCCTTAACGGGATATGCAGTAACTATGATTCCTTTTTTGGTAAGGACCATATCAATCTCCATTCCCTCGTCTGTAAGGCCGGCATAAAGTCCATCCCCTATGTCCACCCGGTTTTCATAGGCTTCATTGATCGCGTCAATAACATCCTGCGGAGACATATACTCAGGGAAGAATGAAGAATAGCCTTTATTTCCACTCTTGTTAATGCCGTTCACCCTCACCTTGGCGGTATAAACGCCGAAAGAATCCGGTTCCGATTTTGTTCCTTCTATAATCTCGCCAGGGCTATCAATTATACCGTCATAATGATATCCGGTAGCCTTGCCGCTATCATTGATTGTCCCCAGAAAAAGATGTTCGATGGTTGAATCGCGAAAATGATCAAGTCCAGTAAGGTTTTCCAGATCCTCTTGTGTATATCCACCGTATTCTACTGCCCCAAACGAGTTGTCCGGAGTATTTGGGACCAGCTCCAGAAGATCTCCTCCATGTTGCGAAGGCTCCTCTGTATCTCCAGAATTCTCTGTTCCCCCTATTTCGTTCCCGGTTGTTGGATCCAACGCGGTCACTTCACCTGTATCCGGGACATATGGCTCTGTGTTCGTACTATTCCCCGCAGGTATCATAAGATATACCGCTGCAAGAACAGCGAGAACCACAAACAAAGCAGCCAATATTTTCTGCAATCTCATTGATCAACCTCATATACAAATTTATTTTATTTTCCCACCAATAAATAGAAATCGCAACTGCAAAAGGGCAAGCTCAAGATAGCAGGAGCCTGCCCTTTTAATCAAAATAGAAGTTAACACAGCATAATACAGTCAGGAAAGAAGCACGGAATCCGTCTCTTCTTCAACACCGGCAATCTGAGCAAATTTTTTCAACAGCTGCTCTCTGCTGAGTGTCTGTTTCTCTTCACCGGCGATATCAAGGATGATCCGCCCTTCGTTCATCATGATAAGCCTATTTCCAAGTCTGATCGCATCGGACATATTATGCGTGATCATAAGACATGTTAAGTTGTTGTCACGAACCAGTTTTTCTGATATCTCAAGGACTTTTGCGGCCGTCGCAGGATCAAGCGCAGCGGTATGTTCATCCAAGAGTAACAGTTTAGGTGCGGTCAATGTTGCCATCAGAAGAGTTACCGCCTGTCTTTGACCGCCGGAAAGAGTCGATACTGATGCTTTCATCCTGTCTTCCAGACCAAGTCCAAGGAGTTTCAGTTTCTCATGAAACAACTCCCTTTCTTCAGGAGTCACTCCCCACTTAAGTCCCCTCTTTTTTCCTCTCCTGTATGCAAGAGCAAGATTTTCCTCGAGCTGCATATCCGGAGACGTTCCCATGGACGGATCCTGAAACACTCTTCCGATAAGATCAGCTCTTTTATAATCCGGCAACGCGGTGACATCCTTCCCATCTAAGACGATCTTTCCCTGATCAATTGGCCAGGTTCCTGCAATCGCATTAAGAAGAGTAGATTTTCCGGCACCATTACCACCGATCACGGTCATAAATTCACCCGGGGCCATATGCAGGTTCAGATCCACGAGAGCTTTCTTCTCGTTAACTGTTCCCGATTCAAAGGTTTTATAAACGTGCTCTACTCTAAGCATTCTTCTGTCCTCCCTTTCTGAATCTCGCAAAAGAGGATGTGCGCTGCTCTTTCAGATAGGGTATGGCAAGGAAAACCGCAACGATCAGCGCCGTAAACAGTTTCAGATCGTTGGTGTTCAGACGCAACCAAAGCACAAGCACTACAACACAGTAATAAATCACTCCCCCAAGGATCACACATGACATGCGAACAGCAAAATTGGGTCTTCTCTTTGCGAAGATATCTGTGATTGCATCACCGATAATCACTGCTGCCAGGCCGATCACACTAGCTCCGCGGCCCATATTGACATCAGCGAACCCCTGGTACTGGGCAACGAGACCTCCTGCGAACGCAACAATCCCATTGGAAAGGGCAAAGCCAAGCATTTTCATATGGTCGATATCGATCCCTTGCGCACGGCTCATCACCGGGTTGTTACCGGTCGCCCGAATTGCACTTCCCTGCTCGGTACCAAAATACCAGTACATTACGGCAATGATTACTGCAGATATTACCAACCCGATAAGAATTGCAGGTACCACATATCGTCCGGATACCGTTAGATCATAATTGTCCACACTAATGGGGGTATTGGCAGCCATTCCCATGATCCGGAGATTAACAGAATACAGAGCAAGCTGAGTCAATATACCGGCCAGAATTGCCGGTATTCCGAGGTAACTGTGCAGCGCTCCGGTAAAGAGACCGCATATGATACCGGCAAGAGTTGAAACGCTCAGTGCAAGCCACGCGGGATACGAGTTTCCTTCTGAGACCTGAAATCCGATGGAAGATAGCAGTGTGGCCAAAAAAGGAGACATACCTTTTGTAATCATGGTAACTGTTACTGCTCCTCCCGTTGCAAAAGAGCCCTCAACAGTCAGATCCGAGATTCGCAGAAGGCGGAACGTAATGTATACTCCCAGGGCCATGATTCCCCATAGAATACCTTGCGCGATTCCTCCCGGAAGGTTTCGTAACAGTCTCATTGGATCGAGAGACGCTATGTAGTTCATTACACTCATAGAAATACAATTCCTATCTATTTATTTATCCGATTGCCTCATAATCCGAGCCGAAGGACAACCCGTATTCCTGAGCAATTGCCGGATTATATTTTTTTGTGAATTCAGGTGCATATTCGATCTGCATCTTAGATATATCCTCGCCTTCCGCAAGAATACGATATGCCATCAAGCCAGTTTGATATCCCAAGTCGTAATAACTGATCGTAAGAGTAGCAACGCCGCATTTTTGACAGATGCCCTCTTCCCCTGCAAATATAGGCGTCTTTGCATTCAGGGCGACATTATTGATCGTCTCAGCATACTCTGCCGCTTTGTTATCTGTAGGAATATAGATAACATCACTTCCATCACAGGCGCTCTGAGTAACTGCAGCGATATCGTTGGTGTCCGTAAAAGCGAAGGGCTCTGTTACGAGACCAAGTTCCTCGAGATACTGTGTGATCATTTTTACCTGGTATTTGGAGTTCGCCTCTCCCGAGCAATATAAAACACCGACCGTTGATGCCTCAGGGAAGATTTCCTTAATCATTGCCGCCTGCTGATCCAACGGAGCAAGATCTGAAGTTCCGGAAATATTTCTCCCAGAAGTTCCCTGGAAATCATCTATATCCAGTGCAGCACCATATTCGGTAACCGAGGTGCCCAGGATTGGAATCGTACCAGTAGCAGAGGCGCAGGCACTGACTGCCGGAGTGGCATTCGCCATAATCAAGTCAACCTGATCGCTAACGAATCCTGCCGCTATCGTAGAACAGTTCGCTGTCTCTCCGGAAGCATTTTTAAGGTCGAACTCTACTTTGTCTGAGCCTAGTTTATCAGTAAGCGCATCCTGAAAACCTTGGGTCGCTGCATCCAACGCAACATGGGGAGCAAGCTGCAGAATACCAACATGATAGACTTCAGCAGTATCAGAAGATGTCTCACCGCAGCTAACCAGCGCCGTACATAAAGCAAGTAACAGAAACATCGAAACAAGTTTTCTCATTTTTTCCTCCAACTGCCACATAAAAAGCGACTCAGCCGGATTGACTAAGTCGCTCAGTGACTTCATTTCTATCGCGATTTCAGTTCATCCGCAATTTTCAGTTTTTCTGCAAAAGAAATAATAGCCTTCAAAAAATCGGGCTTCATAGTAAAAATAGAAGTTATTTCCATTATGGATCATGATTATTTCTTCCTCACAACTGAAATTGCTGTTTCGCAGTTTAACGCTTTTATCCGATAAAGTCAATGGTATTTTCTCATTATTTTCATTATTTCAAAAAAAATGTATAAAATGCCCTCTTTGACTAGAGGATCACTCCACGGATTTCAGCGATTCGATCATTTCGATTTTTCTCAGAGGTTTTTTCGTCATAAATAGCACTATTACAGAGAACACGATTGTGATCGCAAAAGCATACACAAAACTCATCGTCTTGATATTCTGGCCAAACATTATCATCTCCATGTTGATGACATTCATGATGAAATGATGCTCAACCACCCCGAGTGGAAGGCCTGCTACGGCACCGATCACGGTCAGAAGGAGGATCTCCTTAAATAGATAAGACTCTACTTCACCAGGTCTGAATCCCAGGACTTTAAGTGTGGCGATCTCTCGGATACGTTCACTTATATTCACCTGAGTCAGGTTGATGAGTACTACAAACGCCAATGCTCCTGCAGTGATGATAATGACAAGGATGATCAGATCCAATGCTCTGATCATCGTGTTGAACTGTTCAGTGACTGAAGTGAAATCCGTCAGGCTCTCGTATCCATCCATTCCATCCACGAGTATTTCAATATCCTCAGCCTGTGCGCTGGATTTTATTGCTATCGTATTGGCATGGAAAGGCTCACTGAAAAGAGCATCATAATAATCCGATGAGATATAAAGATAGTGCTGGAAATACATCTCTACGATCTCAGCAACTTTTACCTCAGCCTTGATCCCATTGCGGGATTCGATCGTAATGTAGTCTCCTTTCTGTATACCATTATTTTTCGCAAATTTTTCTGTCACAAATGCACCGCTGTTTGTGAGCCGGAGCGATGTGCTATGATCCAGAGCTCTGAAGTGAAAAATGTCGTTCGATTCTCTTGCATCCATCACCTGTACCTGTATCACATCTTCTTCGTCGTCATGATAATACTTGGAAGAATAAGACATGAGAGGCACCACGTATTCATTACTCAGGTCGCTCTCGAGAGATTCCCTTATTTCTGAAAGGGCATGGTCGTTATTCAGGCTGACAACAAAATTGTAATTGTATAATTCACCGAACTGGATCGCGACAACGTCTTTAATGGAATCCTTGATTCCCCATCCGACAACAAGAAGTGCCGTGCACCCGGCTACACCAATGACCGTCATAAAGAAACGTGTTTTGTAACGAATAAGGTTACGGACAGTGATTTTCCCGGTAAAAGACAGTTTTCTCCATATGAAAGGTATCTTCTCAAGAAACACTTTCTTTGCGCTTTTAGGTGCTTTTGGCCGCATCAGCTGACTAGGCTGTTCCTTAAGTGTCTTCTCGGCAACAAGAGCAGTAACTCCACCGATAAGAACGCCAAATGCCATATAACAAATAACAAGGTTTTTAAATGGAACCTGCATCATGATAGGCGGAAGGTCGTACATCAGTCTCCAGGTGTTGTAGATCACCGTCGGGAATATTCCCATTCCCAGAAACAATCCGACCGTGCTTCCGATAAGACTTGCGCAGAGCGCATATAGCACATACTTTCCTATGACGGCCGTCTTGGAGAAGCCGAGCGCTCTGAAAATACCGATCTGCCCTCTTTGCTCATCTACTAGTCTCGTCATTGTGGTCATACACACAAGAGCTGCCACAAGATAGAACAAAACAGGAAGCGCGATTCCGATCGCTCCCATCTGCTTGCAGTTATTGGCATACATGTATGATGAATAATGGCTTTCTCTGTCAAGAAGCATCCAGGACGCATCCGGCAGCTCCTCCAGGTCCTGATACGCTTTCCGTATCTCTGCCTCCGCCTTCTCTATCTCCTCATTGAAAAGAATCAGTTTCTCCTGGTACTCCTTGACTCCTGCATCATATGCTGCTTTGCCCGAGTCAAGCTGGGATTGTGTAGAAGATATCTCTGCGGATGCGGAATCGACAGCTTCCTGCGCCAGACCGATCTCTGTTTTGAAAGCCTCCCAGGCCACCCTGTCCTGAGCAAGCTGAGTCATCTCCCTGTAGGTCTTTTCTACAGAACCACCATATTTTTCGTCGATAGACTCCATTGTCTGATCCGCAAGTCCGGATGCCTGAGCCTGCTGCAATTCACGATATCCGCTGATCAAACGATCATTTACAGCAATCTGTTGCTCCTCACCCGTTATCTCAAGGTTGACTGAATTGAGTTCGGTCCGAGCGCTCTCTTTCTCAGCATCTGACTTTTCCGGATCTGCGATGACAGCTTCAAGTTCGCTTCTGCGCGGATAAAGAACATTGTTCAGGTTTGCGCGTCTTGCGTCAGTATCTGCCTGAACTTCTGCGATCCTTGCCTCATAGGCATCCGCACCGGAACCGCTCTGCATGGACTTCAGAGCGGTGTATGTACCATAATCGGTCAGAATCTCGGAATAGATCTCCTCGAAGCTTTTTCCGCCGTGCTGTGAGACGACTTGGTTGATCTTTCCTTCCACCTCTCCGTATCTTGCGGAGTACTGGTTTTGCAGCGAAGACAGCCTTTCCCTTGCTTTTCTCAGAACAGAGTTAAGGGAATCCAACTGTGCCTGATTTGCGATGATTTGTATATTCGCTTCCTCCAAAGCTTGTTGAGCTTCATCCAGCTGAAGCTGAGCTTCAGATTTCTTCTCTTCCAGTTTCTTCTCGTTTTCTTCGATCTCACGGGTATATTGATCTACAAGTTTATCTTTCAGCTGCGTCTGCTGTTTGTTCGCGAACACTTTGAGGTCAGCTTTCAGATCATCGATACGGTCGTCATAATTCTTACTGAAACCGTTCATATCCTCCGTGCCGGAGAAAACAACATACACTGTCGAATAGTATTCTCTCAGGAACGCAGAAGGGATTGTGTATACTACCATATCGAGTTCAAGGTTCTTCAGCGTACTTGTCCCAAGCATCTTCGCGAGATAGGCCGGAGCCCTGGCAACACCGACTACCTCGACCTCACTCTTCTTGAGATATTTGGTAACATCATCGCCATCAAGAAAAAGCGTCAGACGATCTCCAACCTGATAACCACTATCCAGACTGTTATTTAAAACAACGACTTCCCCGGCATTTTCCGGTAATCTGCCGTCATACAGTTCAAACTGGTCGACATCACGTCTCGTTTCCTCCACCCTTGTGACTAAAGTGTTGCCATCTTCTCCCTGGGAGAAGACATCGATCATCTTGCTTGCGAAACAACGATCTACATATTCCAGCTGTTCGATTGCTGCAACATCATTGGCATCAAAGCCATAAGAAGAATAGATTTGTATATCCTGCAGGTGGTACCGATCATTATAGCGGTCGACACTGTCTTCCATGATCAGCCTAGTACTTAAAAGTCCCATCATGAAAGCAACACCGATCATAACGATCATGACCAGTGAAATAAAGCGGTTAAAGCTTTTGCGTATCAGACGTAATGTGTCAATGTGGAACATCAATACTCAATATCCTCGATCGGTTTCGGATTATCATTCAGCGTGACAGATTCGATCTTCCCGCTCTTGACACGGATGATCTTTTGTCCCATTTCTGCCAGAGCACTGTTATGTGTGATCATGACGACCGTCATTTTCTGGTTCTTAGACATATCCTGTAGGACTTTGAGCACCTGCTTGCCTGTAATATAGTCCAATGCACCTGTCGGCTCGTCGCAAAGCAGCAGTTTGGGATTCTTCGCCACAGCTCTGGCGATCGCCACCCTCTGTTGCTCTCCGCCAGAAAGCTGAGACGGGAAATTATTGATCCTTTCCTCAAGTCCGACCATTTTAAGGACAAAACGTGAATCCATGGGATCATCGCACAACTGTACTGCCAGATCCACATTTTCCTTTGCGGTCAGGTTCTGTACCAGATTGTAAAACTGGAAAAAAAAACCGACATCGAACCTCCGGTAATCACACAGCTCCTTTTCGCCTGACTTGGAGATCTCTTTCCCGTCGACCGTGATCTTTCCCGATGTAGCTGTATCCATTCCCCCGAGGATATTCAGAATCGTGGTCTTCCCGGCTCCGCTGGAGCCGAGGATCACAACAAATTCACCTTTATCGATGGAGAAAGAGACATCATCCAATGCCTTGATCTCAACCTCACCCATCTGATAGATCTTACTGACATTTTGAAAATCGATAAAACTCATCGCAGTTCCTCTCAGGATCGTACTGAATTTATTATACAGGCAATCTTTCATTAAAAGTGAATGAAAAGAAAAAATCGCCATCAATCGGCGGTCGTTTCTGTAAATGCATCTTTGCAGTATATCAGACATTCAAGATACATCTTCGCTGTGTGATAACTGTGTAAATAAGTCATATTAGCGTGCCACAGGTGTGCCAAATTCGCTTCAAATGTGCCAAATCTGTGCCATTTTTCCACCATTTTCATGTTATTTCTGTTACAATTCTTCTGAATTGTAATACCCACAAAGTACTATAAAATAGAGAAAAACCGCCATTTCTGGCGGTTTAACTTTTGGTGCGAGTGACGAGACTTGAACTCGTACGTCATGGACACACGCCCCTCAAACGTGCCTGTCTGCCTATTCCAGCACACTCGCATCAGCAAGCGATATTATATCAAACCGTTCTGACAGTGTCAATGAAAGATTTGAAGATTTTTGTAATGAATCAATACCTACCAAATCCAGGTCATAAATCATGAACGGTCGATATTATTGGCCACATCCTCCGCAGATATCTCAGCCACATCCTTCAGCTTACGCTGGATCTGTCTTGTGCGAACGCCAATAAGCTTATCCAGTTCTTCGTTTGCTTTCACGATCCTGTTCTGAGCATTCTGAAGAACCGCACCGAACGTATCGAACTCGGTTCGCACATCCCCAAGGACCTTCCACACCTCCGAAGATCTTTTCTGAATCGCAAGAGTACGAAATCCCATCTGAAAAGAGTTCAACAGAGCAGCCATCGTCGTCGGTCCTGCAACGCTTACCTTGTAAAGCCGCTGGATCTCATCCACAACGCCGATCCTCACTGCCTCGGCGTACAGTCCTTCTACAGGAAGGAAAAGAATCGCAAAATCCGTCGTGTAAGGCACCTGTACATACTTGTCCCGGATCTTTTTCGCTTCCTGTCGGATACGTGTATAAAGATCTCTGGACGCACGGTCGATCAGTTCCTTATCTCCGGTGTCATAGGCATTTAGCAGATACTGATAGACATCAAGAGGAAATTTGGAATCAATGGGAAGATAGACCGTCTGCTGATCATCTCCTGGAAATTTTACGGCAAACTCAACTGGATCGTTGCTGCCTGGCTTCGTAAAAACATTCTGGTCATATTGTTCAGGTGACATGATCTGCTCTAGGATAGCGCCGAGCTGTATCTCACCGAATATCCCTCTTGTCTTTACATTGGCAAGCACCTTCTTCAGGTCGCCCACCCCGTTGGCAAGATTCTGCATCTCGCCCATGCTCTTATATACCGCTTCCAATTGATCCGATACCAATTTAAAACTTCTGCCCAGCTTATCTTCCAAAGTCTTCTGAAGTTTCTCATCAACGGTGGTACGAATCTCAGCGAGCTTTTCGTTATTATCTTTCTGAATGGCGTCGAGACGCGTCTCCACGGTCTCACGGATATGCTCCAAGCTCCGCTCGTTCTGGAGAGAAGATGTGGCCATCCGCTTATCCATCGCCTCGAGCCGCTCATTCACATTATTCTGAAGCGCAAGAAGGCGAGAATCTTCCCTTGAGAAAGAAGAGTCGAGAGTCTGCCCGATGGAGCGGTTGATTGCCTGTACAGATTGAGATGATTCCTTACGGGAGGCTCGCAGTTCAGCGCTCATTTCCTGCCTCATCTCCTGAAGCCTTTTTTCTGTCTGCTTATCACTGCTGTGAGTGAGCAAAAAACAACACAGGATCAAGGAAACAGCGGAAAAAGCAGTGGAAAGGATCAAAAGAACATCTGTAATGGTCATTACCTTTACCCTCGTCCGCGGATCATGATACGAATTGGAGTACCCTCCAATCCGTATGTCTCCCGTATCTGATTTTCCAGATATCTCTGATAACTGAAGTGAAACAGCTCCGGATCATTGCAGAATACTGCAAATGCAGGCGGTCTCGTCGTCGGCTGGGTTATATAGTAGATTTTCAGCCTCTTACCCTTGTCTGACGGAGGCTGTACACGTGATGTCGCTCTCGCAAGAAGCTCATTCAACGTACCGGTCTTGATACGCATGGCATTCTGCTCATCTACATATTTGATCAGCTCGAGAAGGCGATCCACACGCTGCCCGGTCTTTGCCGAAATGAAAATAATGGGAGCATAAGCCATGAAACTGAAATCATTTTCATATTTCTTTCTCTGCTCCTGCATGGTCTTGTCGTCTTTTTCAACAAGATCCCACTTATTGACGCAAATTATGCACCCCTTGCCCTGCTCATGTGCGTACCCGGCGATCTTGCTATCCTGCTCGCCGAATCCCTGAGTTGCATCCACCATAATGACACACACATTTGCACGGTCAACTGCAGCAAGCGCTCTCATGACACTAAACTGTTCGATCTTATCATCGATACGCGCTTTTTTTCTCATTCCCGCAGTGTCGATGAAGGTGAATTTGCCCTTTTCATTCTCCACATGCACATCAATGGAATCTCTGGTCGTACCCGCAACATCCGAAACGATGACACGGTTCTCACCGACTATTCGGTTGATAAGACTTGATTTCCCGGCGTTAGGACGCCCGATCACTGCCACGAGAACGGAGTCGTCCTCTTCCTCTTCATCCGGTTCATCCAGATACGATACGACAGCATCGAGAAGATCCCCTGTTCCATGCCCGTGAAGGGATGAGACCGGATAAGGATCGCCGAAACCGAGAGAATAGAATTCGTAAAACTCTGCAGGAACAGCACCCAAAGAATCCACTTTATTGACAACCACAATGACCGGTCTTCCGCTCTGACGCAGAAGGTCAGCCAATTCCATATCGGCAGCTGTTACGCCTGCCCGAATATCCGTAAGCATAAGAATCACTGCGGATGTCTGGACAGCAAGTTCCACCTGCTGACGAATATGCGGCATATAACCCGAGTTGTTACCGAGCTCAAGCCCACCGGTGTCGATCAGGGAAAACTTATATTTGCCCCATTCACAGTCCCCGATAAGACGATCCCGTGTTACACCGGGCATGTCATCAACGATCGCTCTGCGCTCGCCGATCATTTTATTGAAAAAAGTAGATTTTCCCACATTGGGGCGCCCTACGATTGCAACTGTCTGCTTCATTCACCCTCCTGTCTTCCGAGCATCGCATCAAGCAAATCAAATCCGTCACTCGTCAGCCTGAGGGGCTTTCCGAGTTTTTCTTCGAACTCTGCTCTGGTAACATCATCCAAAAAACGATCATTGTCTCTTCTTAAAACGGCTTCTGTCATACACAGATATTCGCCTTTCAGATCCACATCCTTCAACTGGGCCAGGATATCCTGAGCGGTGAGTAGACCTGCCACAGTTATTGTAGGCCCGTAAAAATCATTTCTGATTACATGGACATGAACTCTCAGGTTGGGAAACTTCGGTTTCAGAAGTTCTCCCAGGTGGATCATTAAATCCTTTGCAGCAAAACCTGTTGCGATATCCACATCATAGGGCATATCGTCAGGGTCTTCCAGCCTTAGCGCAGCCTTGAACTCATCCTCAAGCTGCGTGCACATGCCTACACCATTCTCTATTTGAAGGTAATCACCGTAATCTTCCGGAGCAAGCATCGGTTCTTCGGCCATCAGGTAGAATTCGTCGGATGCAAATACAACGTCATTTCCGTATTTTTCCCTGCACCGTGCAGCGATCGGACGTATGATCTCCAGCGTTTCTTTGGAACTCTCCTTGTCAAAGCCACGCAAAGGTGTCAGTCCTTCTCTGTGAGAAGTCAGCCCTACGGGGACCACCGCTATGCTCCCTACCTGCGGACATAGTTTGACCAGATCTTCCAATGTGCTTTTCAACTCTTCACCGTCATTCCAGTCCCGGCACAAGACGATCTGACAGTTGATATCGACACCTGCTTCAGCGAGCTGGTATAAGTATTTCAGACTTCTTCCTGCAAACCTGTTGCCAAGCATCCTATTTCTCAGTTCGGGATTCGTCGTATGAACTGAGATATTGACCGGTGAGATCTTCATCCGGATGATGCGTTCGACATCATGATCCGAAAGATTTGTCAAAGTAACATAACTTCCAAAGAGAAAGCTCATTCGCTCATCATCATCTTTAAAATAGATGCTGCGACGCATTCCCTTAGGATTCTGGTCAATAAAACAGAATATGCAATTGTTCCAACAGGAGTGCTCCTTGTCCATGAGAAAGGAGTCCGATTCCAGACCGAGCTGTGTATACTCATCCTTTGATATATGCGCTTCCTGCTTTGTTCCGTCAGGAAGTTCAAACACAAGGTCGAGTTCAGTGGCAGACGAATAGAAACCGTAATCAAGGATATCCGATATCTCCTCTCCGTTGATGGAGACGAGCATCGTTCCTTCAGGTAAATTTAAAGATTCCGCGGGAGATCCCATCTCCGCACCGACGATCTTAACTGCCATACATTCCCTCAAAATCAAAAAAGACGAGGATTTGATCCCCCGTCTCTTTGTTCTTTCGTTACGCTTCTTTGCTTACAACTTCTCTGCCGTTGTAATATCCGCAGAAACCACATGCCTTGTGCGGAACCATGTATTCACCGCACTGCGGGCAAGTAACAAGCGTTGGAGCGGCTATCTTCCAAACGGAGGAGCGTCTTTTATCGCGCCGCGCCTTGCTGGTTTTTCTTTTCGGTACTGCCATGCCGAGCACCTCCTCTATCATCACATTCAAAGCAACGCCCCGAAAAAGCGTGCTTGATTATTATATCATAATGAATATACCTGTCAATGAATTTTTCAGGTTTTTTTCATACGATTTTACAGATATTTTTTCAGGTTATCGGTAAGGGCAGACATGTCTGCAGAAACCGTAACAATGACCTTTACATATTCCGGCGCAACATCATTGATGTGGTCCAAAAGCGCCCCAAGGCCTTCCAGATCCCCGCCGCCAATCTTCAAAGAGCCGTCCATGTATACCTGCTCTATATCGTAGTCTCCTGCGAGAACTCCCATGATGAATCCGAAATACTGATCATACCCGCGGATATTATAATCATCGACATCAATGATGCGTATGCTGGGTTTGATGTTATAAGTGGATTTCATTCCCTTTTCAATACAGACGATGTGCCCGTCCGTGACCTGGCACGCATTGTTCATCTGCTCGATTATCGTTTTAGTCTTGCCGGAGCCCTTTTCCCCGACCACCAACTGTATCATTTCGGTAATACCTCCATTCAACTTTTTTATATTATAACTTATTTCAGGAGATTTTTCTTGTCATTCTCATATCCGGGTTTATCCAGAAGAGCAAACATGTTTCTCTTATATGTTTCCACGCCGGGCTGATTGAACGGGTTGACCTGAAGCAGATAACCGGAGACTGCACAGGCGCGTTCCATAAAGTAGATAAACTCTCCCAGGCTGTATGCATCGACCTTATCCACTTCAACGATGCTGCAGGGCACGCCTCCCTCAACATGAGCGCGAAGAGTGGCATCAGAAGCAACTTCATTGATCTGCTCGAGTGTTTTCCCCGCCAGATAATTCAGGCCGTCAAAGTCAACTTTTTCAGCTTTAACAGCGAGTTTTGATCCGGTGTCCTTAAACGAAACGAGCGTTTCAAACAGGAATCTGCTTCCATCCTGAATGTATTGCCCCATGGAATGGAGATCCGTTGTAAACAGTGCGCTGGACGGATAGATACCCTTCTTGTCCTTCCCTTCGCTCTCGCCAAAGAGCTGCTTGTACCACTCGCCCATCATGCGGAAGCGAGGCTCAAAGCAGGAAAGGATCTCCACATTCTTACCCTTACGGTACAGGACGTTTCTGACAGCGGCATAGAGATTGGACGGGCTGTCAAGCGTGTCACAGAGATCGATCGCCGCCCTGTAGTCAGCAGCTCCCTGAAGAAGTGCATCTGTATCGATACCGGCAACTGCAAGGGGAAGCAGACCGACAGCAGTGAGGACAGAGAATCTGCCGCCTACATCGTCCGGTACAACAAAAGTTTCATATCCCTGTTCGTCAGACAGCTTTTTGAGAGTCCCCTTTGCTCTGTCTGTTGTTGCCAGGATCCGCTTTGCTGCTTCCTTCTCTCCGTATCTTTTGATAAGATAATCACGTAAAGTGCGGAAAGCAACAGCAGGCTCGGTAGTGGTTCCTGATTTGGAGATAACATTGACCGATACTTCTCCCGTCTCACAGATCTCAAGCAAGTCTGAAAGATCAGCAGAGGAAATGGAATTACCGGCGAAATAGACCTTAGGCCTGCAAAGTTCGTTATGCTGTTCACCAAGGATCATTTCCAGCACTGCGCGCGCCCCAAGATAGGAGCCGCCGATGCCAACAACAATAAAGATATCGCTGTTCTCACGTACGCGTTTCGCAGCAGCTTTAATCCGTGCATATTCCTCTTTGTCAAAGTCGACCGGAAGATCTCTCCACCCGATGAAATCGTTTCCAAGGCCGGTCCCGTTCCTGAGTGCCTTCGAGGCATTCTCTACCTCAGGCGCGATCGCTTTCAACTCATCTTCGGTGACAAACCCTTCCATAAATCCTGTATTATAACGAATCATGACGCACCTCATTATGCTTTAAAATATCTATACAATCATATTGCATTGAATCCATTAAAGTCAATCTCGCAAAACCCCATTCAATAAAGTATAATAGGGGTCAACTTACAATCAGGGGGAATATCTTTGAAAGTATTCTTTGAAACATTTGGATGCAAGGTCAACATGTACGAAACATCCGCTATGACCCAGCTTTTCGAGAAGGCGGGTTATGAACGCACCGGGCTCCTTGAGGAGGCTGATGTTGTGGTCATCAACTCCTGTACGGTTACTGAGAATTCCGACCGGAAAGCACGCGCATTCGTAAGAAAAGCCCGTTCGGTCGCTCCGGATGCGGTTCTTCTTCTTTGCGGATGTTTTTCTCAGGCATTTCCGGATAAGGCAAGGGAATTGTCTCCGGATATCCTGATGGGTACGACTGACCGCAGGGACACTGTGAAGGCCGTGCAGGCTTATCTTGCCGACCATGCTCCCCAAGACCTTGTTCATTCATTTAACAACCGGACTTTTGAGCCTCTTGAAGCAGAAGAACTTGTGGAACATACCCGGGCATTCCTCAAAATACAGGACGGATGTGAGAAGTACTGTTCCTACTGTGCCATTCCTAAAGCAAGAGGGCCTGTTCGTTCCCTGCCGCTTGCAGAAGTAAGAAGGCAATGCGAGAATCTCGCCAAAAACGGTTACAAAGAGATCGTACTGTGCGGCATAAATTTATCCGCATATGGAATCGATCTCGGGATCGATCTCGGTGATGCCGTTCTTGCGTGCAGCGAAGTCGAGGAAGTAGTCCGCATCCGCCTCAGTTCACTGGAATGCGATATTATGACAGACGAAATGTTGCACAAGTTCGCATCCTGTGACAAGTTCTGTCCCCAGTTTCATCTTTCCCTTCAAAGCGGGTGTGACCGTACGCTACGCCGCATGAACCGACATTACACCTCCGCGGAGTACTACGCAATCTGCGAGAAGATCCGCGCTCTTTTCCAAAATCCTACATTCACTACAGACATAATTGTGGGATTTCCGGGAGAAACCGATGAAGATTTCAATGAGAGCGTAGATTTCTGCCGCAGGGTCGGATTCTTAAGGGCTCATGTTTTCCCCTATTCAAGAAGAAGGGGGACAATGGCTGACAATCTTCCCGATCAGATCCCAAGGGCGGAAAAAGAACGCCGTTCTCGGATCATGATCTCAAACATGAAAGAACGTTCGTCCGACATTCTAAACGAATTTATCGGCAAAAATGTGCGTGTGATACTTGAGCAAAGTGACGGTAACGGATACAGCGGTTATTCAGATCGGTACCTCCCCTGCCGCGTCTATGGTGATCAGCTGGAACCTCACCAGGTCGTCGAAGGAACCGTTGAGGCGATCCGGCACGGAGAAGCAGTCATTCACCTGTAAAAGCATCAAAAAAAGAGCCTGCCGGCTCTTTTTTATTTCTCTGATAACTCCTGAAACGTTTTCAGGAAAAGGCCTCTCCTTCGCATACCTGTCGCGCGTTCCAGCGCACGAAATCCCCTTTTCTGATCCCCCTCAATAAGATCACCTTCGCTGCACTCTTCGGGCAACGATTCAAGAGGAACAAGGATCTCTACATCGCTATTCTTAACTCCGACTAGTCTTACGGTTCCTTCCTGAATCGAATCTATGCAATATTTCACTCGACGTTTTCCTCCGTTTCGTATTGTATCCGGCCTTCCGATACCACAAAATGAACCGATCCTTGAAGATCCGTCCTCAGTATGGCTGCTCCTACGGCTTTCAGCCTGTCGAGGACTTCATCTTTGGGATACCCAAATTCATTATCTTTCGCACAACTTATAATAGCATATTGCGGAACAACAATGTTTACAAATTTATTATGTGTTCCGTATCTTGTGCCATGATGCCCGACTTTGAGGATCTGAGAAGATAATTCCACACCGGAACTGATCAGTTTCTCCTCCACTTCTCTCTCTGCATCACCCATGAACAGGACATGCGTGCCATTGAAATTCAGCCTCAGGACCATGGAACAGTTATTCATATTACTGCCCCCTCCGCTCCAGAGGACCTCAAAGAACGTCCCGGGATCATCCGTTTCCACGCGGTCACCCGCATGCAAAATGGACAGTGGAATACTTTTGCGATTTATCGTATCCAGGATCCGGTCATACCAGTCCGCTGTCGGAAAAAACTCCTCTGGAATATCCGCAAAATAAACATGTCCGACGGGGTAATCCAGCAACACGCTTTGCAGACAGCCGGCATGATCATAATGAGGATGAGAGATAAACACTGCATCCAGATGATCGATTCCTCTCGTTTCCAAAGTTGCTTTCACAGAGTCGTAAGCGTCATAAACTCCTGTATCGATAAGCGCTGACCATTTTCCTATGCGAAGAACCGCACAATCTCCCTGGCCTACATCGACAAAAGTAAGATCGAGCGCATTCGACAGATCAACATTCTCGTAGATCCCCTCTGCCGGTCGGAACAGATATCTGTACCATCTTCTCCCAAAAGGAATCAGGGCGGCAATGAGGAACAGAACCAAAAAGAACAGGTAAAACCGGCTCTTTTTCTGCCTTCTCTTGGACTTAGTCATCCTTTGTCGTCACCCGCTCAAGCCACTGCTGCTTGGTAATAAGAATCTGACGCGGTTTGCTTCCCTCAGAGGGACCGATGATCCCTGCGTCTTCCATCTCATCGATGATACGCGCTGCTCTTGCATAACCAAGGCGCAGTTTTCGCTGAAGCATAGAAGTGGAAGCTCCACCCTGCTCCAGCACGACATTGACTGCTTCTTCGAACATATCGTCTACGTCCGAATCACTGTCATTATCCATGTTGCTTCCGCCTTTACCCTTTTCCTTCGCGGAAAGCCTTTCGATATCGCTCAGTATTTCGTCATCATATTCACTGGAATTGTTGTTCTTTATGAAGGAAACGACGCGGTCAACTTCTTCCTGCTCAACTAGACTGCCCTGAATACGAACCGGTTTGGTCACACCGACCGGCATGTATAGCATATCTCCGCGCCCAAGCAGTTTTTCCGCTCCGGCCCCGTCAATGATCGTTCGGCTGTCCACCTGGGAAGAGACAGCAAACGCGATACGGGACGGGATGTTGTTCTTGATAACACCCGTAATGACGTCGACTGAAGGTCTCTGTGTTGCAAGGATCAGATACATTCCAGCTGCCCTGGCCATTGCTGCCAGACGTGCGATAGCGTCTTCCACCTCATTTGCAGCGACCTGCATCAAGTCTGCCAACTCATCGATAACGATGATAACTCTTGGGAGTTTTTCCAGTTTCTCCCCTTCCTGAGGAATATAGTTGGGATCATCGATCTTTCTTTCGACCCAGTTGTTGTATTCTGTTATATTCCTGTTTCCCGTAAGGCTGAATGTCCTGTATCGCTTAAGCATCTCTCCGACAGCCCATCCAAGAGCACCGGCAGCCTTTCTGGGATCCGTAACAACTGGAACATACAGGTGCGGAAGTCCGTTGTACGCGCCAAACTCAACCATCTTAGGATCAACAAGGATCATCTTAAGCTGTTCCGGAGAGTATTTGTAAAGCAGACTTACCAGAATCGAATTGATGCACACAGACTTACCCATTCCGGTTGCACCAGCGATCAACAGGTGGGGCATCTTCTCGATATCACCGATCCGGACTGCTCCGCTGATATCCTGTCCAAGGGCAAAACACAACTGCCCTTTTGAATGCTGGAACTCTTCGCTCTCAATAATAGAGCGCAGTCTGACGATCTGGGATACTTTGTTCGGTACTTCTATGCCGACCGCAGCTTTTCCCGGGATCGGCGCTTCAATCCTTATGGAAGTAGCAGCCAGATTCATAGCTATATCGTCTGAGAGCTGGACGATCCTGGAAAGGCGCACACCGCTTTCAGGCTGAAGTTCATATCTTGTTACCGTAGGACCTCTTGAAATATCCACGACTTTTGTACTGACACCGAAGCTTTGCAGCACCCGCACCAAATGATCCGCGGTCTGTTTGAGTTCGATCTCCAGTGATTTATCATCTTTATTCTTCTGAGGCGTCAGATAGGAAATAGGCGGGAAATGATATTTACGCACTTTTTTCTGTTTGACTGCCACGGTAGGAGCATTCACGTTTTTCAGATACTCCGAATCCGCTTTCTTGGCAAGCTCATCCACTTCGCTCGATGTTGACTCTATGCCATCTGTCTCACTTTCCGTTTTTTCTGTTTGAGTCTCATGACCGGTATAGTCGGATGCGGATCCGCCTTGATCTGCCATTTTCAGCCGGTCATTGGCTTTTTTCATCCTCTCTGCTGCCGTCTGAAGTTCACTCAGAGACTGACTGTTTCCGGTTGGATCAAACTGCTGGAAGATACGGCTCTCCTCTGTTCTCTCCGCAGTATTCTTTTCGAACACCTCTTTAACCACAGACCCTGCAGGACCCGTCGGATTCAGTTCGACTCCCTCTTTACTGGGATCAAAATCCGGACCAAGATCCACATCGATGTTCGGGAGTTTCGCTGTCCTGGCAGCAATCCTTCTCTCTTTTTCGGGTTGGAAAGATACCTCTTCCCCGTCTAGAGGAATGTCGTACATCTTCTTGTCTTCCAGCGGAACGTCTATGCGTTTCGCTTTCTTCGGAAAGTCCGGTTTGCTCCTCATGTTCTCAAGACTGGTCTCTTGCTTGAACTTACGGATCTTGCGTTTCATGTATGCGTTATACATTGCGATCCCTAGCTCATACAGTTTGACAAAAGGCCATTTTACGATATGGTACAGATCGACCGGTGTCCACCCCGTAAGAAGCATAAGGGCAAGGAGCATCAGAACAAGGATCGTGATCTTTGCACCGATAGATCCAAGAACATGTTCCAGAGGAAGTCCGAGCAGAGCGGATAGAACTCCGGTTCCGATACGGTCCGCACCCATGATGAACAGTTCTTTCACAACATTGATGAAACCCTTGCTAACAGGGCGCTCCAACGAAAAAATGAAAGTTGCTCCGGATACTGTAAGAAGAAGAAGGCCGATCTCCGCAATATCCACGGAGTCAACAACACGCTTGGTCACAGCAATGACTCCCAACGCAAACAGCGCAGGCCCTACAAGGTACGCCATCCATCCGAAAATACCGAAAAGTGTTCTGTGAAGTGTCCTCCACAGAGCGTCTCCTTCGACAAAAGCAAGAGCAAAGAACAGCACACCAAGTCCTATAAGGACAGATGCGCGGATCATCCGGCTCTGCTCTGCTTTTCTTGCCTTCTCTTCCGCGATACGTCTCTTTTCCTGTTCCTTCTTGGAAGGTCTTCCCTTTTTCTTGTTTTCTGCCATATATATCCTTTCAGATAACCATCAGATTATTCTGTTTAAATGCTCTTAAGCGCCTAAAATTCTATTATGAATAATACCACAAGGGCAGTTCGAAAGAAAGATTGTTCCCTTCTGTTCCCGTTGACCGAAAAATAACAGGCTCCTATAATGAAAAACAGAATAATAGCGAGGTGTCCGTCATGGCAAAACTGTATTTCAGATACGGGGCGATGAACTCCGGAAAATCAACTGCCCTCATTCAGGTCGCTCACAACTACGAGGAACGTGGCATGAAAGTCATGCTGATCAAACCGTCCATCGACACGAAAGGATCCGATACCGTAGTATCAAGGATCGGTGTATCCCGGACAGTAGATCTCCTTGTCCCCGCTTCCATGGATGTTTTCGAAGAGATAAAGAAGGTCAGCCAGGAAAAAGAACTCTCTTGTATACTGGCAGACGAGGCGCAGTTTTTTACTCCGGAACAGGCAGAACAGCTTTTCCGCATCGCTGTAGTATTGAACATTCCTGTTATCTGCTATGGTCTCAGAAGTGACTTCCAGATGAATGGGTTCCCCGGATCCACACGTCTGCTCGAACTTGCGCACAGCATCGAGGAGCTGAAAACGATCTGCTCCTGCGGTAAAAAAGCGATGATCAATGCGCGTCTAGTAAACGGTGAATATGTGTTTGAAGGTGCTCAGGTGGCCATCGACGGCGAGGCTAGCGTCGAATACCGCTCTGTGTGTCCTCAGTGCTATTTCCGTCTGAAAGCGGAAAACCTTGCAAAAAACAAATGATATACCCTGCAGGGCATAATGAAAGCCGGACTAATAAGTCCGGCTTTTTCTCTATTGTTGGTTGCGGTTGAAGTGCTTCAGCGCATCCAGGTGGAGTTTGATGAATTCCTCTCTGTTCAGATCAAAGGCTACCATCGCGTTGGGACGATTCTCCCTGCACAGCACATCGGTCACCGTGCACGCTTTTGAATACTGACCTTTGATGTCCACTTCAACATGGCAGGGCTCCATTTTGACGATATCCGGATTGATGAGCCAGGCCACGGGAACAGAGTCATGGAGGCAAGGTCCAAGGCGGTTCGGATCGAAGCGCTCACTTACGGCGACATAATCCTTTACCATCTCATAATAGAAGGAACCGACATCTCCGCCGACGACTCTCATCATTTCCCTGTCGTCCTTGGATATCATTGCTTTTTCTGTTGCGTCCAGGCCGCACATTACGAGTTTAATGCCGCTCTGGAAAACGATCTTCGCTGCCTCCGGATCGTTTGCTATATTGGCTTCTCCGAGAGGGAGCATATTTCCGCCATAAGCAGCACCTCCCATAAGAGCGATCCCGTCGATCTGGGGTTTGAGTTCAGGATAAGTCAGCAGGAACATCGCAATATTGGTAAGAGGTCCGACCGGGACAAGCACCACTTTGTCGTCACTGCGGCGGATCAGTCTGGCCATCAGATCGACTGCATCGCACTCTTCAACCTTTTTTCTGGGCTCTTTGAGCATGTATCTCTTCCCACCAAGCCCGTCAGCCCCGTGCACAAAGTTATTCTTATGCAGGCTATAGTCTTTCACTTCGCCAAAAAGAGACTTGCTTGCGCCTCTCGCTACAGGAACTTTCAGATCGAGAAGTTCACATATACGAAGAGCGTTCTCCGTGCAGTTTTCGACCGAGCTGTTTCCGAATACGGTCGTAATGCCTAGAAGGTCGATACTGGTATTCCCCGCTGCGAGCAACAGCGCAAATGCATCATCAACACCGATGTCCGTGTCAAAAATGATTGGAATGCGATAACTCATCTTTCAGCACCTCCATCATAAGAATGAAGCATCTCAAGATACCATTTTGCGTACTCATCGCGATCAACAGAGCGAACAAGAGATACGTTGGGTCTTTCCCTGAAGCGGCCGCGCCAGTCAAAGATCGTCTGGCCGAAATTCAGTTCGCTTCTTGTTTCACAAAGGCAGAAGTAATCCTCGATCACACAGTGTTCAGGATGGGAAAGGACAAACGCCGCAGTAGCGTCGCAGCCGCCTCTACCCTTTCTGAAGCCCATTTTCGCACGTTGCTCTTCGGACATCATCAGGTTTCTTTCACGGTGACGGAGAGCGGATTTGTCATAAAACGGTTTCCAGGGATTGGAAAGCGGAAGATGATCCAGATAGTCTGCTTCTTCTTCGGTGATATACGCTGTCCTGCAGCTGTCGAGATCCACCATGACAAACTTCTTGAATCCGGCTTCCAGACAGATCTTTAACGCGTGAGGATCCTGAACGATATTGAACTCACCGTAAGCGCCTGCATTCCCTTTGGTAGCGGCTCCTCCCATTATCGTAAGTTGTTTGATATAATTGGGAAGATCCGGATGCCTCAGCAACGTGATCGCAATATTGGTCAGGGGGCCGATCGCGAAGATCTCGAGTTCCCCGCCCCAATGGAGCGCTTCATCGTAGATAATATCCCACGGGTGTTTGCGGCTGAGCTTGCTCTCATCCACCTCAAATTCCAGACCGAGAAGTCCGTTATTTCCATGCGCATAGGCAGCGCGCGGTCTTCTTGCGATCAGGGCTTCCGAAGCTCCCGCACAAACAGGACAGTTCAATCCGGCCGTGTCCCTCAGATAAAGAGCGTTCCTGCGTGTATATTCCAGGCCGACATTACCATGCACGGCGCAGATCGCCCGAATGTTATACAAACCGGACGCTGCAAGGAGCATGATCGCCTGAGCATCGTCCCCACCCGGATCCGTATCGATGATCAAAGGTCTTAATGACATTCTCGCTTCTCCTTGTTTTTTCATTATTTTCATTATAGTTTTTGCCTATTTTTCTTTCAATAATTCCATGTGCCATTCCATATTTTTTCAAGAGTTGAGGTGATGAAATGAATAAACGCACGTATCGTGTCGCGCTCGGCGGTATGCTTTCTGCCCTTGCCGCTACGTTCATGTTTCTCGGAGGAGTATTCCCCTTTGCGGAATATATCGGACCTGCCGCAGCCTCGCTCTGTGTTTTGATCTTCCGTGCCGAATTCAATATACGTTCGTCACTGGTCATGTACATTGCGGTATCCCTTGTCTCTCTGATCCTTTCCTCCAATCTGGAGAGCAGTCTGCTCTTTCTCTGTCTTCTGGGCTGGTACCCGATACTGAAGGAGCCTCTCGAGAGAAAAACAAAGAATCCTGTCACGCTTCTGATCAAATTCTCTATCGTCAATATCTCAGTCCTGTCCCTGTATTATTTTCTCCTTCATGTCTTGAAACTTCCATCCCTGGAAGAAGAACTGTCAGGCGGAAAATGGATCACGGTTTCTCTTATCCTCATGTACAATCTCACTTTTCTTTTTTATGACAAGTTGCTCTCCATGGTCGATCTTTACTACAGAAGAGTATTGAGAGATAAACTGATCCGCTGATACGTATACAGAAAAGGACCTGTCCTCTTTGCGGAGGATAGGTCCTTTATGTTGTGAATTAAAGATCCAGTTTTGCAAATTCTTCGGCAAATGCGGTCTGAAACGCATCTTCTTCCCTGGAGACAGTCTTTCGGTAGTTTCTGATCTCTGCTGAACTCAGGATGTACGATCCCGTCCATTTCAGGTGATCTGCGGCTTTCTGCGTCTTTAGTGCGATCTGAATATACTCCGGACCGACCATCAGCAATCGAAGGGAGCTTTCCTTTGAAAGAAAACCGCTCGTCGTAACACCAAGCGTGTCATATATCGTATCGTTGGCGATCGGACCCCGGATCACATCCGTCCCACTGAACACGTCTTCAAACCCGTTCCGATTCCCATAGATATATTCGAACCACTCCGGTCCTCGGTTAAAAGTTTTGCATGTAAGGCCTTCAAGATCCAACTCATAGCAGTTCAGGATCGTGTTATACCCTTTTCTCTCCCTTGCCCATCTCACAGAGAATTCACGGTCGGGAGAAAGATAAAACCCCTGGCCGAAATCCGCGTTTTTCCTTCCGTAGTGGACGTCCGGTTCCCGGATCTCATCATAGCCAAGATGGAACAGTTCAATTACAGCCATAGATCTTTACCCAAAATGTGCGTCTGAAATCAATTTACTTCTACTCTTATTCATATCTCAAAGCTTCGATCGGGTCAAGATTTGCTGCCTGGATCGACGGGAGAAGTCCGAAGACGATGCCGACAACTGTTGAGAAAATAACCGACACTGCTATAGCAGGAACGCTGATCGCGACAGGCACGTCTGCAACGAAATGGATCACATACGCCAGTCCGATACCGACAGCCACACCGAGGATTCCTCCGATACTGGTCAGAACAGCTGCTTCTGTCAAGAACTGACTGAGGATCCTTTTCTTTCGGGCTCCAAGAGCCTTTTTCAATCCGATCTCCCTCGTTCTTTCGGTGACCGATACCAGCATGATATTCATAACGCCGATTCCGCCAACCAGGAGTGAGATGCCGGCGATCCAGATCAGCATGCTGTTCGTGCTCTTACTAAGATCCTGAATATTCTTAGCCTGTTCCAGAAGGTCATCCGCCTTATACCGCACGCTCTGTTCTCCGGTGGCGGAATCGCTGGATTCACTGATTCCGAGTGCAGTGTTGAGAAGCTCAGCTGCTCCTCGTCCCGCCTCAGTCATGCTTTCCGTATCCCTTGCCTTGATCACGATATTTTCAGGCTCATCAAACTGATACAGGATCGGCCAGCAGGCCAGAGGCACATAGATCTTCGCGGAAGCATTTCCCATGTATGTATAGTAGTCTTCCACCGTCTCAATGGAAGGCTGGAACTGTGACTGCGTGTCAACGACACCGATGATCGTGAACAATTCGGTCCCGATATCAATCACCTTCCCGATGGGCTCTTCCATATTGAACATGGACTTCGCTGTCGAGCGGTCCACGATAGCAACCTTTGAAAAATGCGCGTAGTCGTGCTCCGTAAAGAGCCTTCCCTTTACAGCCAGCATTCCCGTAGTTTTAAAATAATTCTCGTCCACGCCGAGGATTCCACACCCGGATAATGCGGTTCCTTTGTAGGAAACATTGCTGACGTAGTTTCTGGCGACATATCTAGACACGGAAACGACTTCCGGTATCTCAAGGATCTGTTGAAGCGTGTCCTCTGAAACAGGATAGAGTCCGTCGGGAATGCCGCCGTAATCCATTTCGAATTCCCATTCTCCCTGTTTCAGCTTTACGGTAACGGTATTCGTTCCTCCGCCGATGAGATTGTTCTTGATCTGCTCATTCGTTCCTTTGATCGTTGAAACGATAGCGATGATCGCAGCAATGCCGATGATGATGCCGAGCATCGTCAGGAAAGAGCGCATCTTGTGGGTAAAAATGCCACGGAAAGCCAGTTTGATATTCTCTCCGAATCCTCTTGTCTTTACCATCCCATCACCCCGGACTCATAATCCGCTTTTGCGCCTTCCACTCCGTTTTTCCCATAGGGGAAAGCGATGTAGTCTTCAAGGGACAGGCCGCCGTATATCTCGACCATATATCCTCCGTAGAGGATCCTTCCGACTTCAATATATTGCTTTTCCAGCCTTCCCTCCTCATTTGCTTTCAGGACATAACTTCTTCCGTTTTCTTCCCTGATAAAGGAGCTTTGAAGCAGGAACAGCGCTTTACTGTTTGAGGAATCTGACATGAAGCGGATCTCTCCGCCGTCCCACGGCTGCAGTTCGTCCTCACAGTCAGTCAGAACCGCTGTATAGGGATAATAAGAGACATTTCCCGCCTGTCCTTCGTAACTCATGTTGTTGGTTGTCGGATACGGTGAGATCTCCTTGATCTTTCCTGTATAGGTCATCCCATTTGACCACATGGTGATGGTGATCTCATCTCCAGCTTTGATGCTGCCAAGCTGGAGCTCTGAGATCGTACTAGTGATCTCATATCCGTCCCCGCCTTTCACCTGGATCAGAGCCTTGTCTCCCTGAGGTGCATACGGATCTCCTACTTCTGTCACTGTGCCGTCCTGGGCTGCTCTGACGATGCCATCTGTAGCCGTCTGTTTTGCCTTTCTGTAATCCAGTTCCGCCTGGGAAACAGCAAGTTCCTGGCTGCGGATCAGCTGCGTCTGATTCAGGATCATTTCATTGATCTCTTCCTGAGAGTACATGTTCTGCTCAGGGATCTCTACCGGATCCGGGTATGCATCTCCTCTTTTGGTGATAGTAAAGAGTCTCATTGCATGTTCCAGAAGATCTTTATCGGAATCATTGAATACGATCTCGGCTGTAGGCATCATCTTTATCAGGCTGTCAAAAGTGAAGAATCCCCGCGCAGGATTTTCAAACATTTCCTGCATCCACGCATGTCGGTGGATTCCGTCCTCGTCCTCTTTTGAACCTACCGTCGCTATCTGGACGCTATCCATCCCCTGATAACTTTCCCATATGTGGAATTCGAAATACTTCTGAGGTACTACTGTTGATTCCTCATATTCTATCTCTTCTTCCTCTTCTCCGCTTGGATCCGTATCGTCTCCTTCACTGCCAGATGGATCTACATCCTGCGAAGGATCCGTGGGCTCTGTAGTCTCTCCCCCATCAGGTGCCGGTTCTGGTTCCGGTTTTACTTTGGGGACCGTATTAGGGAGAATTGCCTTCTCATCATAATTCAGAAGATAAGCAATCATCTCTTTTGAGATCTCGGTATTCAAATTGACATCGATCACAAAAGGATTCTCCTTCGTTCCATCCCCTTTGATGGAATCCGCTTCAAAGGCCTGTGTTGCCAAACCGTCTTCCGTAAGTAGAACACGTATCGGTGTCTTATATGTTTTATAGACCGGAGTAGGCTCCACATAAGGTCTGAAAGTCTTCAAATACTCGAGGCGCTCTCTTGCTTCCTTCAGGTCACGTTTGGCCATCTCATAGTGTATGCGGTAATTGTCCGCAGCAAGTTTTGCCTGCGTAGCATCATATTGAATCAGAGGGTCTCCTTTGGCAACATGATCCCCGGGAGAGACGTAGATCTTGTACACGAGCATGCTCGTATCAAGGAACACCATCTGCGTACCGCCCTGACTGATTTGGCCGTATCCGGAGGAAGCGTTTTCGACCCAAGTATCCGCGAGATTGATTACCTGTATAACACCTGCGGTCTTACCGCTGGATACGTAAGCTCTCGCGCCGAAAATCCCGCCTATAACCGCAATCAGAGCTATGACGGCAACAATTACTTTTTTCGCCGTGGAAGATTTCGAATGATTGTTATTCATTTGATACCTCCCAGATCATAATCACCTGCAGCAGAAAGCACACCATCGCTCATGACCAATATGCGCTGGGCGTATTCCGCAACGCCGCGCTCATGGGTGATCATAACGATTGTTGTTCCCTGCCTGTTTAATTCACGGAACAGTTCCATAAGTTGTTCACCGCTCTTTGAGTCAAGAGCACCGGTAGGCTCGTCAGCCAGAAGAATACTTGGATTGTTGACAAGTGCTCTCGCTACAGCCACCCTCTGTTTTTGTCCACCGGACAACTGAGTAGGAAGAAAATCCGCCCTGTCCGAAAGGCCGACCCTGTCCAATGCCTGTCTTGCCCGCTCCTCCCTCTCTTTCGGAGACACATTTGCATAGATAAGAGGGAGCGCTACATTTTCGACCGCTGTCTCCCTGGGAAGAAGATTAAACTGCTGAAACACAAATCCTACGCCCCTGTTTCTAAGATCAGAAAGCTGATCGTCGTTCATTTGAGAGACGTCCTCCCCATTGAAGAGGTATGTTCCGCTCGTGGGCTTATCCAGGCAACCGATGATATTCATCAGCGTCGATTTACCGCTCCCGGACGGTCCCATAATCGAAACAAACTCGCCTTCATCCACAGAAAGACACACGTCATGAAGAACAGGGACGTCCATCTCTCCGTTTTTATAGTTTTTACATAAATCCGTTATTTCTATGATCATCCGACACTACCATCCATATCAGCGTCTTCAACGATCATCTCTTCGCCTTCGTAATATGGCTCTTCCTCTATCATCATGCCTTCTTCGAAGGTGTCTGTCGGTTCCTCATACACATACTCTGTCGTTGTTCTCTGTCCTTCCCGAATCGATTCATCGGGGAAAGCGATATAATCATTGAGCGAAAGTCCTTCCAGAATCTCCCAGCTTCCGATCTCCTCATCATAGGCACCGAGTTTTATGCTCTTCTTTGTGATCTTACCGTTGTTGTCTGCCCATACATAAGGGGAAGAATCCGTATCCATCAGATACCCCTCGTACAGCCACAATCCGCTCTTGCCGTTTCCGTCTGCCAGTTCAACAATGACATGCTGACCGAGGAAAAGGCCTTCACTGCTGGTAAGCTCGATATAAAAATAGTACTTTGAACTCTGATTTGAAGTGTCACCGCCATAGTACATTTCATTGTTGTCGGTCGCAGTCTGGCCGGTATCTACCTTGGACACGAAACCATTCCAGGTATTGTTATCGATCCTGCTGCGCACCACTACATTCGTTCCCTGAGGAAGCTGGGATATATTCATCTCATTGACTTTTCCCTTGATGACATAATCCCCGGATTTCATGATCGAGATATACACGTTGCTTCCGCTTGTATCTGTTCCGTCTGAGACGGATTTGACAGTCCCTTCCACTGAGGAAGTGACATTGGCGTTTTGAAGCGATGCTTCAAGACTCGTCAGCTCATTGTTCAAAGCCTTGATGCGATATTCTGTCTGGAGGTTTTCGTTCCTCAGCTCCTGTCTTCTCAGGTCATCCGAAGTAACTGCGATCAACTCATTATTGCTCGTGATCGAAGCTCTCTCGCGCTGTATGTCCAGTCGCTTCTGGGCGATCGCAAGATTGATGGAGTCCGTATCGTATGAAAACAAGAGATCCCCGGGTTTAACGTGGTCTCCTTCTTTTACATATGTTTCTTTTAGTGTCTTGGATGTATCAAGCTGATAGTCTACTGTCTGTTGGGCTTCCACAACACCGCTGAAACGATTTGCGTTTCCCATTCCAAATTCCGCCATCGAACTGACCGGAACGATATAAACCGCATTTCCACTACCTCCCCGTCCGAGGAAATACCATGCGCAGAACCCTCCTGCCGCCACAGCCAAGATGGCTATAGCAGCGATGATCTTTGTTTTGTTGTTTTTCTTTTGTTCCATTTTTTCTCCAAGTCTTTTCGAACTCTTACCTTCCAATTATTGCAAACGCCTTGCAGTATTACAACTTTCCCCGAGGCGAATTCATCTCTTTTTAAGAATAAATGACGCTTTTACTAAGATAACTTGAATCTCAAATCCCATTTTGTGCATTAATCATGTTCACTTCATAACGTTTACCGGCTTTTCTAATAATTTGTTTTCCCGCAAAAACACGCCGGTCCTATAATCCCGGCGTGTTTCCCGTATGCGTATTCCGTAATTCGGAAAACTGAATATTATACGTTAACAGAGTACAAAACTCTCACTTATTACCCAATATGTCTTGTGTATATGCTGTATCCGCCATCCATATCTGCGGTAACAGTGATATAAGTGGGAAGTATTCCGTCCTTAACGCTTACTTTTGCAATTCTGTCGTCCTGCAGATCTTCCGTAATATCAAACACATGGTCCCTGAGGCACAGCAGGATCTTTTCGTCTTCTTCTACGATATCCGCATCATCCATCGTTTCGATAACATCATCCACAGTGAAAGGAACAGGGTTTCCGTTCGAATCAAAGGACAGTCCTCCCGTCTTGCGTTCGTAGCCATTCGGGTATCGGATCACAAACTCACCATTTCCCTGATCGATGATCTCCACTGCTACTGCCTCACCATACAGCCAGGAATCTACACTGCGGCGCAATCCTCCGATATTCGCTGCATATGCAACACCTGCACTGCCGACCAAAATTGCTACAATGGCACAGATGCTAGCGATTCTTCTTTTCCAGTTAGTTGTGTTCATAGATACACTGATCTCCTTATCTTTCTCAACGATCTTTAAAGTAGTCAGTTTCTCGTCGGGCAGTACAGTGTTCAATGCTCTCTTATATCTCTCCTTATTCGTCATCGCTCCATTCCTCCTTCAGTTTTTGTTTCATCAGGCTTCTTCCACGTGAGAGCTGGCTTTTTACCGTGTTTTCCCCCACTTTCATAATCCCTGCGATCTCCCGGACACTGTAATCCTCATAATAGAAAAGATGCATGATCGCCCGGCATTTTAAAGGCAAACTCGCCAAGGTATCAAGGAGATACTGATCTTCCCTTTGCCGTACGATCAGAGTGTTCGTATAACTGTCAATATCCCTTTTGTTCCTCTTCCAGAATGACGTCGCTATATTCTTTGCTTTATTCATTGCGACGCGCAGCAGCCACGCTTTGAGGTGTTCCTCACTGCATAACTCTTCCTGAGACTGGTAATACGCAAGAAATACCTCCTGCGCAACGTCCTCCGCTTCACACGTGTCATTCAGTATGGAGTAGGCGCTTCGAAATACGCTCAACCCGTATCTTTCCATTGTCATTTCTAAGGAAAGTCTCATACAAACCTCTTCCTAAAAAACTGATCGCTTCGCTTTTTCACTAATAATACAAATGAGATTCCCCAAAGGTTCAAAAAGCATAAAGAAAAGCCTCGATTTTTATTCGATCGAGGCTTTATAGATCAGCATTTATGTTTAGAGTGAAAAATCATAAGGTTTGGTGAAATCTCCCATAGCAAAGACACGAAGTGTTTTCTTCTGAGTATGATAGATACTGGTCGTCAGTGTCTTGCTCCGGTCGTATCCGTTCGTCGGATCCTGTTTGACCAGGGAGAGGAGCGTTGTGGCATAATCCTCCCGGATCCCGTCATAAAACCTCTCAAGACCCATTCCCAGGACCTCATATCTTCTGTCCTTGTCTCTATACCCGTCATCATAGGACAAGAAATAATTCGTGCAGTAATCTGTATTGATTACCTTAGTTTCGTCTCCGACGAATTCAATTACAACGGATTTACCCTGTGCATCACCGATGAGAAGATGGAAGTCAGAACCCGGGATCGCCGATACGATATTATGCATCATCGTGAGCTCAACTGCCTCATCCACATTCGCGCAGCGATCCAGCATAGCGCGCATGAGCATCGTATGCATTATGGTCGGCTTTCCGGCATTATTCTGTTTTGGCAGTTTCTTACTGCAGGTCCAGGCCTTTTTGTCCGCGTGATTCACCGCTACGGAGCCGATCTCTGATCTTTTTTCTTTCCTGCTGGGAACAACTCCCGCTTCATCGAATTCGAAATTGTTCTTTTTATTGCTCTTCAGGAGTTCGCATCCTTCTTCATACGCTATCTCATTCCAGTCACTGTCAACACCCAGTGCCATGATGCTGACCGTCAAGCCCGCTTCATTCATACCATCCATGCAGACATACGGCGCAAGTACAACTGCCGAGATGTCGGTTTTTCCGTCATCCAGAGATCCTCCAACGATCTCCTGCTTGTATCTGTCGAGCCAGAACGCATCTGCAACACCAATGGAGCGATACTTTGCCTTGGGATTGGCGGATTTTACAACCAGTCCGCATGCAGTCAGTTCCGTTGATCTATCGCCATGATAATAGTGCCTGTAATCGTAATTGCGATACATCACAGGCTCCCCTTCCAGGTTTTTCCGGAAAAACGTGGAGCATCCGGTATCAAAGATCGGCATGAACTTCTCAGGAATCTGAGAATAGTCCCATTCCGACTCCATATAATAGAGATATCCTGCTTCGTCCACTCTTCTTACGGACTCCGCAGCCTGAATCATTTTTTCATCTTTCAGATAATCAAGATACGCATGAGGATTTCCCATGTTTAATACCTCCTATTAAAAATGCTTTAAAAGATTGCCATCTGTATACAGGAACAATTCTGAAGCCGACTTGCGTACCTCAGCCTTATCCTTTAACTGAACGGTTTCACGCCCGTCCACATAGATTACGGCCATTTTGTCACGTTCAGATACCGTGACCGTATGAGAATCGTTCAAGACGACCGGATATTCCTTTCTGGAATGAGGACAGATCGGAGTCATCACAAATGCATTCAGGTCGGGAGACAGCATCGGTCCTCCTGCGGAAAGATTGTATGCGGTCGAACCTGTAGCAGTAGCGAATATGAGGCCGTCCCCCCTTACCTCCAGGTCTTTTTCGTCATCGATACGAATCTGCAGGTCCAATGTTGACCCGACAGATCTTTTGCCGAATACGATGTCATTCACCGCAGTGTATTCATGATCTCCGCATTTAACAGAAATGAGATGTCTTCTGGAAATGGAGAGTTTTTCGAAGATCTCGTTGAAATGCACAAGATCACTGAAGGATACTTCACAAAGAAAACCGACCCGTCCGCTGTTGATGCCCAAAAGAGGTTTTCCCGCTTCAAGGGCTGTCGCAGCTGCCTTTAAAACGCTCCCGTCTCCTCCCAGAGATGCGACGATATCGCAGTCGGATGGTCCAAAGTCCGCATGACCGGAATCAGGAAAGACCTTGCAGTTATCTCCAGGATCAAGCGCACAGGAATGCCCGCAGATCTCTTCCAGAATACGCACACATTCTGCAGCCTGACAGACCTGCTCCTCTGTATAAGTATTCGGCATTAAGAAAATCTTCATGCGTTCTCCTCCCGGGAGTCTCCACCGTTGGCAGATATATTGAGATGTGCCAGTGACAAAGCGAGGTTCTCATGCTTTACACAGACATCGGAGGGCACACTTATATGAAATGGGGCGAAATTCCAGATCGCGGTGATACCACTTTCGACGGCAAAATCCGTAGCTCCCTGAGCTTCCTCAGCGGGCACAGTGAGAGCTGCAATGTTCACACCATTGTGCATACAGTACTCCCTGAGCTGCTCCATTGGGTAGATCATTTTGCCATAGATCTTCTTTCCCGCTTTATCCGGATCTTTATCAAACGCAGCCAGGATGTCGAGACCATATTCCCTGAAGCCATTATATCCCAGCAGTGCCTGCCCGAGACGCCCCGCTCCGATGATAATAACCGGAGTCACATCATTGGTTCCGAGGACAGTCTCAATACACGATTTCAGGACAGAAGTCTCATATCCGATCTTGGGTTTCCCGGCATCACATACCATACTGAGATCTTTTCTTACCTGGACTTCGCCTAGACCAAGTCCCTGAGCAATTTTGGATGCAGAGATCGTAGGCCTGTCTACATTTTCCCGTATATACTGAAGGTACATGGGCAATCTTCCAAGTGTTGCCCTTCTTATGTTGGTCTTTTTCATCTTCCCTCTCCGCAACAATCAGTATTATGATATCGATACCATTGTATCGAATGATCCGATATATTTCAATTCCTATCACCATCTTTGCTCTGTTTTTTTCCTGTGATATACTCAACTCAAATTCAGGAGGAATAGACATGCCTAATCAATTTGTGCGCACAGAACTGATGTATGGCAAGAATGCCATAGCAAAGCTCCGCCAGTCACGGGTAGCTGTTTTCGGGATCGGAGGAGTCGGCGGATATGTAGTGGAAGCACTGGCGCGTACAGGTGTAGGTTTCCTTGATCTGATCGATGATGACATTGTGAACCTCTCCAACCTGAATCGGCAGATTTATGCTCTTCACAGCACCTTGGGAAGACCAAAAGTCGACGTAGCCGAAGAACGATGCAAGGACATCAACCCGGATATCGTGGTGCGTAAACACAAAGTGTTCTTTCTTCCGGAAACCGAAAATCAGTTTGATTTTTCTTCTTACGATTATGTCGTAGACTGCATCGACACTGTCTCAGGAAAGATCGCGCTGGTGCTGAAAGCTCAGGAAGCAGGTGTTCCGGTAATCTCCTCCATGGGTGCGGGAAACAAGAGTGACCCTTCTCAGTTTCATGTCTCGGATATTTACCAGACTTCTGTCGATCCTCTTGCGCGAGTGATGCGGCATGAACTGAAGAAACGAAACGTTAAGAAACTCAAAGTGGTATTCTCTACGGAGTTGCCCGGAGAACCCAACGAGGAAACGCTGGAAGAAGTACTTCAGGAAGCGGATCCCGTCTCCGATCAAAGGCCTGGATCGCCGGGAAGGATCAAACTGCCTCCCGGATCAAATGCTTTTGTCCCCTCCTCCGCTGGCCTCCTTATTGCTTCCGAAGTGATCAAAGATCTGGTGAAATGAAAAAAATGTCTTCCGTCTATCTGACAGAAGACATTTCTTTTATGGCGGAGAGTGCAGGATTCGAACCCGCGTGGACTTGCGCCCTAACGGTTTTCAAGACCGCCCCGTTATGACCACTTCGGTAACTCTCCATATGGAACCGACTTTTGGTCAGCTCCACGATTATACAACATTTAAAGCGTGTAGTCTACTACTGAAATCTCTTTTTCACCACGAATATAAACCCGTTCCACACGTCTGGAAACACCGCAGAGAATCTCATATTGAATCGTACCGGCGAGCGCTGCGATATTATCTGCACCAATAGGACAGTTGCCGCCGAACAATGTGACTGTGTCCCCTTCTTTCGCCTCAACACCGGTAACATCGATCATCATCTGATCCATGCAGATGTTGCCGACAATAGGAACAACAGCGTCATTGACGAAAACATATCCCTTGTTGGAAAGCGCCCTGGGATATCCGTCCGCATATCCGACCGCAACCGTAGCGATCTTTCTGGGTTCGAAACAGGTATACTTTCTTCCGTATCCTATCGATTCTCCGGGAGCGACCTCCTTAACGAGTGAGATGGTGGACTTGAGCGACATGACCGGTTTCAGATCGATCTGCTCCATCGGATTGCCAGATGGACTGCATCCATACATGATAATGCCGGGACGCACCATGGAATGGTGATAGGATGTGATCAGAATAGTCGCTGCACTGTTGCAGCAATGTACCTGATCAAATTCAATCTTTCTCTGCTTCAGGAGCCACACCACATTGGAAAAACGGTCATGCTGAAGACGGGTAAACTCCTCGCTCTGCTCCGTCTCCTCATCCGCTACAGCAAAATGGGTGAAGATGCCGGTAGCTCTGAGATTGGGCAAAAGGCATGCCTTGGCGATCTCCATTGCGCAAGCTTCGTCATCGACCGCGGAAAACCCGATCCTGCTCATTCCGGTGTCTACCTTGATATGGACCTCTACCGTAACTCCTGCTTCAACTGCAGCAGCACTGAGTTTTCTGGCGTAGTCCATGCCAAGGACCGTCTGTGTCACACCAAGCTCAAACAATTCGGAGGCTCGTTCTTCAGGAGTATACCCCAGAATAAGGATCGGGTGGGTAAGCCCTGCCCTCCTCAGTCTTCTCGCTTCCATAATGTTGGATACCGCATACCAGTCAGCAAGATCCGAGATCGCATTCGCCACCTCAACATCCCCATGACCGTAAGCATCCGCTTTTACAACAGCCATCAAGGAGACATGGTCCTTTAACAGGCCACGTACTTGCTCAACATTATAACGAAGATTATCCAGATTGATCTCAGCCCAAGTGCGTTTCAGTTTTTCCATGTCGGTTTCTCTCTTACACAAACTAAGCTTTTGATTTCTTAACAGAGTTATTTTACCATTATTGACCGATGTTTTTCCATATGAAGACCGACTGCATCATGCAGCCGGTCTTTAAAGTTGATCTATTATTTCTCGAATACAGGCAGATACTCCAGATAGAAGATATCATCGCGGTCCGCTGCTTCACCTTCAGCAAGCACAGCGCATTTTCCGGCAATGATTCCGCCGGCCTGCTCTGCGAGGGATTCCAGTGCAGCAAGAGATCCGCCGGTGCTGATGACATCATCCACAATCAGGATTCTTTTGCCTTTCAGTTTGTCTATATCGGACTGGTCGAGCCAAAGGGTCTGCTTAACTGCAGTAGAGATGCTCTTCACTTCAACGGCGATCGGGTCATGCATATAAAGCTTTGCCATTTTGCGTGTCACGACATAGGATTTGCCGCTCTGACGTGCCATCTCATACGCGATCGGGATTCCCTTGGATTCCGCAGTGAGGAGAATGTCAAACTCGGGAGCCTTTTTTAAAAGGCCTTCCGCTGCAGCAACAGTGATCTCAACATCTCCGAACATAATGAATCCGGCAAATGAAAGATGCTCATTTACTTCGCAGATCGGAAGATCACGCTTCAACCCGCACAAATTCAGTTCATAAGTTTCCATGGTCATACTCCTTTTATAGTTCAAAAATCTGATTCAATGGTCTATGTTCAGCCGGCAGGCCATGTGAAGGGACGCCCGGCCATAACATGAAAATGAAGATGAGGAACGCTCTGTCCTGCATCTGTTCCGCAGTTGGAAACCACACGGAAACTCTCGATTCCAAGCTCCTTCGTCAGTTTGGAGATGCATTCGAAGATCTTTGCAACGATCGCACTGTTATCGGAATCGATAGCGCCGCAGCTCTCTATGTGTTTCTTGGGGATCACAAGGAAGTGTACCGGCGCCTGGGGATCGATGTCATAGAACGCAACAAGATCATCGTCCTCATACAGTTTCTTGGAAGGAATGGAACCTTCCGCAATTTTACAAAACAAACAGTCTGCCATTATTCTACCTCATTTCAGAAGACTTTTAGCTGCTTCAAACGCATCTGCGATCTTATCAGCGTTCTTTCCTCCGGCCATGGCAAGATCATCCTTACCGCCGCCGTTACCGCCCATTGCGTTTGCAGCCGCACGAACAAGATTTCCTGCTCTGATACCGCTGGACACTGCTCCTTTGCTGCTTCCGGCGCACAGTGTGACCTTGCCGTCATTGACGGACGCCAATAGTACAACTGCGTTTTCCTTGCCGTCCCTCAGACTGGACACCATGTTGCGCAGCACATCGGCAGATACTGCCCCGACATTGCCCGTATAGTATGTAAAGTCACCAAGCTTGACACCGTTCTTTTCGATATCTTTCACCTGGCTAGCGCTTTCGCGATCCTTCTGCTTTGCGATCTCCTGCTCAAGACGCTTTGTTTCAGCTACGACAGAAGCTGCCTTTGACGGGAGTTCTTTCCAGGCACCCACCTTGAGCACAGAGGCCGTCTCGCTGAGGAGCTCCTTCTGCTCATCCATCAGTCTCAGCACTTCCATACCGGTGACCGCTTCGATCCTCCTGATGCCGGAAGCCACGGATGACTCACCGATAATACGGTACAGACCGAGATTGGATGTATTGGCAGCATGTGTGCCTCCGCAGAACTCTTTCGAGAAATCACCGACAGATACGACACGTACCATGTCGCCATACTTCTCTCCGAACAGCGCCATCGCTCCCTGCTTCTTCGCTTCCTCGATCGGAAGGACTTCAGTAGTGACCGGGATCGCTTCCAGGATCTTCCGGTTCACAAGAGTCTCGACCTTCTTGAGTTCTTCCGGCTTCACAGCTTCAAAATGGGTAAAGTCAAAGCGGGAATACTTATCGTCCACATAAGAACCGGCCTGATGGACATGATCACCAAGCACCTGCTGAAGGGCTGCCTGGAGGAGGTGTACGCTGGTATGATTACGGCGGATCGCCTCTCTGCGCTCGCGGTCCACTTTCGCTTCCACGGAATCACCGGTGCGGATCTCTCCTGCCTTCACCTTACCGATATGCATATAGTGGCCGAGAGTGGATTTTTTGCAGTCACTGACCTCAATGATTCCTCCGTCAGCAACGATACAGCCGGTATCGCCGACCTGTCCGCCGCTCTCAGCGTAAAACGGAGTGGTGTCAAGGATAATTGTAGCCTCATCTCCTTCGGAGATCTCGTCGCAAAGGCATCCGTCTTTCAAGATCGCGATGACTTTTCCTTTATCCGAAGTGGTCTCATAGCCGGTAAACGTCTTGCCGCCGTCCACATTCTCCAGAAGAGCCTCCGTATTATCGGATCCCACAGAATTTCTCTTGAGGGCGCCGCGTGCGGTCTCCCGCTGCTTCTTCATGCATTCCTGATACTCTTCAACGTCAACGGTCATGCCGTTTTCCGCCGCAAGTTCCTCCGTGAGTTCAAGGGGGAATCCGAAAGTATCATACAACTGGAACGCCTGTTTTCCGCTGATCACAGTTTCCTTCACCGCTGCATCCTCGTTCTTTTCACGGATCGAGGCGATGCATTTATCGAATTCACGCATGCCTCCCGCAAGCGTAGCGGCAAATCTTTCGCTCTCATTCTGAATAGCATTGAGTATATACTGTTCTTTTTCAACAAGAAGCGGGTACGCTTCACCGTATACGTCTTCAATGAAGATCTTCGCCACGGACAGCATCGCGGAAGTTTCCACTCCGAGAGTCCTGCAGTAACGGATCGCGCGGCGAAGCAGTCTTCTGAGGATATATCCTGCGCCTGTGTTTGAAGGAAGTATTCCGTTTACATCACCGATGAGCATGACGGAAGTACGCGTATGATCCGCGATGATGCGCATCGCTTTCCTGGCGACTTCGTCATTGTCGTAACTTTTGCCGGAGATCTTTTCCAAACAGCTGATCACGCCTGCAAAGAGGTCGGTCTTATATCCGTCATCCAGGCCGTTCAGGAACACCAGGAGACGGTCAAGTCCGAAGCCGGTGTCCACGTTTTTGCCGGCGAGTTCTTCATATCCGTTTTCTGTTTTCTTGTACTGCATGTAGACATCGTTGCCGACTTCTACATAGCGGTTTCCGGTAAGGAAATCGGAAGAATCCTTTCCGTCCTCGCGGGGGTAAAACCACTCGTTATCTGGGCCGCAGGGTGTTCCGACGGTACCCTCCAACTCCCACCAGTTATCCTTTTTGGGAAGGTAGAAGATGTTCTCAGGTCTGATGCCGAGAGACTTCAGCAGTTCCGCAGTCTCCTCGTCACGGGGAGCAGATTCGTCTCCCTCAAATACCGTCGAACAGATCTTATCCTTATCAAACCCAAACACTTTCGTGAGCAGTTCAAATGTCCAGGCCGTCTTTTCCTTTTTGAAATAATCTCCGAGGGACCAGTTTCCCATCATCTCGAAAAAGGTAAAATGCGTCGCATCGCCGACCGTGTCGATATCGACTGTACGTACACATCCCTGTACATTGCAAAGTCTCTTCCTTCCGGAAGGATGCGGCTGCCCCAAAAGGTAAGGCATCAGCGGCTGCATTCCGGCTACATTGAACATAACACCGGTAGTTCCGTCACCGATCAGTGACACCGCTCCGATATTCAAATGCCCTTTTTCCTCATAGAACTTCAGCCATTTACTACGCAGTTCTTTAGAAGTCATGTCTGATTTCCTTTCAAAAAAAATAGACCTCATCCCTGATCCGGGACGAAGGTCTTGATAGACAACTCCGCGGTACCACCCGCATTGTGCAGATCACATCTTCTGCACCTCTCCATCGGTTATAACGCACCTCTGCGCCGCTTACGCGGTGGCTCTAGGAAACGGCTCCCGGCATCGGTTCCGAGGAAGATCTCAGCCATGTCTTCCACTCTCTGACGAAATCGTCAAGCCAGTTTGTATTCCTGTCACAGCCCAAAAGAACAGATATATTCTATATGATATTTTCTTCCATTGTCAAACGGAAATCGAGCCTTTTTCACGGCTCAGACTTCACGAAATCCGCGCCCGATTATCTCACTGGAGTTGGTGATAATGATGAAGCAATCCGGATCCACTTTTTTTGCGTATTTTCTCAGTTTCAGCGCATCCGCGCGTCTGCACACCGTCAGAAGCATGGTCTTGGATCCGTGGGTGAAGCCGCCCTCCCCTTCATACATCGTTACGCCGTGATGCAGTCTGCTCATGATATAGTCGGATATAGCCTCCGGTTTGGTGGTCACGATCGTGAAAGCCTTGCAGAGATTCATAGACTCGATGATGTTGTCTATAAGGAAGGTCTTCATGAACAGACCGAGCAGCGAATACAATCCGGCAGAGATTCCGTTGATGAAGAAGTTGGACATCACGATGATCATATCAGTAACAAGAAGCGCCCTTCCGATATCCATGGTCGAATACTTTTTGAGTATCAGTGCGATGATATCGGTGCCTCCGGAGGAAGCGTTACAGTCAAAAAGAATACCTGATGCGATCCCTGAGAGGAACATGGCATAGACAAGCTCCATCAAAGGTTCGCTGGTAAAGGGTTCCTTCATAGGGACCAGTATTTCCAGAAGCCAGTTCAAAGCAGAAAACTGAAGAGAGCAGAAAATCGTTAGTCCGCTGCACTCCTTCCCCAGTACGATGACACCGATAACCAGAAGCAACACGTTGATGGCTGCCATATATTGCGCCTGAGTAAAAGCAGGAAAAGCTTTGGCGAGAAGTACAGAAAGTCCGCTCACTCCTCCTGTCGCAAATTTATTCGGGGTCTTGAAAAAATAGACGCCAATGGTGAGCAACAGAACTCCGGCTTCTACTTTCAGCCAGTAATTGATCCGGTTCTTTTCCATCATTCCCGACCTCATTCTTACTCAAAATCGTCCCTATTGTCGCACATATGGATGCCGATATCAACCTGAAGACTATATGAACGATTTCCTGTATAATGGATTTACCAAGACAAAGGAGGTCACCATGGAATTTTCTAACCAAATCAGATATGTAGGCGTTAATGACCATCAGATCGATCTGTTTGAGGGTCATTACCATGTCCCGAACGGCATGTCTTACAACTCTTATGTTATTCTTGATGAGAAAGTCGCAGTAATGGACACGGTCGACAGAAATTTCTCTCATGAATGGCTGGATAACATAGCAAAGGTACTCGCAGGCAGACATCCGGATTATCTCGTAGTGCAACATATGGAGCCCGACCACTCCGCGAACATCGTCACCTTCCTGCAGGCCTATCCCGACACCACTGTTGTCTCTTCTGCAAAAGCCTTCACGATGATGAACAACTTCTTCGGCAAGGAAGTCACAGATAAAAAGATCGAAGTCGCCGAAGGAAGCGTTCTGAGCCTGGGATCCCATGAACTGCATTTTGTCGGCGCACCCATGGTCCACTGGCCGGAAGTCCTGATGACTTATGAAAGCTCGGAGAAAGTCCTTTTCTCCGCTGACGGATTCGGAAAATTCGGTGCTCTCGATGTGGATGAAGATTGGACAGATGAAGCGAGAAGATACTATATCGGCATCGTAGGCAAATACGGCGCTCAGGTACAAGCCGTTCTTAAAAAAGCGGCTGCATTGGAGATCCGTACGATCTGCCCTCTCCACGGACCAGTCCTGACAGAAGATCTCTCCAGATACATCACTTTGTATGACACCTGGTCTTCCTACAGGGTGGAATCCGAAGGGATCCTGCTCGCATACACCTCCGTGTACGGAAACACCAGGAAAGCGGTTGAACTGCTCGCAGATAAGCTGAGATCGAACGGCTGTCCCAAAGTTGTTGTACGCGACCTTGCCAGAAGCGACATGGCTCAGGTCGTAGCGGAAGCGTTCCAGTATGGAAAGATCGTCCTGGCTACCACAACATACAACGCCGAGATCTTCCCTTATATGAGAGAGTTTATCCAGAGCCTCACCGAACGCAATTTCCAGAACCGTACCGTTGCTCTTATTGAGAACGGCTCATGGGCCCCGATGGCAGCAAAAGTAATGAAAGCGCTTCTCGAGAAGGCAAAGAACATCACCTATGCAGAACACTCGGTGAAGATCATGTCCGGCGTCTCCGGTGAAAACAAGGAACAGATCGAGGCTCTCGCGGATGAGCTTTCCCAGGAGTATCTTGCACGCAAGGAAGAGACCGCGAACAAAAACGATCTCTCCGCTCTCTTTAATATCGGGTACGGCCTCTATGTCGTTACCTCCAATGACGGTACGAAAGACAACGGTCTGATCGTCAATACCGTCTCTCAGGTCACAAATACACCGAACCGGATCGCCGTCTGCATCAACAAGGCAAACTATTCCCACCATGTCATCAAGCAGACAGGGGTCATGAACGTGAACTGTCTGTCGGTGGATGCTCCTTTTGACGTGTTCAAGCGTTTTGGATTCCAGACAGGACGCGCCGTAGACAAATTTGAAGGGATGAACAAACTGTATTCCGATAACGGACTTGTCTTCCTTCCCCAGTACATCAATTCCTTCTTCTCCCTCAAGGTAGAGGACTACGTCGATCTTGATACCCATGGCATGTTCATCTGTTCCGTGACCGAAGCGCGTGTTGTTTCCAACAAGGAGACCATGACCTACACCTACTATCAGAACAATGTAAAACCTAAGCCGGAAGCAGCCGGCAGGAAAGGATTCGTCTGCAAAATCTGCGGATTCGTTTATGAAGGAGATACTCTCCCGGATGATTACATCTGCCCGCTGTGCAAACATCCTGCTTCGGATTTCGAACCGCTTCAATGACAGCATACAAAAAAGCCGCGTAACGCGGCTTTTTCCTTTTATGCAAGATCAATCGTGGTAATCCTTATTCTTATCAAAAGATACGAACGGCAGCGGAGCGAGCTCACTCAGTTTGTGCTCCCAAACGGATCCGTCGGGACTGCAATCATAAACAGGAACATCAAAATTCGCGCAGAACTCTGTCATGACCTGTCTGCAAGCCAGACAGGGAGGTCCCTCTTTGCCAGCGTCTCCGGTGCATACAGCGATCGCCTCAAAGGTCCTGCAGCCCTCAGACACCATCTTGAACAGGGCGACTCTCTCCGCACATACGGTGAGTCCGTAACTTGCGTTCTCAATGTTGCAACCGGTGTAGACTTTGCCGTTGGACCCAAGCACTGCCGCGCCGACCATGTAATTGGAGTAAGGACAATAGGCCTTTTCCCTGGCTTCCCATCCCAATGCGATCAATTCTTCTTTTGATACCATTTGAATTCCTCCTATAAATCTCTTGATTCAATTATACTACACGGATTCTCCGCAAAAAACGCTCCCTGGCGCTCGTAACTTCGCGGATATGCCTTTCCACCGTGGTACAGCATCCACCCACGGCTGAAGCTCCCGCTTCATAATAGGCAGACGCCAGATCACCGAACGGAACCGCGCCTTCCCTCTTGCACCAGCATTTTCGCTTGGGATCATACTCGTCCCCACTGTTGGGGTATACACCTATCGGCAGATCCGTCGCCTTTTTCAGCTCCCGGATCAGGCTCTCAATATACTCCGGTTTTGAGCAGTTCACACCGATCATTCTGAGGTGAGGATAACCCGAGCTGAGGCTTCTGGCACAATCCTCAATGCGATCTCCTTCATTGATATGCTCACCATCTTTGCATGAAAAGCTGATCCAATAATCCGCTCCAAGCTCCTCCGCTATCTCAGCGCATATCTTTACTTCGTTCAGTGACGGCATAGTCTCAAACAACAGAAGATCCGCTCCGGCATTCCAAAGGATCTGCGCCCTCCGATAATGGAAATCCCGCAAGACATCATCACTGACTCCATAGTTTCCCCGGTATTCGGACCCGTCCGCCAGGTAAGCACCGTACGGTCCGCATGCACCCAGGCAAAGAGGATACGACCTGCCCTGGGCCTCGCCTTCCTCGCGCCACCACTCATCTCTTGCCTTCAAAAACAGTTTTACAGAATTTTCAATGATCTGCTCAGCCTGCTCCCGTGAATACCCGCTTTCCATCAGTCCCGGGATCGTCGCCTGATAACTGCAGGTGATTCCGCAGTCAGCACCGGAGCGGAAATAACGCTTATGCACCTCCTCAACCAGTTCGGAATGCTCGGAAAGCGCCAATGCAGTCCACAGTTTGTGGTTCAGATTCAGCCCCAGTTCCTCGAGCAGGGTCGACATGGATCCGTCAATAACGATCCGCGGACTCTTGTTCAGCAAATCCTCTAAATGATGTCTGATCATAAAAACTCCTTATATTAGTGTAAAGTATATAGACTTAACGGCTCCTACCGCAATACGGACAGAAACTGAAAGAAGGATCGAGCTGCCTTCCGCAACTGCTGCAATAGGATGCAGCGCTATCCGATCCGCTGTACATATATGACAGGTGCTCCGAAAGGATCGTTGGCGCAGCACCCGCCTCGATCTGCTTCCCGATTTCAGAATCCAGCGCATATACCGCGCCACAGCATTTCATTTTTACATAGTATTGTTTCCCGAATTTAAGGAGCGGTATAAAAAACAGAATCAACTGGTTATATGTAACAAAAACCTGCATACTGCTGTATCTTCCGCAGGATGGACAGTTTGTTAGTTGTGAATAAGAGAGATCCTTGCTCCCGTCGGTGATTCCGATCATAAAAAACATGATTCAGCCTTTCTGATGTCCTGGCCTGCCAAACCGGAGTAAAAAGCAGCAGTGTTGGCGATATGCGTCAATACTGCTGCTATACCGTTTGCTTCGTCAGGCGTTTCTGCGTATCTTGTTTGTCGTGGTCTTCGGGAAGGGCTCCGTGCGGATGATGACCTTACGGATCTGCTTATAGCTTGGAAGCTCTTTCATGTTCTGCCATATATCCGCCAGGATCTCCACCGCAGTATGCTCATTGTCTTCCTCACTGAGATATACTTCCGCGGCCAGTTCATAGTCCACTCCCTGGTCATTTTTGACTCCCCTGACAACAACTTCTTGGATGTATTCGATCGGTTCGATATAGTTCTCGATCTCCTCGGGATATACATTCTTTCCGTTGTCCAGAACGATGATGTTCTTCTTTCTTCCCGTGATCATGAGATGACCGGTCTCATTGAATCTGCCGTAGTCACCGGTGTAGAACCAGCCGTCTTTGATTGCTTCTGCCGTAGCCTCGGGGTTCTTGAAATATCCCTTCATGACCGTAGGTCCCTTGACGAGGATCTCTCCGATTCCCTCCTCGTTCGGATCATCCAGTTTCATTTCCAGGCAATCCAGCGCAAATCCGACAGTGTCCGGCGTGCAGTCGCCGTCCGGATTTCCTGCGACCAGCGGTGAACACTCCGTGATTCCATAACCAATGCAGAAAACGAGTCCGATACTGGTGAAGAACTCGCCAAGTTCCGGAGGAGCATATGCACCGCCGCACAGGATCTTCTTCATGTTGCCGCCGAAAACTTCATGGACAGATTTGAAGACGATCCTTCTGATGTCGATACCCAGTTTTCTGAACGATTTGGATGCCTTTACAGCACGTTCAAACTGTTCCGCCTTACCCTGCTGTTTGATGTTCTTTTTAAAGCTGTTCACCATGAACTGGGCAATAGCAGGTACGATAAATGTGTACTCCGGATGGAAAAGCTGCATATCCTTGACGATCTCACGCATATTCTGGTTGATACAAAGCGTCGCATGATTATGCATGGATCCCAGAATATTGACGACAGCTTCATAAGTGTGATGATACGGAAGAACGGAAAGACCGACACTGTACAGATGAGAACAGGTCAGGCCGTAGTGTACGTCCGAGCAGATATTCCTTTCCGTCAGCATTACGCCCTTTGCAACGCCTGTCGTTCCACTGGTATAAACCAGATACTTCAGTTCATCTGGATCGCTCTTCAGCGAATCGTATTCTTCCCGGGGCAGATTCCTTCCCTCTGAGATCAGTTTGGAGTAAGAGAGGAACTTTCCCTCATCCTCTGTACGCTCAAATCCGATAAAAAAATCGATCTGCGGGAGATTCTCCGCATTCTCCTGAACCCATTTTTCAAATTTCCCGCTGTAGAAAAGGACCTTTGCCTCACTCTCGTTCAGAATGTGAAGTTTGTCCGCGGTCGGAAGATCCTTGTCGATCGGGACAAAAACACCCGCGCTCTTTAGAACAGTGATATATACACATATCCACTTGAAACTGTTCTCCCCGCAGCAGGCGATATGTTCAGCTCCATACCCCATTTTGGTAAGTGCCGCACCAAGAGATTCGTTGATATCGTAGAACTGACGATAGGTCACATGGACAATCTCATCACTTCCGCGAGCCGCCCTGAACTGATAAGCATCCTTATCGGGGCAATCCGCCACAGCACGATCAAGAAGCTCCCTTACACTGTCAAATGCTGTACCTGTATATACCGGTAGTTTAGCCACTTTCGTACACCTCCGCTACACTAAGACACATGCCATTTTATATTGCTACCTAATATTCTATCCCTTTTTGCGCAAAATTCCACGTTTTTCCCATTTGCTGAGACTGAAAGTCTTACTTAATACAACGATAATACACGCGTGAAACATTTTTGATCTGCATTCTTTGATTTTACATGAATCTGCGATATATTATTTACAAATGAAATAATCTGCATGGAAGCAAAGGAGATAAACAGCGGTGTCGATCAGTAGAGAAGTAAAAGTCACATGCCCGCATTGCGAGGCGGTTACACCGTTTACGATATGGTTGTCCGTAAACACGGAACAGAATCCCGAACTGAAAGAATCTATCCGTAACCAGTCGCTCTTCCGGTTCGAATGCCCCTACTGCGGAGAAAAGACTTCTGTAGATTACGGCATGCTGTACCATGATCCGGAAAGCAAGCAGATCCTTCATTACGCTATATCCCAGGAAAATGCGGATGAAGTCTACGGAATGCTGACAGACCCTGAAAAGAGCACCTCTCTTTCCTCTGTTCTTGAAAAAGGTTATCTGATCCGCATCGTCCGCAGCAAGAATCAGCTGCTGGAAAAGCTTGCGATCTTCGACAGCAACTATGATGACCGCATCATCGAGCTTTATAAATACCACCTAGAGAAGGCGTTTCAGGCTGAACATCCGGAAAAGAGCAACATAAGCATCCTTTTCTTCAATGGCGAAGAAGATACTCCTATGCTGCAGATCTTCTCCGAAAATGAAACGCAGGGATTTGTTCCTCTGGACAACTCCGCCTACTACGATCTGCTTCAGAGGCACGGAAAAGAAATGAAGGATATGTGCAAGGACGACCCGATCGTCGATCAAAAATGGGTATCTACTTTCCTCAGTCCCGCCTATTTCGGTAAGCCTGAAATACACAATAACACAGAGATTCAGATCAACTGATCAAACCAATTCGCTTTTATATGCAGAAGTACCGGCGCATCCTGTGCCGGTACTTTTTAACTTATTTTCTGCTGTTTTCTGAAACAAATCAGAATATCATGAGGAACAGCTTCGCCATTGCAAAACCAATCAGACCGCATCCGGGGAAAGTGCAGATCCAGGTAAAGACCATGTCTTTGACCACATTCATCTTTACGGCAGACAATCTTCTCTCTGCTCCCGCTCCCATCACCGCTGATGTCTTGACCTGCGTCGTACTGACCGGCATTCCGAATACTGTCATGAAAAGCAGGCACAATGCTGCGGCAAGGTCTGAAGCAAAGCCCTGGTACTTCTTCAGGCGAACCATATCCATACCGACGGATTTGATGATCTTCTTGCCTCCGATGGAGGTACCGATCCCCATTGTAAGAGAAATCAGAATGATCATCCAGAAAGGAATGGCAACGGCAGATGTCTGTTCTATGTCATTGCACAGGAAAATACCCAGCAGCATAACACCCATGAATTTCTGTCCGTCCTGCGCTCCATGCATGAATGCCATCGCAGCGCCAGCACCGACCTGTGCGTACTGGAAGAAATCGTTGGAATTCTTTGCAGGAATATGGGAAAAGATCAATACAATGATCCTGCAGATCAAAAATCCAAATACAAATCCGAGAATCGCTGAGAGGATAAGACCTTCAAGGACTTTTACCCACTCGTTGAGGTTGATTCCCTCGACCCCTCCATTCAGAGCGATCGCAGCTCCGCTCAATCCAGCGACAAGAGCATGGCTCTCACTTGTAGGGATACCGAACACCCAGGCGCCGATAGCCCAGATAACAATGGCAGACATAGCAGCACAAAGGGCGATCAGAGCTTTATGGTTATCTGTTCCAAAATTCGCGATGTTCTTAATCGTGAAAGCAACACTGGAGTTGAACCATGACATAACAAGAACGCCGAAGAAGTTACAGATCGCAGCCATCAGAATTGCAGGACGAACTCCGATGCTTCTTGTTGAAATGCTGGTGGCGATGGCGTTTGGCGCATCGGTCCATCCGTTTACGAATGTAACTCCCAGCGTAAGTATGGATGTAATCAACAGCATCGGGTTAGTCAGGATCTGACTCAACATGCTGAAAAACGATAAATCAGGCAAAGCAAAACCTCATTTCAAAATGTATCTAGTATTAAATCTCGCTTTTTAAGTATACAGAGCCAAAAGGCAAATAACAATCTTTTTCCTTTCAAGCCCGTCACTCTTCATTCTGTTTCATCCAATAATGAGAATCACGAACAAGGTGTTGACAGCCAATGCCGGTATTGATAATATAATTTGCGAATTATTCTCATATTTGGAGGAAAAGAAATGGCTGCTAAGTACGAGACAAGAGCCCGTAAACTGTTGCAGGCATATTTTGCTTCACATCCGGATTCTCCCCTGGCTGTAAGCCAAATCATAGCGGACCTTTCTGCCTACAATGTAAGTCAGGCATCCATCTACCGAAATCTTACCCTCCTTGAAAACGACGGGACTCTGCAAAAAGTCGCCAAAGAAGGCACCCGGGAAAGATACTACCGATACCTCAAAGCTGGAAGGTGTTTAGACCATCTTCACCTCACCTGTTCCAGATGCGGCAGGACTTTTCACATGTCTCCGGACCTGACCTCCGCCCTGATCTGTGAGATCAAGGCAAGAACAGGTTTTTCAGTCGATCAGACCACAGTGCTTCACGGCATCTGTCCTGAATGTTCCAAATCTTCAAATTAGCAAGAATAGGTAACTATATATGAAAAAACTATGCGCACTCATCTCTATCCTGTCCATCGTTCTACTGTTCACCTCCTGCGGAGACAGTCTGAATACCTTACCGAATGCATCAGACCAGGGCTCTGCTTCTCCGGAACATACAGATGGAGACAAGCTTCATATCGTCGCAACGATCTTTCCGATCTATGACTGGACCAGAGAGATCGCCGGGGAAAAAGCTGATGTAAATATGCTGTTCTCAAAAGGAGTCGATCTGCACAGCTTCCAGCCTTCCGCAGATGACATTATCACGATATCCGACAGCGACATCTTTATTTATGTAGGCGGTGCATCTGATGAATGGGTAACCGATGCCCTTTCACATTCAAATAATCCCGATCAGATCGTCATCAACCTCATGGATCTCCTTGATGGTTACGTAAAAGAAGAGGAGATCGTCGAAGGCATGCAGGGCGATCATGATCATGAGCATGACGGGCATGAAGAACACGATGAACATGAAGAGCACGAAGAGGAGCATGAGTATGACGAGCACGTCTGGCTCTCCCTTTCCAACGCGGAAATCGCATGTCAGAAAATCTGCGACGTTCTTTGCGGTGCAGATCCCGATAACGCTTCCTTCTATACTAAGCAAGCTGAATCCTACATCGAGAAGCTCAACGCTCTTGATGAACAATACAGAGAAGCCGTGGAAACTGCCTCACTGAACACCGTTCTATTCGGAGACCGTTTCCCCTTCCGATACCTTACGGATGATTATTCCTTAGATTATTACGCCGCCTTTGTGGGATGCTCCGCCGAATCCGAAGCAAGTTTCGAGACGATCATCTTTTTGGCCAATAAGGTTGATGAACTTGGTCTTCCCGCCATCCTTACAATTGAGACCTCTGCAGGTGAGATCGCAGAAACCATCCGAAAAAACACCGCATCAAAAGATCAGCAGATCCTTGTCATGGACTCCATGCAGTCCTGTACAGATAAGGACCTTGCAGAAGGAAAAACCTATCTGAAAACAATGGAATCCAATCTTGCTGTTCTCAGGCAAGCAATCAATTGATACAAACGATCAGAGGAAAACAACATGTCAGAAGCAATCAGCAAATTATTATATTATCTGCAATACCCGTTTGTAAGATATGCGATCATCGTGGGGATCCTGATCTCTCTTTGCTCCTCACTTCTCGGCGTCACATTGGTGCTGAAACGCTATTCTTTTATCGGTGACGGGTTGTCCCACGTCGCCTTTGGGGCAATGGCCATCGCAGCTGTGATGCGACTGACAAACGATATGCCTCTTGTGCTCACAGTAACTGTGTTATCGGCGATCTTTCTCCTCCAGAAAGGACAGAGCGCAAAGATAAACGGTGACGCGTCAATCGGAATGATCTCCGTATCTGCGCTTGCAATAGGATATATGCTTATGAACCTGTTTCCGGCTTCCGCCTCCGCAAATATCTCCGCGGATGTCTGCACTACCCTGTTCGGTTCCACCTCTATCCTGACTCTCTCCAGAGAGGATGTCGTGCTGTGTGTTGTCCTTTCCATTGCAGTCCTGATCGTTTTCTTCCTTTTTTACAACAAGATCTTCGCGGTCACATTTGACGAGAACTTTGCAAAGGCTACCGGAGTAAAAACAGGGGCTTATAACCTTATGATCGCCGCTCTTATTGCAGTGATCATCGTTCTGGCAATGAACCTCGTCGGCTCCCTGCTGATCTCCGCCCTTGTAATCTTTCCGGCGATATCCGCCATGCAGCTTCATAAGAGTTTCCTGTCGGTCACGATCGCTTCTGCTCTGATCTCAGTGATTTGCGCTACTCTCGGAATGATCGTTTCCATCCTTTCAGGCACACCCATTGGCTCAACGATCGTAGTGGCTGATCTGATTGCTTTTGTAATTTACACCATACTCAGCAGGATGCTAAAATTAAGGCACGCGTAAACGCTCAGGAGCATATGCCATGAAGAAAATCCTATCCCTACTGTTTATTATTGTGACCTGTATTTCTCTGACCTCTTGCGGTTCTTCGTCAGAAGCCGGGATGCGTCAGGAAAATCTTTCTCCTACTGTAAATGATATCCTTGACGAAAAAACTTCAGAGAGTGATTCAGGTTCTTCTCCTGCAGCCGAACATGAAAAGGATACCTCCGAAGCAACATCAGACGGGACCGCATCCGAGACCGGCAAGATCGATATCGATCTCACTGTACTGAATGCTACGATGGTATACTCACAGGTCTATGACATGGTCGTATATCCCGAGAATTATCTCGGCCAGACTGTAAAGATGAACGGCCAATTTGCGATCTACGAAGGTGAAGAGCGAAACTACTACGCATGCCTGATTGCTGACGCAACAGAATGCTGCCAGCAGGGTATCGAATTCGTTCTTGTGGGAGATCCTGTCTATCCCGATGAATATCCGGAACTCGGAACCGAGATCACTGTCGCCGGAGTGTTTGACATGTATACCGAAATCATGGGCGGTCAGGAAGTTCGATATATTCAGCTCATTGATGCGAAAATGCTCTCCCCTGTCATGTGAACCTTCCTCAAAACACCAAAAGCGCTGGAAAAGACCAGCGCTTTTTTCGTTATCGTCTCAGGAAAAGAAAGCCTTAACAGCTCTTTCCATATTCTTTTCAGCTACTTCCGTCAACATCGCCGTGTGAAGTTCCATGTCCGAAGGTGTGATTGCCACACATGCGTCAAGGATCGGAAGAAGATCTTCTGCAGCCTTTATATCCACCGCACCGCAGAAAGCTACAGTTTTGACCCCGAATTCCTTCGCGATCCTCCCGATACTGAAAGGAACCTTTCCAAGTTTCGTCTGGGAATCAAGACTGCCTTCCCCTGTTATTACGACATCTGCGTTTTTTATCGCTTCATCAAGACCGATTGTTTCACACACGATCCGCAGTCCCGGCCTGAGATCCACATTTTTAAAATAGTTGAGGAACGCAAATCCCAGTCCTCCGGAGGCACCTGCTCCGGGTGCGTCCATCACGCTATTCCTTCCGCTGTACACTTCTGAGACTTCGCCGAATCTTCTGAGTGCTGAGTCGAAACAGTCCATATCTTCTGCAGCCACACCTTTCTGTTTTCCGAAGATCCGCACAGCGCCACGCTCACCGCACAGTGGGTTATCCACATCACAGGCGATGTGGAACACGCAGGAATCCAGTTCCGGTACAACAAGAGAATCATCCACTGTAACGATATCCTTCATCTCCGTAATACACGGAGAAGCCTCCGTGCCGTCGGCTTTCAGAAACCTGTAACCCGTGGCCGCCAGCATCCCGATCCCCGCTTCCGTAGTGGCGCTTCCTCCGATACCGATCATGAACTCCCTGCATCCCTTGCCGATTGCATCGAGGATCATTTCTCCAAGTCCTAAAGTATTGGAAACGGACGGATCTCTCATGTCTTCCGGTACCAAAGTCAAACCGGAGGACGCAGCCATCTCCATGATAGCAAGCCGCCTCTCCGGTATGATTCCGTATCTAGCTTTGATGATCCTCCCGATGGGGTCGTGAACACATACATCGGTATACTCTCCGCCAAGACCATCTGTCAGGACAGAGCAGGTACCCTCCCCGCCGTCAGCAATGGGATATACTTCGACTTCAGCATCACGCACGGAACGAATCCCTCTCGCTGCCGCGTTACCCGCCTGCAGAGAGGTCATACATCCCTTAAAGGAATCGATAGCTATAACCGCTTTCATTCTGTTTCTTCCTTGGAGCCTTCCTTTTTTCCGGATACTGATTCGATCCCGTTCTGTTCGCACCATTCGTCAAAAGTCGGCACCTGCGGATAATCCTTTTTCAGTTTCTTCTTGCATTTCCTAATAGCTGTAGATATAGGATTCAGCGCCCCCGTAAGGTAAAGGATAGCGGAAAATATCACCATGACTGCAGTTACGATCATGGTCATCGTGACTTGACTTTGTCCGTTCATCTGAAACACAAAGAACAGTATCGTCACAACGAGAAGGCTTTCCGGTATGCGGTTTCCTTTCTGCTTTTCTTCTTTAGGAAGGTTGCGCAGGTCCTGGAGTTTGAAGATCTCCGCCATATGTTCGTCGCTGATCTCGTTTTTTGTTTTGTACTGTTCCCAGAGTTTCTTCGTAGCAGAATCAAAGCTTTTGAAAGTGCTTGTTCTGCGATATTCCTTATCCTTCGTATACTCCGCCATTAAACTATTTCCTCATATTGTTTAGTGCTTTCATTCTATCATTCGCTTGCGCGTTTACGCAATGGACTCCCCTTCTCAGGGGAGTCCATGTCAGTTGTGCAGAAATCAGCCGAGATCTTCACCGTTGGATTCCGTGACTCTCTTGTACCAGAAGTAACTGTCTTTCAGACTGCGTTTTCCGGTTCCGTTGAAGTGATTGTCATAATCCACATAGATGAAGCCGTATCTCTTTTCGATCTCGGAAGATGAACAGCTGATAATGTCGATCGGTCCCCACGGATAATATCCGCGGAGGTCTACGCCGTCCTTCACCGCCTCAATGCACTGTTCAATGTGCGCTCTGAGGTAGTCGATGCGGTAATCATCATGAATGGAGCCGTCTTCTTCGACCTTGTCATAGGCTCCGAGGCCGTTCTCTGTAATATAGAGAGGTTTCTGATAACGATCCCAGTACTCGTTCAGCGCGATCCGCAAGCCAAGAGGATCCACGCTCCATCCCCACGCACTTGCGGGGATATCCGGGTTGCTTACCTGTCCGAGTTCGGTGTTCAGGTAAGGATCCTTTCCGGAAAGTCGACTATAATAGTAGCTCAGGGAAACAAAGTCCACCGTTCCCTCTCTCAGCGCTTCCTCATCGCCGGGATAAAACTCGATATGGATGTTGTGATCGTCATAGTAACGAAGCGCATATCCGGGATAATACCCTCTAACCATGATATCGCCATAGAGATATTCCATCTGGTTGTGTTTCATGTTCCAGAACACATCCTCCGGCATATGGGTTATTGGGTAGGTCAGGTTGGAGCAGAACATCATTCCGATCTGGTTTTCCGGATCGATCTCATGAGCGATCATGGTCGCTTTTGCACATGCCACCATCTCATTGTGGACGCCCTGATATTTGGCTTCCAGGAGATTATCTACTTTGTCCGCTGCAATGCCAAGGTGGTTGAAGCTCTCGTGAATGATCAGGTTGATCTGATTCACGATGATCCACTTTTTGACTTTTCCCTTGTACCTTTCAAAACAGACTTTGCAGTATTTGACGAAAAAGTCTACCAGTTCCCTGCTGGCCCATCCGTTGTATTTGAGGGTCAGATTCAGCGGCATCTCATAGTGGCTGAGGGTGATCAGGGGCTCAAGGCCGTTCTCGATCATGCAGTCAAACAGGCGGTCATAATATGCCAGGCCTTCCTCACACGGTTCCTCATCATCACCGTTCGGGAAGATCCTTGCCCAGTTGATGCTTGTTCTCAGTCCGTTCATCCCCGTACCGGCAAGCAGCTTGATATCTTCCGGGAAAGTATGATAAAAATCGATGCCCCTGCGTTTCGGATAGAAGGAATCATCCTCTTCCATAGCGCGATGGATATAGTCCGTGTCGACTTCCATGTTATAGCGCTGATCCGGAGGAATGTCATACTGGGTGCGGTTGATATCGGCAAGACACCAGCCCTTCCCTCCTTCTTTCCAGGCGCCTTCCATCTGGTTTGCCGCCAAGGCTCCTCCCCAGATAAAGTCCTTGGGCATCCCATTGTATTTGCTCATTTTTGCCATAGTTTTTTCTCCTCTGAGTCAGGTAAAAAGGGCTTTTACATTATTTGGCTTCAAGTGCTTCGATGCGCTCCTCGTACTTTTGGGCGATCTTGAGCATTGCCTTTGTCATGTTGATCTCGACCTGGATCGTCATGAGCGTGTCCTGAGCGTGTGCGAAAAGGACAAAATACCCCATCTTCTCATCACCGCCGCGGATGTCGCCCTGGATCATGTCAGTCTGAATGTTGTGGGCCTTTGCCTGCAGTTTGTCTGCTTCCTTCAAAAGCGCCGTTGCATCATCAAGTCTGCCCTCAGCAATGGCGTCTACTGCTTCACTGGCTTTGAGACGTGCATCACCGGCGGACATGATAATGTTCATGGACTGCTCCATAACAAAATCCGCTTTTTCTTCTTCAGTCATACCGACCATCGTGATTTCTTCCATAAATCAGTGTCTCCTTGTCATTTCAATATAAAGTGCCGGTGAGGCAATGCAGCCTCACCGGCACAGGCTTTCAGCAATTGCCTGAAAATCGCAACTTATTCCGTTCCGATTATGCAGCTGCCTCTTCTTTTACCTTCTCATCGTCATAAGCTTTGAGGAAGGGGTACCAGATCACACCGGAGAGAACGAATGTCGCGATAGCGAACAGAACACCGGTGATGGATCCCTGGGTGGAGATGAAGGTGCTGATCGGATAGGGGCAATACCAAAGTTCGAAGTCGATCTTCGGGATCGGTGCAAAAGGAATAACCTTTGTGAAGATCCACGTGACGATGGGGAGAATGATTCCCTGCAGCCACATTGGGAGCATCATTGTGGGGTTCCAAGCGATAGCGCCGAAGATGACGGGCTCATTGATGTTGAAGATGCCGGGAACAACGCAGGCACGGCCAAGGGCCTTCAGCTCGTTGGACTTGCAGGCGAACATCATGAGCAGGCAGAGGGACAGAGTGCATCCGATACCGCCGATCCACAGATAGGTGCAGAACATGAAGGTCTCGGTGAAAACGCCCAGAGTCTTGTAGGTTGCAGTGCCGGCAGCAACAAGTGCGAGGTTCGCTTCTGTAACTGCGAGCTTGACAGGCTCATCAACGGGGGTAAGAACCCAAGTGGAGATACCCATGGAGTAGATGAAGCACTTGAGGAAGCAGAAGATAACAAATCCAACAGGGCTTGTGAGGATCTTCTGCAGCGGGAGGAAGACTGCCTGTACAGCACCGGCAATGTCAACACCGGCGACAAGAACGATCAGCCATCCAGCTGTGATCACGAGAATGATCGGGAGAAGCGCGTCAAACCACTGACGTACAAAGTCCGGAACAACGGAATCCTCTTTGAAGAAAGAGAATTTTGCGAATGCGCCGAAGACTTCGCCAACAATGATTCCTGTGAAGATAGCGATGAACATGCCGTTGGCGCCATAAAGCGTATGGCCCTGGCCCATTTCTTCCGCTGCTTCAGGGTTGACAACGATCATGAACAGCATCAGTCCGGTGAAGCCGGCGATAATGCGCTGTTTACGATAGCGTTTGCGTTCACAATAGTTGAAAGGAATGAGGAAGGAAGCCATAAGGCCGATCTTGCTCATTGTGTAGCCAAAAGGTGTCCAGAAGCTGGGCAGACCCGGTACAAAGTCGTTAAGGACAGCGCCGAGGCAGAAGATGGAGCCCGCAAGAATGAAGGGCAGCAGCTGCATCATGGAGTCCTTGATGACAACGATCCAGGTCAGGTTTGTCACCTTTTGAAGCTTAGGTGCGAATGACTCTTCAAGCCATTTGATGAGTTTTTGCATAAGTTTCTTTTCCTCCTATTAATTATATGAACAGGCCCCTTGCCTGCACATAACACGATTAGAGTTCCCCAAACATCTCAAGGATCTCGTCGAGAGCCTTATCGCCGTTGAGACGGGAGTAAGCTTCCTGAGATACAACACCGATCTTGATCGGATATCCTTCACAGATCTCTTCCATGGAAGGAACGATGGACTTAAGGTGCGGTCCAATGAGGAGGCAGTCGATCTCATCGACATAATCTTCTACTGTTGCCTCACTGCGGGCATTGACCGTGATCGCGATACCACGGGCAGAAGCCGCCTTACGAATGTTTGCAGCCATGAATCCGGAAGATGCACCGGATCCGCAAACGAGGAGCACATTGTGTTTTGTAGCCATATTATTCTCCTTTTCAAATTCGACTTGTAATAAGACGATAATAATATAACAAGGGAACATAAAGTGAACAAACACATTTTTGCACCCGTGATGTGCAATTCTACAGAATGCACAATCGGCCAAAAACGGGTTTGTGCAACATCACGAATGTATATTTTTACACCTGCGCGAAGGCATCGAGTTGTTCATTCACAGGGCAGAAATATGCCATAATATTTATGTTATTTATATGATCAGAGGGTATTAATATGGCAGACAGATTGAACAGCATGGTACAGATCCTGATATCACAAAATAACAGGCTGAATGCCTCTCAGCTGGCCAAGCAGCTCGGCGTATCCGTACGTACACTGCACAACGACATCAAATCCGTTAACACCCGTTTTCCCGACGCGATCGTAAGTACGCCCAATGGCTACTCGATCGATACGGACATTGCCAGGGCACTTCTGAAGCCCGAGCACTCTGATATTCCTTCCAACAATTCCGAAAGATGCAACTACATTCTCAACCGCCTCATTCAAAGCGGCGGCGTTCTGAATCTGTACGAACTCTGTGACGAGATATATATCAGCCCCACCACCTTCCAGACGCTGATAGGGCGAATGCGCCGTCTTACCCGGGATCACGATCTGACCCTGACCGTATCTGGAGAAAATGTAGAACTCACCGGTGCTGAGCGGAACAAGCGCCAGCTGATCAGCAGCATGCTGTACTCCGAGTCCGGAACCGCATTCTTCAGCATCGATGCACTGCAGGAAGCCTTTCCTTCCATCAGCATCGAGGAGATCCAGGACGATATCCTTTCCGTTATGACTGAGCAGCATTACTTCATCAACGACTACTCGCTGATGAACCTGCTGTTGCATGTTGCCATCTCGATCAACCGGATCCAGAACGGGTATATCAATACCAACCCGGTCACAGACATGGCGCCCCTTTCCTCCCATGAGAGGCTCTTTGCGGAAAAGATCGTGGAAAGTCTGGAGTCCCGCTTCAATGTATCTTTCTCTGAAGCGGAACTGTATGAACTTACCCTCCTCCTGATCTCACGCGCTTCGTCAATGGATTTCAACAGCATTACGAGCGACAATATCGGTACTTACATCGGAAAAGACTGCCTGGATCTTGTTCTCTTGCTGATACGCACGATCAATGAGTATTACGATATCGACCTCCAGGAACAGGAATTCTTCGTGCGGTTCGCGCTTCACATCCACAACATGCTCGTTCGCGCAAACAACGCCAATTTCTGCAAGAATCCCCTTGTTGACGAGATCCGCCAGAATTGTCCCCTCATTTATGACGTGTCCGTTCAGTTGTCCGGTATCATACTGGAGCAGACAGGCATCATCCTCAATGAGGACGAGATCGCCTACATTGCCCTTCACCTCGGAGGCGCACTGGAGACTCAAAAGGAGATCGCCCATCTCATTCCCACCGTCCTTTTCTGCCCCAGCTACTACAATCTGAACACAGATCTTGCGGATAAACTGACGAAGAAATTCAATGGTCAGATCAACCTCACCCACATCTTCACCTACGAACACGAGCTTGACTCCCTTTCCTCCGAGCATCTGATCATTTCCACCGTAAGACTTCATCATATAACGGACGCTCCGCTCGTTCTCATCTCCCCTTTCCTGACAAACACGGATACCGTTGCGATCAGCAAAAAAGTCGAGGAGATCAATACTTCAAACAAAAAGGAGATGATCCGGAGCAGCCTCGGGCAGATCATCTCTCCCGATCTGTTCGAGACCGGAAACCGCTATTCGACACGGGACAAACTCCTGCGGGCGATGTGCGCAAAACTGATCGATCTCGGATACACGGATTCCAGTTTCCTCGGTGACGTATTGGAAAGGGAGACGATCTCCCCTACGGCTTTCGGACAGGTTGCCATTCCGCACGCGCTCAAAATGAAAGCAAAGAAAACCGGTATGTCCATCTACATCAGCCGAACACCGATAGAATGGGGAGAATCCTATGTCAATCTTGTGATCCTCTTATGTTTCAGTCCGGATCAGCGCAAGATCTTCTATGATATCTTCGAACCTCTTTCCATGCTGCTCATGGATTCCTCCCATCTGAAGAACCTCCTGGCGCTTACGGAATACGATGATTTTGTTGCATACCTGGCAGATCATATGGAATGATCTTTCCAGAAAGATATACGATTTATCGAAAGGAATAGGAAGCAATGAAAACGATACCAAAAGGTTTTCCCGAGAACTTTCTGTGGGGCGGTGCGGTAGCCGCCTGTCAGATCGAGGGAGCGTACGATGTGGATGGAAGAGGGCTGTCCACGTCTGATATCCATCGGTATGACAAAAATCTGGACCGCGCCAACCTCGGAGAAGAGGGCGGCGGTACGCTGGCCTATATCAAAGCCGCTGCAAAAGATACTGAGGGGTATTACCCCAAACGGTACGGCATCGATTTCTACCACACTTACAAAGAGGACCTTGCGCTTCTCAAAGAAATGGGCTTCAAGTGTTTCCGAACCAGTTTCTCCTGGTCCAGGATATTCCCGAACGGTGATGAGACTGAGCCCAACGAAAAGGGACTGGAGTTCTACGACGCCCTTCTGGATGAGATGATCAAGGACGGCATGGAACCTATCATGACCATCAGCCACTACGACATACCGCTCCACCTTGTGACAGAGTACGGTGGCTTCGCGAACCGCAAGGTCATAGACTTCTTTGTTCGATATGCAGAAGTTCTCTTCAAGCGCTACAAGGATAAAGTAAAATACTGGATCGTGTGCAACCAGGTCAACCTCATTCCAACTGTGCGTTTCGGATGCCTGGGCATCTACGCTGATCAGAGTGATGATATGGACAGTCTGATGTATCAGGCTGTGCACAATCAGTTCGTAGCCTGTGCGAAAGCGCATGAGATCGGCAAAAGGATCAATCCCGATTTTATGATCGGAACGATGCTGGCTGACGGAACGTACTATCCCGCGAGCTGCAAACCCGAGGATATCCGTCATACCATGCGGGTCAACCGCCTGCAGAATTATTTCTTCGCCGATGTCCAGCTCCGCGGCGAATACCCCACCTATATTCTCCGTTATTTTGAGGAGAACAATATCCATGTGACATTCTACCCCGGTGACGAAGAAGTGATCCGCAACAATCCCCAGGACTTCCTGGCGATCTCCTATTACGCCACTTATATCGGGGATGCTCAGAAGGATGAGTACAAGCCTTTCCAGGGTTCTCAGAATCCTTATCTGGAGCCGACTCCGTGGGACTGGAGAATGGATCCACTTGGACTTTACAACTGTCTCTGCCAGGACTGGGACCGCTATCAGGTGCCCATTCTCATTGCTGAGAACGGGTTCGGTGCACTGGACAAACTGGAAGATGACGGTACGATCCATGATCCTTATCGTGTTGACTACTACCGCAAACATATCGAACAGCTGAAGGAAGCCGTAAAGGACGGTGTTGAAGTCATCGCCTACTGCGCATGGGGTCCCATCGATATCGTTTCCTCTTCCTCCGCTGAGATGAGCAAGAGATACGGTTTCATCTATGTCGATCAGGATGACCTGGGCAATGGAAGCAAGAAACGTTATAAAAAGGACAGTTTCGAATGGTACAAAAAAGTCATTGCCTCGAACGGAGAGGACCTTGGCTGATTACATGAAAAACAAAAAAATCTCTCTCATTGCAAGCGACCTGGACGGAACTCTCATCCTGCACGAGAATGATTCCATCAACAGCGCGGATACCCTTCCTCCTTCCCTGTTCCCGGTCCTTGACCGCATGAAGGACAAAAACGTTCTCTTCTGTGCCGCTTCCGGGAGGAGCTACTCCTCCATTGAAGAGCATTTCGGGGAATACTCAAGGAAGATCTGCTGCATCTGCGAGAACGGCTCTTATATCTACTCCGATGGTAAGCTGCTCGAAGTAATAAGCATTCCCTACGATATTGCCCGAGAGATATGTGCCAGTGCCCGCACGATCGAAGGTTGTTTTGTCCGCGTGAACACAACGGAACACCGTTATTATCTTGTGGATAAAGAGGAAGACGCCGACCTTATGCGTTCCTGGGAGTATCCGGACGCGCTCACTGCTTTCTCCTTCGACATCATTTCAGGAGATATCACCCAGATCACCGTCATAAGTCTGGGTCCCATCGATGACGCGGCCGATCTTCTTATTCCTATGTGGAAGGACAAGATCAAAGTCAATGTAGCCGGAAGTCATTTCCTTGATTTCGCCAGTGCGGGTAAAAGCGGAGGTCTGCAGGTCCTTTGCAAACACCTGGGCATCCCTATAGAGGAAACAGCAGCGATCGGAGACAATTACAATGACGCTGATATGCTGGAATGCGCAGGAGTCCCCTTCATCATGGCCAGCGCTGCGCAGGAACTCCTTGACCGCTTCCCGAATCACACCACAGACGCGCTTGAGACCATTTGTTCCTTTTTGGACTGAAACAAAAAAGAAATCTCTCCGGAAAACTCTTCCGGAGAGATTTTATATTCAACCGATAATTATCAAAGCTGTTTCAGTGTACCGCCGATCTGCATCGCTTCCATGATACGGTAGCGGTCCATTTGGAGATGTCTCTCCATCTTGAGAGCCTCCTCGATGGGTATCTCAACGATACCGCCTTCCTGCGTTCCGATGACGCAATTGCCGCGTCCCTCAGCAAGAGCTTTGACGGCATAGTATCCCATTCTGGTAGCTGTCTCCCTGTCCCTCGCGGTAGGAACGCCGCCCCTCTGGATATGTCCGAGGACCGTAACGCGGGGATCGATACCGATCTCTTCCTTGATCTTCTTGCTGATCTCAACGGCGCTTCCGGCACCTTCTGCAACAACGATCATGAAATGCGTATTTCCGGCAAGGCGGGATTCACGGATGCGGTCGATGACATCTTCATTAAAGTCGATCTCATGCTCCGGAACCAGAACAGCAGTAGCGCCGACGGAAATGCCTACATACAGCGCAAGGAATCCGGCATTTCTTCCCATGACCTCTACGACTGAGCAACGCTCATGGGACTGCATCGTATCTCTCAGACGGTCGATGCATTCGATCGCAGTGTTACATGCTGTATCGAATCCGATCGTGTAGTTTGTGCAGCCGATATCATTGTCAATCGTCGCGGGAATTCCGACAACAGGGATTCCAAGTCTGGAAAGTTCCAGAGCGCCGCGGAACGTTCCGTCTCCTCCGATGGTCACAAGGCCCTCAATACCGAGCATCTTGCATGTTGCCACACCTTTGGCACGCCCCGCATCGGTCATGAATTCATTGCTTCGCGCTGTGTAGAGAGTCGTTCCGCCTCTTGAAAGAATATGTGCCACGCTTTCCCTGGTCATCATCGTAAAGTCGCTGTTGATCAGCCCCTGATATCCTCTGCGGATACCTACACATTCAATCCCATATGCATGAGCAGTCCTTACAACAGCCCTTACAGCTGCGTTCATTCCGGGAGCGTCACCTCCGCTCGTAAGAACACCGATTCTCTTGACCGACTGACTCATTAAGTATTCCTCCCATACTTCCTCATAATAATTAATTCACATATAAATCTTATTCTCAACGATAGAAGCGCGCAAGTGTTTTCCATGATAAAGATTTCTGCATCACGCTAAAGGGGCTGTTGCAAAATAGCTGAATAAAAAACAAGAGACCAGCGATCCGGATGG